>NZ_SPDV01000001.1 GCF_004564275.1 Sphingomonas parva (ex Maeng et al. 2020)
TCAGCCGATCGCGCTTGTCTTATGAGAGTCTGCCCGTTCGTGGCAAAACGGACCGCCGTTGGCGGCTGTACCCACCAACGGCGGAAGGGGTCGGATCGAGATCGCGCTGGTCGTCGCGGACCGAGCTAGAGTTTGATCACCCCTTTCTTTTCCTTGAGCCCTGAACGGATACCCGAGGTGCCGCCTCGGATGACAAGCAGAGGGGAGGAAAAGATGAGCAAGAGCCTACCACAGGTCCTCGGCGTCGACATCTCCAAAGACCATCTCGACGTGTGCCTCAATCCCGGCGGCAGCACCTTGCATGTCGCGAATATCGCGGCAGGCCACGCACAGCTGTTGGCTTGGCTCGATCGTGTCTCGATCGACCTGGTCGTCTTCGAGCCCACCGGGCCCTATCATCGCCTGTTTGAACGTACGCTCGTCCGGAGCGGTCTGCCCTATGCCAAGGTCAATCCGAGGCAGGCGCGCCGCTTCGCTGAGGCAACAGGTCAAATAGCAAAGACGGATCGCGTCGATGCCGCCATGCTCGCCCGCTTCGGAGCGGTGCTCAGGCCTGCCGCGCATGTACCCAAAGGCGCCATTCTCGACGAGCTGACGGAACTGGTCGCCGCCCGCAGAGGACTGATGCGCGACCGTACCGCCTCTCTCAATCGCGCCAAAAGCCAACAGATCGCGCTCCTCAAACACCAGGCCGCGCAGCGGCTCAACCAAATCGAGCGTCAGGTCGCAGCCATCGACCGGCAGTGCAGGCAGCTGATCGCACGCGAGACCGGCCTCGCCCATCGGCTCGCAATCCTGAGCAGTATTCCCGGTATCGGCGAAACGACCGCCATAGCCATCCTCGCGGACATGCCAGAGCTCGGACAGCTCGAGCCGAAACAGGCCGCCAGCCTCGCCGGCCTCGCGCCCGTCACCCGCCAGTCCGGCGCCTGGCGCGGCAGAAGCTCAATCCGCGGAGGGCGCGCCCACCTCCGCCAGGCGCTCTACATGCCAGCCCTCGTCGCCTTGCGCTTCAACCCACCCCTGAAAGCCAAATACCAGGCGCTTACCAAGGCAGGAAAGCCCGCCAAAATTGCGATCACGGCCATCATGCGAAAGCTGATCATCCTCGCCAATGCTCTGTTGCGCGATGAACGAAAATGGACCCCGACTATCGCTTGACCAAAACGGATACTCTAGGTGCTGGCGGGCCGCGCGTCTTCCGAAGCCGACGCGGCCCGCCCTCAGTGATGGTCCTCCAGGCGGTAGAGGTCGTGGCACGCCTTGCAGGCCGCGCCGGTGGCGCCATAGGCCGACTTGAAGGCGGCCGCGTCCCCGGCCTGAGCGGCCTGGACGAGCGACGCGGTCGCGGCCTGGAACGCCGCCGCCTTCGCCTCGAAATCGGCGCGGTTCTGCCAAACCGCGGGCTTTGCGTGGCTCGACGGGAGCTGCGTGCCCTGTGGGAACATGGTCGGCAGGGTCTGGGCCCAGGCGGCGAGGCCGCGCGCGCCGAAGGCGAGGGGCTTCACGTCGCCGCCTTGCTCCACCGTCGCCCGCATCCCGCCGAACGTGGCGGCCGACAGCATGAAAGAGGCGTGGCGCGCGGCGACGATCTGCTCGGCGGTGAGACTCGGCGCAACCGGCGCGGCGCTTTGCGAGGCGGTGGTGGCGGCGCAGGCGGCGAGCGGCAGGCAGAGGATCAGGAGCGGACGCTTCACGGATGTTCCCCGGTGGCTGGAGGTTCGATGGCGATCGGTTCGGCGAGGGTGACCTTGAGGCAGGACCCATCGGCCCCGACCACGCGCACGCGGCTGCCGATCGCGCAATCCGGGCCCCGGCAGGCCCAGACGCTGTCTCCGACGCGGACCCGGCCGCGCCCGTTCTCGATCGCTTCGACGACGACCAGGGTCTCGCCCCGGAGGCGCGCGGCGCGATCGTTGAGCAAGGGGTCGCTGCTCGGCAGGGGATTGCGCACATACCAGCGCCGGCCGGCGTAGACGGTGGCGACCGAGAGCAAGGCGAAGAGCAGCAGCTGCGCGGCCGCGGGCAGGCCGAACATCAGGGTGGCGAGGCCGGTGAGTGCGGCCGCCGACGCGAGAAAGATCAGAAAGACGCCCGGCACGAGGAGCTCGGCGATGCCGAGCACCACGGCGGCGAGCAGCCAGAGCCACTGCGGTTCCATGCCGCTCACCGGCCGGCGCCTCCCGGTCCCTCGAATGGACTGCGCGGCCGCGCCGTGATCGTCGCCGGCGCCGCCTCGTCGCCGCGGCCCAGCGCTTCGCGGGCGAGCTCGCCGATGCCGCCGAGGGTGCCGATCAGCTGGGTCGCCTCGACCGGGAACAGGATCGTCTTGGCGTTGGGCGAGGTGGCGAACTGGCCCACCGCCTCGACATATTTCTGCGCGATGAAATAGTTGATCGCCTGCGTGTTGCCGCCGGCGATCGCGTCGGAGACGAGCTGGGTCGCCTTGGCCTCCGCCTCCGCGGCGCGCTCGCGGGCTTCGGCGTCGCGGAAAGCAGATTCGCGGCGGCCCTCGGCCTCGAGGATCTGCGACTGCTTCTCGCCCTCGGCCCTGAGGATCGCGGAGGCGCGCGAGCCTTCCGCCTCGAGAATGACGGCGCGCTTCTCGCGCTCGGCCTTCATCTGCCGGCCCATCGCGTTGACGATGTCGGCCGGCGGGCGGATGTCCTTGATCTCGACCCGGGTGATCTTGACGCCCCAGCTCTCGGTCGCCTGGTCGACCACGGAGAGCAGGCGGGCGTTGATCTCGTCGCGCTTCGACAAAGTCTCGTCGAGGTCCATCGACCCCATCACGGTGCGCAGGTTCGTCGTCGTCAGCTGCATGATCGCGACGTAGAGATCGGAGACTTCATAGGCCGCCTTGGCGGCGTCGAGCACCTGGAAGAAGACGACGCCGTCGGTCGAGACCATGGCATTGTCCTTGGTGATGATCTCCTGACCCGGGATGTCGAGCACCTGCTCCATCATGTTCACCCGGCGCCCGACCCGGTAGAAGAAGGGCATGTAGAAATTGAAGCCCGGGTGGGCGACGGTGGTGAACCGTCCGAAATGCTCGATCGTGTAGTGATACCCCTGGCGGACGATCTTGATGCCCGACATCAGGAACAGGATGACGAGCACCACCAACAGGGCGATGATGAATTCTAGCACGGCGCTGCTCTCCCCCTTGCGTCTGGAGGCATAATGTCGGCAGACGGGCGGCCTTCCAAGCGAAATCGAGAGACGATGGCCGCCGATCTCCGCCTCTGCCGCTCCCTGCTGTTCCTGCCCGCCTCGAATCCGCGGGCCATCGAGAAGGCGCGAGGGCTCGCCGCCGACATGATCTTCCTCGATCTCGAGGACGCCGTGAAACCGGCGGACAAGGCTTCGGCGCGCGCTGCGGCCGTGGCGGCGGCCGCCGACGGCTTCGGCGGCCGGCCTGTCGCCATCCGCGTCAACAAGATCGGGGATCCGTGGCACGACGAGGACATCGCCGCAGTCTCGGCGAGCGCCGCCGACGTGATGATCGTGCCCAAGGTGGACAGCGCCGGCGAGGTCGCGGCGATCACCGGCCGCTCCGCCAAGCCCGTCCTGGCGATGATCGAGACGGCGGCGGGGGTGCTCGACGCGCACCGCATCGCGCCGCACACCGCGGGCCTCATCGCCGGCACCAACGATCTCGCGGCGGACCTCGGCATTCCGCCGGGCGCCGGACGGGCCGGTCTTCTCCACGCGCTGCAGGCGGTCGTGCTCGCCGCCCGTGCGGCCGGCGTCGCCGCCTTCGACGGAGTCTACAACCGGCTCGAGGATCAGGACGGACTCGCCGCCGAATGCCGCGAGGGCAGGGCCTTCGGCTTCGATGGCAAGACCCTGATCCACCCGAACCAGATCGAGGCGGCGAACCGGCTGTTCGGCCCTTCGCCCGACGAGCTCGACACGGCGCGCCGGCTGATCGCCGCGGCGACAGGCGGCGCGGAGCGGTTCGAGGGACGGATGATCGAGAGCATGCACGTCGAGCAGGCGCGCTGGCTGCTCGCCCGCGCCCGCGCGGAAGGCTGATCGCCTCGCCGGCAACGCCGCCTTCGGCAGGGTTGAAGCGTCCCGAACGCTGCTCTAAGCGGCGGGATGGCCCCCGGACTCGCCCGCATCTCCATCGCCCGCTCGCCCGCAGCGGCGCGAGCCGCGCGCGCGCAGGCCGTCGCCGCGATCGGCTCCAACCGTCGTTCGCCCGCGCAACCCCTTCTTTCGACGAGGCTTTCATGAACATCCGCCTGGGACTTACCTTCGACGACGTGCTCCTGCAGCCGGCCGAGTCGAGCGTCCTTCCCAGCCAGGCCGACACGCGCACGCGGGTGACCCGCGACATCGCGCTCAACATCCCGATCCTCTCCGCGGCGATGGACACGGTCACCGAGGCGGACATGGCGATCGTGATGGCACAGCTCGGCGGCCTCGGCGTCCTGCATCGCAACATGACCGTGGACGAGCAGGCCGCCGCGGTGCGCGCGGTCAAGCGCTTCGAGAGCGGCATGGTGGTCAACCCGATCACGATGACGGCCGATCAGACGCTTGCCGACGCGCTCGAGCTGATGGAGCGTCACCGCATCTCGGGCATCCCGGTCACGGACGAGAGCGGGCGACTTTGCGGTATCCTCACCAACCGCGACGTGCGTTTCGCGGAAAACCCGAAACAGCCGGTCTCCGAGCTGATGACCCGTGACAATCTGGTCACCGTCGCCCCGGGCGTCAGCCAGGACGAGGCCAAGCGCCAGCTCCACCAGAACCGGATCGAGAAGCTGCTGGTGGTGGACCAGGATCGCCGCTGCGTCGGCCTGATCACCGTGAAGGACATGGAGAAAGCGGTCACCTATCCGGAGGCGACCAAGGATGCCTCCGGCCGCCTGCGCGTCGCCGCCGCGACCACGGTCGGAGAGAAGGGCTTCGAGCGCACCGCCGCACTGATCGACGCCGAGTGCGATCTCATCGTCATCGACACGGCGCACGGCCACAATCGCGACGTCGCCGCCGCGGTCGAGCGGGTCAAGAAGCTCTCCAACCATGTCCAGGTCGTGGCCGGCAATGTCGCGACGGCGGAGGCGACCCGCGCGCTGATCGGCGCCGGCGCCGATGCGGTGAAGGTCGGCATCGGGCCAGGCTCGATCTGCACGACCCGGATCGTCGCCGGAGTCGGCGTCCCCCAGCTGACCGCGATCATGGATGCTGCGGAGGAGGCGGCGAAGAGCGACACGCCGATCATCGGCGACGGCGGCCTTCGCACCAGCGGCGACATCGCCAAGGCGCTCGCCGCGGGGGCGTCGGCGGTCATGGTCGGATCCCTGCTCGCCGGCACCGAGGAAGCGCCGGGCGAGACCTTCCTCTATCAGGGCCGCGCCTTCAAATCGTACCGCGGCATGGGGTCGGTCGGGGCGATGGCGCGCGGCTCGGCCGACCGCTACTTCCAGCAGGACATCAAGGACCAGCTCAAGCTGGTGCCGGAGGGCATCGAAGGGCAGGTCGCCTACAAGGGCCCGGCCCGCGAGGTCATCCACCAGCTGGTCGGCGGGGTGAAGGCGGCGATGGGCTATACCGGCTCGGAGACGCTGGCGACGCTGCGCGAGCGGGCCGAGTTCGTCCGCATCACCAACGCCGGGCTGCGCGAGAGCCACGTCCACGACGTGTCGATCACCCGCGAGGCGCCGAACTATCCGACGCGCGGCTGAACCGGGAGCGGCCGCATGACTCCCGCTGCGCGCGTCCAGGCGGCAATCGAGCTGCTCGACGAGATCATCGTCGCGGCGCGCACCGCCGGGCCCGCCGCCGACACGCTGATCGGCCGCTGGTTCAAGACCCGCCGTTATGCCGGATCGAAGGACCGGCGTGCGGTGCGCGAGCTCGTCTATCGCGCCATCCGCCGTTCGGGCACGCCTCCTGCATCGGGACGCGCCGCGATGTTGGGGCTCGCCGGCGACGATCCCGATCTCGCCGCCTTGTTCGACGGGTCGGCCCACGGACCGTCGCCGCGCCAGGAAGGGGAGGCGGCGTCACCTGCCGCCGTCGCGCCGCAATGGCTCGACGGGCGGTTCGATCCGTTGCTCGACGGCGATGCGATCGCCGCGTTGCTCGCGCGGGCCCCGCTCGATCTCCGCGTCAATCGTCTGAAAGGGGATCGCGAGCAGGCGGGCGCCGCGCTTCCCGATGCCCAGCCTGCGCCGCTGTCGCCGATCGGGCTGCGACTTCCGGAGGGCTGGCGTGTCGAGGAGAGCGATGCCTGGGCCACCGGACTTGTCGAGGTCCAGGACGAGGGCAGCCAGTTGCTCTCCCTCGCCTGCGAGGCCGCGCCCGGCCAGCTGGTCCTCGATCTGTGCGCCGGGGCCGGTGGCAAGACGCTGGCACTCGCCGCCGAGATGGCGAACCAGGGCCGTCTGATCGCCTGCGACACCGACCGCGCACGCCTCTCCCGCATGCCGCCGCGCCTGGCGCGGGCCGGCGTCACGATCGTCGAGCCACGGCTGCTCGACGGCGGGCGCGAGCGGGAGGCACTGGCCGACCTTCGCGGCTCCGCGGACGTGGTGCTGGTCGATGCGCCCTGCTCCGGAACCGGCACATGGCGCCGCAACCCCGAGACGCGCTGGCGCCTGACTCCCGAGCGGCTCGCCCGCCTGGTGACGCTGCAGGCGCATCTGATGGATCTCGCCGCCGAGCTCGTCCGGCCGGGCGGCACGCTCGTCTATGCGGTTTGCTCGCTTCTCGCCGAGGAAGGGCGCGGCCAGGCCGAGCAATTTTCCGCGCGTTCATGGCTGGTTCCGGAGACCCTCCCTATGACGGCGGGCCAGGTTGCGGGGAGCGGGCGAATTCTCGGTCCGGCCCATGACGGAACCGACGGCTTTTTCGTCGCGCGGTGGCGGGCGCCATGCTAAGCCTCCTCGTGGCCGGCTTATGGAGACTCTGATGCGCATCACCCCAATCGCCCTCTCGGCAGCGATCGCTCTTGCGACGATGGCGAGCGCCGGCCATGGCCAGAAGCCGGACGACCAGATCAATCCGCGTTCGGTCGCGCTGACCGAGCAGGCGCGTACACTCCATTCCGGCGCCCGCTATCAGGAAGCGATCGACCTGCTGGAGAGCGCGCTCGCGGTCGATCCGCGCAACCGCCAGGCCTATATCGGCCTCGCCCGCGTCGCCCAGAGCCAGAAGCTGCCTGGCAAGGCCGTGCGCTTCTACGACGAGGCGCTGAAGCTCGAGCCGAACGACGTCAATGCGCTCGCGGGGCAGGGCGAGGCGCTCGTCCAGCGTGGCGCGGTCGAGCGGGCCAAGCAGAATCTGGAGCGGCTGAAGAGCGTCTGCGCCAATCCCTGCGCGCAGGCCACGACGCTCGCGTCGGTCATCGCCAAGGGTCCGCCGCCCGAAGTGCTGACCGCCCAGGCGCCGACCCCGACGGCGAAGCCCTGACCTTCATTCCTCCCCCGAGGGGGAGGATTGTCTTCCCATCTCCCGCGCCACCGCCACGAACTCGTCGACGCTCAGCGTCTCGGCCCGGCGTTGCGCGTCGATGCCGACGTGCTCCAGCGCCTCCAGAGCGCCATGCAGGCTCTTGAGGCTCTGACGCAGCATCTTGCGGCGCTGGCCGAACGCGGCGGCGGTGAGCGCTTCCAGCGTCGCTGGGCGGACACCCTCGGGAGCGGCCTTGGGCACGATGTGGACCACGGCGGACATCACCTTGGGCGGTGGCACGAAGGCCGAGCGATGGACCTTCATGGCGAGCTTCGCCTCGCTCCGCCACTGGGCGAGGACGGCCAGCCGGCCGTAGGCCGCGCTGCCGGGGCGCGCCGCGATCCGCTCCGCGACCTCGAGCTGGAACATCAGGGTCAGCGACGCCCAGAAGGGCGGCCACGCCTCGCCGCCGAGCCAGCGGACGAGCAACGGCGTGCCGACATTGTAGGGTAGATTGGCGACAATATGCGCGCCCACGCCCGCTTCGGCGGCCTCGTCGACCGCCAGAGCATCGCCTTCGATCACCCGCAAACGCCCGCCCGACGCCTCGTTGACCTCTGCCAGCGCGGGAAGGCAGCGCCGGTCCCGCTCCACCGCGACCACGTCGGCGCCGGCGCGCAACAGGGCTCGGGTCAGCCCGCCCGGCCCCGGGCCGACCTCATAGGCGCGGCGCCCTTCGAGGCGACCGGGGACGCGGGCGATCCGATCGAGCAATTGCTCGTCGAGCAGGAAGTTCTGGCCGAGCGCCTTGGACGCGCTCAGCCCGTGACGCGCGATGACCTCGCGAAGCGGTGGGAGATCCTGGAGCGGCACGTCACGCCTGGCCGATACGCCGTGCGCAGTCCGCGGCCATCGACAATGCTGCAATCATCGCGCCCGGTTCGGCCTTGTCCTGGCCGGCGATCGCGAAGGCGGTGCCGTGATCCGGCGAGGTCCGCACGATCGGCAGACCGAGGGTGATGTTGACGCCCTCGTCGAAGTGAAGGGTCTTCAACGGGACGAGGGCCTGATCGTGGTAGAGGCACAAAGCGGCATCGTAGGTCGCGCGCATGCGCGGATGGAACATCGTGTCGGCCGCGAGCGGCCCTATGATCTCGGCATCTTCCTCCTCGCGCAGCCGCTCGATCGCGGGAATGACGATGTCGATCTCCTCGCGGCCGAGGGCGCCGTTCTCGCCGGCATGGGGGTTGAGCCCGGCAACGGCGATCCGCGGCCGCTCGATCCCGAACTGGCGGCGCAGGCCGCGGATGGTGGTGCGGCCGCGCGTCGCGATCAGCTCGGTCGTGAGGACCTCGGGAACGTCCCTGAGCGCGATGTGGGTGGTGACCGGCACCGTACGCAAGGTCGGACCGGCAAGCATCATCGCGACCATGCCGCTGGCGATGCCGCACCGCTCGGCGACGAACTCGGTCTGGCCTGGGTGGACGAAACCGATCGCGTAGAGCTGCGCCTTCGACACGGGTCCGGTGATCACGGCCGAGGCCGCGCCCGAGCGGGTGAGGCCGACGGCGATCTCGAGCGCGTCGAGGGAGTTGCGGGCGCCGTCGAGCGTCGGCCTGCCGGGGGCGCTGTCGGCCGCGCCCTCGACCCGGATCAGCGGAAGCGCCCGATCGAAGCAGGCGGCAGCCTCGTCGGGGCCGGAAACGACGGCGACCGGTCCGCTCCACACCGCCCGCAACGCCTCCGGCGAGCCGACGGCGAAGAAGGGCGCGAGGCCTTCCGCCTCACGCCTCTCCCAGGCCTTGGCCGTTATTTCCGGACCGATGCCGGCGGGATCGCCGAGCGCTACGGCGAGCGGTGTGCTCAACGGAGCCGCCGCGTCAGCGATAGTCGACCACCGCATCACGCCGCAGGTCGCGCAGGTAGCGCATCGCCCGCAGGTTCACGCGCGACTCGGTGAGGCGCGCATAGACATCGTCGAACGAGACTTCGCGCGTCGGTGCGGGATCGTCGCGGCCGCACAGCACGAGAACGCTGATCCGGTCATTGACGGCGCCGAACGGCGGGGTGGCTTCGCCGATCGAGAGGTTGAGCAGGCTCTGCTGCATCTGCGCCGGCAGGGTGCGCACCGGCACCTGGTCGTTGGTGACGACTTCGGCGCCGATCGACGTCGCCGCCGCTTCCGCCCCGCCGCAGCCGCCCATCGAGCGGCTGGTGCGCACGAGGCTCTGCACCTTCTCCTCGATCTGGGAGCGCGGCGTCCCCTCAGCGAAGCGAAGCGTCATCTGCTTCAGGCTGAGCACGGCGTCGCGCGGATCGGAGGTGAGGAACTGGCGGCTGTCCTCGACATAGATGATCGAGAATCCGCCGGGGATGGCGATCGGCTCGCTGATCGTGCCGACCGGCATCTGCTTGAGGTTCGCGGCAATCGGCTCGGGCAGCTGCTCCGGCCGGACCCAGTCGAGATCTCCGCCGACCGCGGCGGTCGACGCTTCCGAGAATTGCCGGGCATAGGCGCGGAACGAGGCGCCCTGGCGCAGCTGCTCGATGATGCGCATCGCGTTGGCGCGCGCCTCCGCGGCGGTCTCCGGCGTGGCCGACAGGAAGATCTCGGAGACCTTGTACTCCTGGGCGCCGCGCGACGCGTTGAGCCGCTCGATGACGGCCTGGACCTCTTCCTCGGCGACGTTGACGAACGGCTCGATCTTGTTGCGCTGCAGGCGCTGCCAGGCGAGCTCGCCCTGGATCTGGCGCTTCACCGACGTGTCCGACGATCCGCTGCTGCGAAGGAAGGCGGCGAATTGCTGCGGGGTCTGGCGGAACTGCTGGGCGTAGCGCGCGAAATAGGCGTCGACGTCCTTCTGCTCGACCTTCATGTCCTGGGCTTCGGCGGCCTGGATCTGCAGGGTCTCGTCGACGAGGTTGCGCAGCACCTGGGCGCGCAGTCGCGCCTCTTCCTCGGGGGGAATCTCGTTGTTGTTGGCGATCCGAATGAGAGCCATGCGGTGATCGATGTCGGTGCCGGTGATCACGGTGCCGTTGACGATCGCGGTCGCCTTGCGGACCGACGGATCCTCCTTGGCCAGGAAGCGGGCGTCTTGCGGAATGTCGAGACCGGTCTGGACGCCGGCCGAAGGGGCGCCTCCCTGGGCCAGCGCGGCGGCTGCGGCCATCGTGCCGGCGAGCGTCAACGCCGCCCTGTGAAAAGTCCCGAGCTTCATCAATCCTCCAATGAAAGCAGGCACTAACAATGCCTTGCCCTTGCTGAACCCCAGCTTAGCGGCCCAGATTCTTCAGCGCCACCCGGAACAGGAATGTGTTCCCGCGCCGGAAGTCCCCGGTGGTGTCATAATCGCGCCGCCACGTCACGCCAATTTCGATGCAATCGTCGTCGTAGCTGAGCCCGATCCGGTGGCGGACGGGCTCGTAGCCGTCGGCTCCGGACGCCGGGTCCTCCTCGCTGTCGGTGAGATCGATGATCGTCGAGCCGAACAGCGACCAGTAGCGCGCGAACTTGATCCGGCCGCCGAGCCGGATCTCCTCGCGGTCGCGCAGATCCTCGAACGCCGGATCGATGTCGCGATTGAGCCGCAGATAGCCGATCGTGGCATAGGTCTGGTGGCCGCCGACCACGGCGTCGATCTCGTTGCGGCGAAGCTCGAGGTCGTCCTTGTCGAGGCGGAAACGGTGGACGAAGCTGAGCTTGTGGCCGACCTTCACCGTGGTCCGTCCGACATAGTCGGAGAAGCGGTCCGAAAGGCCGGTGCCGGGCGGCAGGATGGTTTCCTTCTCGCTCAGCCGATAGCTCTGGCCGATCGTCGTGCGCGCGGTGACGCCCGGAAGGTCGAACCCCCAGTCCACGCCGTAGGTGACCCGCGCCCCGTCTTCCCAGCGGTCGTAGCCCGGGAAACGGTTGAGCGCGAACAGGTTCGAATCCTCGAGATCGACCGCGCGCGCATCCTCGTTCGGAATTTCCAGATTGTTGGTCGGCGGCGAGGCAACGACCTGGATCCGGGGAGTGAGGCGCTGGGTGCCGCCCATGAAGCTGCCGATCAGCGGCCAGCGCAATTCGGCGGCTGCCGCGGCGATGCCGCGTCCGTGCCACCCGGGCTCGCCGCGATAGAGCGGGTTGCCGGTCAGCGCGGTGTCGCTGGTGTGGTAGAGATCGCCGCGCGCATAGCCGGTGAGCACCAGCTCCTGGCCGAGCGAGGTGATGCTGCGCCGTTCCCAGCGCGCGGAGGCGAAGGCGCGCTGCGTGTCCTGCCCCTCGGTGCGCAGGACCGCGAGGCTGTTCGCCTGCAGCTCGATCTTGCCGTCCCAGATCGGATCATCGAGCCGGAAGCGCGCGTCGATCGCCGGCAGGACGATCGGCTGCGACCCCGCGACGTCGCTGATCCGGAGGCCCTGGAACGCCCAGCCCGCGATCGAGACATAGCTGTCGTGGGTGATCCGCTCGGCATCGACCATCGAGCGGAGCCTGGTGTCGCGCGAGATGTCGTAGCGGCGCAGGAAGGTCCGGTCGGTCACGTAGCGACCCGACGCGGTCACGCTCCACTTGGGATCGAGCTGGAAGCGGCCGTTGCCCTCGATATACGCGCGGATCCCCTCGTCGCGATCGGTGCGCGACAGATCGTCGAGCGGGATTCGGGAGCCATGGGTAATGTAGCCGCCGATCTGGAAGGCGCCACGGCTGGTCAGCTGCCGGTACCGGCCTTCCAGCATCGGCAGCACATCCGTGTAGATGTGCGGCGTGAGCGTCGCGTCCTTGTCCGGTGCGAGCTTGAAATAATAAGGCGCGGAGAGCTCGACGCCGTTCGACTGGCTGATCCTGAGCTCCGGCACCAGCAGGCCGCTGCCGCCGCCTTCGCTTCCGTCCGGATGCGAGAGCCAGGGGAGGGCGATGATCCGCGCTCCGAACAGGTTCACCGCCGCGCCTTCATAGCGGATCCTGTTGCGGAATGGGTCGTGCACGACCTTTACCGCAGTGATCTGCCAGGTCGGGTTCTTCGGACAGCCATTGGGATGGGTAACGGCGCACGGCGTGTAGGCCGCCCGGTACAGCGTGGTGAAACCGTTCTTGCGCTCGGCGCGCTCCGCCGCCAGGCGGCCGCCGCCTTCGAGCACGAGCAGCAGGTTCTGGGCGACGGCATCGCGCATGCTGTCGGAAAGAAGGACGCTGTCGCCATAAGCGACGTCGCCTTCCGGCGTGACCAGCCGGACGTTGCCTTCCGCCCGGATCTCGTCCGTCTTGCGGGTCCAGACGATCCGATCGGCGCGAAGATTGTTGCCTTCGCTGTTCATCCGCACGTCGCCGCGCGCGGTGACCGTCTCGTTGTCGCTGTCGTAGGCGAGCTCGTCCGCGCTGAACGCCACGTCGCGCGACTCGGTTGCCCCGGCGGCAGTCCCCGTCGCGCTCTGCGTGGTCTCGTCGGCGGCGGCGGGCGCAGCCGGCGGCGCATCGTCCTGCGCCTGCGCCGCTACGGGAGCACACAGCAGGAGCGGCAGGGCCGTCAGGCAGGTTAGGCTGGCTTTCTTCACGTTCCCCGCGGCGTCACAAGGCGAGGCCGAGCCTATTGCATCGGACGCGCCGCGCCGCAATGCCGCGCGGGCAAGGTCGTCCTTGTGCGGCACGAGCGTGGCGGCGCCGCATCGACCCCGATCCTGGCGGCGCGCGCTTCGGCCGCGCTGCAATGCCCACCGGGCGCGCCGGAAGCGCTTCCCCGTCGCGCGATCAGGCTCTAGAGGGACGGCACCCCTGTCGCCTTGAGGAGTCCACCCTTGAAGATCAGCTTCGCCGCTCAGCGCCCCACCGGCTCCTACACTCTCGCCATTCCCCTGTGGAGCGAGGACATGCTCGCCGATCGGCTGAGCGGGCTGGGAGATGGTGCGCGGGCCCTGGCCGCGGGCGCGGCACAGGCGCAGCGCTTCGAGCGCGAGGCCGCGAGCGTGGCCGAGCTGTTCGTCGAGGACAATGGCGGCGCACGCCGGCTGCTGCTCGTCGGGCTCGGCGGGAGCCGCAGCGACGATGCCCTGTTCGAGAAGGTGGGCGGCGCGCTCACCGCGCGCCTGCTCGCCTCGGGCGAGACGCGGCTGGTCGTCGATCTTTCCGGCCTCGGCATCGATGCGGCGGCAGCGGCGCGGCTCGCTTATGGCGCGTCCGCCCGGGCATGGCGCTACGACGTCTATCGCACCAAGCTGCCCCGCAAGCAGAAGCCGACCCTCGAGGAAGTGGTGATCGTCGGCGCCGGGGAAGGGGTAGAGGCCGCCTGGGAGCGGATGTCGGCTCTGCTCGCCGGCGTCGAGTTCACCCGCGAGCTGGTGACCGAGCCTGCCAACATCATCTTCCCGGTGAGCTTCGTCGAGCGCTGCCGCAGCCGTCTCGAGCCGCTCGGCGTGGAGTTCGAGGTCCTGGAGGAGGAGCAGATGCGCGCGCTCGGCATGCTCGCCCTGCTCGGCGTCGGACAGGGCTCGCAGCAGCCGTCGCGCCTGCTCGTCATGCGCTGGAACGGCGGCGCGGCCTCGGCCAAGCCCGTGGTCTTCGTCGGCAAGGGCATCACCTTCGATACCGGCGGCATCTCGATCAAGCCGGCCGCCGGCATGGAGGCGATGAAATGGGACATGGGCGGCGCCGGCGCCGTCGCCGGCGCGATGCTGGCGATCGCCGGCCGCAAGGCGAAGGCCAACGTCGTCGGCATCTGCGCGCTTGCCGAGAACATGCCGGACGGCACGGCGCAGCGCCCGGGCGACGTCGTGACTTCGATGTCGGGGCAGACGATCGAGGTGATCAACACCGACGCCGAGGGGCGCCTGGTCCTCTGTGACGCGATTACCTGGGCGCAGCGCAACATCCGGCCGGACGTGCTCGTCGATCTCGCGACCCTGACCGGCGCGATGATCATCTCGCTCGGTCATGAATATGCCGGCCTCTTCTCGAACGACGACGGCCTCGCCGCGCAACTCCAGGCCGCCGGGCAGGCGACCGGCGACCGGCTGTGGCGGATGCCGGTAGGCGAGAATTACGACAAGCTGATCGATTCGCCGATCGCCGACATCAAGAACGTCGGCCCGCGCGAGGGCGGCTCGATCACCGCCGCGACCTTCCTCCAGCGCTTCGTCGAACCGGGCGTGAAATGGGCGCATCTCGACGTCGCCGGGACGGTCTGGTCCGACAAGGCCGGCCACCTCCACGACAAGGGTGCGACCGGATACGGCGTCGCCCTGCTGGACCGCCTGATCGCCGACAATTTCGAGAGGTGATCGTCAACTTCTACCACCTCGCCCGCGCACCGCTTGAACGGGTGCTGCCCAGCATCTGCGAAAAGCTGCTCGGCAGCGGAGTGCGGGTGCTGGTGGTGGCGGGTGAGGACATGCTCGGCCGCCTGGACGAACAGCTCTGGACCTATGCGAAGGACAGCTTCCTGCCGCATGGCCGCGAGCGCGCCGCCACCCAGCCGGTGTTGCTGGCCTCGGAGCCGGCGGCCGCGAACGGCGCGCGCGCCATCGCTCTGGCGGACGGCGTCTGGCGGGAGGAAGCGCTCGGCTTCGAGCGCATCTACTACTTCTTCGACGAGGCCGGCCTCGACGAGGCGCGCGGCCTGTGGCGCCGGCTGAACGGCCTCAGCGAGATCGAGCCGCGCTATTGGAAGCAGGACGAAAACGGCCGCTGGGTGCAAGGACCCTAGCCCAAGGTGGCCTCGGACGGATTCAGCCTGAGGCGAGTCCTGGCCTCACGCTCTGGATAAAGAGCGGTTCATGCCATCGGCGGAAGCGGAGCGCTTCCACCTCGGCCGATCGCGCTCCAGCCGAGGCGCCGATGCGACCGGACGGTGCGGAGGCGCGACGTGGCGGCAGGCGCCGCCGGTCCGGGGTTGCTATTCGCGGGTTGAACTTACCACCTCAAGTCCTGCGAGTAACATCATGAGTAGCTTCCTTTTCGGCCGGCAGTCGGCCTCCTCCAGGACCAATGGCGCGGCGGCGACTGCTTCGTCCGCCGAGCGCGCGCCAGCGCTGCCGGAGTCGGTCCGCGCCGCCATCGAGGTGCAGTCGATCACCGCCTCGGCGATCTTCGCGATGCTCGTATCGAAGGGCGTGCTCTCGGCGACTGAAGCCGCCGACTATATGCGTGAGATCGGTGACGCCCTGCGCCGCGACGTCTCGGGTGCGGCGGGAGACCTCGCCGGCCGGACGCTCGGCGCCTATGGCGAGGCGCTGGCGGCGGCCGAGAGCTGACAGCCGCTGCCTTCGTTCAGGCGGGCAGCTCGAGCTTCCAGCCGCGGCCGCGCGCGTTGAGGATCAATTCGTCCTCGCAAAGGCCGCGCAGCTTGCGCCGGATGTTCGAGATGTAGACCTCGACGATCCGCGTCTCCGCCGGCGGCTCCTCGTCGCAATAGAGCGCGCGGAGCAGGGTCTCCTTGGCGACGAACGTGCCCGCCGCCTGGATCAGCGCCTTCAGCACGGTGAACTCTCCGTCGGTGAGCAACGCCGTCTCGGCGCCCATTCCGATCGTCCGATGGAAGGGGTCGAGGGTGAGCGCGCCGGCCCGGATCGGGTCGCGGTCGTCCTCGGCGCGCGGGGTGCCGGGTGCACCCGAGGCCCGGTGACGGCGCAGCGCGGCGCGGATGCGGGCGAGCAATTCTCCGGGCAGGAACGGCTTCGCGATATAGTCGTCCGCACCGAGATCGAGCAGCGCGATCTTGTCATGCTCGCCGCCGCGGCCGGAGACGACGATGATCGGCACGTCCGAGAGCCGCCGCAGCGAGAGAAGCACCTCTGTCCCGTCGAGATCCGGCAGCCCGAGATCGACCAGCACGGCGTCGAAGCGCTCACGCTCGAACAAGGCGATGGCCTCGCGGCCGCTTGCCGCCGATTCCTCGCTGAAGCCGCCGAAGGCGATGGCCGCGCGCAGGACGGACAGTAGGGCGGGGTCGTCTTCGACGAGGAGGATGCGGGCACTCATCGCGGCGGGACAGTAAGAGGAGGCGAGGGGCCGGGGCAAGGGCTTCGCGCACCGGCGGACCTTCGCGCTCTTTTGCCGAGCAGCCATAGATGGAACCCGGAGTCACCTTGAATGTTAGTCAATGTGATGAGCAGAAACATTGTTAAAGCGGATATTGCATAAATAAAAGTCTAGTTTAACTTTGATGAAGTAACCAGTAGCGTATGCGTTCCTCTGTCGCCGCTGGGATGGCGGCGCTGCGGCTGCACGGCGAACCTGGCGTTTTGACTGGCGCCGGCGCCGAACGATGGCGGGACGACGTGTTCCTTGCCGAAGCGCTGCGCCTGCCGGGCGCCGCTGCCTCGGCGGGCAGGCCCCGGCCGAGCCGCTCTGCTCACGCCTTTTGCCGGCCGCGAGGCGGGATGCTCATCGTCCGCCGCCGTCCGGTGCGCGGGTTCTTCCCCTGAGACAGGAGACGCAGGATGCGCTGGATGAATGATCTTTTGAAAAAGCCGATGATCGCCGAAGGCTATGCCGCGACGCTCGCCGGCTTCGATCTGAGGCACCCGGCCGTCAAGGCGACCGACGCCTTCTTCCCAGATGGCGTCGGAGACCTGAAGCCGGTGCCGGGTGACCATTTCCTGATCCTGACCAGCGACGAGGTCGCGGACGACACCTCGACGACCCGGACGGTCGAGGTCGACGGAGCCTCGGTCGTCTCCACGATCGATACGGTCGGCGATCAGGATTTCTTCCGGGTCGAACTGACCGCCGGTCACACCTACGACATCGGCCAGTATCTGGTGATGGGCGGTCCCAGCGGCGTGCCGCTCAACGATGCCTATGTCGAGCTCTACGGGCCGGACGGGCAGTTGATCACCCAGGCGGACGGCGGCGGGCCGGACACCCCCTCGGGTCTCGACGCCCTGCTGACGTTCACGCCCAAGACCAGCGGGACCTATTTCATCAATGCCCGGGCATTCGATCAGGAAGCGCTGAACGGCACGACCGGAGACGGCGTGGGCGACTATCAGCTGTTCGTCGACGACGTCACCGGGCGGCCGAGCTACATCCCCTATTACGACGTCGAGAGCCCGCTCCATTCGATCGACTGGGGCGCGCAGGTCGACAGAACCTCGCGTAACCCGGACGGCGAGGAAGGGCCGCGGATCACCGGCAACGACTTCACCGGAGTCGGCGGAAACCCGTTCGGCATCGAGGGCAAGAACGTCATCACCGTCTATTTCGCCAAGGCGGGCGACGTCTTCGTCAGCGAGGATCCAACCAGTCCCGGGACGACCGAGAACATGATCGCGATCGGCATGCAGGATTGGGAGAAGGCGGCCTTCTACAACGCCTTCGAGCTCTACTCGCAGGTCGCCGACCTCGTCTTCGTCGAGGTCGACAGCCGCGCCGAAGCCGATTTCAAGATCGTCACCTACAAGGGCACGCCGGGTGCAGGCGCCTCCCTGCTGGGCCGCATGAGCCCGCCGAACGAGCAGAATGAAGGGCAGGCGGAGTTCAACGCCGGCGATGTCCGCTGGACCCAGGAGGGGCTCCAGCCCGGCGGCTTCTACTTCCCGACCCTGTTGCACGAGCTTGGCCATGGCCTCGGAATGGCCCATCCGCACGATAACGGCGGGCGGTCGAGCATCATGCGCGGAGCCGACGGCGGCACCGCCGGCATCGGCGGCGGCCTCGGCGATTTCGACCTCAGCCAGCAGGTCCACACCGTGATGTCGTACAACGACGGCTGGGCGACCTCACCCTATGGCCAGGCACGATCCGGAGGTCTCACCGGCCTGGAGGTCGATCACTTCGGCTGGGTGGCTTCGCTCAGCCCGCTCGACATGGCGGTGATCCAGGACAAATATGGCGTCAACGAGGACACCCGCGTCGGCGACGACGTCTATTCGCTCAAGGACGTCAACGCCGCCGGCACCGCCTACACGGCGATCTGGGACTCGGGCGGCATCGACACGATCGCCTATGACGGCGCCCGTGACGCCTCGATCGATCTCCGGCCGGCGACGCTCCAATATGAGGAAGGGGGCGGCGGCCGCGTCTCTTACGCCTGGGGCATCTATGGCGGCTTCACCATCGCCAACGCGGTGACCATCGAGAACGCGCGCTCGGGGGCCGGCAACGACACGCTGACGGGCAACGACGCCGGGAACCTGCTCGACGGCGGCGCCGGCAACGACGTGCTGATCGGTGGCGCAGGTGCCGATCGGCTCGTCGGTGGCCTGGGGCAAGATCGCCTCGACGGGGGCGCGGGCGCGGACCTCTTCGTGTTCGCGGCAGGAGACAGCGCGGTCGGGCTGTCGCGAGACACGATCGTCGGCTTCGACCAGGGCAGCGACCGGATCGATCTTACCGGCGCGGGCGCCACGCAGTTCATCGGCGGCGCGCTCTTCTCCGGTGAGGCCGGACAGGTGCGCGCCGTCGTCACTGCCGGCTCCACGATCGTCGAGCTGGACGGCAACGGCGATGGACTCGCCGACTTCCAGCTCGAGCTCGACGGCGCCTTCAATCTCGAGCTCGGCGACTTCGCCGGTCTCGCCGACGCCAACGGCGCCAGCATGGCCGACGATGTCCTCGCCGGTACCGCCCTTGCAGACGTCCTCTTCGGCTACGGTGGGGACGATTCGATCAATGGCGGCGGCGGCAACGATCGCCTGATCGGCGGCGGCGGCGCCGACAGCATGAGCGGCGGCAGCGGGGCCGATCGCTTCGTCTACGAGGCCGCGTCGGACAGCGGCGTCGCGGCGAGCGACGTGATCACCGATTTTCGTTCGCGCAGCGACCAGATCGATCTCGGCGCGCTCGACGCAAATATCTCGACGGCCGCAGACGACGCGTTTGCGTTCATCGGCAAGTCGGCTTTCTCCGGATCTGCCGGAGAGCTGCGCTACCAATCGGGAACCTACGGGACGCTGATCCAGGCGGATCTCGACGGCGACGCCGTGGCCGATCTCCAGATCAGGCTGGACGACCGCATGTCGCTGGTGGTTGCGGACTTCGTCCTCTGAAGCCGCTGGCGGGGGGCGGTGCGGCCGCCCCCCGAAGCGTCACAGCGTCTTGAGGAATTCCAGCAGCGCCAGGCGTTCCTCCTCGCTCAGCCCGCCGACGTTATAGTCATGTCCGCGGTTCGAGTTTCCGTCGCCGCTGGCGGTGAAGGTGAAGCCGTTGCCGGCTGCGTCTGCGCCGGTGCGGTAGCCGACCTTCGCCGGGTCGAACTCGCGCGTCCCGACGTTGAAGCTCGCCGGCCGCTTCTCCGGCGGAAGCAGCAGATCATAGAGGGTCGGGACGGAGCCGTTGTGAAGGTAGGGCGCCGTCGCCCAGATGCCGTCGAGCGGACGCGCCTTGTAGGCGAAGAGGGGGTTCTTCGAGTTGAAGCATTGCTCGAGCCGGCCCGCCTTGCGCTCCGCCGGACTGACCTCGGTGCCCGCGCCGACGACCCGCGGCAGCTTCTCGGTGCCGATGAAGATGTCGGCCGCCGTGCTGAGGATCTGCTTCCACTTGCCCACCAGCGTGCCGATCACCGTGGTGCTCAGCATCGTCGCCAGCGGCTCGTTCTTCTCGAGCGGATCGCCCCGGAAGTAGTTTTCCGGCTGTCCCTCCAGCTTGCCCGTGTTGCTCGTGTAGCTGATCGCGTTGCAGGCCATCCACGGATCGGTGTTGTTGCGGTTCTCCTGCTTCTGGCTGTCGCGGGTGAGCGGGATCATGTGCACCTGGTAGATCGACGTGCCCGGAGCCTCGATCTGGTGACAACCCGCGCAGCCCTTGTTCTGGAAGAGCGCGCCGCCGGCCTTGATCCGGTCCTGGTTGAGGGCGCCGAGCGACTCGGGCCATTTCGGCGGCTCGAGCTTGCGCAGCACATTCTCGAGTCGGTCGAGGTTCGAAGCCTCGATGCTCGACGGGAAACCCATCTTGTTCGAGTTGGCGACGATGTCGACATCGCCGAAGACGCCGATCACCTCGCCAGTGTTGCGGCCGAGCGCGCCGTAATCGAGATAGCCTTTGCCGAGGTTCAGCCGCTTCGCCTCGACGATGCCGTTCCACTGCAGTTTGTTCTGCCGGAAGATGTTCCACAGAAACGGATAGCTGACCGGCGCATCCGCCGCATTGGGAGTAGCGCGTACCCGGGTGCCGTAGACGGCGAGCTGCGCGACCTTGTTGAAGATGTGCCCGAACGCGTCGAGGCGCCCGTAGCCGTAGCGCAGCGGCGTGTCGTTGAGCCGCGCATTGTCCTTGTACCAGGCGACGAGCGAGTCGAAGGAGGTCTTCAGCGCGGCGCGGTTCTGCGCATTGTCCTTTCCGGCCAGGACCTTCGCGGCGAAGCGGTCCCACTTCGCAGGGTCGTTCTGGGTGGAGGCCATGGCCGAGTCCACGCCTTCGATGAAGGCCTGGAAGTCGACCAGGCTCGGGCCGCCGTCGATCGTCATGGTCTGGCCCTGGTGGGTGATCTGCGCCGTGTGGCAGGCGGAGCAGTTCAGCCCGACCCAGCGTTCGTTGGCGGGCTGCCCCTGGTACCAGCGAAGCTTGCTGAAGGTGAGCTTGCTGTCGTCCTGCTGGTCGATCGCAAAGCCGATCGGCAGTTTCGCCACGGACTTCTCGAGCGGCACGAAGCGGTAGGTCGCGAGATGCTCGGGCGTGAAGAACAGCTGGTTGCCGCCGGCCTGCTCGAGCGCCTGGGCCCAGCTGAGCGGCATCAGCCGCGAGCCCTGCGTGCCCTGGTACCAGGACAGGCGCTGCTCCTCGCCCCAGCCCTGGGTGGATGCCTTGGCCGGAGGCGCCGTTTCCTCGTGCGGCCCGCTCCGGCAGGCGGCGACGGCGAGCACGAGCCCGGTCCCCAGAACGATCGATGCGGTACCGAGCCTGCTTCCTGCCGCCATGACAGCCCCCCTGCTGTTGCGCCTAACGTCGCCGCTCGTTGCAAGAAGCGGCCACGATGAGGGAAGACGTTAGCATGCCGGGCGCGGATCAGGAATGCCTCGCTTCTTCTTGCGTCCAAGTCATTGCCGCCGAAGTGGATTTATTCTTGTTGCGAGCTATTGCGCCGGGCGCGGCTTCAAAGCAGTCTCGGAGGCTCGCGCAGGGGAGCGAACGGGAGGGCACGATGGGGGTCGCCATTGCAGGACAGCAATTTCGCTGGCCGAACCGCACGATAGCCTATGTGATCGATCCCGACCTCGGCTGCGACGAGGAAGCGGCCGAGGCGATCGAGCATTGGCACAGCCATAGTTCGATCCGATTCGTGCCGCGCACGAACGAAACCGATTTCGTGCGCCTGGTGCGCCTGCCCGGCTTCGCGCTGTCGGACGTCGGCCGCCGCGGCGGCGAGCAGAAGGTCTCGCTGGGCGACAGCTGCTCCGCCGGCATCATCATTCACGAGCTCGGCCACGCCGTCGGCCTCTGGCACGAGCATTGCCGCGACGATCGCGATCAATGGGTCGAGGTCGACTGGACGAACATCGAGGATGGCTGCGAGGACAATTTCAAGCAAAGGTGGATCGATCAGGCCCCGGCGCAGACGGAGGACATCGGCGCCTATGACTATGGATCGATCATGCACTATCCGCCCGGCTGCTTCGCGATCGACGACCGCGACCCCACCCTGAAGCTGCTCAAGCCGGTGCCGGCGGGCGTCTCCGTCGGCCAGCGCGACGGCCTCAGCGCCGGCGATGTCGCCGCGGTGGAGCAGATGTACCAAGGCATCGCGCCGCCGATTGCCGGCTGAACCGGCGCCGGACGCTTCCCTCGCGGCGGAGGATTCGCGGCTCTCCGGCGACGCTTCCCGGCCGGCTGCCCACGTTTACTTGTTCTTCACCATGATCGCGCACGATATTGTCAGCATTGGCGAAGGGGGCCGATCATGGACGTTGCACTCGACGTGGGGACCTGGGATCGTCAGCCGAACTCGGTCCGCTCCCTGCTGAACTGGCTGCTCTGCTGGATCGTGCTGCCGAACCTCAGCTTCTGCCTGATATGGATCGTCGGCGGGCCGCCGCGCTCCTGGCCGGTGATCGTCACCGCCGTCGTCGGCATCCTGCTCCACCGTGCCCCGTTCCCGCTGAAATTCGCCGGCTTTCTCGGGGCCCTGACCTATTCGGTGCTCCAGTACATCAGCGGCATCTTCAATCTGAGCATCGCCTCGCTGGCCTTCTCGCTGAAGTTCGCGGCCGAGCTGTCGCCGTCGGCGTCGCCCGAATATGTCGCGGCACTGTTCGCGCTCGCCGGCACCCTCGTCGGCGCGTTCTTCGCCCTGCGGCGCTCGACCGTCCTCGCCAAGCCGACCTGGATCGTCGGGGTCGCCTGCCTCGCCTACACCTTCGGCGCGTTCGACGTGTACATGGCCCAGGGCAAGCGCGGGACCTACAAGCGCGTCCCCGAAGCCGGTGCCCCGTTCGATTCGGCCGCGCACGAGACCGGGCTGCTGCAGCTCGCCGACGGCCGCCGCCACGTCCTGGTGGTGATCGTCGAATCGTTCGGCCTGCCCGTCGACGCTCCGCTGCGCAACAAGCTGCTTTCCACCTTCGTCAGGCCGGAGCTGCGCGGCCGCTACGACGTCACGACCGGCGACACGCTCTTCTACGGCTCGACGACCAACGGCGAGGTGCGCGAGATGTGCGGCCGCTGGGGTGACTATCCGGCGCTGATGAACGCCAAGGATTCCGGCTGCCTGCCGGCGCAGCTCGCCGCCAAAGGCTATGAGACCCAGGCATGGCACAGCTTCGAAGGCTATATGTTCGATCGCACGGCCTGGTATCCGAACATCGGCTTTCAGCAGTCCCATTTCGCCACCGAGATCAGGCGCGGCGGCGCAAAGCCGTGCCCGGGCGTTTTCGCCGGCGTCTGCGACCGCGACGTTCCGGCGCAGATCGCCCGTACGCTCAAGTTCGCCAAGCAGCCGCAGTTCGCTTATTGGCTGACCGTCAACTCGCACCTGCCGGTGGTGGAATCGACCCAGCTCGAGACCGACAATTGCGTGCGGTACGACCCGGAGCTCAACCGCGATTTCCCGATGATCTGCCGGCAGCTCGCAATCTTCGACGAGATCGGGAAGGCGCTGTCGCGCCAGATCACCGCCCCGGATTTCCCGCCGACCGACATCCTGATCGTGGGGGATCATATTCCGCCCTTCTTCGATCGCCATCATCGCGAGCAGTTCGCCGGAGACCGCGTGCCCTGGATCCTGTTGAAGGCCCGTGCTCCCGCGGCGGGAGCCGGGCCGCCGCACGCCTGAGCCGGCTGCGGCAGGGAAGGGGCCGGCTCACCGCGTGCCGGCGTCTCCAGCCGGAGCGACCGGCTGCGGATGGTGCGGAACGAGCACAAGGGTGCGGCCCTCGACCCGCCAGGACTGCAGCTTCGACAGAAAGTTCATGCCGAGCACGTCGAAGCCGCCGAGCGCGGGCGAGATCACGACCTTCAGCCCGGACGCCTTGATGTTGCCGAGACGCAGCTCCTCCACGGTTCCAGTGCGCGCCTGCGCGAGGCCGTTGGCGGTGCGCAGCACGACCGGAACGACGGTCGAATCGCGGCCGATCGACGCGGCGGCGGCGGTCTCCTCGGAGACTGCGGTCACGGTTGCGCCGCTGTCGATCAGCATCCGCCGCTTGACCCCGTTGAGCGTCGCGTTCGCCCAGAAATGGCCGTCGGACGCCATCTTGATCCGCACCTCGGCCCCGACGACCTGCTGCTGGTCCAGCCCGAGCTTGCCGGCGATGCTGCCGAGCAGGGGCTGGTAGGGCGCCTGCTGGATCAGCAGGAAGATGCAGAAGGCGAGCAGGGTGAGCGAGAGCGCAAAGCGGATGATCCTGCCGACGAACGGAATTCTCTGCAGGAGGATGAGCGCGAGCGCCGCCAGCACCGCATAAACGGCGAGCTGTTGCCATTCTGGGATCACTGTCGGCATTTCGTCACGTCCCGCTCTCTCTGTCGGTTCAACCGCCGCCCGGCCCGATTCGATCCACGACCGGGGCGGCCGGTGGAAGCCCCTTCCACCGCGGCCGATCTGCCTCTAGAGAGCCGCGCAATTCCTTCCCACACTGACAGTATTGGAGCTTCACGGCCATGGCGACCGAACGCACTTTCTCGATCATCAAGCCCGATGCCACCCGGCGCAACCTGACCGGCGCGATCACCGCCAAGCTCGAGGAGGCCGGCCTGCGCGTCGTCGCTTCGAAGCGGATCCAGATGAGCCGCGAACAGGCCGAGGGCTTCTACGGCGTTCACCGCGAGCGGCCGTTCTTCAACGACCTGGTGACCTTCATGATCTCCGGCCCGGTCGTCGTGCAGGTCCTCGAGGGCGACAACGCCGTCGCCCGCAACCGCGAGGTGATGGGCGCGACCAACCCGGCCAATGCCGATGCCGGGACGATCCGCAAGGAATTCGCGGAATCGATCGAGGCAAACTCGGTCCACGGCTCCGACAGCCTGGAAAATGCGAAGATCGAGATCGACTTCTTCTTCAAGCCGGAAGAGATCGTCGGCTAAGGCCTGCTCGAGTAGCGATAGGAGAGACCCTCTCCCGCACCGGCGGGGGAGGGTCTTTTGATTCCTGCGCGGCAAAGCCCTAGCGGGGCGCGGCGCCTCTGAGCTCCGCGCAGAATTCGTCCAGCGCCTTCGGATAGAGCCGATGCTCCTCCTCGAGCACGCGCGCCGCGAGGGTCTCGGCGTCGTCCCGCTCGCGGATGCGGACGCGCGCCTGGGCGAGCACCGGGCCGTCGTCGAGCGCGTCGGTGACCAGATGGACCGAGCAGCCCGCCCACATGTCTCCCGCCGCCAGCGCGCGGGCGTGGGTGTCGAGCCCCTTGTAGAGCGGGAGCAGCGAGGGGTGGATGTTGAGGATCCGTCCTTCCCAGCCGCGGATGAACTCGGGCGAGAGCAGGCGCATGTAGCCGGCAAGGGCGACGACCTCGACGTCGTGGCGACGAAGCTCCGCGTCGATCAGCCGATCGAACTCGGCGCGCGCAATGTCCCTGTGGCTCCGGGCCCAGGTCTTGAGGCCCAAAGTGCGGGCGACCACCAGCCCCCGTGCCTCCGGCACGTTCGACGCGGCAAGGACGAGATCGTAGGCGCGGTCCTGGCGCCGCCGGTATTCGGACAAGGCGGCGAGATTGGTGCCGCGCCCGGAGAGCAGGACGCCGACGCGGATCCGTTGCCGCTCAGCCATGGCGCGACGCCGCCCGCTCAGCCCTGGTGCGTCGCGGTCCAGTCGGCGCGCGCCGACCAGCTGCCCTGCGAACCCGAGACGGTGCAGCCCTTGCCGCCGGCCGCGATCCGGCCGATCCGGTGGACCGTCTCGCCGGCCTCCGCCAGCGCGGCGGCGACGCCGGAGGCTTCCGCCTCGCGAACGATCACGGCCATGCCGATGCCGCAGTTGAAGGTTCGGGCCATTTCCTCCGGCTCGATATTTCCCTGGGCCTGAAGAAAGGCCATCAGCCGCGGCTGCGGCCAGGCGTCTGCATCGACGAAGGCGTGCAGCCCTTCCGGCAGCACGCGGGGAATGTTTTCCAGCAGGCCGCCCCCGGTGATATGCGCCAGTGCCGCCACCCGCCCGGCGCGGACCAGCGGCAGCAAAGCGCGCACGTAGATCCGGGTCGGAGCGAGCAGCGCGTCGATCAGCAGCAGGTCCTGATCGAACAGGGCCGGCCGGTCGAGCTTCCAGCCCTTATCCGAGGCGAGGCGCCGGACGAGCGAGAATCCGTTCGAATGCACGCCCGAGGAGGCGAGGCCGAGAATGACGTCGCCCTCCTCGACGCGGTTGGCGGTCAGGGCCTCGTCGCGCTCGACGGCGCCGACACAGAAACCGGCAAGATCATAGTCTCCGGGCGCATACATGCCCGGCATTTCCGCGGTTTCGCCGCCGATCAGCGCGCAGCCCGCCTCGCGGCAGCCGTCGGCGATCGATGCGATCACCCGCCCGGCGACGCCGCTCTCCAGCTTCCCGGTTGCGAAATAGTCGAGGAAGAAGAGTGGCTCCGCTCCCTGCACGATCAGATCGTTGACGCACATCGCGACCAGATCGACGCCCACTCCATCGTGGCGTCCGCTGTCGATTGCCAGCTTGAGCTTGGTGCCGACTCCGTCGTTGGCGGCGACCAGCAACGGATCCCGGTAACCGGCCGCCTTCAGGTCGAAAAAGCCGCCGAAGCCGCCCAGCGATGCATCGGCGCCGGGACGCGCGGTTGCCTTGGCCAGCGGCGCGATCGCCTTCACCAGCGCATTGCCCGCCGCGATCGAGACTCCGGCCTTGGCGTACGTATAGCTTTCCTGTTCGCTCATGGCTGCGCCCTAGACGGTGATCGGGCGGAGGGAAAGCGCCCAGCGCGAACCCCGGTCGGCGCGCGGCACGAGCCGCTCTTCACGCCGGAGGGCGACGCCTTGCCCACATCGCGCTTGGATTTCGGCGCCATAGTCGCCAAAAGGCGGGCGTGAAGCGTCTCCCTCGTCTCCCCCTGATCCTCGGCCTTTCCGCGGCGCTCGGCGTCGGCGGCGCCGTCTACGCCCAGCTCGAAGGTGCCGACCGCGGCGTGCCGCCGATCGACAGCGCCTCCACCTTCGAGGTGACGAACGTCGAGATCGACGTCTCGGCGCCGAGCGCCGACAAGGCACGGGAGGAAGGCTGGCGCCAGGCCCAGGCCAAGGCGTGGCGCGCGCTCTGGGCGAGCACCAACAAGCGCCCGCAATCGGAAGCGCCCGCTCTGCCCGAATCGGTCCTGAACGGAATGGTCTCGGGGATCGTCATCGAGCAGGAGCAGATCGGCCCGAAACGCTACATCGCGACTTTGGGCGTGCTGTTCGATCGCGCGCGCACCGGTCAGCTGCTCGGAGTCAGCGGCCCCGTCCAGCGCTCGGCACCGCTGCTCGTCGTTCCGGTGATGCTGACCGGATCTTCGTTCCAAAGCTTCGAATCGCGCAACGAATGGCAGAAGGCCTGGGCGCGCTTCCGCACCGGTAACAGCCCCGTCGACTACGTCCGGCCGACCGGCGCGGGCATCGATCCACTGCTGCTCAACGTCGCGCAGACGCGGCGGCCCGGCCGTGGCTGGTGGCGCCTGCTGCTCGATCAATATGGCGCCGCCGACGTCATCGTTCCCGAGGTCCATCTGCACAGGCTCTATCCGGGCGGTCCGGCGACGGCGACCTTCACCGCCCGCCAAGGGCCGGACAACCGGATCCTCGGCCGCGTGACCCTGAAGGCGACCGGAGGCGCGACGATCGCGCGGCTGCTCGACGAGGGCGTCCGGCGCCTCGACCAGATCTACACCCAGGCGCTCGCGGCCGGCGCCCTGAGCCCCGATCCATCGCTGATCGTCCCCGAGCCGCCGCCGATCGAGGAATTCGTGCCGGAGACGCCGCTGGCGCCGGAACGGCCGACGCCGACGACTCCGCTCCCCGGCGGCGAAACCACCCCGGTTCCGACCGGCGCCGTCACCAGCTTCAGCATCCAGGTCCCCACGCCGGATGCAGGGGCGGTGAGCCGTGCGGAGCTGTCGGTCAGCCGAATCCGCGGCGTCACCTCCGCGCTGACGACCAGCCTGGCGCTGGGCGGCACATCGGTGATGCGCGTCACCTTCGCCGGGGACAGCGACGCTTTCCGCCAGGCGCTGGAGGCGCAGGGCTGGCAGGTCTCCGGCTCCGGCTCGAGCCTCAGAATCTCCCGCGGGGGAGGGGACTGAGGTGGGCCAGATCGCGCTGCCGTTCGATTGGCCGGTGGCGGACAAGGACGAGGATTTCCTGCTTTCAGACGCCAATCGGACGGCCATCGAGCACCTCAAGCGTTGGACGGTCTGGCCGGTCGCAGCGACGCTGATTACCGGGCCCCGCAAATCGGGGCGAAGCCTCCTCGCCGGGATCTTCGCCCGCAAGACCGGAGGACGGCTGTTCGACAATGCCGAACGGCATGACGAGGAGGCGCTGTTCCACGCCTGGAACCAGGCCCAGGAGACTCGGCGGCCGCTGCTGATGGTCGCGGATGCACCGCCGCCGGCGTGGGAGATAAGGCTGCCCGATCTGCGCTCGCGTCTCGCGGCGACACCGCAGATCGCGATCGGTCCGCCCGACGACGACCTGATAACCAATTTGATCCTAAAACTACTGGGGGACAGGGGCATTGCCGCCCCGCCAGAAGTGGCCGAATTCATCGTGCCCCGGATCGAAAGAAGCTATGTCGCCGTTCAACAGGTCGTGGATGCACTCGATCGGGCCCTTCTCTCCGGCCATGGCCGAATGACCGTGCCGCTGGCACGCCGGGCGCTGTCCGACGCCGGCCTCATTCGCCGCGCCCGGGGCGCCTGATGGACGGCCCCGCCACATCCGCCGGCGCGGCCGCCGAGCCGTCGGTCCCGGAACCCGCGCTGACGCTCGCGCCGCAGGACCGCTTCTTCAACCGGGAGCTGAGCTGGCTGGCGTTCAATCGCCGGGTGCTCGAGGAGGCGTGCAACCCCGCCCACCCGCTGCTCGAGCGGCTCCGGTTCCTGTCCATCTCGGGTAACAATCTCGACGAATTCTTCATGGTGCGGGTGGCGGGCCTCAAGGGCCAGCAGCTGCTCGGCGTCGAGGAGCCGTCCGCCGACGGACTGACGCCGGCGCAGCAGCTCGAGGCCATCGCCGTCGCCGCGGACGGGCTGACCCGCAACCAGCAGCAGGTATGGCGTCAGCTCCGCAGCGACCTCGCCGAGGCGGGCGTGACCGTGATCCGCAGCGCCGAGATCGACGATGCCGAAGGCGAATGGATCGATCGCCATTTTCGCGAGCAGATCTTTCCGATCCTGACGCCGCAGGCGATCGACCCTGCCCATCCGTTCCCCTTCATCCCCAACAAGGGCTTCTCGCTGATCTTCGATCTGAAGCGCCTGTCCGACGGCGAATCGATCCACGAGCTGCTGATGGTCCCGCCGACGGTATCGCGCTTCGTGCGGCTGCCGGGGAAGAGCGCCCGCTACGTGGCCATCGAGACCCTGATCCGGCGCCACATCGCGACCCTGTTTCCTGGCTACGAGCTGCTCGGCGGCGGTGCGTTCCGCATCATCCGCGACAGCGACATAGAGGTCGAGGAAGAGGCCGAGGATCTCGTCCGCTTCTTCCGCAGCGCGATCAAGCGCCGCCGCCGCGGCCGCGTCGTGCGCCTGGCATTCGAGGCGGACATGCCGGAGGACCTGAAGACGCTGGTCAGCGCCGGGCTCGATGCGAAGGATGCCCTGGTCTATTCGTCGAGCGGCTTCCTCGGCATCGCGGATCTCGACACGCTGGTCGAGGAGGATCGCGCGGACCTCAAGTTCCGGCCGTTCGATCCGCGCTTCCCGGAGCGGATCCGCGAGCATGGCGGCGATTGCTTCGCCGCGATCCGCAGCAAGGACATCGTCGTCCACCATCCGTACGAGAGTTTCGAGGTGGTGGTCGAGTTCCTGAAACAGGCCGCCGCCGACCCCGACGTCGTGGCGATCAAGCAGACGCTCTACCGGGCCGGCAAGCAGTCCGCGATCATCCGCGCGCTGATCGACGCCGCCGAAGCCGGCAAGTCGGTCACCGCGGTGGTGGAACTGAAGGCACGTTTCGACGAGGAGCAGAACCTGCTTTGGGCCAATGCGCTGGAGCGCGCCGGCGTGCAGGTCGTCTACGGCTTCATCGACTGGAAGACCCACGCCAAGGTTTCGATGGTGATCCGCCGCGAGGAGAAGGGCTACCGGACCTACTGCCATTTCGGCACCGGCAACTACCATCCGGTCTCGGCGCGGGTGTACACCGATCTGAGCTTCTTCACGGCGGATCCGCGGGTCGGCCGGGACGTCAGCCAGCTGTTCAACTACATCACCGGCTATGTCGAGCCGCAGGGGCTGGAGCTGGTGACCATGTCGCCCCATGGCCTGCGCGAGGAGCTCACCGCATTGATCGACCGCGAGATCGAGCACGTGCGGCACGGCCGTCCCGGCGCGATCTGGGCGAAGATGAACTCGCTGGTCGATCCGGCGATCATCGACCGGCTCTACGCCGCGAGCAGCGCCGGGGTCGACATCGAGCTCGTGGTCCGCGGCATCTGCTGTCTGAGGCCAGGCGTGGCCGGCCTTTCCGAGCATATCCGGGTGAAGTCGATCGTCGGCCGCTTCCTCGAGCACAGCCGGATCTGGTGCTTCGGCAATGGCGAGGAGCTGCCGAGCAAGAAGGCTCTGGTCTATATCAGCTCGGCCGACTGGATGCCGCGCAACTTCGACCGCCGCGTCGAGTACATGCTCCGGGTCGAGAACCCGACGGTCCATGCCCAGGTCGTCGACCAGGTCCTGGTCGCCAATCTGATCGACAACGAGCAGAGCTGGCGTCTCCATCCCGACGGCCGCTACGAGCGGCTCTCCCCGGACGGCGAGCCGCCGTTCAACCTGCACGATTACTTCATGACCAATCCGTCCCTGTCCGGCCGCGGCGCGGCCCTGCGCAGCGGCGCCGTGCCGAAGCTCCGCCTGCGTCGCGCTCACTGAGGAATCCAGGAACAGTGCCCCACACCGAACCGGTCGCGATCGTCGACATCGGCTCGAACTCGGTTCGTCTCGTCGTCTATTCGGGATCGCCGCGGATCCCCTCGATCATCTTCAACGAAAAGGTGCTGGCCGGCCTCGGCGCCAGCCTCGCCAAGACCGGACGGCTCGGGGAGGAGGCGCAGGAGCGGGCGCTTGAGGCGATGCGTCGCTTCCGCCTCCTGATCGGCCAGATGGACGTGAAGCGCACCCGGGTCGTCGCCACTGCGGCCGCGCGCGACGCCGAGAACGGCGATGCCTTTCTCGACCGCATCCGCGCGCTCGGCTTCGATCCGGAGGTGATCTCGGGCGAGATGGAGGGCATCCTGGCCGGGGAAGGCGTGCTGTCCGGCATCCCCGAGGCCGAGGGGGTGATCGGCGATCTCGGCGGCGGCAGCCTCGAGCTGGCCGAGGTCGGCGGCGGCAAGGTCGGCCGCAGCGTCTCGCTTCCGCTCGGCGTGCTGCGAATCGGGGAGCCGAACAGGAAGGCGGAGGCGCGGGTCCGCGCCACGCTACGCGAGGCGCTGGAGGACACCGGCCTCGGCGCGCGCGGCAGAGGGAGGCCCTTCTACATGGTCGGCGGTTCCTGGCGCGCGCTCGCCCGCCTCGACCTGATCGCGACCAATTATCCTCTGGCCATCACCCACCAATATCGGATGGCGCCGTCGCGGCCCGAGGAGCTGCGGAAGATGATCCGGCTGCTTGACAAGGCGGATCCGCGCAGCATCCCGACGTTGACCGCGTCGCGCATTCCAACCCTGCCGGCGGCCAAGCTGATCCTCTCTTCGGTGGCCGACGAGCTGGAGCCGAGCGAGCTCGTCGTCTCGAGCTTCGGCATCCGCGAAGGCCTGCTCTACCATCAGCTCACCGAGGAGGAGCGAAAGCTCGATCCTCTCGTCGAGGCGGCGCGCGACGCCGGGCGGGGGCTGAGCCGCTTCGGCGAGCATGGCGATCTGCTCGATCGCTGGATCGCGCCGATCTTCGACGATCCGCCCGAGCGGGCTCGGCTTCGCCTCACCGCCTGCCTGCTGGCGGACGTGGCCTGGCAGGCGCACCCGGATTTCCGGGCCGAGCGGGGACTCGAGATGGCGCTGCACGGCAATTGGGTCGGCGTCGATGCGCCGGAGCGCGTGATGATCGCGCAGGCGCTCTGGGCCAATTTCGGCGGCGGCCGCAGCCTGCCCGACAAGGCCGTCGCCGCGCTGTGCACCGAGGCGGAGCTCGAACGCGCCGCGCTCTGGGGCCTGGCGATGCGTCTCGGCCAGCGGCTGAGCGGCGGCCTCGCGGCGGCGCTCGAGCGTAGCCGCCTCGGCTGCGCCGACGGCACGCTGACCTTGTGCCTGCGCGCGGGGGAGGAGGCGCTCTACGGCGAGACGGTGGACCGCCGCTTCCGCCGCCTCGGCTCCGCCCTGGGGTGCAGGACCCGCGTCTCCACCCTCTGAAGTCGCTCGGGCCGGGGGGCTGAACGGGGCCGAGGCACGCCTCGTCGCTGCGGACGTGGCAGCGTCCGCGCTCTGTCTTAAGATCGTCCTATACAGGGGAGAGTGCGAACCAACCGAAGGGTGACGATCGTGATGACCGCCGACACCGAGACTGCCTTCCTGCTTCGGCGCGCCGAGGAAGAGGCGGTGCAGGCAATTCGGACGGAGACCACCCCGGCCGCGGCTGCCCATTATCACCTCGCGCTTCTCTACAGTGAACGCGCCCGCGTCGCGCTCGCCAACCTGCCGCGCAGCTACGCCGCCCGGTGATCCCCGGCGGGCGAAGGCCTCCGGCACCGCCGGCCGCGGCTGCGCGGCGCTGATCGCCGCCGTCTCCGCGATCCTGATCGTGCCGGCCTTGCCGAGGGCAATGGTGGCGCCGCTCGTTATCGAGACGGGCTCGGCGTTCGGCTGGATCGCCGTCTACCTGCTGTTCTTCAGTCCGTTGCTGCTGCTCGTCGCCGCGATCGCGGGTCTGTTCGCCTGGCGCCGCTACAACCGGACGCGGCTTGCAATCGCGCTGATCTTCTTCCTGCCTGCAGTAGTCGTTCTTGCCGGAACGCTCAGCCTCTGACCTCTCGGCCCACGGGGCGGATCGGTTCTGGAGGCGGCACGTTCCGTGCGCAGGGCGCGCGGCCCGGACCAAGACCGAGGGGAGCAGGAAATGGAGCAGGGCAGCGGGTTCGCGGCAGGTCTGGCGCAGATGATGGAGCCGGTCGCCAAGGGCCTCGAACTGTTCGGAGTGGTCGTAATCGTCCTCTCGGTCGTGCTGGCGACGGTGCGGTTTGCGATCGACCTGCGCGGCACCACTCGCAAGACCGCTTATGATTCCTACCGCGCCAATCTCGGCCGCGGCATCCTGCTCGGCCTGGAGCTGCTGGTCGGCGCCGACATCATCGCCACTGTGACGGCGCCGCTTACCTGGGAGAGCGTGGGCCTGCTCGGGCTCATCGTGCTGATCCGCACCTTCCTCAGCTTCTCGCTGGAGACCGAGATCGAGGGCGTCGTGCCCTGGCGGCGGCGTGCCGTGGGCGAGCGCGAAGCGCGCTGACCTGCAAGCCGGGCGGCGGAGCCGCACGGATCTAGCGTAGCGGGGGCGCGGTGGACGCGGCCTTTTCGACCGGCTGGAACAGAGTGATCGAGACGATTCGAAGATGCGCCATGCGCTGGTCCGGCGGCACCAGCATCTCGAGCTGCGACAGGCGGCCGGGAAGCAGTCGGCAGGCCTGTGCGTCGAGCTGCGGGCCGATCGGCCCGACATGCACCGGCAACGGCCGCGTCACCTCATAGGTCACGACGCGGTCGACCAGCGGTTTCCATTTCTCCTTCACCGCCAGGCCCAGGCGCAAATCTTCGACGTGGAGGATGTCGTCGAACGTGCCGAAACCGCCGGGACGCGTCGGCGGCTGGTAGGCTCCGAGCACCATCTTGAAGCGCGTGCCGACGGGCAGCTCCTGCTGCGTCGGCACGAACCAATCCGGCCAGGGAGACGGAGAGTCCGAAGTGAGGCGCTGGAAAGCGATCTGCGCCTCTTCGTCCGAATGATAGCGCCAGCGGTTCGCCTGTCTCCACTGACGACCCGGCGGCGAATTCCACGAAGGCCACCCGGCGCAGGACGGCATGGCGGGCGCCGACGACTGCGCGGCCGAGGCGGCCGACGTCGTGACCAGCCACCACGCCAGGATGATCGTCGCCGTTCTCATCGCAAGCTCTCCCCCAAAGAGTGACGCCGGCGAGGATAAGCGAGAAGCGCGTCGGGCGCACGGCGGCGTTTCGGACCTGGCGCCGCCGCGGATCGAGCCACGTCTTGCATCGATCGAGTGCGCCTTTGGCTTGGCCTCTCGGCGCGGTCATCCCGTAAACGAAGACGAAGCCCGACGTGGACAGCGGGCATTGGGAGATGGATGTGACCAGCATGAGCCCCGTGGACATGGCCCGCCGATTGGGCGGCGGCCTGCTCTCCTTTCCGGTGACCCACTTCGGCGACGATGGCCGGTTTCGCGAGCAGAGCTATCGCGAGCATTGCGCCTGGATGCTGAGCCACGAGCTCAGCGGCCTGTTTCCCGCCGGCGGCACCGGCGAATTCTTCTCGTTGACCCCGGCCGAGGTGAAGACGGTCGTCGCCGCCGCCGTCGCCGAGGCGGGCGGGCGCCTGCCGGTGATCTCCGGCTGCGGCTATGGCACCGCGATCGCGGTGGAGATCGCCCGCGACGCCGAGCAGGCCGGAGCGGACGGGCTGCTGTTGCTGCCGCCCTATCTCGTCGGCGCCAAGCAGGAAGGCCTCGAACGGCACATCGAGGCGGTGTGCCGCGCCACCGGCCTCGGCGTCATCGTCTACAATCGCGACAATGCTGTGGTGGACGACGAGACGCTCGCGCGGCTGTGCGAGCGCAACCCCAATCTGGTCGGCTACAAGGACGGTGTGGGCGACATCGAGCTGATGACGCGCATCTTCGCCCGCATGGGTGATCGCCTGACCTATGTCGGCGGCCTCCCGACCGCCGAGACCTTCGCAATTCCCTATCTGACGATGGGCGTCACGACCTATTCGTCGGCGATCTTCAACTTCATGCCGGAGTGGGCGCTCGCCTTCTACCGTGCCGTCCGCGCCGACGATCGCCAGGAGGTGCTGAAGCAGCTCCGCCAGTTCGTCCTGCCCTATATCGCGCTGCGCAACCGCGGCCGGGGCTATGCCGTGTCGATCGTCAAGGCGGGTTGCCGGCTCGTAGGCCGCGATCCGGGGCCGGTGCGCAGCCCGCTGACCGATCTCAGCCCGGGCGAGCATGAGGAGCTGCGCATGCTGATCGAGGTCGCAGCGCCGGACGAACTCGCCGCCGCCGCCTGAAGCGGCTAGGCTGGGATCATGTTCGAGCTCAGCCAGCTCCGCTGCTTCGTCGCCGCCGCCGAGGAACTGCACTTCGGCCGCGCGGCGCAGCGGCTCAACATGACCCAATCGCCGCTCAGCCGGCAGATCCAGCTGCTCGAGCGCATTCTCGGCGTTATGCTGCTGGAGAGGACGAGCCGAAACGTAGCCCTCACGCCGGCCGGGCGGGTCTTCCTGATCGAGGCGCGGCGCATCGTCCGGCTTGCCGAAAGCGCCGCCTTGTCGGCGCGGCGCGTGGCGCAGGGCGAGGGCGGCAAGGTGGCGATCGGCTTCACCGCCGTGTCCGGCTACGGGCTGGTGCCGCAGATCGTCGCCCAGGCGCGTGCCTCGCTTCCGAATATCGAGATCGAGCTGCGCGAGATGGTCACGGTCGATCAGGTCGAGTCGCTGCTCACCGGGCTGATCGACATCGCCTTCGTCCGGCCGCCGCTCGAGCGGCAGGAGTTCGAGGCGATCCATGTTCGCGGCGAGCCGTTGCTGGTCGCGCTTCCGCCCGGCGACCCGCGCCAGGGGCAATCCACCTTCGAGGTCGGCGATCTCGATGGCCAGCCGTTGATCATGTACGCCCGCCAGGGCGCCGGCTATTTCCACGATCTTCTCATCCGGCTGTTCGCCGAGGCCGAGATCGCGCCGCTCTACGTCCAGCATGTCACGCAGATCCATTCGATGCTCGGCCTGGTCCGGGCAGGCATCGGCGCGGCGCTCGTTCCCGAATCGGCCGTCGAGCTCCATTTCCAGGACGTCCAGTTTCGAAGGCTGCTGACGGCCCCCGAAACGCCCGTCGAGCTGCACATGGCCTGGCACCGGGACAATCGGAACCCGGCGCTCGACAGCATCCGCAAACTCTGCGCGGACGTTCTCGGCGCATGATCGACCGGCGCGCGCTGCTTGGCGGCCTGCTCGCCGTCCCGGTCGCCGCCCACGCTGTCGGCAGACGTGGCGGCGACCCGATTGCCGCGACCCGACACGGGCGGGTGAGGGGACGCACGAAGCGGAGCGTCCTCGTCTTCCGGGGGATCCGCTACGGAGGGGACACATCCCGAACGCGCTTCCGCCGTGCCTTGCCGCCGGCGCCCTGGCCCGGGGTGGCGGACGCACTCGCCTACGGCCCGGCCGCCCCCCAGACGAGGGCGCCGGAGGCGACGAGCGAGGACTGTCTGTTCCTCAACGTCTGGACGCCTGCGCTCGACAACGGCCGCCGTCCCGTGATGGTCTATCTGCACGGCGGCGCCCATGCGCACGGCTCCGGCTCGGACCCGCTCTACGACGGCGCCAACCTGGCCCGGCGCGGGGACGTGGTGGTGCTGACGCTGAATCACCGTCTCGCCGGGCTCGGCTACGCCTATCTCGCCCAGCTCGGCGGACCGGCGGAATCGGGCAACGTCGGCAATCTCGACATCGTCCTCGCGCTGCAATGGGTGCGGGACAATATTGCGGCCTTCGGCGGCGATCCGCACCGCGTGATGATCTTCGGCCAATCGGGCGGCGGCGCGAAGGTCGTGACGCTCATGGCGATGGCCGAGGCGCGGCCTCTTTTCCATGCGGCTGCGACGATGAGCGGTCAGCACGTCACCGCCGCCGGCCCCAACCACGCGACCTTGCGCGCCAGGGCGTGGATGGAGCGTGCCGGGGCGGGCAGCGTCGCCGAACTCGAGCGGCTTCCGGTCGAGCGTCTCGTCGAGGCGATGGCGATGACCGATCCGCTCGAAGGCAAGGGTGAGATCAGCTTCACGTCCACGCTCGATCATCGCGTGCTCGTCCGCCATCCCTTCTACCCGGGCGCGCCGCGCGAGGCCGCCCACATTCCGCTGATCGTCGGCAATACCCACGACGAGACCGGCCTGTGGATCCGCGCGACGCTGGAACGCGGCGATACGACCTGGGACAACTTGCCTGCCCGGCTCGCGCGCGAGATGGTGCGGGATGTGGCGCCCGATCACGTGGTCGCGCGCTATCGTGCGCTGTATCCGGAGCGGACGCCGGGGCAGATCCTGCTCGCCGCCTCGACTGCCGGGCGCTCCTGGCCCGGCCATCTCATCCAGGCCGAGGAGCGCGCCCGGATCGAGGCGCCGACCTGGATGTACCAGCTGGATTTCCCTTCCCCGGAGGCTGGCGGCGTGTTCGGGGCCTTCCACACGCTCGACATTCCCCTGGTGTTCGACAACACCGGCGTGCCGGGCGCTGCGACGGGTAATGGGCCGGATGCGCGGCGGCTTGCCGGGCGCATGGCCGATGCGTTCATCGCGCTCGCCCGCACCGGCGATCCGAACGTGCCCGGCCTGCCGCACTGGCCGCGCTATGACCTCACCCGCCGGGCGACGATGATCTTCGACCGTGAGCCGCGGATCGAGAATGATCCCCGGCGCGAGGAGCGCTTGCTGTTCGAGGTCGCGCCCTACATCAAGCCGGGCGGCTGACGCCTCACGACCAGGGGAAGGCGAGGGAGGGGCGGTTGGCGTAGCGGGTCATGGCGAGCGCCAGGCGCGCGCCGCAGCCGGGCTCCAGGCGCAGCGTTAAATGACGACCACCGACGCGGCTGGTGCGTCCGTCGAGGGTGACGCTGTCGATGCGATGCTCGCCATAGGCGCCCCCCTGCACGACGACGTCGCGCGGCCGGGTGCCGAGGTTGACCAGCGTGACCTCGCTGCCGGTGTCGCCGAGGCTGTGAACCAGCGCCGCGACGTCGTCCGGCACACCGGCGCGGCGCTCGGCGGGATCGAAATAGCGCAGCCGGCAGTGGAGCGGCACGCCGCCCTGCGGCGGGCTGGTGGGCGACCAGGGCGGCCGGGCGATGTGAAGCCCGCCGGTCATCAGCTGGATGAGCGCCGTGGCGCTGGCCGGATTCTTGTCGAGCGGCCAATCGGCGAGCCGCGTCTCCGGGGTTGTCCGATCCGCCTCCCGGGCCGCGACCCGGTCCGCGATGCGCTTCAGGTCCGCCTCGAGCGCCGTTTCCGGATAGTTCGGGTTGCGGCCTTCGAGGAAGGAAATCCACGGGTGGTCTCCGGCCGCCTCCCGATCGGCGTGCGACTGGGTTGCGTACCAGATCTCGAAGCCGCTGGTCCGATACGGCCCCGGCTTCCAGCCGTACCAGCCTTTTTCCCCGTACATGGTGGGCGCCGAAAGGACGCCGTCGATCTTGCGCGCGGCGTCGTTGATCCGCGCGTTCTGCCGCCGCCACAGCGTCAGAAAGCTCATGTCGCCGCTGAGCAGCAGGCCGTTGTAGAAGGCGGTGATCGAGCGCGGCACGCGGTTGCGGTTCTCGCGCTCGCCGGTCTGCGGCACCACCGGCGAGAAGCCCCAGCCGTAGACTCCGCGCCACCAGTGCGGCCCGACCTCGCCGTCGAGGCCGACATAGCTCGGCAGGATTCCGTCGTTCGCCGCGGCCCGCTCTGCCCAGGCGCCGAGATAGTCCAGCGCCCAGCTGCGGTAGCGCTCGCCGGCGCCGAGCGAATAAGCGTTGAGCCCCAGTGTCGTCGACTGGAGATTGAGCGGGTTGTCGCCGACCACGTCGCCATATTCGGCGTAATGGGCGAGCGTCTGCTCGTAGCTCGTCTCGCCGTGCGCCATGTGGAAGGGGGAGACGTCGAACGGATCGCCGACCCAGTCGAGCGGCGTTGCCGTCCGCAGCATCGGGCCGCGGCTGCCGTTCATGACGCTGCGCACGATCCGTCGCTGCGGATCGTAATTGCGAGCGGTCGGATCCCGGCCGGTGTAGAAATCCGCATAGCGCCGCGTCCGCGCGATCAGCTTGCGGCTGCGCGGCGTGCTCAGCCCCATCACGTTGAACGTGGTGAGCCCTTCCGAATTGTGCTGCCAGTCCATCTGGACCGGGAACTCGCGAAAATACATGCCCTGCCGGGCGATCGGCACCGCGACCGTGCGCGCCTCGGCATATTGGCGCAGATGCCCCTCCCAGAAGCGCTCGGTCAGCGTGCGCAGCCTCTCGGGGGCGCCGAGGGCGTGGAGCGTCATCCAGTCGTTGGTGGCTTCCGCCGCATCATCCGGCCCGTCGTTCGCGCCCCAGCGCTCGAACACCTTCAGCCAGTCGCGCTCGTCGACATAGGTGCGGTAGAACGCCTCGCAGGCCTCGGCATTGGCGGCGAGCAGTCGCCGCTGCAGCTGCGCCCAGCGCGGCGCCGCCATCGGCGTCGACACCAGCAGGTCGGCGCGGCGGACTCGCGCCGAGGCGGGGAGGGCTGCCGCCGCCGCGCAGGCGCCGGCGAGCAGGGTGCGCCGGTCGACTTTCATGCGGCGAGCTCGAGCCGCCGGATCGGTCCGACGATCACCAGATAGGCGAAGATGGTCAGCAGGCAGTGCGCTCCCACGAAGACGAGGGCGAGATCGAACGACAACGTCGCCGCGACGATGTAGCCGACGACGATCGGCGTGACGATGCCCGCCGTATTGCCGAACGTGTTGAACACGCCCCCGGCGAGGCCGGCGAGCTGCTTCGGCGCGACGTCGGCCATCACCGCCCAGCCGAGCGAGCCGACACCCTTCCCGAAGAAGGCGATCGCCATCAGCGTCACCGCCAGCCATTCCGATTCCACCCAGACGCAGGCGATGATCGCGGTGGCGAGCAGCATGCCCAGCGCGATCGGCAGCTTGCGCGAGAGGGTGAGCGAGCCGGTACGCTTCAGCAGCCGGTCCGACGCGAAGCCGCCGACGAGCCCGCCGACGAAGCCGCACAGCGCCGGTGCGGCCGCCGCGAAGCCGGCTTCGAGGATGTTCAGGCCGCGCTCCTTGACCAGGTAGATCGGGAACCATGTGACGAAGAAATAGGTGAGCACGTTGATTGCATATTGGCCGAGATAGATGCCGATCATCATGCGGTTGGCGAGCAGCTGGCGGAGATTGGCCCAGGTGAAGGTCCGCGCCGCGTCCTTCGGGCGGTCCTCCATACGGACGAGGCCGCCGCCCTCCTCGATGTAGCGCAGCTCCGCCTCGTTGACGCCCTTGTGGCGCACGGGACTGTGGATGAAGGCGAGGAAGATCAGAGCCGCGAGCAAGCCCAGGGCACCCATCACCCAGAAGACGCTCCGCCAGCCGAAATCGTGGACCAGCCAACCCATCAGCGGGGCGAAGGCGACCAGCGAGAAATATTGCGCCGAGTTGAAGATCGCCGAGGCGGTGCCGCGCTCTGGCGCCGGGAACCAGGCGGCGACCAGCCGCGCGTTTCCGGGGAAAGAGGGCCCTTCCGCGAAGCCGACCAGGAAGCGAAGGCAGAACAGCATCGTCACCACCGAGCCGCCGAAGATCAGGCCTGCGGTGCCTTGGAGCGCGGTGAAGATCGACCACAAGGCGATCGCGCCCGCGTAGATGCGGCGGGTGCCGAACCGGTCGAGCAGGGCGCCGCCGGGGATCTGGGCGATCACATAGGCCCAGGCGAAGGCCGAGAGGATGTAGCCGGTCTCGATCGGCGAGAGCCCGAGTTCCCCGGCCGCCGCGTTGCCGGCGATCGAGAAGGTCGCGCGATCGGCGTAGTTGATCGTCGTGATCAGGAAGATCAGCGCGATGATGCGGTGGCGCACGCGGGTCGGTCTGGCCATCGTTGCTCTCCAGGGCATCGTCCTCTTGGCGGGATCTCTGCCGATTGTGTCGCGCGACGCTAGAGTGCGCCGTCGGCCGCGTCCAAGCTGAAAAGCGGCTCGATCAAGCCACGACTTGGCACGATCCCGCGCGACGCGTGCGGAGTGGATCAGGCGCATCAGTGCACGAAGAGCAATGATCAATGCCGGATTGGGATTGGCTTTGGCGGAGTGGGCGGAGGTACCGAAAGCTACGCGATCCGGCACCGACGAGAAGGCCGGACACACCAACGGCGGGACCCACCACGAGAGAGGAAAACCGATGGCTTTGGCTGGCATCAACAAGCTCAAGTTCGCGCTCACGGTGACGACGGCAGGGCTCGCACTGGCGATGGCACCGGCGGCGCACGCCCAGGAGGTCGCGGAGCCGGACACCGCGGCCGATGCGGCCGGCACGGAGCAAGCGACGGACTCGGCCACCGCCGATGCCGGGACCGCCAGCGCGGCCCAGCAGGATGACGGCGACATCGTCGTCACCGGTTTCCGGGCCAGCCTTGCCAATGCATTGAACATCAAGCGCCAGGAGAATGGCGTCGTCGACGCCATCTCCGCCGAGGACATCGCGGACTTTCCCGATCTCAATCTCGCCGAGTCGCTGCAGCGCATTCCCGGTGTCGCGATCACCCGCCGCTCGGGCGAAGGCCGCCAGATCTCGGTTCGCGGACTCGGCTCCGACTACACCCGCGTTCGCGTCAACGGCATGGAGGCGATCGCCACCTCGTCGGGCACCTCGAACAGCGGCGGCACCAACCGCGGTCGCGGCTTCGACTTCAACATCTTCTCGTCGGACCTGTTCTCCAACCTGATCGTCCGCAAGACGGCGTCGGCCGAGGTCGACGAAGGCTCGCTCGGCGCTACCGTCGACCTCAATGCCTCGAAGCCGTTCGACAGCAAGGGCAACAAGCTCGTCCTCTCGGCGCAGGGCAGCTACAACGATCTCGTCAAGGACGTGCAGCCGGGCCTCTCGTTCCTGGGGTCCTGGCGCTCCAAGGACGGGCGGTTCGGCGCGCTGCTGTCCGCGTCGTGGGACAAGCGGCACCTGCTCGAGGAAGGCGCGAACATCACGCGCTGGACCTATGGCGGTTCGAACGGCGGCTGGAATCCGGCCTCGACCGTCGCCGGCAAGACCATCGCCGAGATCAACCGGACACTCACCGACACCAGCGATCCCGAGACGGCGCTCTATCACCCGCGCATCCCGGCCTATGCCAGCTACGATACCAGCTCGGAGCGGCTCGGCATCGCCGGCGCTCTCCAATTCAAGCCGGCCGACAGCACGCTGATCACGGTCGAAGGCCTTTTCTCCCGCTTCGAGGGCGCCCGCAAGGAATCGCAGCTCCAGGCGCTCGGCTTGAGCCGGCCGGGGACCGGCAAGCCGCAGTCGATCATCCGCAGCGGCATCGTCGAGGGCAACAACCTCGTCCAGGCCGAGATCGACAACGTCGATCTGCGCACCCAGTCGAGCTACAACGAGCTCAACACCAATTTCCGGCAGATCACCGGCACGATCGAGCAGGAGCTCGGCGATCGCCTGCGCCTTCGCGCGATGGCGGGCCGCTCGACGTCCAAGTACGAGGATCCGGTCGCGACGATCGTGACCTTCGAGCGCCTCAATTCGCAGGATTTCATCTACGATTTCCGTCCGCGGATGATGGAGATGACGCTCAACTTCGATGCGACCAGCCCGGACGCATGGTCGATGGTCCCCGGAACGTCCGAAGTCCGCCTGACGCCCGAGAAGGTGGACAATCGCTTCACCACCTACAAGGCGTCGGGCGAGTTCGACCTGTTCGACAGCGTGACGCTGAAGGCGGGCGCGGACTACAAGCGATTCGATTATTCGACCTCCGCGCTGCAGCGGGCGAACACGTCGGTCGTGCCGGCGATCGCCGCCGGCCCGGGCATCGCCGCTTTGTCCCGAACCTTCAACTTCGACCAGGGTCTCGGCCTGCCGTCGACGGCGGTCCAATCGTGGCTCGCGCCCGATCTCGACAAGTTCATCGCGGCCTATGACATCTACAGCAACACCGGCATCTGGGCGCTGCAGGAGAATATCGGTACCACCGCCGAAGTCACCGAGACGACCAAGGGCGCCTACGTCCAGGCCGACTTCAATTTCGACGCAGGCGGTCTGCCGGTGCGCGGCGACATCGGCGTCCGCTATTTCCGCACCGATCTCGAATCGAGCGGCAACGCGGTCGTCGGCAGCGGCGTGACCTTCGTCACGGTCGAGCACGATTACGACGACTGGCTCCCTTCGGCGAACCTCTCGGTCGACGTGACTCCGAACCTGATCGCCCGCATCAGCGCCGCCAAGACGATCGCGCGCCCCGGCATCGGATCGTTGTCCCCGGGCGGCAGCGTCACCGTGCAGGGCGCCAACCGCAATTATTCCAGCGGCAATCCGGTCCTCGCGCCGACCAAGTCGACCAACCTCGATCTGTCGATCGAATGGTATCGTCAGGCCGGCGCAGTGCTCGCCCTCGGCCTGTTCTACAAGGATATCGATACCTTCGTGCAGACGCTGCGTGGCGAGGCGGTGTACAGCACGCTGGGTCTCCCGGACTCGCTGATCGCCGGCACGGTCGCGACGCCGGACATGGTTTTCGCGGTCACGCGGCCGGTCAACTCGCCGGGCGGCAAGCTCAAGGGCTTCGAGATCAACCTGCAGCAGCCGCTCACCTTTCTGCCGGGGTTCCTGTCCAACTTCGGCGTGCTCGCCAACTACACCTACGTGACGTCGAACATCGACTATCTGACCTCCACGGTGCCGGGCGCGCGGATTGTCAACGCAACCCTGATCGGGCTGTCGAAGCACGCCTATAACGGCACCCTCTACTACGAGGACAGCAAGTTCAGCGCGCGTGTCTCGCTGGCCTATCGCGACGGCTATCTGACCGCGGTTCCGGGCAACGACTTCAACAGCTGGCACGGCACCAACGCGACCACCAACGTCGACGCGCAGATCAGCTACAATCTCACCGACAACATCCGTCTGAGCCTGGAGGGCATCAACCTCACGGACGAATATGCGGATCTGTACGTCGACGCCGACAACCGCCTGAACGCCTACACCCATACCGGCCGGCAGTTCGTGGCGGGCGTCCGATACACCTTCTGATCTGATCCTCCCGGGTCTCACCTCCTGGAGATCCGATGCAGCCGCTCTCATCGCGAGGGCGGCTGCCATTTTGCGCGTGTCCGTTCCCCTTCCTCCCCGCGATGCTCCCGGAGGTCCAGCAACGCCAGGCCCGGTGCAGCGCAGACGGCGTCTCGCTGTCAGTAAACGAGCCCGGTTTCCGAGCGGCTGATGGCCGCCCTGAGGTGCGCCTTAACGTCTTGTTGAGCATGTCGGGCGCACGGTGGATCCAGGCGGTTACCGACCGTTGCGCAGGTGGAAGAGGACGCCGCAGCCATGCTCTCCTGGCTCAGCGGAAAAAAAGGCCAGGACCCCGTCGAGGACGCCCATCAGGTTCGCTGCCGGATGGGAGTGCACGAGCGTTCGGCGATCGTCGCCGAGGGCAGGGACCTCTATTCGACCTGCACCCATTGCGGCCGACGTCTCGTTCGCGTCGGCGGCGACTGGCGCGTTGCCGTCGGCGCCGGTGGAGCGGAAGGCCTGGGCGAGTCACGCCAGACAGGACAGTTGCGGCGGGGCTCCTCGCACTGACCGGTCACGGGCCCGTCAGTCGTCCTCGTCGAACGCCGGGCATTCGGGAAGCCGCATCAGATCGTCCGGCGCGCCCGGCTCGCGTTCCGTCTCGAGGAACTTGCGGCCGTTCCGGCTGACCACGATGATCGTTCGCACGCGGCCATCGACCTTTGTGTAGAACGACCAGGTGCCGTCGGAAATGTGCTCGATGGCGTCCTCGATGCCGATCCGCCACCGCCGGTCGGTATAACCGCCAATCTCGATCACCGGGTAATGAGGGTCGGGACGCGGGTTGCGGGTGATGCACTTGATCTGCACGGGAAGAGCCATGCCCCAGCCTCTGCCGCGTCCGTGCCGTCGGCGCAACCGCTGACGCGCGGCTCGCGATCGTCCGGCGGCGGATTGCCCTCAGCGGCGCCAGTCCGCGAAGGCTGCAAGCAAGCCGGGGATACTCTCTTCGGCCGGTTCGGTGGGGAAGCTGTGGACGGCCCCCGTGGCGGCTCCGGGGAGCGCTTCACGGGTCCAGGCCTCGGCGAACGGACGGTGGGCGACTGCGTCGTCAAACATCGTGGAGCGAACGTTCACATAATCGTCGAGTCCTTCCGGGCGGGTGAACAGCCAGCTCATGCAGTCCGGGCAGAAATAATGGCGCGTGGCGCCGCGCAGCCCGCCGAGCACCGGCTCGCCCGTAAGCACCGACAGAGCTCCGCTCGGATAGAGCGTGCTCAGCGAATAGGCGCCGCCGGTCATTCGCTGGCAGCCCGTGCAATGGCAGGCGAAGGTGACGAGGGGCGGACCATCGAGCCTGAAGCGGACCTTGCCGCACCGGCACCCACCCTCGCTGCTCTCCATGCGCTGCTTCCTCCCGGGTCGCGATCCTAGGCGCGGGGGAGGTCTTTCGAAAAGGGGGAAGTGGGCGGCAGCGGCTGCCGGGCGTTCTAGCGGCGCGGCAGCGACATATAGGGGAGGATCAAGGCGGCTTCCGCCTCGGAGGCCTTGCGCGCCATCAGGTCCGCGACGCTCCGGCCGCGCGAGGGCTGCTTGATGTCCTTCATGCCAATCTCCCGACTCGTTTCCACAACGCTGCGCCGGGCGAGTCGTTCCGGGTCGCGAATGGCATCGCCGCGGCCGCGCGCGTCCGTGCGTTCGGGGCAGGATGCACGACGCAACTCCGCCATCGTTGCGGAGTTGCCGTCGCGTGGCAGACGCGACTTTTCCCGGACCTCCGCTCCCGATCGAGGGGCGGGACATCTGGCGACGCACGCACGCGCGGCGCGCGGCGCTGATCGTCGACGCCGAGGATTATTATTGCTGCGCGTTCGAGGCTCTGCTCGAGGCGCGCTCGCAGATCATCCTGATCGGCTGGGACGTCGACACACGGGTCTGGCTCACCGATCGCAAGCACGCGGGCAAGGCGCCGGTCGCCCTCGGGCCGTTGCTGTTGTGGCTGGCGCGGCGACGTCCGGAACTCTCGATCTACATCCTGGCCTGGGACGAGGGGCTGATCAGCGTGCCGGGGCGGGGCACGACCCTGTTCCGCCTGCTGCGCTGGGCTGTGCAGCCGCGCGTCAGCATCAAGTGGGACAGCACCCACCCGCTCGATGCGAGCCACCATCAGAAGATCCTCGTCATCGACGATGCGCTGGGCTTCTGCGGCGGGATCGACATCACGGCCGACCGCTGGGACACGCGGCGCCACTGCGACAACGAGCCGCTGCGCAAGCGGCCGTTCACGCGGCGTGCCTACGAGCCCTGGCACGATGCGACGATGGCGGTGGACGGCGACGCCGCCTCCGCACTGGGCGACCTCGCCCGGCTGCGCTGGAGGATTGCCACCGGCGAGGATCTGCCCCGGCCGGCCTCGGCCGGCGATCCCTGGCCGAAGCGGTTGGAGCCGACCTTTCGCGACGTTCCGGCGGCGCTCGCCCGGACCCGCGGCAAGGACGGCGAAATCGGCGAGGTCCGCGAGGTCGAGGCCCTGTTCCTGAACCTGATCCGGGCGGCGCGCCGATCGGTCTACATCGAGACTCAATATTTCGCCTCGCGCGTCGTCGCCGAAGCGATTGCTGCGCGTCTCGAGGAGAAGGACGGGCCCGAGTTCGTCATCGTCAATCCGCGGACCGCGGAGGGCTGGCTGGACGAGGCGGTGATGGGTCCCGCGCGTGCCGAGCTCGTCCGCGCCCTCCACGCGCGCGATCGGCATCACCGCTTCCGCATCTACACGCCGGTGACAGAGGGGGGCGCAGACATCTACGTCCACGCCAAGATCATGATCGTCGACGACATTTTCCTGCGCGTCGGCTCGGCCAATCTCAACAACCGCTCGATGGGCCTCGACAGCGAGTGCGACCTGCTGATCGACGGGCGGGACGATGCGCGGGTGCAGGCAACGATCCGCGACGTCAGGACGGACCTGCTTGCGGAGCATCTCGGCATGGCACCGGACTCCTTCGCCGCCGCCCATGCCGAGGCAGGATCTCTGATCGGCGCAATCGAGCGGTTGCGCGGCGAGGGGAGGACGCTCTGCCCGTTCACGCCTCCGGATCCGGGCGCGGTGAAGACGGCACTGGCGCGGGGCGAGGTGCTGGATCCCGAAGCCGCGGACGAGCTGTTCGAGCGGCGGGCGCGGCCGGGGCTGCTCGCGCGGCTCGGTGGGCGGCGGCGACGCTGAGCCGCCGGGCTATTCGAGGCGCCAGGTCACGCGCGAGACGACCGCATCCGCGATCGGAGTCGTCCTACGCGGCTCAGCCGCAGCGGAGGTCGGTGATCCTGCCCTTGCCGTCGACGTGGATGTTCAGCCTGTCGGTGCGATAATCCATGGTCACCACTGATCCCGGACGAAGCCAGCGAAGCGCCCGGGCGCCGCTGAGCCGCATAGCCTCGGTCGCGACAGCCTCGCTCTGCTGACGCCCGATCAGATGCCGCACCTGCGTCGCATCGCATGCGGTACCTCCCTCAGCCTCCCCGACCGGCACGGGCGCCTGTGCATTCTGCTCGGCGCTCTCCGGAGGAACGGTGGCGCAGCCGCCCGCGGCGAAAAGCAGCAGGGGCAGCGCCCGCCGGCTCATTCGCCCTTCTCGGTCCGGGTCATCATCAGCTTGCCGCCGCGGACCGCGAAGGCGAGCCGTCCCTCGACCAGATCGAGCGCATCGCGACCGAATTCCTCGTAGCGCCAGCCATCGAGGATCGAGAGACCCTCGCGGCGGCCGGCGGCGAGCAGTTCCAGCTCCTCCGAGCGCGCGATCAGGCGCGCGGCGACATTGCCCTCGCGGGCGCGGATCTTGAGCAGCAGCTTGAGAAGATCGGCGACCAGCGCGCCTTCCTTGCCGAGCCCTGGCCCGCGTTCCTCGCGGCCGGGCATTTCTTCCGGCGGCAACGGCGCGGCAGAGGCGAGAGCGGCCATCAGCCGGCCGCCGATGTCGTTGCCCGCCCAGGCCGGCGAGAGGCCGCGGACCCGGGCGAGACCCTCCTGGCCGGACGGCGGGTGCGAGGCGATGTCGGCCAGCGTCTCGTCCTTCATGATCCGCCCGCGCGGCAGGTTCTTCGATTTGGCCTCGTTCTCCCGCCAGGCGGCGAGCGCCTTCAGGCGCCCGAGGACGTCGGCCTTGCGGCTGGAGATGCGCACCCGCTTCCAGGCGAGGTCCGGATCGTTCTCGTAATTGGACGGGTCGGCGATACGCTCCATCTCCTCGTCGAGCCAGGCACCGCGGCCGGTCCGGCGCAGCCGCTCCAGCATCTTCGGGAACAGGGTGGCGAGATGCGTGACGTCGCCGATCGCATAGTCGATCTGGCGCTTGTCGAGCGGGCGCCGCGCCCAATCGGTGAAGCGCGCGCCCTTGTCGAGCGTCTTGCCGACCAGGCTCTCGACCAGGTTCGAATAGCCGACCTGCTCGCCCAGCCCGAGCGCCATCGCGGCGATCTGCGTGTCGAACAAGGGGTGGGGCGTCTTGCCGGTGAGATTATAGACGATCTCGATGTCCTGGCCGCCGGCGTGGAAGACCTTGAGCACGTCCTCGTTGTTGACCAGGAGGTCGAGCAGCGGCGTCAGATCGAGGCCTTCCGCCTTGGGATCGATCGCGGCCGCTTCCTCGCGGTCGCCGATCTGGATCAGGCAGAGATCGGGCCAATAGCTGTTCTCGCGCATGAACTCGGTGTCCACGGCGACGAAATCGGACTGGGCAAGGCGGTCGCACAGGCTCTTCAGCGACTCGCTGTCGGTAATCAGCGGATGGATATGCATTGCGCGCCTCATAGCGGCGCCTCCGCCGGGTGGCAAAGGATGGCTTTGGTCGGTGCGCCTCACCTTGACAAAGCGCGCGTGCGCCGCGAACGCCGCAGCCGCAAAACCACCACCATTCGAGACACGGAAAGCGGCCTCTCCATGCACGCCTATCGCACCCACACTTGCGGACAGCTCCGCGCCACCAATGTCGGCGAGCGGGTGAGGCTCTCGGGCTGGATCCACCGGAAGCGCGACCATGGCGGGGTCTTGTTCGTCGATCTGCGGGACCATTATGGGATCACGCAGATTGTCGCGAAGGCGAACAGCGAGCCGCTGAAGGTGCTCGATCATCTCCGTGCGGAGAGCGTGGTGACGATCACCGGCGAAGTCGTGGCGCGCGGCGCGGAAGCGACCAACCCGAACCTCCCGACCGGCGAGATCGAGCTCTCCGCCGACGAGGTCGTGGTCCAGTCCGCCGCAGAGGAGCTGCCGCTGCCGGTCGCCGGCGAGGCCGAATATCCGGAGGACATCCGGCTCCGCTACCGCTTCCTCGACCTTCGCCGGGAGCGCATCCACAACAACATCATGCTGCGCTCGAAGGTGATCAGCTCGATCCGCCGCCGGATGATCGACCAGGGTTTCACCGAGTTCCAGACGCCGATCCTGACCGCCTCGAGCCCGGAGGGCGCGCGCGACTATCTGGTGCCCAGCCGCGTCCATCCCGGCAAGTTCTACGCGCTCCCGCAGGCGCCGCAGATGTTCAAGCAGCTGCTGATGGTCGCCGGCTTCGATCGCTATTTCCAGATCGCGCCCTGCTTCCGCGACGAGGATGCCCGCGCCGATCGCTCGCCGGGCGAATTCTACCAGCTCGACTTCGAGATGAGCTACGTCACCCAGGAGGACGTGTTCCAGGCGATCGAGCCGGTGCTCGCCGGCGTCTTCGAGGAATTCGCTAACGGCCGTGCGGTGACGCCCGCCGGCAGCTTCCCGCGGATCCCCTATCGCGAATCGATGCTGAAGTACGGCAACGACAAGCCGGATCTTCGCAATCCGATCCTGATCTCCGACGTGTCGAAGCATTTCGAGGGCTCGGGCTTCGGCCTGTTCGCCAACATCGTCGCCGGCGGCGGCGTGGTGCGGGCGATCCCCGCGCCGAACACCGCCGACAAGAGCCGTCGCTTCTTCGACGAGATGAACGAATGGGCGCGGGCCGAGGGCCATGCCGGCCTCGGCTACATCACCCAGAAGGGCGGCGAGCTCGGCGGGCCGATCGCCAAGAACCATGGCGAGGAAGCGACCCGCAAGCTGATCGCCGAGCTCGGCCTCGGACCCGATGACGGCATCTTCTTCGCCGCCGGCAAGGAAGGGCAGGCGGCCAAGCTCGCCGGTCTCGCACGCACCCGCACCGCCGAGCTGCTCGATCTCATCGACCAGAACCGCTTCGAGTTCTGCTGGATCGTCGATTTCCCGATGTTCGAATATGACGAGGACGCGAAGAAGGTCGATTTCTCCCACAATCCGTTCTCGATGCCGCAGGGCGAGCTCGAGGCGCTCGAGACCAGGGACCCGCTCGACATCCTCGCGTTCCAGTACGACATCGTCTGCAACGGCGTGGAGCTTTCGTCGGGCGCGATCCGGAACCACCGCCCGGACATCATGTACAAGGCGTTCGAGATCGCCGGCTATTCGAAGGAAGACGTCGACACCAATTTCTCGGGCATGATCAACGCCTTCAAGTTCGGCGCCCCGCCGCACGGCGGTTCGGCGCCCGGCATCGACCGGATCGTCATGCTGCTCGCCGGCGAGCCCAACATCCGCGAGGTCGTGCTCTTCCCGATGAACCAGCGCGCCGAGGATCTGATGATGGGCGCGCCGTCGGAAGTGACGGCGAAGCAGCTGCGCGAGCTCCACATCCGGATCGTCGAGCCGGCCGGCGCGGCGAAGAAGGACCCGGCCAAGGTCGTCGCTCCGGAGTAAGCGGGAACGCCCTGCGCGGAACGCCCGTTCGGCACGGACAAGCCTGGGAGCAGCACCGTGCCGATCGACCTCGCCGATTACGAGAAGGGCGCCAAATACAAGGGTGATTACGACAAGGATCTCGAGGCGCTGCAGGAGCGGCTCGGGCGCATCCTGGTGGCGCACGTCGTCCACGGCAAGCGCAGCCTGATCGTCTGCGAAGGCTGGGATGCGGCGGGGAAGGGCGGGGCGATCCAGCGCATCACCGCTGGCTGGGACCCGCGCGCCTTCCAGGTCTGGCCGATCTCCGCGCCGACCGGCGAAGAGCGCGCACGTCATTTTCTCTGGCGCTTCTGGAAGAAGCTCCCGGCGGCCGGGACGATCGCGATCTTCGATCGCAGCTGGTACGGTCGGGTCCTGGTCGAGCGGGTCGAGAGACTGACGCCGGAGCACGAATGGCGCCGCGGCTATGACGAGATCAACGAGTTCGAGGCCCAGCAGCATTTCGACGGCGCCGCGATCGTGAAGCTGTTCTTCCACGTCACCCAGGAGACGCAGGACCAGAGGCTGAAGGCGCGGCTCGAGCATTCCTGGAAGCGGTGGAAGGTCACCGCCGACGATTTCCGCAACCGCGCCCGGCGTGCCGATTATCTCGACGCCTATCGGGAGATGTTCGCCCGAACCGACACGCGCTGGGCGCCCTGGATTGCGATCGACGGCAACAACAAGAAAGCGGCGCGGATCGCCGCGCTGGCTGCGGTCGCCGACGCGCTCGAGGCCGCGGTGCCGATGAGCCCGCCGGAGGCCGATCCGAAGGTCGAAGCGCTGGCGCGCGAAGCGTTCGGAAAAGATGGTTAACGCTCCGAAACGAGCAACCTTTCACCGCGATCGCGGTTAATCGTTCGGGAACCAGGAGACCGGCAATGCGGGCGGCTGCCATTCTGACGCTCTTCGCGACGGCGCTCGGTGTCGCGGCGTGCGAGACCTACAACGATTACGATCACGGCTACGGCCGGCACGATTACGGCCGCTACGATTATTCCGGCCGCGACTATGATCGGCTCGGCAACGACTGCGGCTTCTTCGAGGGCGCCGGCGGCGACCTGCTCGATCCGTGGCTCGCCTGCACGCGCGAGGGCCAGCAGCTCGTTCGCGACCGCTACGACCAGGACGAGGATCGCCGTCTCACCGAGGCGACGGCCGAGGAGGCGAACATCTGGTTCCGCCGCTATGCCGACGAGAATGGGGACATGCGGCTGACCGATCCGGAGATCAGGGCCGCGCTGGTCACCCACGTCCGGTTCACGGGCGCGCGGCGCTACTGATCCGGCGCGCGATAGGGCTCGGGGCCGCCCAGGCTCAGCCGTCCACCTTCTCGGGATAGGCGATCGCCACGATCTCGAGCTCGCGCTCGCCGGAGGGTAGGGTGACGCGGCGCACGTCGCCGACGCCGGCGCCGCGAATCGCGCGGGCGATCGGCGAGGTCCAGGCGATCCGGCCGGCGGCGGGGTCGGTCTCGTCCTCGCCGACCAGGGTCACGATCCGCTCCTTGTCGTCCTCGTCCACCAGGGTCACGGTCGCGCCGAAGAAGACCCTGGCGCGGTCGGGCTGGGCGGCGGGATCGACCACGGTGGCGTTCTTCATCCGCTTCGACAGCCAGCCGATCCGGCGGTCGATCTCGCGCAACTTCTTGCGGCCGTAGATGTAGTCGCCATTCTCGGAGCGATCGCCGTTGCCGGCCGCCCAGCTGATCGTCTCGACCAGCTTCGGCCGCTCGTCGCCGAACAGCGTCTCATATTCGACGCGCAGCCGGCGATAGCCATCGGGCGTGATGTAATTGGGTCGTTCGGCCATGCGCTCTGGTCACCCTGCCGACGGCAAATGTCCAGCCCGGGCGCGCCTCAGCCCGGCCCGGCCTTGCCGAGATAGAAGGACAGGCGGTTGCCGGACGAGGCGCCGCCCGAGCGCTGGGCGCGGATGGCGTCGTAGACCACGGCGTTCTCGAGCACGCGCTGGACGTAATTGCGGGTCTCGGAGAAGGGGATTTCCTCGATCCAGCGGACCATGTCGACGCCGCCGCGCGGATCGCCGTTCGCGCGGAGCCATTTCGAGACGTTGCCCGCGCCGGCATTGTAGCTGGCGACGGCCAGGGGGACGCTGCCGCCCCATTGGTTCAGCAGGCGCTCGAAATAGGCGCTGCCGAGCATGACGTTGTAGCTCGGGTCGCTGGTCAGTCGGCCGAGATCGTAGGGCAAGCCGAGCTTGCCGGCCTGCTCGCGCGCCGTCCCCGGCATCAGCTGCATCATGCCGCGCGCGCCGACATGGCTGGTTGCGGCGCGATCGAACGAGCTCTCCTGGCGGGTGATGCCGTGGGCAAGGCTCCAGTTGTGCGCGTAAGCCGGCGGCAGGGAGACCTCGGGGAAAGCCGCCGGCGCATAGAAGGTCGCGCCGTTGTTGCGGGCTTCCCGGGCGACCCAGACGCCGAGATCGGGGCGTCCGATCGCGCGGCCGAGCTCGGCCGCCAGCAGACGGTCCCGATCGGTGGCGGCGCTCTCCGCCAGCGCGCGGACGAAGAGCGACTGATCGCTCCACCGTCCGAGCATGCCGAGCGCGCGCGTCGCCTGGACAAGTGGCCGCCGATCGAAATCGGTGCGATCGCTCGGCGTCAGCGCGATCGCCGAAGGAGCGGGCGGCGTGATCCGGCGGCCGAGCCGCTCGAGCGCGAGCTGACCGTAATATTGATCGGGCGCGGCGGCGGCCTGCTCGAGCAGGCTGTTCGACTGAGCGGTCTGGCGGGCGCCATCGGCGGCGCGCGCCGCCCAGTAGAAGCCCTTCGAGCGGGTCTGCGGGGACTTGGCGGCACGGGCGTAGCGCTCGAACAGGCGGGCGGCGTCGGCGGGGCGGCCAAGCTTGTTCAATGCCGCGCTGCCGCCGAGCCACGCCAGGCTCGTATAGGCGTCGCGCTCCCCATAGGAGCGGAGGCTGACGTCGGTGCCGGCGGGATAGGCATCGTCGATGCGCGAGGCGATGTCGTAGGCCGTCGACCATTGATTGTCGTTGGCCGCGCCGCGGGCGTTGGTCAGCAGGGTCTCGAACCACGTCTCGGGGTTGGCGGGACGGTCCGTGATCCTCGCGTTGGCGAGAAGCTGGCGGGCGGCGAGGCTGTTGCCGGTCGCGCGCAGATAATTGGCGCGGTCCTGGATCAGCCCCGCATTGCCCTCGAAGCCGGAGAGACCGGCGACGCGCGCCGCCGCATCGGGCGCCTTGGTCTGCAGCGCGAGCCGCGCCTCGTACAGGGGACGCTGCGCCGGAGATGCGAAGCCGATCGCACGCTGCGCGCTCTGGATCGCGCCCTCGCCGAGCAAGGCGTCGAGCCGCGCGTCGTGGTCCGCCGGGGTGAGAGCGGCGCCGAACAGGCCGAGCAGGCGGGTCTCGTCCGCCTGCACGAGGCTGCCGCCGGTCCAGGCCCGGCGCGCGGCATCCCGCGCCTGATCGGGCTGCCCCGAGGCGAGAAGCGCGAACGCCATCTTGGCGTGACCCGTGTTGCTGGTCGGCGGACGCAGGCGGAAATAGCTCAGCACCTCGCTCGGCGAGGTTGCGTCGTTGATCGCCTTCTCGGCGTTGCGGCGCATCGCTGCCTCGCCAGGCCAGCCCGGATAGCTGATCAGGAACGAGGCGTAGGACGAGAAGGGATGGTTGTCGCTCTGGCGCAGCCCGTTCCAGCGGGCGATCGCCGTCTCGATCGCGGAGGGCGCGGACTGGCGAACCGGCGCCTGCGGGAGCGCGGGCGGGACGACGGGCTGGGTCGCGACTGATTGGGCCGCAACCGGAAGCACCGGCGCCGGCTTGAGGGCTGGAACTCCGCTGGCGACCGCTCCGATGGCCGCCGCCGAGGCGCCCAACAGGCTCATCATCAACACTTTTTTCTGCATGCTGGACAGAATGGCCGAGCCCTCCTTATCAGGCCATGAACGGCCCGCCTGCGATCCTTGTCCGGAACGCCGCCCCATTTGAAGGAGATTATAGATGTTCCGCGGGTCGATCCCGGCTCTGGTGACGCCTTTCCGCGACGAAGCGTTCGACGAGGGGCGTTTCCGCGACTTCGTCGAATGGCAGATTGCCGAAGGCAGTCATGCCCTTGTGCCCGTGGGCACAACCGGCGAATCGGCGACCCTCGATGCAGAGGAACATTATCGGGTGATCGCGGCCTGCGTGGCGCAGGCGGCCGGCCGCGTCCCGGTGATCGCCGGCTGCGGCTCGAACAACACCGCGGTCGCGATCCAGAACATGAAGGCGGCCGAGGCGCGCGGCGCCGACGCGGCGCTGATCGTCCTGCCGTATTACAACCGCCCGAGCCAGGACGGCCTGATCCGCCATTTCGAGCTGCTCGCCGAGGCATGCAGCCTGCCGATCGTGGTCTACAACGTGCCGGGCCGGACGGTGACCGACATCACGGTCGAGACGCTGGCCCGGATCGCGAAGCTGCCCACCGTCATCGGTATCAAGGATGCGAGCGGCAATCTCGCCCGCGTCTCCGCCCATCGCCTCGCCTGCGGCGAGGATTTCGTCCAGCTCTCCGGCAATGACGACATGACCCTGGGTTTCATGGCGATGGGCGGCGTCGGCGCGATCTCGGTCACGGCCAATGTCGCACCCCGGCTCTGCGCCGACTTCCAGAACGCCTGCCTCGGCGGGGACTGGGGTACGGCGCTTCACCTCCAGGACCGGCTCTATCCGTTGCACGCGGCGCTCTTCTCAGACGCCTCGCCGGGGCCGACCAAATACGCTTTGTCGCGGATCTTTCCCGATTTCCCCCAGGCGCTGCGGCTGCCCATGTCGCCCCCATCGGAAGCGAGCCGCCGCGCCGTCGATGCGGCGCTCGCCCATGCGGGTCTCGTCTGATGCCGGCGTCTGAAAGTCCGAACGTTTGCCGTGCGATCCGCTTGGGCGGGCGTCCATTCGCTCCTATCTGGTAGATTATGGCCCGTCCGCGTCCCGCCACTTTCGACAAGAAGAAGATCGTCGCCGAGAACCGGCGGGCGCGCTTCGATTATGCCATCGACGACACCTATGAAGCGGGAATCGCGCTGACCGGCACCGAGGTTAAGTCGCTGCGCTTCGGCGAAGGCTCGATCGCCGAGAGCTATGCGGAGGTGAACGAGGGCGAGGTCTGGCTGGTCAACGCCAACATCCCCGAATTCAGCCACGGCAACCGCTTCAATCACGAGCCCAAGCGGCCCCGCAAGCTGCTGCTGCACGAACGCGAGATCGCCAAGCTGCACGGCGCGGTGGCGCGCCAGGGCATGACGCTCGTGCCGCTCTCCATCTACTTCAACAGCCGCGGCCGCGCGAAGGTCGAGCTGGCGCTCGCCAAGGGCCGCAAGGCGCCGGACAAGCGCGAATATCAGAAGGAGAAGGACTGGAAGCGGGAGCAGGGAAGGTTGATGCGTCAGCATGGCTGACCGATCGCGCCTCGCCCGCTGGGCCTCGAACAACATGCCGCGGCGGGAAGATCTGGCCGAGAGCCGGTGGATCAAGCCGTTCGGCCAGCGCGTGCTGCACAGCGAGTTCTGGCGCTTCACCCGCCGTTCGGTGCCTCGCGGCGTCGCGGTCGGCCTGCTGGTCGGCATTTTCGTGATGATTCCCGGCCTGCAGATCGTCGGCGCGGCGCTGATGTGCGTGCCGGTCCGCGGCAACATCCCGATCGCGGCGCTGATGACCTTCCTGTCGAACCCGCTGACGACGCCGTTCATCCTGCTGGCGTCGATCTTCATCGGCAATGCGCTCGGCTTCCATGCCGATCCGAGCACCTTCTACGCGCTCTACGACAAGGGCGCGGGCCCGGGCGAGTGGCTGGCCTGGCTTTTCTCGGACGCCGCACCGTCGCTGGTCAGCGGCCTGTTCGTCATCGCCTTCGCCTCCGCGGTCGTCGGCTACGTCCTCACCATCGGCATCTGGCGCTGGTGGCAAGGGAAGAAGTGGCGCAGGCGCGCCAGACGGCGGGGAGCGGAGATTTGAACCGCGGCACGCGGCTGCTATCCCGCTGACATGGCCACTTCCGCGTCTCCGCGTTCCGGCAATGCCGCGATGCCCGTGCTTCTCGTTCTCGGAGCGGCGGCGCTGTCCGCCGCGCTTCTCCTCTGGGCGATCGGAGACAGGATCTTCGCTTCGGTGTTCTGCGCCGGGGTGATCGGCCTTGCGGTGCCGTTCCTCCTGCTCGACCGCCGCCGAGCAGGCACGCCGGCGTTGGAGGCCGCCCCGCGCCACGACATTTCCCTGCTCCGCTCGGCGCTCGACTGCTCGGCCGATGCCGCGGCGGTCACCGACTCGGAAGGCCGGCCGCTCGCCGCCAATGCCGCCTGGCACAATTGGTTCGGCCCCGGCGGCCCGCTCGATCTCGCCGGCGGCGAGACGCTGCGCGAGGCGCTGGTCGCCGCCCGCCGCGACGGCGCCGCGGAACGGCACGGCCTCTCCCTCGGCGGCGTTCCGGCCTCGGCGGCGCTGCGAAGCGCCGGGGCGGACGGCGGCCATGTCGTCTGGACGCTATCGCGGCCGGCGGAGAAGGACATCACGGCCGACGCCCGCCGTCTCGTCGCCGGCGAGACCGGCGACCGCCTGGGCCTCGCCGGCGTGATGAGCCTCGTTGCCGATGCCGACGGCAATCTGATCGGCGCCAGCCGCGCTTTCCTGGTTCGCGCGACGGCGGACGGCAGCGCCGTTCCCGGCACGCCATTGGTCGACCTGCTGACGGTCAGCGCGGAGGGGGCGCTGCAGTTCGCGCGAGAGGGCAAGAACGGAACGCCGCTCCGGATCATCCAGGCGCCGCTCACCGACGCCGCCGAGGACGGGCCGAGCCTGTTCCTCCTGCTCGACGAGGCAGGTCCGATCGGCCGTGACGGCGGCGCGAACATCAACGCCCTGCTCGAGATCCTTCCGCTCGGCCTCGCGCTCGCCGACCGCGATGGGCGGTTCGTCTATCTGAACTCTGCGTTCCGACGCGCCGCCGGCCTGTCGCGCGACGAGGAGCCGACCTGGCCGGGCGACCTCGTCGTCGACGAGGACAAGGCCGCGGTCTCCGATTCGGTGCGGCGCTTCGCCCGTGGGCCGTCGATGTCGGGCGACATCGCGGTCCGGCTGCGCAGCAAGGCCGAGGAGCCGGTGGCGCTCACCGTCGCCGGTGCGCGCGGCCTTGGCGATGCCGCCGTCCTGCTTTCGCTCAAGGACAATACCGAGGAGGACCGGCTGAAGCGGCAGGTCGCGCAGGCGACCAAGATGCAGGCGGTCGGCCAGCTTGCCGGCGGCGTGGCCCACGACTTCAACAACATCCTGACCGCGATCATCGGCCATTGCGATCTCATGCTGATGCGCCACACGCCCGGCGACAGCGATTATGACGATATCCAGCAGATCCGCTCCAATTCGAACCGCGCGGCCGGGCTGACCCGCCAGCTGCTCGCCTTCTCGCGGCAGCAGACGCTGCGGCCGCAGGTGCTGCAGCTGCCCGACGTCATCGCAGAGGTCACGACCCTGCTGAGGCGCCTGCTCGGCGAGACGGTGAAGCTCCAGGTGAAGCACGGCCGCGCTCTCGGGCCAGTCCGCGCCGATCCGGGCCAGCTCGAACAGGTGATCGTCAACCTGGCGGTCAATGCGCGCGACGCCATGCCCGACGGCGGCACGCTCACCATACAGACCTATTCGGTCTCCGCCGACGACGTGCGGCGAATGGGGAGCGAGATCCTGCCGATCGCAGATTATACGGCGCTGCGCGTCTCCGACACCGGCACCGGCATTCCGGCGAACGTGCTGCCGAAGGTGTTCGAGCCGTTCTTCACCACCAAGGAAGTGGGCAAGGGCACGGGCCTCGGCCTCTCCACCGTCTACGGCATCGTCAAGCAATCGGGCGGCTTCATCTTCGCCGAATCGCAGCCGGGCGAGGGGACGAGCTTCGTCATCTACCTGCCGGTGAACCGCGCCGAGGCGAGCACCAGCGGCCGCAAGGCGAAGGAGACGGCCGGCGAGCTCTGGGGCAGCGGCACGATCCTGCTCGTCGAGGACGAGGCGACGGTTCGCGCGGTGGCCGAGCGGGCGCTGACCCGGCACGGCTATACCGTGCTGCTCGCCGAGAATGGCGAGGCGGCGATCGAGATCCTCGAACGCGAGCGCAAGATCGATCTGATGATCTCCGACGTGGTGATGCCGACGATGGACGGGCCGACCACCGCGCGCGAGGCGCGCAAGATGCTGCCGGACCTGCCGATCCTGTTCATTTCGGGCTATGCCGAGGAGCAATTGCGTCAGTCGATCGACCTGGAACGGGTGTCGTTTCTGGCCAAACCCTTCTCCGTCCAGAAGCTCGCCGAGGCCGCGCGCGACGCCCTTCACGCGAAATAGTTGTTTCGCAACGGTTTCAAAGCCACTAAGCGAGCAGCCGTGACCAACTCTCGTTCCGTTCTGATCGTCGAAGACGAATCGCTGATCGCGATGATGCTCGAGGACTTCCTCGACTCCATGGGCCATCAGATCGCCGGGACTTGCGAGAGCGTGCCGGAAGCGATGGACCGCGTCGGCGAAGGCGGCTTCGACGTCGCCATCCTCGACGTCAACCTGAAGGGCGAGCGCATCTGGCCCGTGGCCGACCGCCTGCTCGAGATGGGCATTCCCTACATCCTCGCGACCGGCGGCCATATCGAGCCCCCGCCCGCCGCCCATGCCTCGGCGCCGGTCCTCTCCAAGCCCTTCACCATCGACGCGATCGAGCCTGCGCTCAGCGAGGCGTTTGCGGGGTGAGCCGCGCCCTCGCGTCCGCGGGGGCTTTGCTTGCGGATGCGGCGCTCGCGGCCTTCTTCCCGTCTGCGGGAAGGATCTAGCCGATGTGGAAGCTGCTGCTCCTGCCGATCCTGGTCTACGCGGCGATCCTCGTGCTGATGTTCGCGCTGCAGACGCGGCTCGTCTTTCCCGCCGGCCTGGCCGCGCAACAGGGGCCGGTGCCGCCCGGCACCCGTGCGCTGTCGCTCGAGACGCCGGACGGCGAGACCCTGCGCGGCGTGCACATCGCCGGCGCGATGGGGAGCAGCGATCCGCTGCTGCTCGTCTTCCCGGGCAATGCCTGGAACGCCGCGGACGCCGCAGCCCTGGTCCACGACATCCTTCCCGACCACGATGTCGTCGCCTTCCACTATCGCGGCTATGCGCCGAGCGGCGGCAAGGCGAGCGGGGCGGCGCTCAAGGCCGACGCGCTGCGCGTCCACGAGGCGGTGGTACGCCGCTTTCCTGGGCGGCCGATCATCGCCTGCGGCTTCAGCGTCGGCACTGGCGTCGCTGCCTCGCTGGCCGGCAAGCGCGACCTCGCCGGGCTGGTGCTGGTCACGCCGTTCGATTCGCTCGCGCGGGTCGCCGGCGGTCATTATCGCTGGCTGCCGGTGCGCTGGCTGTTCCGTCACGCGATCAACGCGGCGGGAGCGCTGGAGGGCAGGGCGGTGCCGACCGCGATCGTCGCTGCAGGGGGCGACACGTTGATCCCTGCGGAGCGCACCGACGCGCTGCGGCGGCGCGTGCCGAAGCTGGTGTTCGACACGACGATAGAAGACGCAGGCCATAACGACATCTATGCGCATCCGCGGTTCCGCCGCGCGATGGCAGAGGCGGTTGCGGCCGTCGTGCCCCGAGCAGTGAAGACGCCCACGCCGCGACCTTAGGAGAAATAGGTGTTCTACTCTTGTTCTGGTGGAACATCCGTGGTACAAGCCTACTCACGCGTTGAATGGGCGGCGCGGCTCGCATAGGAGTGGTCACGCCATGGTGGCATCCCTCAAAGTCGTTGGATCTTCTGACAATATGGACAAGCAAAAAGCCCTCGACGCCGCCCTGGCGCAGATCGACCGCGCCTTCGGCAAGGGCAGCGCGATGCGCCTGGGGTCGCGCGAGGCGATCCAGATCGAGGCGATCTCGACCGGCTCGCTCGGCCTCGACATCGCGCTCGGCATCGGCGGCCTGCCGCGCGGCCGCATCGTCGAAATCTACGGGCCGGAGAGCTCGGGCAAGACGACGCTCGCCCTTCACGCCATCGCCGAGGCGCAGCGCAACGGCGGCACTGCCGCATTCGTCGACGCCGAGCACGCGCTCGATCCGGTCTATGCCAAGAAGCTGGGCGTCGACGTGGACGAGCTGATCGTCTCGCAGCCGGACACCGGCGAGCAGGCGCTCGAGATCACCGATACGCTCGTTCGCTCGAATGCAATCGACGTTCTCGTCGTCGATTCGGTCGCGGCGCTGGTCCCGCGGGCCGAGATCGAGGGCGAGATGGGCGACAGCCACGTCGGCCTGCAGGCGCGTCTGATGAGCCAGGCGCTGCGCAAGCTGACCGGATCGATCTCCAAGTCCAAGTGCCTGGTGATCTTCATCAACCAGGTCCGCATGAAGATTGGCGTGATGTACGGCAATCCGGAGACCACGACGGGCGGCAACGCGCTGAAATTCTACGCCTCGGTGCGTCTCGACATTCGCCGCACCGGCCAGATCAAGGACCGGGACGACATCGTCGGCAACACCACGCGCGTGAAGGTGGTGAAGAACAAGGTCGCGCCGCCGTTCAAACAGGTCGAGTTCGACATCATGTACGGCGAGGGCATCTCGAAGATCGGCGAGATCCTCGATCTCGGCGTGAAGGCCGGACTGGTCGAGAAATCGGGCGCCTGGTTCAGCTACGATTCGGTGCGGATCGGGCAGGGCCGCGAGAACGCCAAGAACTATCTCCGCGAGAACCCGGAGATGGCCGAGCGGCTCGAGCGGGCGATCCGCGGCAAGACCGAGGAAGTCGCCGACGCGTTGATGGTCGGGCCGAGCGCCGAAGACGACGTCTGATGGTCGGCGCGCGAGACGCGCGCCTGCGAGAAGGAAGGAGAGGGCGACGGGCCGGAAGGCTCCGTCGCCCTTTTCCTATTCGGGACGGATCGCGGCGATGCGATCGGCGGTGTCGTCCGAGACGACCCACGTCATCGCCTTTCGCGCGAATGCGACGTGATAGGTGCGTTGCCCTGCTCGTTCGGCGATCAGGCGGATCTCGTGGACCGGCGCGACCGAACGGAACAGGGCGGCGACGAACGCCGACGCAAGGTCTCCGGCCAGACGCCGGGCGTCCGGTGCGAACAGGGAGGCGGCATGGCTTCCCACGAGAACGGGGCGAACGCGGCCGCGGGCGCGACGAACCTGGACCGGGGTGCAATCTCGGCACAATCAGGCGGGACGGCTTTCGATCTCCTGGATTTCGACCTCGCCTTCGTCGTGCGTGTCGCGCGACGGCAGCCGGTTCGCCCAGAGCGCAACCGCGAGGGCGAGGGCGCCGCAGCTGGTGAAGCCGATCAGAAACGGCAGAGTCGTGCCGTCGAAATGCTGGCCGATGACGAAGCCGATCAGCGCGCCCCCGATCGTGGTGATCACGCCCTGCAGCGACGATGCCATTCCCGCGATATGACCGAGGGGCTCCATCGCCAGCGCGCCGGCATTGGCGCCGATCAGCCCGAAGAAGATCATCGTCCCGGCCTGGAGCGCGACGAAGCTCCACAGGCTTTCGCCGAACAGCTCACCGAGGGTGAGATGGGTAGCGGCCACCAGGGTGAAGGCGGAGAGCGCGACCAGCAGGATTCGACGCGAGCCGAGCCGCATCACCAGTTTCGAATTGGCGTAGGAGCTGAGCGCCATCGGACCCGCGATCAGCGCGAAGACCAGCGCCATCATCTCGGGGCGGTGGAAGACGTCGAAGACGATCTGCTGGATCGAGTTGATGAACGCGAACAGCGCACCCATCAGCAGCGTCTGGGCAAGAGTGTTGCCGATCGACTGGCGAGTCCGGAGGGTCGTCCACGCCGCCTCGCCGATGCTGCCGAGCGAGAGCGGCCGCCGCTTCTCGGGCGCAAGCGTCTCGGGGAGCCGCATCAGCACCCAGGTCGCGAGAACCGCGCCATAGACTCCGAGAGCGATGAAGATGTGGCGCCATTGCCCGACGGCGAGGATCGTCTGGCCGAGGCTCGGCGCGAGCACCGGCACGATCATGAAGACGATCATCGCCAGCGACATCACCTGCGCCATCGCCGGGCCCTGGTAGCGATCGCGGACGATCGCCACGACGAGCACGCGACTTGCCGCCGCGGCGATCCCCTGCAGTACGCGGGCGGCGAGCAGCAGGGTGAAACTGGACGCCACGCCGGCGACCAGGCCGAAGATGCCGTAGAAGACGAGCGCAACCGCCAGCAGCCACTTGCGCCCGAACCGGTCGGCGAGCGGCCCCCAGAGCAATTGCGCGACTCCGAAGCCGAGCAGATAGGCGGTAATGACGAGCTGGCGCCTGTTGTCTTCCACGACCCCGAGGGCGTCGCCCATCGCCGGCAAAGCGGGGAGCATCGCGTCGATCGCCAGCGCGTTCGACGCCATCAGCGCGGCGACCAAGGCAATGAACTCGCGCATGCCGGGTCCGCTCTGCTGTGCCTGGGCGGACGTGGTGCGATCGGACATGCGGGACTTCCTCGAAAGCTGGGCGGGTGCCGTGGCCGACGCGGGAGCTGGAGGCAAGTTCCAATGCGCGGGCAGCCGAGGTGCCGGGAACAAGCGCGCCGGTGCCGGATTGCCTGCAGCAGGAGAAGGAGGCGAAGATGAGCGACGCGCGCCAGAACGATCAGGCCGGAAACAGGACCAGCGGACAGGACGACGGCGAGGAGCGGCCGCGGCAGCAAGGCGGCGATGAGCCGGCGAGCGCGCTCGGCGGCGGCACCGCGACCCGCTCCAGCACGGCCGAGGGACCGGATCCCGCCGAGGCGCAGGAATAAGCGCGGCGACTGGCCACGCCGCCGGAAAGGCGGCGGGCGACCGTAAGGCCGCCCGCCGGTCGTCAGGCGAGGCGGCCGTTCATCTCGATCGGGCGAGCCATGTTGAAGTAATTGGGCGAGGTCGCCATCACCGCGCGGTGGATCTCCTCAAATTGCTCGCGGGTACCGTCGCCCTCAAGGGTGACGACGTAATCGAGACGGCGGTAGCCGGCAGGCATCTCCGGATCGAGGCCGAGGAAGCCGCGAAGGTCCAGTTCGCCGTCCATGTCGATGCGGCACGCATCGAGCGCGATGCCGCGGATCGCGGCCTGGGCGACGTAGCCGACCGTCATGCAGGCGTTCACCGCCGTCATCAGCAGTTCCTGCGGATTTGGCGCGGTGTTGGTGCCGAGCAGCTCCAGCGGCTCGTCTGCCTCGAGCGTGAAGCTGCGGGCGATCTTTTCTCCGCCGAGCCGGTAGCCCTCGACGGTCGAGGTCGACCGCGTCTGCCCTTGCCACGCCGTGCGGACGCGGAAGCCGACGATGGCGCGGCTCGGGTCCTGCTGGATGGCCTCGACGGTATTCTGCAGGGCCTCGAGGTCGAGGCCGTTGACCGGGGGATTGCTGGTCACGTCCAACATGTCGTGTCTCCTGTCTCTGGTGGGTCGCTCAGTAGAATGCCGGTGCGACCTGGTTGATGTGGGTCTGTGCTGCGCCCCCAAGGGCGGCGAGGGACGCCTGGAATTTCGGATGGGTCATGCCGGAGCCGATGTAGCTCCACCGCAACGCCTGGTGCTGCTGCGCCTGCAGCGTGGCGCGGTGGTCCGGGTCGAGCGCTCGCCCGGTCGCGGCTTCGAACGCGTCGAGGTTCAATCGGGTTTGCGAGGCAAGGCCGCCGTCGAGAAAGGCGCCCATCTCGAGATATTCGTCGACGGCGCGGGCGATGCTTTCGGCATTCCGGCCGGCGGCGAGCGCCTCGACCATCAAGGTGTCGAGCCTGGCGTGCTGGGCCTCCTCCATCCAATGGTGCTTGAGCAGGCTCTTGAACAGCGGATCGACGCCGGCGTCGTCACGAATGCTCTCCAGATAGTGGCGCTGGCTCATCCACTCGATGTGGAGGATCAGCAGGGCGACGGCGAGGACGTCGTGGCGGAGGATCTCGGCCGCGATCGCCTGGGCCGGGCCGATCATCTCGCACGGCGTTCCGAAGCTTGCGGTGAACAAGGCGTGGAACTGCCGGAACAGCTGGATGTGCTTGGCCTCCTCGCCGGCAAAGCCGAGCAGGGCCCGCACGCGCAGATCGTCGCCGTCGAGCTGCGGCCGGGCGTGGTCGAGAACGAACGGCAGGATGAATTCCTCGACCAGGCCGAAGATGCTCAGATATTCGTGGCCGCGGATGTGGTTGAGGATCCGGCGCTCGTTGCTGTCGACGCCTGGGGCGGCGTCGGTGCGCGCCAGCGCCTCGGGCATGAAGTCGCAATTGAAATCGAGCTTCGCGCCGGGCGGCAGAATGTCTTCGATCCGCCATGCTGCGCGAGCCGATGCGTCGAGCACCGCGCCGTAGGTGAAATTGTGGTGATACATCTCGATCTCCTTCGGGGACGGCCGGAGCCGCGAGCTACGCAACGGGTCCGGCCGCGGCGGCCGAACGAAACGGCAGAGGCAGCCGGGACGCGCGGCGCCCCGCGCGGAGCCTCGCTCATTCTCGACATGCTCTGGTCTGGCGTGCAGGCTCGTTGGTCCCCGCTGCATCGCCGGTTGCGCGAGCCTGGAATGTAGGACATCCTCGAAGGCGTCCGGTCCGGCAGGCTCGCGCCCTTGATATTGGATCTCCGCGGCGCGGAGAATGGCCGAGATACCGGGAAACTTGCTCCAGACGCCTCCGCGCGAGGCGGAGGCACAAGCATGGGCGTGCTGCAGGCCGTGGTCTCGGCAATGAAGCTCTCGGGGAGCGTGTTCCTCGAGGCGGAGTTCAGCTGCCCGTGGTGCGTGACCTCGCAGATCGGCCCGGAGGATTGCGCGCTCTTCTTCAGCGAGCCGGCGCACGTCATCTCTTATCATTACGTCGTCGAGGGCGCGCTGCTCTGCGCCGTCGGAGACGCTCCGCCGGTCGAGGTCCGGGCCGGCCAGGTGATGCTGGTCCCCAGGAACGAGAAGCACCGGCTCGGCAGTTGGATGGATGCGCATGCGCCGAACGCCCGCGACCTCATCCAGCCGCCTGACGAGCGCGGCCTCGTTCGCATCGCCTGGGGCGGCGGCGGCGACACGTGCCGGATGTTCTGCGGCTTTCTCGGCACGGTTGCGCCGATCAACGCTTTCCTCCTCGGCCTCCCCAGCCTGCTGGTGGTCGACCTCGACCCGGGGAGCGCCGGTTGGGTCGCGAGCTCGTTCGAGTTCGCCTCGACCGGCCTCAGCGCCCGCTCGCCCGAGCTGGTCGGGCGCCTGGCCGAATTGCTGTTCGCCGAGGCGGTGGAGCAATATGTCGACGCGCTGCCGGCGGGCCAGACGGGCTGGCTCGCGGGGCTCAAGGATCCCCATGTCAGCCGCGCCCTGGCGCTTCTCCACACGCGCTTTGCTGAACCGCTCACCACCGAGGTGCTGGCCCGGGAGGCCGGCCTCTCGCGGTCCGCGCTTGCCGAAAGGTTCACCATGCTGATCGGCGAGCCGCCGATGCGCTATCTCGGGCGGCACCGGATGAACGTCGCAGCGAACCTGCTGCAGGAATCCAGGCAGAACGCCTGCAACGTGGCCTATGCGGTCGGCTTCAACTCGGAAGCCGCCTTCAACCGCGCGTTCAAGAAGGAGTTCGGCGTCCCTCCCGGTGCGTGGCAGAAGGCGCGGTGCCAGCCCGCGGCCACGGCAGCCTGAGACGGGGCGCTGCCCCGTGACCAGGTCGTTGGGAAAGGGGTGTCCCCTTCGCCCGAGTTGCGCACCGTCACGAAGTCGTCACTTATGGCTGCTTGTCTCCGGAAGACGGATAGGGGCGACAGCATGCCGGCAGCAGCATGAACGGGAGCGAGGAGATCGAGCTGAAGCTCGAGCTGCCCGTCGATGCGGTCGACCGGCTTCGCGGCCTGTCCCTGCTCGGCCCGCCGGACGAGGGGCCGAGGACGCAGGTCTCCACCTATTTCGACACGCCCGCCGGTCATGTCCGCAAGGCCGGCTATTCGCTGCGGGTGCGGCGAAAGGGGCGGTCGTTCGTGCAGACGGTGAAGGAGAAGGGCAAGGAGACGGGCGGCTTTTCGGCCCGGGGGGAATGGGAGCGGCGGATTGCCGGCCCGGGCCTCGATCTCGAGGCGCTGGGCGAGACGCCGGTGGCCAGGCTGGTCGCCAGGAAGAAGGTCCGCAACGCTCTCGCAATCGCCTCCGAGACCGATGTGCAGCGCACCACGTGGCTGGTCAGGCGGGACGGTACGGCGATCGAGCTGATTCTCGACGTGGGCGAGGTACGCGCCGGGGCACGCCGCGACACGGTCTGCGAGATCGAGCTCGAGCTGAAAAGCGGCGAGCGCGGCATGCTGTTCGACCTGGCGCGTGAGATCGGCGCGGAGATCCCGCTACGCCTCGGCGTGCTGAGCAAGTCCGAACGTGGCTTCGAGCTGACCAAGCGACGCCCGCGCATCCACAAGGCCGAGGCGCCGCAGATTGCTCCGGAGGCCTCGATTGCCGACGCTTTCGCCGCCGTGGTGCAATCCTGCCTGCGCCATTTCCGCCGCAACGAGAGCCTGGTGGCGGAGGCGCGCGACAGCGAGGCGGTGCACCAGCTGCGCGTCGCGACGCGGCGCCTGCGCTCCGCTTTCTCGCTGTTCGAGCCCGTGCTGGCGGGGCCCGAGCAGGACGTGCTGAGAGGCGATCTGTCCCGTCTTTCCGACCTCATCGGACGCGCCCGTGATCTCGATGTCACGATCGCAGCGCTGCGGCGCCGGTCGGCGGGCAGCGTGCCGCGCGGCGAGCTGCCTCGCCTGAAGCGCGCGCGGACCGACGCTTGTGACGAGCTCCTCGCCTGCCTTCGTTCGGACGATCTCCCGAGGCTGTTCCTCGACGTGGCGGCGTGGGCGGAGGCGGGGCGATGGCGCGAGCATCCCCGCGCCAGCCGGAGCATCGAAGCCTTTGCCGAGGAGAGGCTGGGACGATTGTGGCGCAAGGTGCGCAGCAAGGGCCAGACGCCCGGCGACCTCTCTCCGGAGGAGCGGCATCGCCTCCGCATCCGCGCCAAGAAGCTGCGCTACGCGGCAGAGTTCTTCGGCGGCCTCAGCCTGGGGGGCGACCGCCGCCGCTGGAAGCATTTCCTCCACGCGCTCGAGGCGTTGCAGGAGAGCCTGGGCCGGCTCAATGACGCGGAGACGCTTCGGACGATCTCGCCCGCCGCGTCGGTGGAAGTGGATTCCCCGCGGCTGCTGCGCGAGGCCGACGAGTCGCTGGCCGCGCTCCGCAAGATCGGCCCTTATTGGCGCTGATCCATGCTGCGAACCGGCGCTTGCGGCGGTGGCCCCGATGCGGGTAGCGGGCTGCTGAGCGGAGGGCGGCCGATGATCGTTGTGCACCATCTCGAGAATTCGCGATCGCAGCGCATCCTGTGGCTGCTGGAGGAACTGGGCCTCGACTATCGGGTGCAGCGCTACGAGCGAAACCCCAGGACCTTGCTCGCCCCGGGGATGCTGCGCAGCGTCCATCCGCTCGGCAAGGCACCGGTGATCGACGACGAGGGCCAGGCGATCGCCGAGACCGGTGCCATCGTCGAATACCTTGTGGAGAAAGCGGGCGGACGTCTTGGCCCGCCGGCCCGGCGCGAGGACGTGCTGCGTTATCGCCACTTCCTCCATTATGCCGAAGGCTCGATGATGCCGCCGCTGTTCGCGATGCTGGTGGTGAAGCGGCTCGGCCTGCTCGGCCGCCCCGCGCGCGCGCCGATCCAGAAGATGCTCGACGGCCATCTCGACTGGCTGGAGAGCGAGCTCGCCGCGCGCGACTGGTTCGCCGGCGATCGCTTCACGGCCGCCGACGTGATGATGAGCTTCCCCCTCGAGGCGGCCCGTTCGCGGGCCGGGCTCGACGAGCGGCGGCCCAACCTCACCGACTGGCTCGAGAGGATCCACGCCCGCCCTGCCTATGGGGCGGCGCTGCAGAAGGGCGGACCCTATGCTTATGCCTGATCTCACCCGCCGCGGCTTCGCGCTCGCAAGTGTCGCGGGAGCGATGCTGGCCGGGCCGGGAAGGGTGCTCGCGCAGGCATTGCCGGGCGCCGACAGCGCGCTTGGTTCGATCACCGGTGACGCGGTGCCGATCGCGCCGGCGGAGAGGCTCGCGCGAATCGCCAAGGCGCAGCGGCTGATGCGCGAGCGCGGCATGGGCGCGATCCTGATCGAGCCGGGTGCTGCGCTCGATTATTTCACTGGCGTTAAATGGTGGCGGAGCGAGCGGCTGACCGCGGCCTTGCTCCCCGCTGAGGGCGATCCGGTGATCGTGACGCCGTATTTCGAGGAGCCGTCGGTCCGCGAGAGCCTCGCCATTCCGGCCGAGGTCCGAACCTGGAACGAGCATGAGGATCCGTTCGCACTGGTCGCCGGCGCGCTGCGCGATCGCAAGGCGAGCGGGCGACCGATCGGCTATGAGGAGACGGTGCGCTTCTTCGCCGTCGACGGCCTGCGCAAGGCGCTCGGCGGCGTCACCATCGAGAGCGCGGCGCCGATCGTCCGCGCCTGCCGCATGGTCAAGTCCGCGGCCGAGCTGGCGTTGATGCAGAAGGCCACCGATGTGACCATCGCCGCATACCGCCACACCTGGCCGCGCATCGAGAAGGGGATGCGCCCCTCCGACATTGCCAGGATCATGAACGCTGCGACCACCCAGCTCGGCGGCAGCCCGGAATTCGCTTTGGTCCTGCTCGGCGAAGCAAGCGCCTATCCGCACGGCAGCGGCAAGCCGCAGGAAGTGCGCGAGGGCGAGGTGGTGCTGATGGACTGCGGCTGCACCGTTCACGGTTATCAATCCGACGTCTCCCGCACCTTCGTGTTCGGCGAGCCTTCGGCCGAGCAGCGCAAGATCTGGATGCAGGTGCGTCGCGGCCAGGAGATCGCCTTCCGCTCGGCGCGCCTCGGGGCGACCGCCGGAAGCGTCGACGATGCCGTGCGCCGCCAGTATGAGGCCTGGGGCTATGGCCCCGGCTATCGCCTCCCGGGCCTGTCACACCGCACCGGCCACGGCATCGGCCTGGAAGGGCACGAGCCGGTGAACTTCGTACACGGCGAGGCGACGCCGCTCGCTCCGGGCATGTGCTTCTCGAACGAGCCCGGCCTCTATTTGCCCGGCAAGTTCGGCGTCCGGCTCGAGGACTGCCTCTACATGACCGAGGCGGGCCCGCGCTGGTTCAGCACGCCGCCGCCCTCGCTCGATCGTCCGCTCGGCTGACTGCCCACCTGCTCGCCGGCCGGCCGGCGAGAACCCCGGGGTCAGAAGGGCTCGTCTCCCGGCACGGGGGCGGGGCGGTGCGAAGGCGCGTGCGGAGGCTCGATGTCCACCGGCTCGAGAGGATCGAGCTGGCCCTCCCAGCGCGCGACCACGGTGCTGGCGACGGCGTTGCCGACGACGTTGGTCGCCGAGCGGCCCATGTCGAGGAAATGGTCGATGGCGAGGATCAGCAGCAGGCCGGCCTCGGGGATGTTGAACTGCGACAGGGTGGCGGTGATGACCACCAGGCTGGCGCGCGGCACGCCGGCGACGCCCTTCGAGGTGATCATCAGCGTCAGGAGCATCAATATCTCCTGACCCCAGGTCAGATCGATCCCGTAGGCCTGCGCGATGAAGATCGTCGCGAAGGTCATGTACATCATCGAGCCGTCGAGATTGAACGAATAGCCGAGCGGCAGGACGAAGCTGGCGATCCGCGGCGGCACCCCGAACCGATCGAGCGCCTCCAGCGTGCGCGGGAAGGCGGCCTCGGACGAAGCGGTCGAGAAAGCGAGCACGATCGGATCGCGGATGTAGCGGACCAGCAGGCCGGTGCGGCGGCCGACGATCAGGAAGCACATCCCGATCAGCAGCGCCCAGAGCAGCACCAGGCCGAGGTAGAAGGTGCTCATGAAATAGCCGTAGGTGCCGAGGATCGACGGACCGCGCTGCGCGATCGTTGCGGTCACCGCCGCGAACACGGCCACCGGCGCGAAGCGCATGACATAATCGGTGACCTGCAGCATCACCTTGACCAGGGCCTCGACCGCACGAACCAGCGGCCGGGCCGGCTCGCCCACCGCGGTGATCGCGACCCCGACGAACAATGAGAAGACGACGATCTGGAGGATGTCGTTGCTGGCCATCGCGCCGATCATCGATTCCGGGAAGATGTGCGCCACGAACTTGGCGAAGTCGAAGGCCGAGCGGTCGACGCCCGCCGAGGCGTCGGCCGGGGGCAAGGGCAGGCCGAGACCCGTGCCGGGTTCGAACACCGTCACGAGGAGCAGGCCGAGTGTCAGCGAGACGAGGCTGGCGCAGAGGAACCAGCCGATCGCCTTGACGCCGACCCTGCCGAGCGCCGCGGTATCGCCCATGTGCGCGATGCCGACGACGAGCGTGGAGAAGACCAGCGGCGCGATGATCATCTTGATCAGGTGCAGGAAGATCGTCGTCGGGATGGAGATGTAGCCGGCGATCGTCTTGAGCTGCTCGTCGCCCGCGGGCGTGCCGCCGCCGAGCCCGAAGTTCAGGCCCCAGCCGACAATGATGCCGAGCACGAGGCCGGCGAGGATGAAATAGGTCAGGCGTTTCGCCACGAGCGGCTCCCCCCAGGATGTGCGGCCCGGCCTGCGCGGGCCGGGCATGTTGCAGCGATCCGTAGAGCAAGCAGCGGGGAAGGGGCAACGGGATGTTGCCTTTCGCCGTCACACGCGCCGCCGAAGCGGCGTCTCGCCGATAAAGCGGCGGAGACGATCGCCTCCGCCGCTTCCCCCTTGGTTCAGGCGGGAACGAGAACGTGCTGGACGACCTCGTCGGCGAGCTTGCCGTTGAGGTCTGCGAGATGATCGAACTCCGCCTGATAGGTCGCCAGACCCTGGCTCAGGGAGCGAAGCTCGGCGTCGAGGCCCTGCAGCTCCGCTTCCGGCAACAGCGCTTCGACCTTGTCCCAGCGCGACCAGCCCTCGCGCGTCGCCACTCCGAGCATCTGGCCCCGGCGGCTGGCGATGGCGGAGGTGATCCGTGACGTCGCGGTGGACGGAGAGAGGATCGTCACCCGGTGCACCGGCTCCAGCAGATGGGGCGAGGCGGCGGCGAGCGCCTCGGACATGGCGATCCGCCCGGCGGTTCGGAAGGCGATCTCCGAGCTGTCGACGCTGTGATAGCTGCCGTCGACCAAGGTGACCGCCACGTCGACGACAGGGAAGCCGAGCGGCCCCTTCGCCATGGCATCGCGAACCCCCTGCTCGACCGCGGGGAACCACTGGCGCGGCACGACGCCGCCGCTGATCCGCTCGGAGAATTCGAAGCCCGAACCGCGGGGCAGGGGGTGCACCTCGATGACGACGTCGCCGAACTGCCCGTGCCCGCCGGACTGCTTCTTGTGGCGGCCGCGCTGCGTCACCGGCTTGCGGATCGACTCCTTGTAGCCGATCGCCGGCGGGCGCGAATCGACGGCGACGCCGTAGCGCCGCTTCAGCCGCGCCAGCGTCACCTTCAGATGCTCGTCGCTGATTCCGTGCAGCCGCGTCTCGTGCAGCGCCTCGTCCTGTTCCCAGCCGAGCGAAGGATCCTCCTCGCAGAGCTTGTGCAGCGCGGTGGAGAGCCGGACGTCGTCCTTACGGTCGGTGGTCGAGATCGCCAGCGCGTAGTTGGACGCGGCGCGATCGCCCGGCGAGGTCGCCGCGGGCGCGCGTCCGCGCCCCAGCCATTCGCCCGGGCCCACGCCTTCCGCCTTGGCGATGGCGACGACGTCGCCGGTCTCGCCACGCGCGAGCTTGGCCAGCTTTTCTCCCTGAACCGAGAAGAGGGTGCCGACGCGAACCGCAGTGCCGCCCGACGTGACCAGCTCAGTGCCCTCGGTGAGAGCGCCGCCGAAGACGCGGGCGAGGACGAGCCGGCCCATCGACCCGGCGTGCGAGACCTTGAAGGCATAAGCGCAGTCGCCCGCTGCGCCGAGCCGCTCGGCGGCTGCTTCGGGCGCGGGCGCATCGTGACGGAGCGCCTTCAGGAGGCGGCGCACGCCGAAACCGTTGAGCGCCGAGCCGAACAGTACGGGCACGACGAGATTCTCCCGCGTCTCGCGGGTGAGATCGGCGAAGATCGTCTCGCGATCCGGCATCTCGTCCATGAGAAGCTGCTCGAGCAGGGAATCGTCATGGTCGGCGAGCTGTTCGAGCAGGTGATAGCGGTCCTGCGCCTCGCGATCAGCGAGATTGGCGGGGATGTCGACCGGCTCGGACGCCTTACCGAGCCGGTAGAGGAAGGCGCGTTCGAGCGCGAGATCGACGAAGCCGGTGATCTTCTCGCCGTCGCGGATAGGAATCTGGCGGGCGACGAGCGGCGACGAGCTCATCGGCTGCAGCGCCTCGAGCAGCTCGCGGATGCCGCCACGGGCCTGATCGATCTTGTTGACGAAGATGAGGTGGGGAACCCGCATCGCCTCCAGCCGGCGGAGCGCCGGCTCGGCGAGATGGGCACGGGCGGCGTCTGGATCGATCACGACCACCGCGAGGTCCGCCGCGGCGATGGCGAGATCTCCGTCGGCCGCAAAGCCAACGGACCCGGGCGTGTCGACGATGGCGAAGCGATCGCCGAGGAATTCCAGGTTCGTCAGGTTGATCTCGGTCGAGCCGCGGCGGGCCCGTGCCTCGGCGCTCGCATCGCCGACGCTGTTGCCGTTTTCGACGCTGCCCTGACGGTCGATCGCGCCGGCCGCGAACAGCAGAGCCTCGGCGAGGCTCGTCTTTCCCGCGCCGCCCGGTCCAACGAGCGCAATCGTCCTGGTGCCAACCGATCTTTCGGGCATGAGCTTTCCTCCGTTCGCTGGCGCGACACGCGGAAAAGCGCATGCGCGCTTGGACCGGCGGAGACTCCTCTTATTCGGCCGCAAGCGCAAGCGAGTCGCGCTGCCGGAGAACACGCGCCGCCTCGGAACGAGGCCGCCCTGTCGCGGGTTTAGACGCGCAGCGGAATTGCCGCTCAGTGCTCCGGTGGAGATTGCTTATGTCCCTCAAGACCCTGGCGACGCTGGCGTGCCTCTCGCTCGTCGGCACGGCCGGCGGCGTGTGGCTCGGCGGAGCGGCGGTCGGCGAGATCGACCCGTTCTTCTTCTCGGTGCCCGAAAGCAGCTTCGTCAGCGACCGAATGGCCTATCGCAGCCCGGATTGGACCGAGGTCCAGATCGGCGAGTACGAGCAGGAAGGCCTCAACGCCGGGATCGGCCAGGGCCCGATGCCGGGCGCCGTCTATGCGTCTCCCGCGGTCGCGACCTATGGTGAAAGCTGGGCGAGCGCTGCCGAGGACGCCGCCGCGGACAGGACGGCCCCGGCGACCGCATGGCGGCCCCGCGAGGAGCCCGCGCGCGCCTGGACGCCGCCAGAGGAGCCGGTGCGGGTCTGGCGCGCACGCGGGCAGTTGCCCGAGGATCGCGAGGCCGAGTGGCAGCAGGTCGAGCGCTATGCCAGCTACCGCATCGCCGATGAACCAGTGGCGGCGGAAGAGCCGGACCCCGAACCGGAAATCTATGCGGCCGCCCAGGAGATCGGCGCCGAATAAGCCGACGCGCCTCGGCCGAGCACCGGACGCGGCGCTTGCCCGGGCGGGGCGCCTCCCTTACATCGCGCGGCATGACCTCGACCAACGACATCCGCCGCTCTTTCCTCGACTATTTCGGCCGCGAGGGGCATCAGATCGTGCCTTCCGCGCCGCTGGTGCCGCAGAACGATCCGACGCTGATGTTCGTCAACGCGGGCATGGTTCCTTTCAAGAACGTGTTCACCGGCCTGGAGAAGCGTCCTTATTCGACCGCCACTTCGTCGCAGAAGTGCGTCCGCGCCGGCGGCAAGCACAATGATCTCGACAATGTCGGTTACACGGCGCGGCACCACACCTTCTTCGAGATGCTCGGCAATTTCTCGTTCGGCGACTATTTCAAGGAGCAGGCGATCAGCCATGCCTGGACGCTGATCACCCGCGAATGGGGGATCTCGCCCGATCGGCTGACCGCGACCGTCTACCACACCGACGACGAGGCCTATGAGCTCTGGCGCAAGATCGCCGGGCTGCCGGAGAGCCGGATCATCCGCATTGCGACCAAGGACAATTTCTGGGCGATGGGCGACAGCGGCCCGTGCGGCCCCTGCTCGGAGATCTTCTTCGATCACGGCGATCACATCCCCGGCGGCCCTCCCGGAAGCCCGGACGAGGACGGGGACCGGTTCGTCGAGATCTGGAACCTGGTGTTCATGCAATATGAGCAGGAGGACAATCAGATCGTCCGCGACCTGCCGCGGCCATCGATCGACACCGGCATGGGCCTGGAGCGCGTCGCCGCCGTCCTGCAGGGCGTCCACGACAATTACGACACGGACACGTTCCGCGCGCTGATCCAGGCCTCCAGCGAGCTGACCCGCACCGAGACGACCGGCGTCCGCCAGGCGAGCCACCGCGTCATCGCCGACCATCTGCGCGCCTCCGGTTTCCTGATCGCCGACGGCGTTCTCCCGGCCAACGAGGGCCGCGGCTATGTCCTGCGCCGGATCATGCGCCGCGCCATGCGCCACGCCCACATCCTCGGCGCGAGCGAGCCCTTGATGTGGCGCCTTGTGCCGGCGCTGACTGCCGAGATGGGCGCGGCCTATCCCGAGCTGGTTCGCGCCCAGCCGCTGATCGAGGAGACGCTGAAGCTGGAGGAGACGCGGTTCCGCCAGACGCTCGACAAGGGCCTGCGCCTGCTCGATGAGGCGACGGCCGGCATGGCGGCGGGCGATACGCTCGCCGGCGACGTCGCCTTCCGCCTCTACGACACCTACGGCTTTCCCTACGACCTCACCGAGGATGCGCTTCGCGCCCAGGGCTTCGGCGTCGACCGCTCCGGCTTCGACGCCGCCATGGCAGAGCAGAAGGCCGCGGCGCGCGCCGCGTGGAAGGGCTCGGGCGACAAGGCCTCGGACGATCTGTGGTTCGACATCGCCGAGGAGCATGGCGCCACCGATTTCACCGGCTACTCCGGCCACGAGGGCGAGGGCCAGGTGATCGCCATCGTCAAGGACGGCGCGCGGGTCGACAGCGCCGCCGCCGGAGACAAGGTGGTGATCGTCACCAACCAGACGCCGTTTTACGGCGAGAGCGGCGGGCAGATGGGCGACGCCGGCACGATCGAGAACGACGCCGGCCTGAAGGCCCAGGTCTCCGACACGTCGAAGCCGCTCGGGCGGCTGCACGCCCACCACGCGACGATCGCCGAGGGATCGGTGAAGGTGGGCGATGCCGTGAAGCTGGTCGTCGATGCCGAGCGGCGCGGCCGCGTCCGCGCCAACCACAGCGCCACCCACCTGCTCCATGCGGCGCTGCGCCACCGGCTCGGCGGTCACGTCACGCAAAAGGGCTCGCTGGTGGCGCCGGATCGCTTCCGTTTCGACTTCTCCCACCCCAAGGCGCTGAGCGCCGAGGACATCGCCGCGATCGAGGCCGAAGTGAACGCGCACATCCGCGAGAACGACGCTGTCACCACCCGGCTGATGAGCCCGGACGAGGCGATTGCCGCCGGTGCCATGGCCCTGTTCGGCGAGAAATATGGCGACGAGGTCCGCGTGCTCTCGATGGGCCGGGGTGGCGAGGGCAGCTATTCGGTCGAGCTGTGCGGCGGCACCCACGTGTCGGCCCTCGGCGACATCGCCTTGTTCAAGATCATCGGCGAGAGCGCGGTGGCGGCCGGCGTGCGCCGCATCGAGGCGCTGACCGGCGAGGCCGCGCGCCAGTGGCTGACCGAACGCGAGAACCGCCTGAAGGAAGCCGCTTCGGCGCTGAAGGCGGCGCCGGAGGAAGTGCCGGCCCGCGTCGCCAGCCTGATCGAGGAACGGCGCCGGCTGGAGCGCGAGCTCGCCGAGGCGAAGAAGGCGCTGGCGCTCGGCGGCGGCGCCGGCAAGGCCGAGGCACACGGTCCCGAGCAGATCGGCGGCCATGGCTTCATCGGCCAGGTGATCGATGGCATGGATCCGAAGGCGCTTCGCGGCCTGGTCGACGACGCCAAGAAGCGCGTCGGTTCGGGCGTGGTGGCGCTGGTCGCGGTCAATGACGGCCGCGCCAGCGTGGCGGTGGGCGTCACCGACGATCTCGCCGGGCAGCGCAACGCCGTCGATCTCGTCCGCCGCGCCGTCGAGGCGCTCGGCGGCCAGGGCGGCGGCGGTCGTCCGGACATGGCGCAAGGCGGCGGTCCGGACGGCAGCAAGGGCGCGGACGCGCTGCAGGCGGTGCGCGAAGCTTTGCAAGCCGAGGCGGTCGCCGCCTGAACGGCGTGCCCGCCATGATCTTTGTCGCCAAATGGCGACACCATCAGTGTGACTGCGGTGGTAACGCCGCGCGCGATCGCCTCCAGCTTGGAGGGATCGCGAGCGCGCGACCAAGTGCGGGCGAGTACAGGCGCCGCCTTCGTCTCCGGGCATCTTTGCGGCCGATTGACCGCGGTTCTCGCGAGGCGTAATCTGAAGGCTTGGGGACTATGCCGTTGCATTGCGCGACCTGACGCCTGTCAGGCCGACAGGCAGTCCCTGTGCACCGGCCGATGCGACGGGAGGTCGCTATGCCGACACGTTTCACCCGACATGATTTCCTGATCAAGGACCTCGCAGTCACGATCGCCAACGGCGGCGGCGGCGCCGGCACCTGGATGCCCGGACCCGATGACGAGACTCCGCCCACGCCGATCTCGCCGATCGCCAGCGTGATCGCGAACATGGACCTGATCGAGATGGTGCGCGCCACCATGGCGGACGCGATCAAGGCGAAGAAGTTCGACGAGATCGGCCGCGCCTTCGCCAGCGACGATCCCGGCGGCAATCTGGCGATCCGCACGGCGATCCAGGAAGTGGGGCGGGCGGTCGTCGCCAGTGCGGCTTATGCCGGCCTGCGTGGCGGCTCGGCCGGCATGCCCAACCCCGATTGCGGCGGCACCTCGCTCGAGACGATCCCGCCCACTCTCACTCCCGTCGTCCATATCGGGCGGGCAATGCATCGCGTGACCGACCTGCCGCGGCTGCGCCGACAGCTCGAGCAGACGGTCGACTATCTCGACAAGACCGCGGCTGCGCAGGCGCCGCGCGGCGCCGAGGTCGCTGCGGTCAGAACCCAGCTCGAGGGCGCCCTCAAGGCGCTTCCGGTCCGCTAGGCGGGGCGGAGACGTGACCGGCCGCCTGGCGGGACTGTCGCTGGCGGGTCTGCGGCTGGCTGCCGCAGGCCTGCCGGCGCCGTCGGAAACCCTCGCCAGGCGGCTCTACCGCTTCGGTACCTATCCGCGCGGCCCGGCGATCGAGCGAGACTTCGGGCTCGACGACGAGCCGATGTCCGTGCTCGGCCTGGCGCGCGGCGGCAGCGCCCGGCGATGCCTGGAGGCGGCGTTCGAGGCGACGAGCTTCCCCGGCTGGTTCTCCTTCGCGCGCGGCGATGCGCCGCGCGTCGTGGCGACGTGCAAGCTCTACGTCAGCCCGCTGCCGCAGGCGCTTCCGGGAGCGTTCCCGGTGGTGGCGGAGGCGTTCGCGGGCGGCGGCGTGCGCTCGTTCAAGGTGGGCAGGGGCCTGGAAGGCCTGCTGCGGCCGGACAAGATCGTCGCCTATTTCGACGACCCAGGCCATCTCCGCGAGGTCGCCCGCACCCTGGGCGCGTTGCTGAGCGGCTGCCCGGCCCAGGGCACGCCCTTTACGGCAGACCTCGGCGGCGATGGACTGCTGTCGTGGGGCGCCGATCCTGCCGGCGGCGAGGGCGGCGTCAGCTGGCGAAGCTGGATCACGCGCCGGCTCGCGGCAGGGCTGACGCAGGCGGGGCCGGCGGACCCCGTCAGCGCTGCGCTTCGCGACATCGCGCAGGCCGGAGTCGATCCGGTGCGCTGGGCGCCGGCCGGGGGCTCGCTGCAATGAACGCGCCGAGCCAGCTCAGCGGCGCCGCGGACGTCACCGAGACGCTCTTCCTGCTCCCCCGGGACGTGAAGTGCCTGAAGGTGGCCGAGCTTACCGCCAGGCTCCGCGACAGGATCGGGCCGGTCGCGCCCGGGCAGACGGTGATCACGCGGCCGGGCTTTCGCCTTATCCCGCGGCTCGTTCCAGAGCCGCTGGCTGCTCTGGTCGAGGAGTTCCGGCAGCCCAGCCTGATCACCGATGCAATCCTCCGTTTCGGCCGGGAACATGGCGAGGATCCGGCGGTGATTCTGGAGCAGGCGTTCGACGCGCTGGCGACCTTGATCCAGGGGCGGATCCTCGTTCCTGCGGAGTCCGCCGCCGCCGACAGCATTGCGCCCAGCCTCGGCGCCGGCCAGGCCTTCGCCTGCTACGAGATCGACTTCCTCGTTCGCGCGCAGGACGACAGTGAGATCTACAAGGCACGCGATGCGGCGGGCGAGGCGGTCGCGCTGAAGATCGGCCGCGCCGACCGGCCCGAGATGCGCGCGGTGCTGCAGTACGAGGCGCGGGTGCTCGAATCGCTCGGTGGCGAGGTCTCGCCGCGCTTCCACGGCTGCGGCATGGACGGCGGGAGACCCTATGTCGCGATGGAATATTGCGAAGGCACCAGCATCGCGACCGCCGCGCAACAGGCACGCGCGGCCGGCGACCGCGACGCGCTCCATCATCTCGTCGGATCGCTCTTCGTGGCTTACGCGCGGCTGCACGGCGCAGGCGTCCTCCACGGCGACGTGCACACCGGCAATTGCATGGTGCGGGAGGACAAGAGCATCGTCATCCTCGACTTCGGGGCGGCGATCCGGATCGGGGAGGGCGCCGCCGCGTCGCGCGGCGGTATTCCGCACTTCCACGATCCCGACATGGCCGGAGCGATGTTGCGCGGGCGGATGCCGCCACCCGCTACGCCCGCCTCCGAGCAATATGCCCTGTGCGTGCTCGCCTATCTGCTCCTCACCGGCCTCCACCCGATGCAGAGCATTGCGGTGCAGGACGAGCTGCTCCGCCAGATCGTCCGCCGCCCACCTTTGCCATTCGCGGCGCGCGGCGTTGCCGCCTGGCCGAAGGCGGAGGCAGTGCTCGCCCGCGGGCTGGCCAAACGGTCTGAACGGCGCTTCGCCAGCGTCGCGGCGCTCGCCGCGGCCTGGCGCGCGATTTCCCTTCCGAAGGCGGCAGACCCGCGGCCGGCTCTCGATGCTGCGCTGGCCCCGCTCCGGGATACAGCTGCGTCGGCGCTGCCGCCGCTTGATCGCGCCTGGCTGGCGTTGCGGGCGGCGCTCGCCCTTGGCGACGGGGAGCTTCTCGCCGCCGCGGAGATGTGGATCGGCAAGGCCGAAGGCGGCTGGGCGGCGCAGGCGGTGGCGGCGCAGATCGCCCGGGCTCAGTCCGACCATCGTGCCGAGCAGCGCGCCATCGCAGCCTTCATCGCGGCCGCCGGCGCCGTGCGGGCCGGCGAGCGAAGGCCTGCCACGCTCGCCGCGGCGGAGGTGCTTGACGGCATCGGAGGGCGGCCCGTGGATGCCTCCGCGCTCGTCACCTGGGCGACTGTGCAGGTCGCGCGAAACGAGGTGGGCGTCGCTGACGCCAATGCGACGATAGGGCTCCGTGCCGCCCTCGCGCTCGGCCGCGCCAGAGCGTTGCCCTATCCCGAGGATCTCGGCCGCCGCCTCGGCCGTGCGGCAGCGGATGGGCGAGGCGATCCCTGGCTCTGGGCGGACGCGCATTTCGCCCTCGGCACGGCGCGCTTCCGCCGCCTGGCGCTCGCCGCGCCGCGCCCTGAGACGCGAACAGGCGCAGCGTTCGCTGCGTTGCGGCTCCACCAGCTGACCGGCAGCCCCCGCTGGATCGCGGCGGCGCGGGGAGCGCTCCTCGCTCCCGCAGAGGGAGCAGACCTGTTCGATGCCTTGCTCGCCGTTGAGCTGAAGGCGCCGGAGCGGGCGGTGCTTCCCGCTTTCCTGCTGCCGCGCGTGCTGGGCGGATCGGCTTAGCCCGACGCGGCCTCCTTCCCCGGCGAGCCGGGCTTTGCCCAGCCGAAAACGGTGCGGCCGCCATATTCGTGGCTGCGCCGCCGTTCCTCGGCAGTGAACGTTTCGAGCGACGGGCCGGTGGCGTGACGCTCCAGGCGTCGCGCCTGCTCGTCGAGGCGGCGGGTTGCGCCGAGCTTCTCCTCCTCGCCGAGCCGGGCGGCGGCGACCGCGGTCTTCAGCACGCCGATCGTCTTGTCGTAGACCTTCAGCGGAACGGGGAAGGGATGGCCATCCTTGCCGCCATGGGCGAGGGAGAAGCGGCCGGGATCGGCGAAGCGGCAGGGCGCGCCGTGGATCACCTCGGCGACCATGGCGAGCGACGCGACGGTCCGCGCGCCCACACCCGGCACGAGCAGGAGATCGGCAAAGTCCTTGGGCCCGCGGTCGGCCGCCGCGGCGAGGCTGGCGTGGAGGCGGCGCACGATGACGTCGTCGGCGCGCAGATCGTGGTGATCGGGCAGGACGAGATGAGGCAGGATCGGCTCGGCGTCCGCGGCGGGCGAGGGCGGCACCGTGGCGCGGCGCAGCGCCGCGGCTTCGCGGGCGAGCCGATCCGGGCCGAGCGCGGCCAGCAGATCGAGCTGCGCGCGGCGCGAGGCTTCGGCGCGGCGATCGGCGAGGTTGACGATATTGCCCTGCTCGCGTCCTTCGATTGCGGCATGCGGCGAGTCGACGAAGCTCTCCAGGCCTTCGGACAGCCAGTGGTAGCGGCGCGCCGTTCGGCGTGCGCCGTTCATGCCCTGCTGCACGACCGTCCATTTGCCGTCGTCGGTGACGATGAAGCCGTGGAGGTAGAGATCGAAGCCGTCCTGGACGGCGGCGCTGTCGACCTTCGCCACCAGCCGGCTCGCGGTGGCGAGGCCGCTGCCGTCGAGACCGGCCCGCTCGCTGGCGGCGACCAGCTCCGCCGGCGTCTGGCGGGAATGGCGGCCGCGGCCGCCGCAGACGTGGATGCCGAGCTCGCCGGCGAGCGGGTTGAGGCCGCGCTTCAGCGCACCGATGACGCTGGTGGTGATTCCGGAGGAATGCCAGTCCATTCCCATCACCGCCCCGAACGACTGGAACCAGAAAGGGTGGGCGAGCCGGCGCAGGAATTCGTCCCGGCCGTAATGATGGACGATCGCCTGGGTCATCACCGCGCCGAGCCGGGTCATGCGCTCGCCGAGCCAGGCGGGAACCCGGCCCCCGTGCAGCGGCAGGACGGCGCTGCCCGATCTTTGCGCCATGTCGACGGACTCCAGGAACAGAGATGGAACGGATAGCAGGCCTTCCATCGGCCCGCCAGCCCGTTCGACCTCTGACGGAGCGGGAAAAGCTCAGTTCGGCTTGAGAGCGTCCCGCAAGCGGCGGCGGCCGAGCGGCGGCTCCTGCTGGAGCTCGCCCCGGTTCATGATGTCCTGACGCAGCTCGGCGCGTTTCTCGTGGATCGAGGCGATCACCGGGCCCATCGCGATGCCCAGCTCGACCAGCACGGCTTCCGAAAGCTGGAGCGAGGCCTCGAGCGTCTCCGGTACCGCATCGGTGGCACCCGCCCGGTAGAGCTCGGCGGCATGGCCGGCGTCGCGGGCGCGTGCCACGATGGTAAGACCGGGACACCAGGCGCGAACCTTCTTGGTGAGACGGACGGTCAGCACCGGATCGTCCATCGTCAGGATCAGCGCCGCAGCATGACCGAGGTTCAGCCGGTCCATCATCTCCGGCCGCGCGACATCGCCGAACACCACCGGTACGCCGCGGCGGCGCGCCTTGGCGACGTTGTCGATGTTGGAATCGACCGCGACGAAGGTGCGGCCGTGACGGGTCAGCATGTCGGCGACGAGCCGTCCCACCCGGCCGTAGCCGATGATCACGACCCGCGGCTCCTTCAGGTCGCTGGTGACGGCCTCGCTTTCCGGATCGACATGGACGTCGACCCGGCGGGCCGCGTCGCGCCCGATCCGGGCGAGGAGCGGCGTGATGGTGAGGCCGAGCGCCGTCACGATCGTCCAGAAGGCGGCAGTGTCGGCGGCGATCAGACCGGCGGCCGAGGCGGTGGCGAGAACGATCAGCGTCGTCTCGGAGGGCGAGGCCATCAGCAGGCCGGTCTCCGCCGCAACCGATTTCCGCGAGCCGGAGAAGCGAAGCAGGGCGCCGGTGACCGCCGCCTTCACCAGCACGACGGCGACGAGGGCAAGCAGCAGTTTCTCCCACGCCGCGGCGATGGCGCGCACGTCGAGGCTCATGCCGACGGTGATCAGGAAGACGCCGAGCGCGAGACCGCGAAACGGGGCGGTGATGACCTCGACCTCGCTCGAATAATCGGTCTCGGCGATCAGGATGCCCGCCACGATCGCGCCGACGATCGGCGACAGGCCGACGGCGGTGGACGCGAGGCTCGACGCGATCACGACGAGCAGGCTGATCGACAGGAACAGCTCGGGACTCTTGGTGCGGGCGGCCTGGCCGAACAGACGCGGCAGCAGCACCCGGCCGAGGACGAGCATCGCGCCGATCAGTAGCGCGCCGAGCACGATCGTGCGGACGAGACCCGCCCATCCCGCATCCGACGCCTGCGGGGCGAGCGCGCCGAGGAAGAAGATGATCGGGACGATCGCGAGATCCTCGAACAGCAGCATCGCGAAGGCCGGACGCCCGATCGGGCCAGTCGTCCCTACCATCGGCAGCACCAGCGCCGTCGAGGAGAGGGCAAGCGCGAGGCCGAGCGCCGCCGCTCCGCCGCTGCTGTGGCCGAACAGGTAGAGCGCGCCGCCGATCAGCAGGGCGGAGAGGATCAGCTCGCCCGCGCCGAGGCCGAAGACCAGCCGGCGCATGCCCCACAGACGGCGGAAGCTGAGCTCCAGGCCGATCGAGAAGAGAAGGAGGATGAGTCCGAACTCGGCGAACGGCTCGATCGCGTGCGGATTGCTGATCGTGAGGTAGCCGAGCCAGGGCTGGTCGGCGACGAGCGAGCCGAGCCCCTTGGGACCGGCGAGGATGCCGACGAGGATGAACCCGATGACGGGGCTGACCCGGACCCGGGCGAAAGCGGGAATGACGATGCCGGCGGCGCCGAGGATGACGAGGGCGTCGCTGAGCGGAGTGGTCTGGAATTGTGCGGCCATCTTGCCTTTATGCATCCTCTCACGCGATTGTCAGCCTCATGGCGGCCGAGGTCGATCTTTGCATCGTGGGCGGCGGCCCGGCCGGCATGGTGGCGGGGCTGCTGTTCGCGCGCGCCGGCCTGCGCGTCACCGTTCTCGAGAAGCATGCGGACTTCCTGCGCGATTTCCGGGGCGACACCGTCCATCCCTCAACGCTCCGGATCTTTTCCGATCTCGGCCTGCTGGACCGCCTGCTCGCCCGTCCGCACGACAAGGTGCGCACGATCGGCGCCACTGTCGGCGGCCGCCAGCTCGCCTTCGCGGACCTCTCGGCCTTCGATCCGCGGTGGAACTTCATCGCGATGATGCCGCAATGGGAGTTTCTCGATTTCGTCGCCGAGGAGGCGCGTCGCTTCCCCGGGTTCGAGCTGATCATGGAAGCGGAGGCGACCGGCCTGGTCATGGCCGCCGACCGCGTCGCCGGCGTGCGCTACCGCGACTGCGCCGGCATAGAGCATGCGCTCACCGCGCGCCTGGTGATCGCGTCCGACGGCAGGCGCTCGGTGCTGCGCGGCGCGGCGGCGCTCCGCGTTCGCGACCTCGGTGCACCGATCGACGTTTTCTGGTTCCGTATCCCCAAGGTCCGCACCGGCGACAATCGCAGCGGCGGCATCTTCGAGCCGGGTCGGATCATCGCGATGATCGACCGCGGCGACTATTGGCAGTGCGCCTAGGTGTTTCCGAAAGGGGAAGCGGAGCGGGTGCAGGAAGAGGGGATCGAGGCCTTTCGCGCCGACGTCGCCCGCGCGGCGCCGACGCTCGGCGAGGGCGCCGATGCCCTGCGAAGCTGGGACGACGTCAAGCTGCTGACCGTTACGCTCGACCGGCTCGAGCGCTGGCACAGACCGGGCCTGCTCGTGATCGGCGATGCGGCGCACGCCATGTCCCCGATCGGCGGCGTGGGGATCAACGTCGCCATCCAGGATGCGGTCGCGGCGGCGAACATCCTGGCCGCGCCGATGGCGCGCGGCATCGATCAGGATCCGTTGCTCGCGAAGATCGAGAAGCGCCGGCTGCCCGCGGTCCGAGTGATCCAGGGGTTGCAGGCGGCCGCGCAGCGCCGGATCATCTCGCCCCTGCTGCAACGAAAAGCGGGAGCGATGAAACCACCGCTCCCGCTTCGTCTGCTCGATCGACTCCCGGTCCTGCGCCGCCTGCCTGCTGCCCTTATCGGCTTCGGCTACAGGGCGGAACGAGTCCGGTCACCCAAGGCTTAGGCGCTGGCGCCCATCTTCTTCTCGAGGTTGACGCGGATCGCCTCGAAGAACTGCTCGGTGGTCATCCACGCCTGATCCGGACCGATCAGGATGGCGAGATCCTTGGTCATCTGGCCCTGCTCGACCGTCTCGATGCAGACCCGCTCCAGCGTCTCGGCGAACTCGGTGACCTCGGGCGTTCCGTCGAACTTGCCGCGGTACTTGAGGCCGCCGGTCCAGGCGAAGATCGAGGCGATCGGGTTGGTCGAGGTCGCCTTGCCCTGCTGGTGCATGCGATAGTGGCGGGTGACCGTGCCGTGCGCCGCCTCGGCCTCCACCGTCTTGCCGTCGGGAGTCATCAGGATCGAAGTCATCAGGCCCAGCGAGCCGAAGCCCTGGGCGACCTGGTCCGACTGGACGTCACCGTCATAATTCTTGCACGCCCAGACGAACTTGCCGGACCATTTCAGGGCGGAGGCGACCATGTCGTCGATCAGGCGGTGCTGATATTCGATGCCGGCGGCGTCGAACTGCTCCTTGAACTCGGCCTCGAACGTCTCCTGGAAGATGTCCTTGAAGCGGCCGTCATAGGCCTTGAGGATCGTGTTCTTGGTCGAGAGATAGACCGGCCAGTTGCGGTTCAGGCCGTAGTTGAAGCTGGCGCGGGCGAAATCGCGGATCGACTCGTCGAGATTGTACATGCCCATGGCGACGCCGGCGGCGGGGAAGTCGAACACCTCCTCCTCGATCCGCTGGCCATCCTCGCCTTCCCAGATCATCTTCAATTTGCCCGCGCCGGGCACCTTGAAGTCGGTCGCCTTGTACTGGTCGCCGAAGGCGTGGCGGCCGACGACGATCGGGTCGGTCCAGCCCGGGATCAGGCGCGGGACGTTCTGGATGACGATCGGCTCGCGGAAGACGACGCCGCCGAGGATGTTGCGGATCGTGCCGTTGGGCGACTTCCACATCTTCTTGAGCTTGAACTCCTCGACACGCGCCTCGTCGGGGGTGATCGTCGCGCACTTCACGCCGACGCCGTACTTCTTGATCGCGTTGGCGGATTCGACCGTGATCTTGTCCTCGGTCTCGTCGCGCTTCTCCACTCCGAGATCGAAGTAGATGAGATCGACGTCGAGATAGGGGAGGATCAGCCGCTCGCGGATCCACTGCCAGATGATCCGGGTCATCTCGTCGCCGTCGAGCTCGACGACCGGGTTCTTCACTTTGATCTTGGCCATGCGGGGTGCGCTTTCCTTGGCTCGTGCTGGAGTTGCGGCGCCGTGTAGGCCGTGGCGCGCGCCCGATCAACCGGAAGGGAATCGCTTGCGGTTGTCACCCGCGGAACGCGCTTGTAGAGGCGGGCCATGACCTCGCTCGAAAAGCCGGACCTCGTCACGACGAACGTCCGCTACCGCATGCCGAACGTCCACCCGGAAGGGCGCAAGTTCGTCGTCATCGCCGCAGCGATCGCGCTCGTCTTCTTCTGGCTGATCGACTGGGACTGGATCGGCTGGATCATGACCGGCATCACTCTGTGGGTCGCCGCCTTCTTCCGCGATCCGATCCGCACCACGCCGAAAGGGGAGGGACTGGTGATCGCGCCTGCCGACGGCATGGTGACGATGATCGCGACGGTGCCGCCGCCCCCGGAAATGCGTGGTCCCGACATGCTCGGCGACGATCCCCTGACCCGGGTCTCGATCTTCATGAGCGTGTTCGACGTGCACATCAATCGCGCGCCGATCAGCGGCGAGATCAAGCGGGTGATCTATGTCGCCGGCAAGTTCCTCAACGCCGATCTCGACAAGGCCAGCGAGGACAATGAGCGCAACCACTTCCTGGTCGAGGGAGCCGACGGAACGCGGATCGGCTTCACCCAGATCGCCGGCCTCGTCGCGCGGCGGATCGTGCCCTGGTCGCGGGTCGGTGATCATGTCGTCGCCGGGCAAAGGGTGGGCCTGATCCGCTTCGGCAGCCGCGTCGATGTCTATCTTCCGGCCGGCACCTCGTCCCAGGTCCTGCTCGGCCAGCGCACCATCGCCGGTGAGACGGTGATCGCCAAAATCGGCGTCGCCCAGGCGCTGGAGGGCGTCGCTCAGTGATCGGGCCCGCGCGCGAGCGGCGGGGCATCCCGCTCCGCGCCGTCGTCCCCAACGCCGTGACGGCGCTGGCGCTCTGCTCGGGCCTCAGCGGCGTCCGCTTCGCCATCGCCGAGGATTGGGAGAAGGCGATCGCCGCGATCCTGATCGCCGCGGTGCTCGACGGCATGGACGGCCGGATCGCGCGGATGCTGAAGGGGCAGAGCCGCTTCGGAGCCGAGCTCGATTCCCTGTCCGACGTGATCGCGTTCGGCGTCTCGCCGGCGATCATCGTCCATCTCTGGGCGCTGCAATATCTGCCGCGCTTCGGCTGGCTGTTCGCCCTTGCTTATGCGGTGTGCGCAGCGCTGCGCCTGGCGCGCTTCAACGCCAATATCGACGTGGAGGAGCAGCCGCACAAATCGGCCGGCTTCCTCACCGGCGTGCCGGCGCCGGCCGGCGCCGCGCTTCTCCTGCTTCCGACCTATCTGTGGATCGCGAGCGGGCGCGAATGGGACTGGCTTCATGACCGCTACGGCATCGCGGCCTGGGCTGCGATCTGCGCCTTCCTGATGATCTCGAGCGTCGCCACCTTTTCCTGGGGATCGATCCGGTTGCGGCGAAACGTCCGCTTCACGGCGATCGTCGTGATCGCTCTGGTGGCCGGCGCGCTGGTGACGGCGCCCTGGGAGACGCTGAGCGTCGCCTCGTTCCTCTATCTGGCCTCGATCCCGTTCAGCATCGCCAGCTACGCGCGGGTCAAGAAACAGCGTGCCGCCGCGGCGTCGCCGAGGCCGCTCGCCGAGGGCTGAACTCGCGGCCGAGCTCGCCGCGAAGCGCCGCCACGATCTCGCTCCAGGAGAGCTGCACCACGACGTGAAGCGTGGTGAGGGCGGCGAGCAGAGCGAGCGTGAAGAACAATGCGGACGCGAGGTGAATCACAGCTTTTCCCCTTACTTATCCACAGCGCCCCAACGTCCGGCGCTGCCATTTTGATCCGTTTCCCGGATTGTGCGGCGATGATGTTCCTTATCCGTTCCGCTGTCAACCGTGTCGCGAACGGAATGTTCTCGTCACGTTCCACTCTACGGGTGCGGCCGCAGCCGCTTGATTTCTCAGCGATAAGCCCGTAAGTGCGCGCGCATTCCACATGCAGGGCCATCATACCGGTGGCTGGAGAGCCTGATCGGCTCCCGGTCTTCCGGCCCTGCAGAGGTACAACCGGAAGGAGAAAGACCATGGCGTCCACCGACGTCACCATGCAGCAATTGCTCGAGGCCGGAGCGCATTTCGGCCACCAGACCCACCGCTGGAACCCGAAGATGAAGCCCTACATCTTCGGCGAGCGCAACGGCGTTCACATCATCGATCTGTCGCAGACCGTGCCGCTGTTCGCGCGCGCGCTCGATTTCGTGCGTCAGACCGTCGCCCACGGCGGCAAGGTGCTGTTCGTCGGCACCAAGCGCCAGGCGCAGGATCCGATCGCCGAAGCCGCCCGCCGGTCGGGCCAGCATTTCGTCAACCATCGCTGGCTGGGCGGCATGCTCACCAACTGGAAGACGATCTCGGGGTCGATCAAGCGCTTCAAGAGCCTCGAGGAGCAGCTGTCGGGCGACACCGCCGGCCTCACCAAGAAGGAAGTGCTCCAGCTCACCCGCGAGCGCGACAAGTTCGAGCTCTCGCTCGGCGGCATTCGCGACATGGGCGGTCTTCCGGACGTGATCTTCGTGATCGACGCCAACAAGGAAGAGCTGGCGATCAAGGAAGCCAACGTGCTCGGCATTCCCGTGGTGGCGATCCTCGATTCGAACGTGAGCCCGAACGGCATTGCCTTCCCGGTTCCGGGCAATGACGACGCCAGCCGCGCGATCCGCCTCTATTGCGACGCGGTCGCGGACGCGGTCCTCGCCGGCAAGTCGGGTGGCGCCGCCAACCGCGGCGTCGACATCGGGGCGATGGCCGAGCCGCCGGCGGAAGCCGCGCTGGCCGACGCCTAAGACGTCTGGACGGGGAGGGGCCTCGCCTCTCCCCGATCCACAAATCGGGGCCTTTCGGCCCGGACCCGCCCGAGCGGGCCTTGGCTGAACGGCGGGAGCGACTATCTCCCGCGAGGCCGGCCCGAACGGGCCTTTTCGGCATTCGCGCAGCATTGCGCCGACATACAGGGGATTAGAGACATGGCGGAAATCACGGCCGCAACCGTCAAGGAACTGCGCGAGCGCACCGGCGCCGGCATGATGGACTGCAAGAAGGCGCTGGGCGAAACGCAGGGCGACATGGAAGCGGCCATCGACTGGCTGCGCACCAAGGGCCTTGCCGCGGCCGCCAAGAAGGCCGGCCGCACCGCGGCCGAGGGCCTGGTCGGCGTCGCCGTCTCCGGCACGCGCGGCTCGGTGGTCGAGGTCAATTCCGAGACCGACTTCGTCGCGAAGAACGAGCAGTTCCAGGAGTTCGTCCGCACCGTGGCCGAGCTGGCGCTGACCGCCAACCCGACCGTCGAGGGTCTGCTCGCCGCCAGCTGGCCGGCCGGCGGCACCGTCGAGGAGAAGCTGACGGGTAACATCGCCACGATCGGCGAGAACCAGTCGCTTCGCCGCGCCGCCGTCCTGCAGGTGAACGAGGGCGTCGTGGTGTCCTACGTCCACAATGCTGCGGCGCCCGGCCTCGGCAAGATCGGCGTGCTCGTCGCGCTCGAGAGCAGCGGCGACAAGGCCGCGCTCGAGACGCTCGGCAAGCAGCTCGCCATGCACATTGCCGCGGCGAACCCGCAGGCGCTGCGCGGTGAGGACCTCGATCCGGCGACTGTGGAGCGCGAGCGTGCCATCGCGACCGAGAAGGCGAGCGAGTCCGGCAAGCCGGCCGATATCGTCGCCAAGATGGTCGACGGTGCGATCGCCAAGTTCCGCAAGGAGAACGCCCTGCTCTCGCAGCTCTTCGTCATGGACAACAAGACGAAGGTCGAGGACGTGGTGAAGGCCGAGGCGAAGAACGCCGGCGCAGCCATCGAGCTGAAGGCCTACGTCCGCTTCCAGCTCGGCGAAGGCATCGAGAAGCAGGAGAGCGACTTCGCTGCCGAAGTCGCCGCGGCTGCCGGCAAGGCCGCCTGACCGATCCCCTTCCGCTTTCGGGCGGGAGGGCACTTGAGAAGGGTGGGCCGGATGCAGGAGCGGTGCTCCGCATCCGCCCACCCTTTTCCTTGCCCGCATGCACCGCCGCGGGTGCCCGCGACTTGCGCAAATTGCGTCGGGGAACATGCTTGGCACCGCGAGCTCGCCTGACTAAGGTGCGCGCCGCCTCCACCCTTATCCAGATCGGACCTCGCCCACCCATGACGCGCCCGCGCTTCAACCGCATTCTCCTGAAGCTTTCCGGCGAGGCCTTGATGGGGGAGGGGCAGTTCGGAATCGACCCCGAGACCACCTCGCGAATGGCGCGCGAGATCGCCCAGGCCAAGGAAGCGGGGCACGAGCTCTGCATCGTCGTCGGCGGCGGCAACATCTTCCGCGGGCTCGCCGGCGCCGCCAAGGGCTTCGATCGCGCCAATGCCGATTACATGGGCATGCTGGCGACCGTCATGAACGCGCTCGCGATGCAGAACGCGCTGGAGAAGATCGGCGTCGACACGCGGGTCCAGTCGGCCATTCCGATGGCCAGCATCTCCGAGCCGTACATCCGCCGGCGCGCCGCGCGCCACATGGAGAAGGGCCGGGTGGTGATCTTCGCCGCCGGCACCGGCAATCCCTATTTCACCACCGATACCGCCGCAGCGCTGCGTGCGGCCGAGATGGGCTGCGACGCTTTGTTCAAGGGCACCAGCGTCGACGGCGTCTACGATGCCGATCCCAAGAAGCAGCCGGACGCGCACCGCTACGAGCATATCGGCTTCAACCGTGTGCTCGCCGACGATCTTCGCGTCATGGATGCGAGCGCGGTGGCTTTGTGCCGAGACAACAATATCCCGATCGTCGTCTTCAACATCCGCGAGCAGGGCAATCTCGCCCGCGTGCTCGCCGGTGAGGGGACTGCGACGATCGTTCAGAACGAGGAGTGAGAGATGCCCGCTTATGACAAGGCCGATATCCAGCGGCGCATGCACGGCGCCGTCGAGGCGCTGAAGCACGATCTCGGCGGTCTCAGGACCGGCCGCGCGTCGACCAGCCTGCTCGAGCCGGTCACGGTCGAGGTCTATGGCGCCCACATGCCGCTCAACCAGGTCGCGACCATCTCGGCACCGGAGCCGCGCATGCTGTCCGTGCAGGTCTGGGACCGCTCGAACGTCAGCTCGGTCGAGAAGGCGATCCGCTCGTCCGGCCTGGGCCTCAACCCGATCTCGGAAGGCCAGACGCTGCGCCTGCCGATCCCGGACCTCACCGAGGAGCGCCGCAAGGAGCTCGCCAAGCTCGCCAGCCAATATGCGGAGAAGGCGCGCATCGCCGTCCGCAACGTTCGTCGCGACGGCATGGACGTGCTGAAGCAGGACGAGAAGAAGCACGAGATCAGCGAGGACGAGCGCAAGCGGCTCGAGACCGAGGTCCAGAAGCTGACTGACGATACGATCAAGGAGATCGACGGCGCCATGGCGGCCAAGGAAAAGGAAATCCTTCAGCGGTGATCGGAAAAGCGGCCAGCGCGTCGCAGCGGCCCGAGGCGGAAGGCGCGGAGGCCCAGGGGCCGGCCGGCGGGGGCGTGCCCCGCCACGTTGCCATCATCATGGACGGCAACGGGCGCTGGGCCAAGGCCCGCGGGCTGCCCCGCGCCGCCGGCCACCGACAGGGCGCCGAGGCCGCGCGCAAGGTGCTCCGCGCCGCGGGCGAGGCCGGGGTCGAGTGCCTGACGCTCTACGCCTTCTCGTCGGAGAACTGGCGCCGCCCGGAAGATGAGATCAACGATCTCATGGGCCTGCTGCGCCTCTACATCGCCCGCGAGCTCGGCGCCCTCCACAAGGAGGGAATCCGGATCAAGATCCTCGGCGATCACGGCGTCTTTTCTCCGGAAACGGCGCGGATGGTCGACGAGGCGGTCGCCAAGACCGCCAACAACCAGCGGATGACCCTCGCCATCGCGCTCAACTACGGCTCGCGTCTCGAGCTGGTGAAGGCGGCCCAGACGCTCGCGGCCCGCGCCGCGACAGGCGAGATCGCGCCCTCGGACATCGACGAGGCGGCGCTGGAAGCTTCGCTCGACACGGCGGACCTGCCGCCGCTCGACCTGCTCATTCGCACCTCGGGCGAGCATCGCCTGTCCAATTTCCTGCTCTGGCAGGCGGCTTATGCCGAGCTGCTGTTCGTCGACACTCTCTGGCCCGATTTCGACGGCGACGCCCTCCGGGCGGCGCTGCGGGCCTTCGCCGGCCGCGAACGCCGCTTCGGTGGCCGATGAGCGAGCCGGCGGCGAAAGCGGCATCGGACCTCACTACCCGCTTCGCGGCGGGCGTCGTGATGATCGCCGTGGCCTGCACCGCCATCTATTTCGGGGGTTGGCTGTTCAGGCTGCTGGTCGCGGCGGCCGCGGCGGTGATGCTGATCGAATGGGGCGACATGCACCGCGTCCGCAGAGGCTGGAGCTGGGCGGGGTGCGCATTGCTCGTCGCAGCCCTGCTCGGGCTCGGCGAGTGGCTCTATCCGGTCGGTGAGATCGACCTGATCGACGGGGTCGAGGCGATCAGCCTCGAGAGCTTCGACCAGATCTGGGCCGGCTTTGCGGTCCTGGCGGGCATCGCCGCGCTCTACACCGTGTTCACCCGGCGGCTGTCGATGGGCTGGGGCTTTCTCTACGTCGCCATTCCGTCGTTCGCGCTGCTGGTGCTGCAATGGGCGCGCTACGACATCGTCTTCTGGCTGATGCTGGTCACCTGGTCGACCGACATCTTCGCCTATTTCGCCGGCCGCAGCATCGGCGGACCGAAGCTCGCGCCGCGGATCAGCCCCAACAAGACCTGGTCGGGCCTGCTGGGCGGCATGGCAGGGGCGGGCGTGATCGGCGCAGTGGCCGCCATCCTGTGCGGCCTCGGCCCGGTGTTCGCGATCGCCGGCGCCCCGCTCGGGCTGCTCGCGCAGCTCGGCGATCTCTACGAGAGCAAGGTGAAGCGCCGCCTCGGCGTCAAGGACAGCGGCAGCCTGCTTCCCGGGCACGGCGGCGTTCTCGATCGCGTCGACGGGCTGCTCCCGGTAGTGTTGGCGACCCTGGGGCTTCTGCTTCTCGTCCTGGCGATGCCGTGACCGCGCCGCGCAGCGTCACGATCCTCGGGGCGACCGGCTCGGTCGGCCGCTCGACGCTCGACCTCATCGCGCGCCATCCCGAGGCTTATCGCGTGATCGCCTTGACGGCGAACCGCGACGTTGCGGGTCTTGCCGAGGCGGCCCGTCGGGTCGGCGCGTCCCGCGCCGTAGTCGCCGACTCCGCGGCGCTCCCGGCCCTGCGCGAGGCGCTGCAGGGCAGCGGCATCGCGGCCGAGGGCGGCGAGGAGGCGGTGCTCGCCGCCGCGGGGTCGGGCGCGGACTGGACGATGGCAGCGATCGTCGGCACGGCCGGTCTTCGGCCGACCATGGCTGCCCTCCGCGGCGGCCGCACCGTCGCCCTCGCCAACAAGGAATCGCTCGTCTCCGCCGGCGCCCTGATGACCGAGGCGGCAAAGGCGAGCGGCGCAACGCTGCTTCCGGTCGATTCCGAGCACAATGCGGTGTTCCAGTGCTTCGAAGCGGAGCGGCCGCAGGCGGTACGCCGCATCATCCTCACCGCCAGCGGTGGCCCGTTCCGCACGCGCAGCCTCGAAGAGATGCGCGGGATGACCCCGGCCCAGGCGGTCGCGCATCCCAATTGGTCGATGGGCGCGAAGATCTCGGTCGATTCCGCGACGCTGATGAACAAGGGGCTCGAGCTGATCGAGGCCTATCATCTGTTCCCGCTGGAGGCGGACGCGTTCGACGTCGTCATCCACCCCCAGTCGGTCATCCACAGCCTCGTCGAATATGTCGACGGATCGGTGCTGGCGCAGCTCGGCGCCCCCGACATGCGCATCCCGATCGCTTATACTCTCGCCTGGCCGGAGCGGATGGCGACACCCTGTGAGCGTCTGGACCTGGTCCGGATCGGCAGCCTTGCCTTCGAGGCGCCGGATCTCACCCGCTTCCCGGCCCTCGGACTGGCCCGCGATGCGCTGCGCGAAGGCGGTGCCGCGCCGGCGATACTCAATGCCGCCAACGAGATAGCCGTCGCCTCCTTCCTTGAAGGATCGATCGGCTTTCTCGATATTGCTTCTATCTCGGCCGAAACTTTGCGATGTTGCACGCCACCATCGCCGGCCTCGGTCGAGGAAGTGCTCGAGATCGACCGAGAGGCGCGCGCCGTGGCGGACGGCGTCAAACGAAGGTACATGCGTTGAACAGCGGCAACCCCGGCTTCCTCTGGACCGTGCTGAGCTTCCTGCTCGTCATCGGTCCGCTGATCTTCATCCACGAGCTCGGCCATTATCTCGTCGGCCGGTGGTTCGGGGTGAAGGCGGAAGTGTTCTCGATCGGCTTCGGACGCGAGCTCGCCGGCTGGACCGATCGGCGCGGCACCCGCTGGAAGCTGTGCTGGCTCCCGCTCGGCGGCTATGTGAAGTTCGCCGGCGACATGAACCCGGCCAGTCAGCCGAGCGCCGAGTGGCTCGCATTGCCTCCGGAAGAGCGAGCGCGGACCTTCCAGGCCAAACCGGTTTGGCAGCGCTTCCTGATCGTCGCGGCCGGGCCGGTGACCAATTTCCTGCTCGCCATCCTGATCTTCTGCGGCTTCCTGATGGCCTATGGCGAGCCGCGGACGCCGGCGGTAATCGCCGCCATCGAGCCGGGATCCGCCGCCGCTGCCGCCGGCCTGCGCCCGGGAGATCGCATTACCGCGATCGACGGGAGCGCGATCGGCCGCTTCGAGGACATCGCCAACTACGTCGTCCTGCGGCCGGGGGAGAGGCTTCGCATCTCTTACCAGCGTGATGGACGGGCCGGCGAGACGGTGGCGGTGGCGAAGGCGGCCGTGGAACGCGACAATTTCGGCAATCAGTTCAAGCGCGGCAAGCTCGGCGTGGGCCCCGGTGCACGGGTTCTCGAGCCGGTGTCGATCGGCGGCGCCCTGTCCGGCGGCGTGCGGATGACCGGTCAGATCGTCTCCACCACGGTCGAGGGGCTGGAGCAGATCATCACCGGGCGGCGCTCGGTGAAGGAGCTGGGCGGACCGCTGAAGATCGCCAAATTCTCGGGTGAGCAGGCCAGCCTGGGCATCCTGGCGTTCCTGTGGTTCGTGGCCGTGATCTCCATTAATCTCGGCTTCATCAACCTCTTGCCAATCCCGATGCTCGATGGTGGCCATCTGCTCCTTTACGCAATCGAGGGCGTGCGCCGGAAACCGCTCCGTCCGGAGGCTCAGGAATGGGCGTTCCGCACGGGTCTTGCGGCTCTTCTCGCGCTGATGGTCTTCGTCACGTTGAACGACCTGGCGTCTTTTGGACTGCTCACCAAGCTTGGCGGCTTGATCGACTGAGCGTGATCGGGCAGGGCTTGAGGCGACAGGGAAACGGGCTGGCCGTGAGGGCCGGCTCCATCTTTTAGGGCGGGGACCCGTGACAGCGATTACAGCATCAAACCATCGTCGGCGCCTGTGCTCCGCGCTTCTCGTCGGCACGTTCCTCTCCGGGATCGCCCTGCCGGCCTACGCGCAGCAGGCTACGGCGCCCGCGGCCGCCGCGCCGACCGCGCCGACCGCACCGACCGTGGCCCCGCAGCCGGAATCGGTGATCCGCTCTCTCGCCGTGTCCGGCAACCAGCGTCTCGAGCCCGAGACGGTGATCTCCTACATGAAGCTCCGCGTGGGCGAGACCTATACGCGCGAGCGGCTCGACGAGGCACTGCGCGATCTCTACGCGACCGAGCTTTTCGCGGACGTCCAGATCCTCGGCGGCGACACCGGAAACCTGGTCATCCAGGTGCGCGAGAATCCGGTGATCAACCGGATCATCCTCGAGGGCAACAAGCGCATCAAGGACGACAAGATCAACCCGGAGATCAGGCTCGCCCCGCGCCAGATCTTCACCCGCACCAAGGCCCGCGCCGACGTCGCCCGCATCATCGAACTCTATCGCCGCCAGGGCCGGTTCGCCGCGCAGGTCGAGCCCAAGATCGTGCAGCTCGAGCAGAACCGCGTCGACGTGGTGTTCGAGATCAGCGAGGGGCCGAAGTCCAAGGTCCGCCAGATCAACATCCTCGGCAACGAGAAATTCTCGGACAACGAGCTTCGCTCGCACATGGCGACGAAGCGCACCAACTTCCTCAGCTTCCTGAGCTCAGGCTCGGTCTATGATCCAGATCGCCTGGCCTACGACCAGCAGCAGCTGCGCCTGTTCTATCTCACCGAAGGCTATGCCGATTTCCGCGTCGTTTCCGCGGTGGCCGAGCTCACGCCGGACCGTCAGGACTTCATCATCACCTACGTGGTCGAGGAAGGCGAGCGCTATAAGTTCGGCGACGTCAAGGTCGAGAGCGAGATCCGCGACTTCAAGGGCGAGAACCTCACCCGTCTGCTGCCGATGAAGAAGGGCGATTGGTACAATGCCAAGCAGATGGAAGACACGGTCACCTCGCTGACCGAGAGCGCCGGCCTGTTCGGCTACGCCTTTGCCGACGTCAATCCGCAGATCGAGCGCGACAAGGAAACGAAGACGATGGCGGTGACCTTCCAGGTCGCCGAGAGCCCACGCGTCTACGTCGATCGCATCGACATCAACGGCAACACGGCCACCCGCGACAAGGTTATCCGCCGCGAGTTCCGCCTGGCCGAGGGCGATCCGTTCAACAGCGTGCGGGTCAAGCGCTCCAAGGACCGCATCGAATCCCTGGGATATTTCCAGGAAGACCTCGAGATCACCCAGACCCAGGGCGCGACGCCGGACCGAGTGGTGCTCGGCCTCGACGTCGAGGAGAAGGCGACCGGCGAGCTGCAGGTCTCGGCCGGTTTCTCGAGCCTCGAGCGATTCCTGGTCAACCTCTCGATCCGCCAGCGCAACTTCATGGGCAAGGGCCAGGAAGTTCGCGCCGCGGTGAATTATTCGAGCTACTCCAAGTCGATCGAGCTCGGCTTCACCGAGCCGTATCTGTTCGACCGCAACATCGCGGTCGGCGTCGACGTCTTCCGGCGCGACTACAACAGCTTCAACTATATCGGTAACGAGCGGAACAACACCTACGAGCAGCTGTCGACCGGCTTCCAGCTGCGCAGCGGCATCCCGCTCACCGAATATATGCAGCTGGCGGCGCGCTACGGCCTCAGCCAGGACAAGGTGACGCTCGACGAGAGCCTCTATTTCACCGATCCGGACGGCTCGGGGCCGCTTCCCGCCTTCTGCGATCCGCTGCGTGTCGGCCGTTATCTGTGCCAGGCGATCGGTGAGCGGACAACGTCGTCGATCGGCTATTCTTTTGCCTATGACGACACCAACAACCGGCTCCGCCCGACCAATGGCCAGCGCTTCGTCCTGAGCCAGGATTTCGCCGGTCTCGGCGGCAGCGTCCGCTACCTGCGGACCAAGGCCAATGCGGCGAAATACTGGCAGCCGTTCGGCAGCTTCGTCTTCTCGGCCTCGCTCGAGGGCGGTTACATCCACAGCTTCCAGAAGGCGCCGAGCGCCGACGAGGATCCGCTGCGCCTGATCGACCGCTTCTTCCTCGGCGAGCCGCAGATCCGCGGCTTCGACATCCGTGGCGTCGGTCCGCGCGTCGTCCGCGAATTCTTCGACGAGAACGGCCCGATCGTCGACGACAGCAACCGCCAGATCGACGACGCGCTCGGCGGACGGGCCTATTATCTCGCCCGCGCCGAGCTCGAGATTCCGGTCAGTTCCGGCCTGCGCGAGCTGGGCCTGCGCCCGTCGCTGTTCGTCGATGCCGGCGCGCTCTTCGGCCTCAGGGATCCTGCGACCACGACGGTCAGGAACTGCGTCGACGATCCCGACGTCACAGGCACCGTGGAGGGATCGCAGGTCATCGGCGACAGCGCCAGCTGCCCGACCGGCACCATCGTCGGCGCGAATTCGTTCCGCGAAGTCTTCCGGGGCGACACGCCCAAGCCGCGCGTGTCGGTCGGCTTCGGCGTCAACTGGAACTCGCCGTTCGGCCCGTTCAGGATCGATATAGCCAAGGCGCTTATCAAGGCCGAAGGCGACGATACCAAGCTCATCACCTTCAACGTAGGGACCGCATTCTAATGAATAAATTCGCTCTCGGCGCTGCTGCAGCGGCGCTTTCCCTCGGCATGTCGGGCGCCGCTCTCGCGCAGCGCAACAACAACAATGCCCCCCAGATCCTGATCGTGGACATCGCCCGCGTGTCGAGCGAGTGCACGGCCTGCCGCGCCGCATCCACCCAGCTGCAGACCCAGGCCACCGCCCTTCAGCAGCGCCAGCAGACGCTCGGCCAGCAGCTCCAGACCGCCCAGGCGCCGCTCGAGACCGCGATCAACGCGCTCAACGGCAAGCAGCCCGACGCGGCGCTGCAGTCCCGCATCACCGCGTTCGAGACCCAGCGCAACACGGCGGCGCAGGAGATCCAGCGCACGAGCCAGCAGCTGCAGTCCACCGAGATCCATGTGAACCAGCAGATCTCGACCCGCCTGCGCACCGTGCTCGAGCAGATTCGTGCTCAGCGCAACGCGACGGTGGTCGTCGCGGCCGGCACCACCTGGGCGTTCAATCCGTCGGCCGACGTGACCAATGACGCGCTCAACCTGCTGAACCAGCAGCTGCCGTCGGTCAGCGTGACCCCGCTGCCGCAGCAGCAGCAGCCGGCGCCCGCCGCCAATCCGGCGCAGCCGCAGCCGCAGCGTCCGCAGGGCCGGTGAGCACCGACGACTCCGGCAGCACCGCCATCGGCCCGCTGGACATCCGGCGGGTGATGGCGGCACTGCCGCATCGCTATCCGATGCTCCTGATCGACCGGGTCGAGGAGCTGGTCCCGAGGAAGCGGATCGTCGCCATCAAGGCGGTGACGATCAACGAGCCGTTCTTCCAGGGGCATTTCCCGACCCGGCCGATCATGCCGGGCGTGCTCCTCGTCGAGGCGATGGCGCAGGCCTCCGGCGTGCTGGCGGTCGAATCCCTCGGGCTCGCCGGTTCGGGCAAGCTGGTCTATTTCATGGCGATCGACGGCGCGAAGTTCCGCCGGCCGGTCGAGCCCGGCGTGCTGCTCCGCATCGAGGTCGATCTCGTCCAGGACCGGGGCTCGGTCTGCAAGTTCGCCGGCCGGGTGCTGATCGACGGCAAGCTCGCAGCGGAAACCAGCTTCACCGCGATGATCGCGGATCCGCCGGCGGACTAAGCCGGGCGCCAGCCCTCGCGGGTCCTTTGAATACCGAAGACGGCCGGAATGCACGGGCCGGCGATCACCTCCGCGGGGTCGCCGTCCGCGGCAATCCGGCCGTTCTTCATGATGATCAGCCGATCGGCATGGCGCGCCGCCAGATCGAGATCGTGCAACGCGACGATCGCGCCCTGGCCGCCGGCGGAGACGCTGCGGCGCAGGATGTCCATCAGCCGCAGCTGCCAGAGCGGATCGAGGTTGGCGATCGGCTCGTCGAGCAGCAGCAGCGCCGAACGCGCAGCGAAGGCGCGGGCGAGCAGCACGCGGCTGCGCTCTCCGGTGGACAGGCGGTCCACCCGCCGATCCGCCCAGCCGGTCAATTCGAACGTCTCGAGCGCGGCGTCGATCTCGTTCTCGAGCGCGGCCAGGCCGAGACGGGCAACGTCGCGTACGGTGAGGGGCCACAGCAGCTCGCGATTGGCCGGCAGATAGGAAAACAGCCGGTGGCGCACGCTGGGGGACGCAGTTCGCGCGTCGGCCCCGCCGATCCGCACCGTGCCGGAGGCGGATCCGATTCCGGCAAGCGCGTGAAGCAGGCTCGTCTTGCCGCTGCCGTTCGGTCCGACGAGGCAGACGAGCTGCGGCCCGATGATGGCGAGATCCGTCGCCGCGAGACGCCCGGCGATCTCGAGACCTTGCGCGTCGAGGAGGCGCGTCATCGTCCGAGACTCCACCGCATGTGGGCGACCAGCCACAGGAAGAACGGAGCCCCGAGCAGCGCGGTGACCACGCCGATCGGGAGCACGCGGCCGAGCGGCGCCGCTCGCGTCACGAGATCGGCCGCGAGCAGCAGGGTCCCGCCGAGCAGCGCGGCCGGGAGGATGGCCTGGCCCGGATGGCCGCGGCTGAGGCGCCGTGCGAAGATCGGGGCCACCAAGCCGACGAAGCCGATCGCGCCGCAGATCGCGACGCAGGCGCCGACGCCGATGGCGGTGAGCGCCACGATCTCGACCCTGAGGCGCCGAAGATCATGACCGAGCGACTCGGCGACATCCTCGCCGAGGGTAAGGAGGTCGAGCGGCGCCCGCAGGCGAAGCAGCAGCAGCATGGCGACGAGTGCGGGCGCTCCGGCGAACGCCGCCTGGGCGAGACTGCGGTCGACCAGCGAGCCCATCAGCCAGTCGTAGGCGTCGTAGAAGGCGAACGGGGAGGGCGCGAGGGCGAGCGCCAGGGTGGTGAGCGCGCCGGCAAGGGCGCTGATCGCGAGCCCGGAGAGCAGCAGCGTCGCCGTCTCGGCGCGGGAGCCCGCCAGCACGAGCAGGAGGAGCAGCGCGGCAAGCGCGCCGAGGATCGCGCCGATCGACAGCGCCAGCGGCGAGGCGAGGCCGATCAGATACGCTGTCACCACCGCGCCGAGCGCCGCCCCGCTGGTCGTGCCGGTCAGATCCGGGGAGGCGAGAGGGTTGGCGAACAGCGCCTGGATCGCTGCGCCGGCCGCGCCGAGCATTGCGCCATAGATCAGCGCGAGCAGGGCCCGCGGTAGCCGAAGCTCCTGCAGCACGGCGATGGCGAGTCCCCGATCCTCGGCCATCAGGGCGGCGATGCTCGACCAGGGCGTGAGGAGCGAGAGCAGGAACAGGACGCCGGCGAGCGTCGCGAGAAGGAGCGTCATCCTGGCCGTCATCGGCGAGCGCCCGGCACGCGAATGCCTTTCAGGCGCTCGATCTCGCCGACGAGCAGCGGGCCCATGCACGTCCAGGGGCGGCCGTCGGTCATGATCGTGCGCGTGCTGCGGACCTTGGCCAGCGGATGCGACAGCCATCTTTGCTCGCCGGAATATTGGCCGCTTCGATAGTCGCTGCGCAGCAGGACCGAGGGTGGGCGAACGAGCAATTGCTCGAGCGTGGCACGATCTCCGGGCAGCGCCCGCTGGCGGAAGCCGGCAAGCGCCATCCACGCTCCGGCGAGGCTCGCGGGACCCACGCTGCGTCCGCCCCCGGCGAGCCAGATCGTGTCTACGCTCCGTGCCGGAGTCCCTGTCCTCAGCCGCGCAATCCGCGCGAGGAGCGGTCGCGCGCGTTGGGCCTGGCCCAATGCGCCCGCGACGCGGGCTATGGCGGCCTCGACGTCGCCGATCGACTGCGGATAGGGTAGGTCGATCACCGCGATGCCGAGCCGCTCGGCGATCCTGATCCGATCGCGTCCGCCGCCGCCCATGGTGAGCACGAGATCCGGCTTCATCGCCGCCACCGAGACCAGGCTGCCGTCGTTGGCGCGGTGGCGGCGGGCCTCGCGCCACAGGCTCGTCTCCTCGGGCTTCTGCGCGAGATGGGTGACCGAGGCGATCTGCCGAGTATCGGCGAGCATCAGCAGCAGCTCGTCGGTGCAGAGGTTGAGCGACGCCGCCCGGCGCGGGGCCGCATCGCCTGCACCCGCGAGCGCGAGCAGACTAATGGCCGAGGCGAAAGCGAAAACCCGCATAAACCGCTCTTCCCGGCGTGTTGTAGCCGATCACGTCCTGATAATCGGAGTCGAAGCCGTTCTCCACGCGTCCATAGGCCTCGAGGCCGTCGCTGAGCGTCCAGGAGAGCCGAAGGGAGGCGAGGAGATAATCGTCCAGCCTGAAGTCGCGGGCCGGAAACGGATCGAAATCGGTATCGTGGCGCGCGCCGATATACGCCGCGGAGCCGCCCCAGCTCAACCGGCCTCGCGTGCCGCTCGCCACCAGATTGACGCTGTGCCGCGGCCGCCGGATCTCGCGAACGGCCAGATCGCCCGCGTCCTGCCGCTCCTCGGCGTCGAGCCAGCTATAGTTCAGCGCGAGGCCGAACGCGTCCGAAGGACGCCAGGCCGCCTCCGCCTCGATGCCGCGCCGCCGGCTCCTGCCCTCCGCATTGGCGGTGCTCGACTGGAAGGTCAGGGGATCGAACGTGTCGACGATCTCGTCGCGCAGGCGGTTGGAGAAGCCGGTGACCCCGAGGGTCAGCGTGCGCTTCTCCCAGCGTATGCCTGCCTCCCAACCGCGCGAGCTCTCCGGCCGCAGCGCCGGATTCCCGAGGAAGGAGCCGGGGAAGAAGCCGTAGAGATCGTAGAAGGTCGGCTGTGCGATGCCCTCGCCATAAGCGGCGTGGAGACGCCAGCCCTGCGCCGGCATCACGACGGCAGCGGCGCGAAAGGTCGTTGCGTCGGCAAAGGCGCTGAACGCATCGTGGCGAACGGCAAGGTCGGTTGAGACGAGGCCGCTCCAGCGGGCGTGCCATTCGCCGACCAAGGCGGTGAGATGGCGGCCGCGATTCTGGTCGGTTCCGCCGAGATAAACCTGGTCGCGCGCGCGGAAGTCTTCCGCCTCGTGCTCGACGGCGGCGGTCATTCGGTGTCCGCCCAAGGTGCGCGAAAGCTGGGCGCCGGCGCTGAGGCGCTCGCCGAACGTGCTGTTCAGCCGTTCGTCGTCCAGGCGGTTGCGATTGGCGCTGTCCAGCCAGCCGAGCTCGGCGAGGAGCGACCAGCCCGCCGCTTCGGCCCTGGCCCAGCCGCGCGCTGCACGGATGCGGTTGGCGGTCTCGTCGAGCGTGTCGGCCCGGCGGAAGGTGATCGGGTCGAAGCCGTCATATTCGCTCTCGCCCTCCATCCAGTGGCCGACCAGGCCGATCTCGGTGTCGGCAGAGGGATGGACGGCGCCCTTGAGGCTCGCATTCACGGTCTCGAACCCGTCACGCTCGCCGCCCGCTCCGAAGCTGTCGATGCCGTCGCTGCCGATCCAGGAGGCGGAGCCGGACAGGCCGGCCGTCTCTCCGCCCGAGGCGAATTGGAGCGCGGCGCGGCCGCTGTCGAAGCTGCCGTATTCGCCGAGGGCGCTGAGCCGCCTCGGGCCCAGTGGATCGGCGGTCTCGAGCGCAACGACGCCGCCAAGCGCCTCGGAACCCCAGAGCGCCGATTGCGGCCCCCGGACGATCTCGACCCGGGAGAGTGCGTCCGTCGTGAGCAGCTCGAAACGGGCTTCGTTGCCGGCCGCGGGATCGTTGAAGCGAATACCGTCGACGAACAGCAGGCTGTGGTTCGCCTCGGCACCCCGGATCCGCAATTGGGTCTGGGTGCCGCGCGGCCCGGTGGTGGCGACGGAGACACCCGCCGACAGGCGGAGCAGATCGGCACCGCCGGCCAGCCCCAGCCTGTCGATCGTCTCGCTGTCGAAGGTGGTAACGGAGGCCGGCGCCTCCTCCTCGGCGAGCGGTTCGCGCGCGGCGGTGACCACGATGGACTGGGTTTCATCCGTCGGTGCGGCGGCGATCGGAGCGGCGAGTGCGGAGAGCAACAGGAACGGTGACATGGATCCTCCATCGAACGACATGGCTGTCGTCTCGGAGGCCATTCGCCGGCATGGCGAAGTGCCGCGCAGCACGCTGGTCCCGGCGCGTTGCGGACGACATGCGAAGGCAGGTCTCCTGGCTCGCGGGTCCTTGCCTGATCTCACCCTTTGCGGGGGAGGGGCTCTCCGCTTACAGTTGCGGGCACAGCGCCGGTATCGCACCGGCTTCCCATTTTCACTGCGCCGTCGCCGGCGCAGCACCTTCGCTGGCGGCGTGGCTAGGCGCCCCGGCGGCACCTTGTCAATTCGGCCGGTTGCGGCTACATGCCGCCACGCCTTCCATGAGGCTGGTCGGAACCAGCCAAAGCCCAAGGAAAATCAAAGCGATGAAAGCCGATACCCATCCCGATTACCACATGATCAAGGTGCAGATGACCGACGGCACCGTGTTCGAGACCCGCTCCACCTGGGGCAAGGAAGGCGATACGCTCCAGCTCGACATCGATCCGAAGGTGCACCCGGCCTGGACCGGCGGCACGACCCGCATGCTCGATCAGGGCGGCCAGGTCGCGCGCTTCAACAAGCGCTTCGGCGGCCTTACGCTCGGCAAGAAGTAAGACGGCGGCAGCCGCGTGGTCCCGATCGTCGAGACCGCGCGGCTGCGCCTCAGGGCGCTCCGAGAGCGATCTGGTCGTCCAGGCAGAGATGCTGGGCGATCCCGACTACATGCGCCATCTCGGCGGCCACGCGCTGAGCCGCGAGGAAGCGTGGCGCAAGATCCTTTGCGGCGTCGGGCTCTGGCCGCTCTTCGGCTTCGGCTATTGGTCCGTCGAGCGGCGCGAGGACGGCGCCTATATCGGCCAGGTCGGCTTCGCCGACTTCAAGCGTGACATGACTCCCTCGATCGAGGGGCTTCCGGAGATGGGGTGGGTGCTCGCGCCCTCGGCGCACGGCCAGGGCTATGCGTCCGAAGCCGTGGCCGGCGCGCTCGATTGGGCCGAGGCGGCCCTCGCCGGGCGCGAGATCGTCGCGATCATCGATGCCGACAATGCGGCTTCGATCAGGGTCGCGGAGAAAGCCGGCTTCTCGATCCGAGAGCCCGCTACGTATCGCGACGAATCGATCCTGCTGTTCCGGCGCCCGCCGGTCTGAGTCTCAGTTGCCCGGCCGCCGCGCCATGAACGCCAGCCGCTCGAACAGCATCACGTCCTGCTCGTTCTTGAGCAGGGCGCCGTGCAGCGGCGGGATCGCCTTGGCGGGATCGCGCGACTGCAGCACCTCGAGCGGCATGTCTTCGTGCAGCAGGAGCTTCAGCCAGTCGATCAGCTCGCTGGTCGACGGTTTCTTCTTGAGGCCGGGCACGTCGCGGACCTGGTAGAAGATCTCGAGCGCCTTCGAGACGAGAATTTTCTGGATGCCGGGAAAGTGGACGTCGACGATCGCCTGCATCGTCTCGCGGTCGGGGAACTTGATGTAGTGGAAGAAGCAGCGGCGCAGGAAAGCGTCGGGCAGCTCCTTTTCATTGTTCGAGGTGATGACCACGATCGGCCGCTCCACCGCCTTCACCGTCTCGCCGGTCTCGTAGACGTGGAACTCCATTCGATCGAGCTCCTGGAGGAGATCGTTCGGGAATTCGATATCCGCCTTGTCGATCTCGTCGATCAGCAGAACCGGAAGCTGGGGGCTGGTGAACGCCTCCCATAATTTGCCGCGCCGGATGTAGTTCGAGATGTCGTGAACGCGGGGATCGCCGAGCTGGCCGTCGCGCAGGCGGGCGACCGCGTCATATTCGTAGAGCCCCTGGTGCGCCTTGGTGGTGGATTTGACGTGCCACTCGATCAGCGGCGCGCCGACGGCGCCGGCGATCTCATGGGCGAGCACCGTCTTGCCGGTTCCCGGCTCGCCCTTGACCAGCAGCGGCCGGCGGAGCGTCACCGCGGCGTTGACCGCGACCTTCAGATCCTCGGTCGCGACGTAGTTGCTGGTGCCTTCGAAGCGCATTCCCGTCCTTTCGCTCGACAGCGCGAGCGATAGGGGAGGGGCCATCGCAGGGCAAGCTGCCCAGGGCGCTCAGCCCTGGGCGCGCGCCTGGTGCCGGGCCTCGAGCAGGTCCCACAGGCCGTGGTGCTGATGAAGGATTTGCTCGGCGCCGAACAGCAAGGCGCGCTGGACGGCCGGCGAGCCGGCGTAGGCGTCGGCGAGATCGGCGATCGGGCCGGGTTCGGCGATCGTGTACGGCGGAGGCTCCACGCCGAAGCGGCGTGCACCGGCGTCGAGCACCTCGCGCAGGTGCGCCCAGTCGAGAACCAGGGCGAGGGACGCGCCGAGCGCGCAGCCGTTGCGCTCCGATTGGGCCAGCATGTCCAGAGCATGGCGCTGCGCGAGCACGGTCGAATCGGTGCCGGCGGCGCCCGGCGTGCTGGGCACGGGACCGGCAGCGACGGCAAGGCGCGCCAGATAAGCCCGCTCGCCCGCAAAGGCGTAGGTGGCTTGGGCGAACCAGCCGCGCGACGCGGGGTCGACAGCGCGCAGCGAGGCGTGATCGATCACCCCCGGATAGCGGCCGTGCAGAGTGCAGAGATAATGGATGAGATCGGCAAGGCTTCGGGCGCAATGCTCGCCGCGCAGAAGCTCCGGGTGGCGGGGCCAGGGATGAGCCGCGCTGCCCCGGTCGGCGACGCACGTCAGCAGGGTCTGCCCCGTCGGGGCGGCCCGTGCCATGCCGAGCGGAGCTGATGCCATAACCCTCATTCTCCCAAGCGTTCTCGAAGAACGGCTTACCAGCTTCACCTATATCAATGCCGTAAAAAGGAGGTTTATGGCGTGTTAGGCACAATGCGGGGACCTCGGTGAAGCGCTTCCAGGCCCCGTCCCAAGCCGTTCGAAAACGGCTCTTTTCCGGAGCGGTGCAGCGGCGCGTTGGATCACCGTCCAAAAAAAGGCCCTCCGGAGGGAGGGCCTTTCGTTCACTGATCGAGGAAGCTGCGCATCTTCCGTGAGCGGGAGGGGTGCTTCAGCTTCCTGAGCGCCTTGGCCTCGATCTGGCGGATTCGCTCGCGGGTCACCGAGAATTGCTGGCCGACCTCCTCGAGCGTGTGATCGGTGTTCATGCCGATGCCGAAGCGCATGCGCAGCACGCGCTCCTCGCGCGGCGTCAGCGAGGCGAGCACCCGGGTCACCGTCTCCTTGAGGTTCGCCTGGATCGCGGCGTCGACCGGGATCACGGCATTCTTGTCCTCGATGAAATCGCCGAGGTGCGAATCCTCCTCGTCGCCGATCGGGGTCTCGAGGCTGATCGGCTCCTTGGCGATCTTCATCACCTTGCGGACCTTCTCGAGCGGCATCGACAGGCGCTCGGCGAGCTCTTCCGGAGTCGGCTCGCGGCCGATCTCGTGAAGGATCTGGCGCGAGGTCCGGACCAGCTTGTTGATCGTCTCGATCATATGGACCGGAATGCGGATCGTGCGCGCTTGATCGGCGATCGAGCGCGTGATCGCCTGCCGGATCCACCAGGTAGCGTAGGTCGAGAACTTGTAGCCGCGGCGATACTCGAACTTGTCGACCGCCTTCATCAGACCGATGTTGCCCTCCTGGATGAGATCCAGGAACTGCAGGCCGCGGTTCGTGTACTTCTTGGCGATCGAGATCACGAGGCGGAGATTGGCCTCGACCATTTCCTTCTTCGCGATGCGCGCCTCGCGCTCGGCCTTCTGGACCTGGTTCACGATGCGGCGGAACTCGGCGAGGCTCATGCCGGTCGCCTGGGCGATCTCCGAGATCTCGGTGCGGATGCGCTCGATCGCGGACGATTCCTGCGAGCAGAAAGCGTTCCACTTCTTGTCGAGGTTGCAGACGCGGTCCGACCAGCCCTCGTCGAGCTCATGACCCATATAAGCGTCGAGGAACGCCTTGCGCGGCACCTTGTGGCGCTCGGCGAGGCGCAGCATCTGCCCACCCAGCGCGGTCAGGCGGCGGTTGTAGCTGTAGAGCTGATCGACGAGATATTCGATCTTGGCGTTGTGGAACTGGACGCTCTCCACCTCGGCGGTGAGCTGCTCGCGCAGGTCCTGATACTTGCTCTCCTGCCCGGCCGGGAAGGCCTGGCCGGCGCTCATCGCCTCCATGCGGGCGCTCTGCAGCGCCGAGAACTTCTTGTAGAGATCGGTGATGCGGGCGAAGCGCTCCAGCGCCTGCGGCTTCAGCGTCTCTTCCATCTGGGCAAGGGAGAGGGTGTTGTCCTCATCCTCTTCCTCGAACTGGTTGCGCCGGGTGACCGGGTTGCCGTCCTCATCCTCTTCCTCGACGACTTCCTCGACGTCCTCTTCCTCCTTGAAGGAGGGACCGGCCGCCGCCTCGCTGATCTCCCCGTCGGTATTCTCCTCCGCGCCGGCGACCTGTTCCGGCGTCGGACCCTTGGAGAGCATGGCGTCGAGATCGAGGATCTCGCGCAGCTGCATGTGGCCCTCGTTGAGGGCGTTCGACCACTCGATGATCGCGTTGAACGTGATCGGGCTCTCGCAGAGGCCCCAGATCATCGTGTCGCGGCCGGCCTCGATGCGCTTGGCAATGGCGATCTCGCCCTCGCGGGAGAGCAGTTCGACGGCGCCCATCTCGCGCAGGTACATGCGGACGGGATCGTCGGTGCGATCGACCGTCTCCTTCTTCTTCTCGATGACGAAGCGCTCGCCGTCGCTGCCGTCCTGCTCGTCGAGGCCGCCGTCCGAATCGGTCTCCGACGACGAATCCTCCTCGTCGCGATCGTCGTTCTCGACGATGTTGACGCCCATGTCGTTGAGCGCGGACATAATATCCTCGATCTGCTCGGACGACATCTGGTCCTGCGGGAGGGCCTCGTTGAGCTCGTCATAGGTGATGACGCCGCGCTTCTTGGCGCGGGCGAGCATCTTCTTGATCGAGGCTTCGTTGAGGTCGATCAGCGGCGCATCGCCCCCGTCCTGCTTGTCTTCCGCATCGATCGCCGTGTTCGTCTTCGCCATCTAAACGCCTTGTTCCTGTCTGGATCCCGCATCCCCTTCGATCAGGGCCGCGAGCTGCTTTTCCGCCTCATCCCGCGCTTTCCGGAGCCGCTGCTGCTCCTGGAAGGCGGCTTCGTCTCCCGTCTCCTTCAGCCGTTCGGTCGCGGCCTCAAGCGCGGAACATAGTCCCGGCTGGGCCGCTAATGTGTCGATCACCAGAACGAGATCGCGGTGGGCGCGTTCCGGATCGGCATCACGGCGGGTGAAGGAAAAGGCCAGTCCTCTCTCCTGGCGAAGCGCCTCCGCGAGAGGCGCCGCACCTTCCTCGGTCAATATGGTATTTAGACGCTCGTGATCAAGTTCGCCGTGGATCAGCGCCGCCGATAGCAAAATATCGCGGAGCCGCAACGAAGCCGGATCGCCGATCGGCAAAGCGGCGACCGCTTCCGCATGTCCGGCAATGACTTGAGGGTGGCGAACGAGACCGGCGAGCACGGCGCGCAACCAGCGTGGATCGAGGCCGGCGCTGGCCACGGCCTTCGCCTGTTCCGAAACGGGGCGCGGGATCTGGAAACGTCCGTTCTGGAAACGTCCGGGAGCGAAGCGGCCGCCGCCCTGGAAAGCGCCCCGCTGGAAGGCTGGGCGCTCGCCTCCCTGGCGCTGCGGCCGGGTGAGCGCGTCGAAGCGCTGCAGCAGCTCCATCCGATATTGCTCGCGCACGTCGGAATCCGCGATCGTCGCGGCCAGCTCGAACAGGCGGCGCTTGAGGCCGGCACGCGCCTCCGGCGTGTCGAGCGGCTCCGCGCTGGATTCGTGGCGCCAGAGGCGGTCGACCAGCGGCTCGGGCGCCTCGAGCAGGGCCTCGAAGGCGGCGCGGCCCTGGCTGCGAACGAGATCGTCGGGATCCTGGCCCGCGGGAAGGGTGACGAAGCCGAGCGAGCGTCCCGGGCCGACATGGGGAAGTGCACGATGCGCAGCGCGCACGGCGGCCTTCTGGCCGGCCGCATCGCCGTCGAAGCAGAGGATCGGGGCAGGGGCGAGGCGCCAGAGGCGCTCGAGCTGGCCCTCGGTCAGTGCCGTGCCGAGCGGCGCCACCGCCTCGCCGATCCCGGCCTGATCGAGCGCGATGACGTCGAGATAGCCTTCGACCACGACCACCCTGCGGCTGTTGCGGCTGGCGGGGGCGGCCCGGTCGAGATTGTAGAGGGTCCGGCCCTTGTCGAAGAGCGGTGTCTCCGGCGAGTTCAGATATTTCGGCTCGCCGTCGCCCAGGATGCGGCCGCCGAAGGCGATCACCCGCCCGCGCTGGTCGCGGATCGGGATCATCAACCGGCCGCGGAAGCGGTCATAGGGCTCGCGCTCGCCCTCCGGATCGATCAGCAGGCCGGTCTCGATCAACCTCTCGATGCCGCAGTCTTGGAGCGCGGACTTGAGCTTGCCACGGCTGTCGGGCGCGAAGCCGAAGCCGAAGCGGGCGATCGTCGCGTCCTTGATCCCGCGGCGCTTCAGATACTCCCGCGCCGCTGCGCCCTCGATCGAGCCGAGCTGCTCGACGAACCAGCGCTGCGCGGCCTCGGTGACGTCGTACAGCCCGGCTGCCCGCTCGGCCTTCTGTTGCGCGCGGGGATCCGGCGCGGGAACCTCGAGCCCGACCGCATCCGCGAGCTCCTTCACGGCCTCCATGAACGGCAGTCCGCGCGCATCGGTGAGGTAGCGGATCGCATCGCCGTGCGCACCGCAGCCGAAGCAGTGGTAGAAGCCCTTTTCGTCGTTGATCGTGAAGCTCGGCGTCTTCTCCTTGTGAAACGGGCAGCACGCCTTCCACTCGCGCCCCGCCTTTTGCAGCTTCACGCTCCGCCCGATCAGCGTCGACAACGAGGTGCGGGCTCGGACCTCGTCCAGGAATTGCGGGGAAAGGGTCAAAGTCCCCCCTCGCCGTCGGGGAGGGGGTTAGGGGGTGGGCAGGCGCCGAGCGCGACCCCGATCCTGTCCAAGACTCCCTCCAGAGTGTCGGTCACTTCGTTGTTCCAGAACCTGATCACACGGTAGCCGGCATGCTCGAGAAAGCGCGTTCGCTCCCGATCGGCTTCCGCATTGGCAGAGTGCTGTCCGCCGTCGAGTTCAATCACGAGCATGGCTCGTCGGCAGACAAAATCGCAAATGAACGGTCCCACAGGTATTTGGCGGCTGAACTTGAAGCCGTTCAGGCGCCGCTGCCGAAGCTGGAGCCATAGCAGACGCTCACAATCGGTGGCATTGTTGCGGAGGTTCTGAGCTCTTTTTGTCGGCCTTCGCGGCGCGTCGGGCATGCCCACCCCCTAACCCCCTCCCCGGTGGGGAGGGGGAATCTTCTTACCCCAGCCGCGCCTTCACCAGGCCGCTCGCCTTGCTCATGTCGAGGTTCGCCGCGTGGCGTTCCTTGAGGACGGCCATGACGCGGCCCATGTCCTTGACCGAGCTCGCGCCGGTCTCGGCGACGATGGCGTCGATCGCGGCCTTCGTCTCGTCCTCGCTCATCTGGCGGGGCAGGAAGGTCTCGATCACGGAGACCTCGGCCTTCTCGGCGTCGGCGAGCTCCTGGCGGCCGCCCTGCTCGTAGAGGGCGATCGATTCGCGGCGCTGCTTGATCATCTTCTGCAGCACCTCGGTGACCAAGACGTCGTCGTCGCTCGGCGCGCTGGCGGCGCCGCGCAGCTCGATGTCACGGTTCTTGAGGGTCGACTGGATCAGCCGGATGGCGGCGGTGCGCGGCTTGTCGCCCCCCTTCATCGCCGTGACCAGGGCAGCCTTGATGTCGTCGCGAATCATGATCTCTCGTCGCCAAACGTGGGGGAAAGGCGCGAAGATAGCGGCAGGCTCCGGGTTTTAATAGATTGACGCTGCGGCCCGGTCCGCCTAGCGGCTGAGCCTTAGCGACATCGCCAGAACCATCCTCAAGGAGTGCCCGCCGACATGGCTCACGCCCAGCAATCGCCTGCGCCGAACGGAGCGACGGGCGTATTGGTCCTGGCCGACGGAACGATCGTCTGGGGGCGCGGCTTCGGCGCCGAAGGGGAGGCGGTCGGCGAAATCTGCTTCAACACGGCGATGACCGGCTACCAGGAGGTGATGACCGATCCCTCCTACGCCTCGCAGATCGTCACCTTCACCTTCCCGCACATCGGCAACGTCGGCGCCAATTACGAGGATCTCGAGGCGGACAATCCCTGGGCGCTCGGCTGCATCGTTCGCCAGGACGTCAGCGCGCCGAGCAACTTCCGGGCGATCCAGGGCTTCGACGCCTGGATGAAGGCGAACGGACGGATCGGCCTCTCCGGCGTCGATACGCGGGCGCTGACCCGCAGGATCCGCGAGAAGGGGGCGCCGAACGGAGTCATCGCCCATAACGCGAAGGGCGAGTTCGACCTCGACGCGCTGCTCGAGAAGGCGCGCGCCTGGCCCGGCCTCGAAGGCATGGACCTGGCAAAGGAGGTCTCCTGCGCGCAGATGTTTCGCTGGTCGGGCGGGCGCTGGACGCTCGGCCGGGGCTATGGCGAGCATGAGGAGGACGCGAGCCGGCCGCATGTCGTCGCGATCGACTATGGCTCGAAGCGCAACATTTTCCGCAATCTCGCCGACGCCGGCGCCCGGGTCACCGTGCTGCCCGCCACCGCGACCTACGACGAGGTGATGGCGCACCGGCCCGACGGCATCTTCCTCTCGAACGGTCCCGGCGATCCGGCGGCGACCGGCGAATATGCCGTGCCGGTCATCCGGCAGCTGCTCGAGACCAGGAAGCCGTTGTTCGGCATCTGCCTCGGTCATCAGTTGCTCGGCCTCGCGGTCGGCGCGAAGACGGCGAAGATGCACCAGGGCCATCGCGGCGCGAACCATCCGGTGAAGCGGCTGGAGGACGGCCGCGTCGAGATCACCAGCATGAACCACGGCTTCGCGGTCGAGGCCGAGAGCCTGCCGGACAATGCGCGCCCGACCCACATCTCGCTGTTCGACGGGAGCCTCGCCGGCCTCGAACTCACCGACCGGCCCGCCTTCTCCGTACAATATCATCCCGAGGCGAGTCCCGGCCCTCAGGACAGCACCTATCTGTTCGAGAAGTTCGTGGACCAGCTCCAGAAGTAAGCGCGGCGGGTGACCCGCCGAACGATTGCCATTTCCACCGAGCCCCTCGGGGCGAGGACATCGAAGGTCAGATCCAGCCTATGCCCCGCCGCACCGACATTTCCTCGATCCTGATCATCGGCGCCGGGCCGATCGTCATCGGCCAGGCCTCCGAGTTCGATTATTCGGGCACCCAGGCGGTGAAGGCGCTGCGCGAGGAAGGCTATCGCATCGTCCTGGTGAACTCGAATCCGGCGACGATCATGACCGATCCCGAGCTGGCCGACGCCACCTATGTCGAGCCGATCACGCCCGAGTTCGTCGCGAAGATCATCGAGAAAGAGCGGCCGGACGCGGTGCTGCCGACGATGGGCGGGCAGACCGCGCTCAACACCGCGCTCGCGCTCTTCAAGGACGGCACGCTCGAGAAATACGGCGTCAAGATGATCGGCGCCGACGCCGAGGCGATCGAGAAGGCCGAGGATCGCCTCAAGTTCCGCGAGGCAATGGACAAGATCGGGCTCGAGAGCCCGCGCTCCCAGATCGCCCATACGCTGGAAGAAGCGATCCGCGGGCTCGATCACGTCGGCCTGCCCGCGATCATCCGACCGAGCTTCACCCTCGGCGGCACCGGCGGCGGCATCGCCTACAATCGCGACGAGTTCGTCCAGATCGTCACCGGGGGCCTCGAGGCTTCGCCGACCACTGAGGTGCTGATCGAGGAATCGGTGCTCGGCTGGAAGGAATATGAGATGGAGGTCGTCCGCGATCGGAACGACAATGCCATCATCATCTGCTCGATCGAGAACATCGATCCGATGGGCATCCACACCGGCGACTCGATCACGGTCGCGCCGGCGCTGACGCTCACCGACAAGGAATATCAGATCATGCGCAACGCGAGCATCGCGTGCCTGCGTGAGATCGGCGTCGAGACCGGCGGTTCCAACGTCCAGTTCGCGGTCAACCCCAAGGACGGGCGCCTGGTCGTGATCGAGATGAACCCGCGCGTGTCGCGCTCCTCGGCGCTCGCGTCCAAGGCGACAGGCTTTCCGATCGCCAAGGTCGCCGCCAAGCTCGCCGTCGGCTATACGCTCGACGAGATCCAGAACGACATCACCGGATCGACGCCGGCGAGCTTCGAACCGACGATCGATTATGTCGTCACGAAGATCCCGCGCTTCACCTTCGAGAAATTCAAGGGATCCGAGCCGCTCCTCTCCACCGCGATGAAGTCGGTCGGCGAGGTCATGGCGATCGGACGCTCGTTCCACGAGAGCCTGCAGAAGGCGCTGCGCAGCCTCGAGACCGGGCTGGTCGGCCTCGACGGGGTGAAGCCGCTCTACGGCGCGCCGCGCGTCGAGATCGAGGCAGCGCTCGCCCGACCGACGCCGGAGCGCCTGCTCAGCGCCGCCCAGGCGCTCCGCGAGGGTTTCACTGTCGAGGAGATCCACGCGATCACCCATTTCGACCCCTGGTTCCTCGAGCGCCTCCGCGAGATCGTCGAGGCCGAGCAGGGGATCGAGCAGGAGGGGCTTCCGCAGGATGCCGAGGGGATGCGCCGCCTGAAGGCGATGGGCTTCTCCGACAAGCGGCTGGCCGAGCTCGCCGTGCGCTCGGCGCACCTGCGCGACAGCGTCCTCGGCAAGGTGGCCGCCCGCAGCCATGGCCTGATCCACGACACGGTGAAGGCGCTGACCGGCGCCACCACCGAGGACGAGGTCCGGGCGCTGCGCCACAAGCTCGGCGTGCGCCCGGTGTTCAAGCGCATCGACAGCGTCGCCGCCGAGTTCGAGGCGCGCACCGCCTACATGTACTCGACCTACGAGGCGCCGAGCTTCGGCGCGCCGGAGGACGAGAGCGAGCCGAGCGACCGCCGCAAGGTCGTGATCCTCGGCGGCGGCCCGAACCGGATCGGGCAGGGGATCGAGTTCGATTATTGCTGCTGCCACGCCTGCTACGCGCTGGACGAAGCGGGCTTCGAGACGATCATGATCAACTGCAATCCGGAAACGGTCTCGACCGACTATGACACGTCGGACCGGCTCTATTTCGAGCCGCTGACCGTCGAGGACGTGCTCGAGATTCTCGCGGTCGAGCAGTCGAGGGGGGAATTGGTCGGCGTGATCGTCCAGTTCGGCGGGCAGACCCCGCTGAAGCTCGCCGCCGCGCTCGCCAAGGCAGGCATCCCGATCCTCGGCACCTCGCCCGACGCGATCGACCTCGCCGAGGATCGCGAGCGCTTCGCCGCGCTGGTCGAGAGGCTCGGCCTTCGCCAGCCGGAAAACGGCATCGCGCGCAGCCGCGAGGAGGCGATCGCCGTCGCCGATCGCATCGGCTATCCGGTGCTGACCCGTCCGAGCTACGTACTCGGCGGGCGTGCGATGGAGATCGTCGACGGCCCCGCGCAGCTCGACGATTACATCGTCACGGCGGTTCAGGTGTCCGGCGACAGTCCGGTGCTGATCGACCAATATCTGCGCGACGCGATCGAGGTCGACGTCGACGCGATCTGCGACGGCAAGGACGTGGTCATCGCCGGGGTGATGCAGCATATCGAGGAGGCGGGCGTGCATTCGGGCGACAGCGCCTGCTCGCTGCCGCCATACAGTCTCGATCAGGAGATCGTCGACGAGATCGAGCGGCAGGCGAGGGCGCTCGCTCTGGCGCTCGGCGTCAAGGGCCTGATGAACGCCCAGTTCGCGGTGAAAGGCGGCAAGGTCTATCTGATCGAAGTCAATCCGCGCGCCAGCCGAACCGTGCCGTTCGTCGCCAAGACGATCGGCACGCCGATCGCCAAGATCGCGGCACGGGTGATGGCGGGCGAGCCGCTGATGCACTTCCTGCCGATCCATCGTGACGTGCCGCACATCGCGGTCAAGGAAGCGGTGTTCCCCTTCGCACGCTTTCCGGGAGTCGATCCGGTGCTCTCTCCGGAAATGAAGTCGACCGGTGAAGTCATTGGCATCGACAAGGATTTTGCGACGGCGTTCCTCAAATCGCAGCTCGGCGCCGGCGTGGTTCTGCCGACCGAAGGCACTCTGTTCGTGTCGGTGAAGGACAGCGACAAGGCTCTGGTCGCGCCGGCGGTGCGGGCGATGGCGGAGATGGGCTTCCACGTCATCGCGACCAGCGGCACCGCGGACTATCTGCGCGCGCAGGGAATCGAGATCACTCACGTCAACAAGGTGGCGCAGGGGCGGCCGCACATCGTCGACAAGATCAAGGACGGCGAGGTCGCGATCATCTTCAACACCACCGAAGGCTGGCAGAGCCACAAGGACAGCGCCTCGATCCGCGCCTCCGCGCTGATGGCCAAAGTCCCGTATTTCACGACGGCTGCGTCGAGCGTAGCGGTGGTTCGCTCCATTGCCGTGCTGCGTGAGCACAGCCTTGATGTTCGCTCCCTGCAGTCCTATTATCACACCTCCAGAGCGTGAACCTTCACACAATCGAAATTAGTCGGGCCGTCGTCAGCGTGGAGGCGGTCGAAAGCAGATTTTTGACGAAAGGCTGTATTATGGCGACGGTAGACAAGATGCCGATGCTGGCTGAGGGCTATGAGAAGCTCCAGAACGAAGTGCGGCACCTGAAAACCGTCGAGCGTCCGGCGATCATCGACGCGATCGAAGAGGCGCGCGGTCACGGTGATCTTTCCGAGAACGCCGAATATCATGCCGCCAAGGAACGCCAGGGCCAGGTCGAGGCGCAGATCGCCGACATCGAGGACCGGCTCAGCCGCGCGATGGTCATCGATCCGACGACGCTGTCGGGCGACAAGGTCGTGTTCGGCGCCACCGTCCATCTGCTCGACGAAAACGACAAGCCGGTGACCTATCAGATCGTCGGCCAGACCGAGGCGGATGCGAAGGTCGGCCGGATCTCGTATAATTCGCCGCTCGGCCGCGCCCTGATCGGCCGCAACGTCGGCGACGAGGTCGAGGTCTCGACGCCCTCGGGCGATCGCTATTACGCGATCGAGAAGATCGAGTTCATCTAAGGGCCTGGCGCGAGCGTGCGTCCGCCAGCCAGCTGGAACAATGCCAGGGTCACGCTCGGCATCGCCGCGGTGACGGCATTGGCGTGGCTCCTGGTCACGACCGTCGGCGCCGAGCTCGCCGCGACCTATTGGGGCGGGTTCATCCCGGCACGCGTTTCGGGAACGCTCGCGGGCGGGCCGCTCGCGCCGGTGTGGCTGACGCCGCTCACCGCGACGCTGGTCCATGCGGACATCCTTCACCTGGCCTTCAACCTGCTGATGCTGCTCTTCTGCGGCCGCGCGATCGAGCCGATCCTCGGCGCCAAAGGCGTGCTGATCCTCTATCTGGTCGGCGCCTATGCGGCCGCGGCGGCGCAGTTCGGCTGGTCTCCGGGCGAGCGCGCGCCGATGATCGGCGCGAGCGGCGCCGTCTCGGCCCTGCTCGGCGCCTATGCGATGTTCTTCGGCCGCCACCGGATCAAGGTCGCGAACAATGCGGCGGCGGTGGCGATCAACGCCCTCTGGCTGGCCGCGGCATGGATCGGCCTCCAGCTGCTGATCGGGTTCGCCAGCGCCGGAAGCGGCATCATGATCGCGATCGCCGCCCATATCGGCGGCTTCCTTGCCGGGCTGCTGCTCGCGCGGCCCCTGCTCATGCTTCGCTGGCGCGGCGCCTGACGAGCCCGGCCGCGCTCGCCCTCCGGCGGCGCGGGTTCAGGCGTTCAGACTGAAGGCGCGCGCCTCTCAGGCGCTGCCGAGCTCCGGCTCGAGCAGGCGGTGGAGGTGGACGACGACATATTTCATCTCGGCGTCGTCGACCGTGCGCTGGGCAGCGCTCCGCCAGGCGTCGAGCGCGGTGGCATAGTTCGGGAACACGCCGACGATGTCGATCGTCGCCAGATCGAAGTCGAGGCCCTGCGGGTCGCTGACCCGGCCTCCGAACACGAGATGCATCTTGCTCATGGCCCGTCCGCTTAGCGGACAATCCTTAGAAAACAAGCGTCCGCTTGGCGGACAATCCTTGGAGAACAACCGTTGGCTTGGCGGAAACTCCCCGGAAAACAGGCGGCCGCCTTGCGGACACGCCCCGGAAGAAGAGTGCTTCCGGGGCGGTCCTGGGCCTGCGTCAAGCAGCGCCGCTGCTGACGCTGCCGGCGGCTGCGCCGGCCGACGTCTTCACTGCGCCGACCGCGCGATCGGTGAACTCGCCGAGCCGGCGCTGCACCGCGTCGCGGCTGAGCCCGAGCTCGTCGATCTGCTCGCGTCCCGCGTCCTTGGCGGCGCGGACCGCCTCGCGGGCGGTGTCGTGGATCTTGCGGCCTGCGCTGCCGAGCAGGGCCTGCTCCCGCTTTGTTTTCGGCAGGACCGCGCCGGCGACGAGGCCGATCGCGAGGCCGCCGACGACCGCCGCCATCGGGTTGGTCTCGATCCCGGCGGCGGTGCGCTGGCCGGCGCTGCGCGCGGTCTCGCGGGCGCCCTGCAGCGCCGAGCCGGCACGCTCGCGCGCCGACTGGTACGCGGCGCTGGTCCGCTCGCGGGTGCTTTCATAGGCGTCGGCCGCGCTCTGACGGACTCCGGCGAGGCGGCCGCTGCCGCTCTGCTCGGTTCCGGTGCCGCCGTTGGTGCTGCTCTCGGTCGCGCGATTGTCGCTCATGCAGTAACTCCTTCGTCCTGATGCCTGGCGACGACGGGCGTCGTCAGGTCGTAATTGTCGCTCTTGGTGTCGAGACGGGTGGTGACCAGATCCTCATCGGGCTTCCTGGAGAACAGCCAGGACGCCGCGGACTTGAGGGGCGATCGCGCGAGGAACAGGGTGACGGCGCCGAGCGCCGCCGAGGCGACGACGGGCCGCGCCTTCACCGCTTGCACGGCATCGTCGGCAAGCCCGGTCGACCGGTCCTTGACGCCTTCCCAGGCATTGTTGGCGAGCGTCCCCGGCTTGAGCCGTTCCTGGAGCTCGCCCACCGTGCCCATCAGGCGCCGGCGCGACAGCTCCGCTTCGCGCCTGGCGCGGGTGATCTCGGCGGGGGTCACGAAAGATGCTCCCCGGCGGCAAGCGCTGCGCGTTCTTCCGCATCGCCCGACAGGGCTGCCATCTTCCCGATGCCGAAGCGGACCAGGAAGAAGCCGAGGATCCCCACCGCCACGAAGACGGCGAGACCGGCGAGGAGGGGGCCGATATGGAGCGCCAGCGCCATCGCGATGCAGACCAGCAAAGTGATCAGCGCCGCATTCACCAGGAACAAGGCCGCGACCAGAGCGATCGCGCCGTTTCTGGCCTTGGACACGCGATAGCTCGCGATCGCCTTGTAAAGCCCAATCTCGCTCCTGGCGAAATCCTTCGCCTGCTCGGTGGCGCGGCCGAACAGCTCGCCTATGGAGCTCTCGCCCACGTTCCCCACGCGCGCGTCCACGGTCAGGCTCCGTTGCCGGAGCCGGAGCCGCTCTTGCCGCCGCTGCCACTCTGACCGCCGGTCGCGTCATCGAACCCGGCCTTCACCACCCGGGCCAGCGCGAAGCCGACGACAGCGGCGACGCCGATCGCGACGCCGGGGCTCTTGCGTACCGCATCGCGGACGTTGCCGTAGATCTCGTCGACGTCCTTGCTGCGCAGCGTGTCGGCGAAGCCGGAGACCGCGTCGGACGCCTTGCGCGCATATTCCGCATAGTCGCCGCCCAGCCGGTCGTTGATCGAGTCGGCCGTGTCGGCGAACACCCGGGAGAGCTCCTCGAGCGCGTCGCTGGCGCGGGTCTTGCCGCTGTCGGCGAACTCGCGAACCCGGCCGCCTGCCTGATCGCGCAGCGCATAGGCCTGCCCGCGGAGCTGCTCGACGACGGTGCCGCCATCGGACGCGGTCGTGCCGCCGGTGCCGTCCCCGCCGCCGGCGATGAAGCCGCCGCCATCGCCCGCGCCGCTGCTCGTCGAGGCCGCGCCGCTGCCGCTACCGCCGCCGACGTCGCTTCCCGTTCCGTTGGTTTCCATGGCGCCGTTGATGATGTGGTCGGTCCCTTCGGGAAGCTCGTTTTCGCGAGGAGGCATGGTCCTGTTCTCCGCTCTGTTGAGATATAGGTCTTCAGCTGTCGAAACCGGCAAGGCGGGCCAGTCGTTCCGGCCCCGTGCGACGAAAGTTGCGTCCGCGGCGTCGTCCCGATAAGCGCCCGACCATCCATATAGTTCATGACGAGGCCGTAACAATGACCGCCATCCTAGACGTCCACGCCCGTCAGATCCTCGACAGCCGCGGCAATCCCACGGTGGAGGTGGAAGTGCTGCTGGAGGACGGAAGCATGGGCCGCGCCGCGGTGCCGTCCGGCGCCTCCACCGGCGCGCACGAGGCGGTCGAGAAAAGGGACGGGGACAAGAGCCGCTATCTCGGCAAGGGCGTCACCCAGGCGGTCGAGGCGGTGCGCGGCGAGATCTTCGAGGCGGTCACGGGCCGCGATGCCGAGGATCAGGCCGAGATCGACTCGCTGCTGATCGAGCTCGACGGCACCGAGAACAAGTCGCGGCTCGGCGCCAACGCGATCCTCGGCGTCAGCCTGGCCGTCGCCAAGGCGGCCGCCGACGCCCGCGGCCTGCCGCTCTATCGCTACGTCGGCGGCGTTGCCGCCCAGGTGCTGCCGGTGCCGATGATGAACATCGTCAACGGCGGCGCCCATGCCGACAATCCGATCGACTTTCAGGAATTCATGGTAATGCCGGTCGGCGCGGCCTCGCTCAGCGAGGCGGTGCGCTGCGGTGCGGAAATCTTCCACACGCTGAAGAAGCGGCTTCACGCGGCCGGCCTCGCCACCGCCGTCGGCGACGAGGGCGGCTTCGCGCCGAACCTCGCCTCGGCGCGGGCGGCGCTGGACTTCATCATGGAGTCGGTCGGCGAGGCGGGCTACAAGGTGGGCGACGACGTCGTGCTCGCGCTCGATTGCGCGGCGACCGAATATTTCCGCGACGGCGCTTATCATCTGGAAGGCGAGGGGCGGGTGCTCTCGCCGGCCGAGATGGTCGGGTATCTCGCCGATCTCGCCCGCGACTATCCGATTCTCTCGATCGAGGACGGCATGGCCGAAGACGATCTGGAGGGTTGGAAGCTGCTCACCGATCGCATCGGCAACTCGGTCCAGCTGGTCGGCGACGATCTGTTCGTGACCAACCCCAAGCGGCTGTCGATGGGCATCGACCAGGGCCTCGCCAACTCGCTGCTGGTCAAGGTCAACCAGATCGGCACCCTGTCCGAGACGCTGGAGGCGGTGTCGACCGCGCAGCGCGCAGGCTATACGGCGGTGATGTCGCATCGCTCGGGCGAGACCGAGGACACGACGATCGCCGATCTCGCGGTCGCCACCAATTGCGGTCAGATCAAGACCGGCAGCCTCGCACGCTCCGACCGGCTCGCCAAGTACAACCAGCTGATCCGCATCGAGGAAGAGCTCGGCATGTCGGCCCATTATGCCGGCCGCGGGATCTTCCGTTCGCGCGCCGGCTGACCCCTGTTTCGCGCTGCGGGCCCGTCGGTCGGGCCCGCAGGCGGCGTCGGCGGCCGCAAACCGTCGGTATTTTCCCGTAGAGGACAGCAAAAAGCTTGATTCGCAGGCCTTTTCCTGATTCTGTGAAGCCATGAAGTCGGTGGGGCGAAATACGTTCGAAACGATCAGGCGTGCAGCGCTTCCGGCGCTGGCGATCCTTATCATCGCCAACTTCCTCGGCTACGCCGTCATCGGCGCCAACGGCATCCTCAGCTGGGGCGATTATCGCCGGCTGAAGCAGGAGCGCCAGGTCGAGCTCGCGCAGCTCCAGGTCGAGCGGGAGCGGCTCCAGCACCGTTCCGAGCTGCTCAATCCGCGCAGCGCCGATCCCGATCTGGTTGACGAGATGGTTCGCGGCCAGCTCGGCGTGATCCGCCCCGACGAAGTCATCATCCCCATCGAGCAGTGAGACCCGCCCTCTGCCGCTCGGCAGGGGGCCCGCGATCGTGCTTTTGTTGCCCGGCCGAGCCGGCGCGCGCCGTCGCCGTAGCGGAAGCGGGCGGCACAAGTTGCGCGGCGGCACGTTTGCCGCCATAGAGCCCGCACCAGAGTGACCCCCCGAAGCACAGGATAGCTCCACAGTGGCCAAGGCAGCAAAGCGCGCCAGCGAAGAGATCGGTTCACCACCCCCGCCCACCCACAACCGCGAACGCCCGCCAGAGCCGCAGCGCCACCAGGCGTCGCGCGAGGAACTGCTCGAATATTATCGGCAGATGCTGCTCATCCGCCGGTTCGAGGAGCGCGCCGGCCAGCTCTACGGGCTCGGCCTGATCGGGGGCTTCTGCCACCTCTACATCGGCCAGGAGGCGGTCGCCGTCGGCCTGCAGTCGGCGATGGAGCCGGGCAAGGATTCGGTGATCACCGGCTACCGCGACCACGGCCACATGCTCGCTTACGGTATCGATCCGCGGGTGATCATGGCCGAGCTCACCGGCCGCGCCGCCGGCATCTCGCGCGGCAAGGGCGGCTCGATGCACATGTTCAGCGTCGAGCATAAGTTCTACGGCGGCCACGGCATCGTCGGCGCCCAGGTCAGCCTCGGCACCGGTCTTGCGTTCAAGCACAAATATTCCGGCGACGGCGGCGTCTGCCTCGCCTATTTCGGCGACGGCGCGGCCAACCAGGGCCAGGTCTACGAGAGCTTCAACATGGCGGAGCTCTGGAAGCTGCCGATGATCTACGTCATCGAGAACAACCAATACGCCATGGGCACCAGCGTCAACCGCGCCTCGGCCGAGGATCAGCTCTATCGCCGCGGCGAGAGCTTCCGCATCCCCGGGATCCAGGTCGACGGCATGGACGTCCTCGCCGTGCGCGGCGCCGCGACCACCGCGCTCGACTGGGTGCGCAGCGGCAAGGGCCCGATCCTGCTCGAGCTCAAGACCTATCGCTACCGCGGCCACTCGATGTCCGATCCGGCCAAGTACCGCTCGCGCGAGGAGGTCCAGTCGGTCCGCGAGAAATCCGATCCGATCGAGGCGGTGAAGCGCGAGCTCGCCGCTGCCGGGGTCTCGGAGGACGAGCTCAAGAAGATCGATACCGAAATCAAGCGGATCGTCACCGAATCCGCGGACTTCGCCGAGCAGAGCCCGGAGCCGGACGCTGCCGAACTCTACACCGACGTACTGGTAGAGACCTACTGATGCCGATCGAATTGAAGATGCCCGCCCTCTCCCCGACGATGGAGGAGGGCACGCTCGCCAAATGGCTGGTGAAGGAGGGCGACACCGTCACCTCCGGAACCATCCTCGCCGAGATCGAAACCGACAAGGCGACGATGGAGTTCGAGGCGGTGGACGAAGGCGTCGTCGCCAAGATCCTGGTCGCCGAAGGCACGGACGAGGTGAAGGTCGGAACCGTGATCGCGGTGCTCGCCGGCGAAGGCGAGGATGCTGCCGGAGTCGCCGGCGCCGCCCATGACGGTGCGGGCGCGGCCGAGGCGATCGCGGCGTCGCCGGCCGAGGAGGCGCAGGCCCAGCAGGCGACCGTCGCCGCACGGCCCAAGCAGGAGGCCGCGCCGGCGAGCCTCCGCGTCGAGCCGGAAGTGCCGGAAGGGACCGAAATGATCCGGCAGACCGTCCGCGAGGCGCTTCGCGACGCCATGGCCGAGGAGATGCGCTCCGACGACCGCGTCTTCGTGATGGGCGAGGAAGTCGCCGAATATCAGGGCGCGTACAAGGTCACCCAGGGGCTGCTCGACGAGTTCGGGGCGCGCCGCGTGATCGACACGCCGATCACCGAATATGGCTTCGCCGGCGTCGGCACGGGCGCGGCGATGGGCGGCCTTCGCCCGATCATCGAGTTCATGACGTTCAACTTCGCCATGCAGGCGATCGATCACATCATCAACTCGGCGGCCAAGACCAACTACATGTCGGGCGGACAGATGCGCTGCCCGATCGTGTTCCGCGGCCCGAACGGCGCCGCGGCGCGGGTCGGCGCGCAGCACAGCCAGAATTACGGACCCTGGTACGCCAGTGTCCCGGGGCTGATCGTGATCGCGCCCTACACCGCGGCTGACGCCAAGGGCCTGCTCAAGGCGGCGATCCGCTCCGAAGACCCGGTTGTCTTCCTCGAGAACGAACTGCTCTACGGCCAGAGCTTCGACGTTCCCAAGCTCGACGATTACGTCCTCCCGATCGGCAAGGCGCGAGTCGCGCGCGAGGGTAAGGACGTGACCCTGGTCAGCTATTCTATCGGCGTCGGGGTCGCGCTCGACGCGGCGACCAAGCTCGCGGAGCAGGGCATCGAGGCGGAGGTCATCGACCTTCGCACCCTGCGTCCGCTCGACAAGGAGACGGTGCTTCGCTCGCTCGCCAAGACCAACCGGATGGTCTGCGTCGAGGAGGGCTGGCCGGTCTGCTCGATCTCCTCGGAGATCATGGCGACCGCCATGGAGGAAGGGTTCGACGATCTCGATGCCCCGGTGCTCCGCGTCACCGACGAGGACGTCCCGCTTCCTTACGCGGCCAATCTCGAGCGCATGGCGCTGATCGACGTCGACAAGGTCGTCGCGGCGGCGCGGAAGGTCTGCTACCGCTGAGAATGCCCGTTCGAAGCTGAACGGGCTTACCGGACGAAGGGGCGGCGCGATGCGTCGCCCCGACGTCTTTCTGGCGTCGGAACGGACCATGGCTGACCTCGACCGCGACCGGCTGCTTGCGCTGAGCTACATCGCCCTGCCGGAGCGGCTGGCGGTCGAGGCGCTGTGGCGGCTCGATCTGGCCCTGGGCGCTGTGCTGGCTGGCGGCCGCGATGCGATGCTGAGCCGGATCAAGCTCGCCTGGTGGCGGGAATCGCTCGAAAGGCTCGACCGCGAGCCTCCACCGGCCGAGCCGGCGCTCCAGGCTGCCGCGGAGCATCTCCTCCCGCGCGGCCTCAGCGGCGCCGAGCTCTCCGCGATGGAGGGCGGGTGGGCTGCGCTGCTCGACCCGGAGGTGCTGGGGGACGAGGAGATCGAACTTTATGCCGCCGAGCGCGGCGGACGGCTGTTCGGCTACAGCGCCCGCCTGCTCGGCGTCGGGGATTGGCAGGCCGCCCAGATTGCGGGCGAAGCCTGGGCGCTGGTCGATCTCGCGCGGCACAGCGCCAATCAGCCGGACGCCGAGACCGCGCTCGCCGCCGCCAGAACGCGGTTCACCGCCGAGCGCTGGCCATCGCGCCTGCGCCCGCTCGGAATGCTTGCTGCGCTCGCCCGCCGCGACGCGGAGGCGGAGCGGCGCTGGGAAGAGCCGGGCGCGCCGCGCCGGATGATGCGCATGCTGCGCCATCGCCTCACCGGGCGCTGAGCCGCGCACGAAGACGTGCGACCGAAATTGGTTTATCCTCGCGACTGAAGACGGACCTTTCGGGGTCCCATGCCGCTGCGGACGGGCGCCCGAGCCCTCCGATGCGGCCTCGGGCGGGAGAAATCCATGCTTCGCTTCGTCGTCGTTGCCGCGTCCGCACTTCTCTTCGTCCTCGCCGGCTTCTTTCTGTGGAAGGGCCGTGCGCAAGGTGACGATCCGATCCCCCGGCCGCCCGAAGCCGCCGCCGCCGCCGCGGCGTCTCCAGCCAAGGACGAGGAAGCGGCGCCATCCGGCAGCCCGCCGGCCGCGGCGGAGAAGAGCAGGGAGGAGAAGAGGTTCGGCCGTGCCGACAAGGACAAGAACGGCCGCATCACGCTCGAGGAATTGTATCAGCCGCGCCGCAAGGCGTTCGCGAAGCTCGACGCCAACCGCGACGGGCGGCTGAGCTTCGAGGAATGGGCGACGAGCACGTCGGAGAAATTTGCCAAGGCGGATTCGGATCGCTCCGCCTGGCTCAGCCCTGCCGAATTCGCCTCCACCAAGCCGAAGACCAAGGCGCGGCCGAAGCCGGCCTGCAGCTGCTGAAGGCGCAGCCTCCAGCAGTCATTCCGGTGGGTCGGTGCCGTCCAGGCCGCGCGTATCCGGGCGGAAGCGATCGTGCCGCGGCAAATCGTCGCCGGGATCGAACCAGCCGATCCGGCTGGCCCAGAAGATGTGGAAGCCGGGCGCTACCGCCTCGGGCCGATCGAGAGTGGCGACGCTGAAATCGACCGTCTCGGGTTGATGGTCGACCTCCATGGTGAACGGGGTGCCGCACGCGCCGCAGAAACGGCGATAGCCGAAGCTGCTCGAGGCGAAGCGGCGCACGTTGTCTGCGCCCTGGGTGAAGACGAAATCCCCGTGCGGTACGCTGGCGAAGACCATGGCCGGCGCCCCGGAGTTCAGCTGGCAGGTGCGGCAATGGCACCAGCCCGTGTCGAATGGTGCGCTGGTCAGTTGGTATCGCACGGCGCCGCAGGCGCATCGTCCGGTCAGGGGCTCGGCCATGTCCCTGGCTAGGCCGCACGCGCGACCCGCGTCAATTGACTTGGTCTGGGGCCAACCCTACATCGCCAGCGAAGTTGCAAGGGGGGCGGCGAGCAGGCCGCGACTTGCGCCTGGTTCGCATTCAAGAAGATTAGGATCGCCCCATGTTTGGCGGATTTGCCAAAGCCATTTTCGGATCGTCCAACGACCGCTACGTTCGCTCGCTGCGCAAGATCGTCGACCGCATCAACGGCTTCGAGCCGACCATCTCCGCGATGACCGACGAGGAGCTGCGCAGCCAGACGGCGATCTTCCGCCAACGGCTCGCCGACGGCCAGGAGCTGGACGAACTGCTCCCGGAGGCGTTCGCGACCGTCCGCGAAGCCGCCAAGCGCGTGCTCGGCCAGCGGCATTACGACGTCCAGATGATCGGCGGCATCGTGCTCCATCGCGGCGAGATCGCCGAGATGCGGACCGGCGAGGGCAAAACGCTGGTGGCGACCCTCGCCACCTACCTCAACGCTCTCGAAGGGAAGGGCGTCCACGTCGTCACCGTGAACGACTATCTCGCCCGCCGCGATGCGGACTGGATGGGTCAGGTCTACCGCTTCCTCGGCATGACCGTCGGCGTGATCGTTCCCAACCTGACCGACCATCAGCGCCGGATGGCCTATGCCTCGGACATCACCTACGCCACGAACAACGAGCTCGGCTTCGACTATCTGCGCGACAACATGAAGTACGAGCGCACGGCGATGGTCCAGCGCCCCTTCAACTTCGCGATCGTCGACGAGGTCGATTCGATCCTGATCGACGAGGCGCGGACCCCGCTGATCATCTCGGGCCCTACCGACGACAAGTCCGAGCTCTATCTCTCCGTCGATGCTCTGGTGAAGACGCTCGATCCGGTAGATTACGAGGTCGATCAGAAGCAGCGCTCGGTCGTGCTCACCGAGGACGGTACCGAGAAAGCCGAGCGCATGCTTGAGGAAGCGGGCCTGCTCGTCGGCTCGAACCTCTACGATTTCGAGAACACGCTCGTCGTCCACCATCTGAACCAGGCGCTGCGCGCCAACGTCATGTTCAAGCGCGATACCGATTATATCGTGCAGGACGGCAAGGTGGTGATCATCGACGAGTTCACCGGCCGCAAGATGGAAGGGCGCCGCTGGTCCGAGGGCCTGCACCAGGCCGTCGAGGCCAAGGAAGGGGTCAACATCGAGCCCGAGAACCAGACGCTCGCCTCGATCACCTTCCAGAACTATTTCCGCCTCTACCCCAAGCTCGGCGGCATGACCGGTACCGCGGCCACCGAGGCGGCAGAATTCTACGACATCTACAAGATGAACGTCGTCACCATCCCGACCCATGTGCCGGTCCAGCGCGTCGACGACGACGAGTTCTACAAGAACCAGAACGACAAGTTCGCCGCGATCACCAAGGCGATCAAGGAGAAGCAGGCGACCGGCCAGCCGGTCCTCGTCGGCACCGTCTCGATCGAGAAATCGGAGCTGCTCGCCAAATACCTCCAGCAGGAAGGCGTGCCGCACGAGATCCTGAACGCCCTCTATCACGAGCGCGAGGCCCATATCGTCGCCCAGGCGGGCCGGCTCGGCGCCGTCACCATCGCCACCAACATGGCCGGCCGCGGGACCGACATCCAGCTCGGCGGCAACGTCGAGTTCCGGGTCAATGACGAGCTCGCCGAGATGGAGGAAGGGCCGGAGCGGGACGCCGCGATCGAGCGGATCACCCGCGAGGTCGCCGAGGAGAAGGAGCGGGTGCTCGCCGCCGGCGGCCTGTTCGTGCTCGGCACCGAGCGCCACGAGAGCCGCCGCATCGACAACCAGCTACGCGGCCGCTCGGGCCGCCAGGGCGATCCGGGCCTCAGCCGCTTCTACCTCTCGCTCGACGATGATCTGCTGCGCATCTTCGGGCCGCAGACGATGTTCGCGCGCCTGATGAACAAGAACCTGGAGGACGGCGAGGCGATCGTCAGCCCCTGGATCTCGAAGGCCATCGAGACCGCGCAGAAGAAGGTCGAGGCGCGCAATTACGACATCCGCAAGCAGGTCGTCGAATATGACGACGTGATGAACGATCAGCGCAAGGTGATCTACGAGCAGCGCGCCGACATTATGGACGCCGAGACGATCGGCGACGTGGTCGAGGACATGCGGGCCGAGACGGTCAACGCGATCGTCGGCGAGGCCTGCCCGCCGAACACCTATCCCGAGCAATGGGACATCGCGCACCTCAAGACCCGGCTCGCCGACGTCTTCGGTCTGGAGCCGCCGGTCGAGGCGTGGATGGAGGAAGAGGCGGTCGATCCGGAGACCTTCGTGCAGCGCGTCCAAGCACTCGCCGACGCCCAGATCGAGGAGAAGAAGGGGCAGATCCCGCCGGAGAGCTTCATCCAGGTCGAGAAGTCGATCCTGCTCCAGTCGCTCGATCATCACTGGAAAGAGCATCTCGCGATGCTCGACGCGCTACGCCAGGTTATCCACCTGCGGGCTTATGCGCAGAAGAAGCCGATCGACGAGTATAAGCGCGAGGCTTTCCAGCAGTTCGAGCGCATGCTGATCGCCATTCGCGAGGACGTCACCCGCACGCTCGCGCTGGCGACCTTCACGATGCAGCAGCCCGAGCCGCCGGCCTATCCGGAGTTCCCGGACCTGCCCGACTTCATCACCCATCATATCGATCCGCTGACCGGCGACGACGATACGGCGGACCTGGACGCTGCCAGCGGCAACGTGCTGTCGCGCCTGCCGCCGCTGCAGATCGAGCGGTCTGCGCTTCCGCAAGGCGTCGATGTGGCGGAGGCGCCGGTCAGCCGCAATGCGCCGTGCCCGTGCGGATCGGGGCTCAAGTTCAAACACTGTCACGGCCAGCTCGCCTGAGCCGAGCCTCCGGGCCAAGAAAAGGGGCCGGTGCGGACTGCCGCACCGGCCCTTCTTCGTGGCGCCAGGCGCCGATCAGGCGACCTTGAAGCCTTCCTTGTTCATCATCGCCGAGAGCTTGGAATTCTGCTCGTCCGAGAGGATGTTGCGGAACGCCGGGAAGACCTCGTTTTCCTCCATCCGCATGTGCTCCTCGAGCATCGAGCGGAAGTCGCGCACCCGCGCGAGCCATTCCGCGCTGTTCTTGGGCATGTTCTCGAGCTCGTAGAGGTAGGTCTTCACGTAGCCATGCTCGGCGGTGAGGGCGTCGGCGTCGTGGGCGCTGTTGGCCTGGCGCAGCGCCGGATAGATCACGTTCTCTTCCTCGATCGCATGCTTGGTGAGCGCGTATTTCAGCTTCATCAGCAGGTGCGAGCGCATCATCGTCTGGTTGTCGGCGGTCGCTTCGATCTTGTCGAAGATCGCCAGCGTCAGCGCGTGCTCCGTCTTCAGCGCGTCGAGCCAGTCGCCGGTCGCGCCGCTGCTCATCTGGACGAACAATTTGCGCCCGACGTTGGCGGCGATGCCGACCGCGGCGCCGGCCATGGCCGCGCCCACCAGCACGCCGGTATTGCCGCTGCCCCAACCGAAGGCGTTCTGATTTTCACCGCTGCTCCCGCGGCTCGACGACCGCGATTTGCTGCTGCCCTTTGTCTCGCTCTTGCTTGCCATTTGGTCCTCCTGGTGGATGTCCCGGCTGGAACCCGCAGCGCGCGGACAATGTTCCGGCTCCGGATCGTGATCGGGAAACCGGCAAGCGCCTGAAAGCGGGGCGAATTCGCGGAGGCGGGCAGGGAAGGCGGGGTGGGTCTGCGGCAGGCCGTTCGAGGCGAGCGCCCGTCCGGCGTCGGCGGCCTCGTCGCGCGCCCAGAGACGCCGCTGCGGTCTCCGGCCACGGTCCCCGTGCGACTTCACGCCGTGTTTGTGCAGGAACAAAAAAGCCCCGGAAAACCGGGGCGATTTCGAAAACACGGGGCTGAGTGCCTGGTGGCTCCGGCGGTAGGATTCGAACCTACGACCAACGGATTAACAGTCCGCTGCGCTACCGCTGCGCCACGCCGGAATGACCAAGCCTCAGCCCGTGGCGGGGCCTATGCCGCAACTTTTCCAGACGCGCAAGCGTCCCGGCCCCGGTTTTTTCAAGCGATGAACTGCTCCATCGTGATCCGTTCGTCGAGCGCATGGTCGGGATCGAACAGCAGGGTGAGCTCGATGCTGCGATCGACCGACACCGCCACCGTCTCCACCTCGCGCACCTCCAGCTGGTCGGCGACCGCCGAGACGGGACGCTTGGTCGGGTCGATCGCGCGGAACAGGATGCTGAATTCGTCGGGGATCAGCGCGCCGTGCCAGCGGCGGGGGCGGAACGGGCTGATCGGGGTCAGCGCGACGAGGTTAGAGCCGAGCGGCAGGATCGGGCCCTGGGCGGACAGATTGTAGGCGGTCGATCCTGCCGGTGTCGCCACCAGGACGCCGTCACAGACCAGTTGCGGGAGCACGACGCGATCGTTCACCGAAATCTCGATCCAGGCGGTCTGGCGCGTCTCGCGCAGCAGCGAGACCTCGTTGATCGCGGGGTGGACGATGCGCTCGCCATCGACGGTCACGGCTTCCATCCTGAGCGGCGCCACCTTGAAGGCGCGGGCGGCATCGACCCGCTCGCGCAGTCCTTCCACCTGCCATTCGTTCATCAGGAAGCCGACCGTGCCGAGATTCATGCCGAAGATCGGCAGGATGCGCCGACCCTTCAGCATGCCGTGCAGCGTGTGGAGCAGGAAACCGTCGCCGCCCAGGGCGATGATCTGCTCGGCCTCGGCCAGGGGCACGAAATTGTAGCTCCGGCGAAGCTCGGCCTCCGCCTGCTGCGCAGCCTCGGTATCCGAGGCGAGAAGGGCGGTGGGTCTTTCCGCGGCTGTCATCGCCCGTCTTGCTAGTGGGTGCGCCCTGCCACGGCAAGCCAGGTGTCCCAGAACGAATCGCCCGATCTAAACCGATTGTTGAGGGCCCGAGCCGAGAGTAGAGCAAGGCCCGATGGATCGGGGGGACAGGAGGTTGGGAATGCGGGCTGCGGGCGGTTCTGCGCCGCTGTACATCCTGTCCTTCCGCCACCGCGACGAGCTCACGGCCACCGCCGAACGCGCGGGCTGGCAGCCGATCGCCGCGCGGCGCGCCGACAATGCCGAGAGCCGCTTCATCTCCTCCGGCTCGGCGGTCTGCGTCGTCGATGCCCGCGGCGCGCTCGCCGAAGGCCAGGATGCGGTGCGTTCGCTCGCAGATCCGGTCGAAGCCAATGCCGCCGCCTTGCTCGTCCTCCTGTCGCGAACCGACGAGGACGCGCTCGAGGACCTGTTCGCGCGCGGCGCCACCCACTTCCTGGTCAGCCCGTTCAGCGAGCAGCAGTTCCTCCAGGCGGTCCAGTTCGCCCAGCGCCATGCCGAGCGGGTCGGCGGCGGCCGCCGCGGGCGTCGCCGCGACGCCGTTTCGGCGGACGGGGCGTCCTGGCGCTGGCAGCCCGGCTCCTCGACCGTCGAGCTCAGCCCGGCGCTTGCCCGCCGGGCCGGCCTGGGCGAGGAGCAGGGGCAGCGGATCAGCCTGATGGAGCTGTTCCGCAAGCTCGACGCCGACGGCCGCCGCGCGGCGCGGGGCGCGGTCGATCGCCTGCTCGCCACCGGCCAGTCGACGGCGTTCGCCCATTCCGACCTGGCGGCCGAGAGCGCAGGGGGCGGCACCCGGCTCGCGCATCATATGCGGGTGGACGATGCCGGCGTGGTCGGGCGGACCGAGGCCATTCTCGCGCCCGAGGGCGCCGCGGCGGCCTCGGGGCGCGATCCGCTGACCGGGCTGAGGAGCGCGCGCGAGGCGCGGAGCTGGATCGAGCGGCAGCTCGCGTCCGGCGCCGAGGGCCCGCAGCCGTCGCTCATCCTGCTGCTGCTCAGCGTCAGCCGGTTCGACGCGATCAACGCCGCCTTCGGGCGGGCGATCGGGGACGACGTGCTGCAGGCCGCCGCCCGCCGGATCGAGCGGTCGGTCGATCCGGATGGGCGGACCCGCCTGGTCGCCCGCATCGCCGGGGCGGAGTTCGCGGTGCTGCTCGGGGCGCCCGCCGGCCTCGCCGAGGGACGCTTCCTCGCCGGCCAATTGGTCGAGGCGACGGCGCGTCCGTTCATGTCGGGCGATCACGTCGTGACGCTCGGCAGCCGGATCGGCGTGGTTGCGGCCGAGCCGGGCGACGACGCCGCGAGCCTCCTCCGCCGCGGCAGCGCCGCCCTCGCCGAAGCCAAGGCGGCGGAGGCCGCGCCGATCCGCGTGCTCGATTCGGATGCCGCGAACGACAGCGCGCGCGGCGACCGGCTCGAGATCGACCTGCGGCGCGCGCTCGACCAGGACGAAATCGAGATCCTGTTCCAGCCGCAGATCGCGATCGCGACCGGACGCGTGGTCGGCGCCGAGGCCCTGGCCCGCTGGCGCCACCCGCAATTCGGCGAGCTCGGCGCCGTCACCCTGTTCAGCGTCGCCGAACGCTCCGATTACCTCGTCCAGCTCTCCGATCACGTCCAGCGCAAGGCGATCGCCTCCGCCGCCGCTTGGCCGGACGCGCTCTCCGCGCTTCGCCTCGCGGTCAACATCACCGCCGCCGACATCGTCCGCCCGAATTTCGCCGATCAGTTCGTTCGTCTCGTGACCGAGACGGGCTTTCCTGCCGAGCGGTTGACGGTCGAGGTGACCGAAGGGGGGCTGATCGAGGATCTCGGCGCCGCCGGCAATCTGCTCGCGGGCCTGCGCCAGCACGGCTTCCGGGTCGCGATCGACGATTTCGGCACCGGCTATTCGAGCCTCGCCTATCTCAAGGCCCTGCCGCTCGATTATCTCAAGATCGACAAGAAGCTGGTCGAGGACATCAGCGGCTCGCCGCGGGACCGCATCGTCGTGCGCAGCGTCATCGACATGGCGCGTTCACTCGGCCTCGGCGTCGTCGCCGAAGGGGTCGAAACCGAGGAGCAGCTCGCGCTGCTCGCGCGCGAAGGCTGCAACCTCTACCAGGGCTTCCTCTGCTCGCCGCCGGTCGACGTGGAATCCCTGGCGATGCTGGCGCGTCCCTGATGGCCGATGGGCCGCTCAACCTCAGCGGTCTGTGGATGGGGCGCTTTGCCTATCCTGCTGGAGCCGGGCCGACGACGCCGTTCCTCGCGCGGATCGAGGATGACGGCGGCGCGCTCTCCGGCACGATCATCGAGCCCAACACGATGGGCCTGTCGAGCGACAGTCTGGAGGCGGTGCTCCGCGGCAGCCGCACCGGAACTGTCATCGATTTCATCAAGGTCTATGACGGCGCGAGCGATGCCGCCCACGCCGTCGATTACGTCGGCCGCGTCTCGGGAGACGGCAATACGGTCAGCGGCGTATGGAGTCTCGTGCAGCTCGACGGCACCTTCGAGATGCACCGCGAGGCGGTGTGGGAAGAGCAGGAGGGGCAGGAAGCCGAGGTGGTGAGTCTCTAGACCCGAGTGCAATGATGATATAACATCACTGTATGCGCTTGACCGTCGGTGAACATGTTGCCTCGGGTTACGGCGCCTTGTTCGGGCTTCTCCTCCTCTGGGTCGCCATGACGATGGCACTCAATGCAGGGCAATGGTGCCCGTACAGGGAGTGTCGTGGCTTCTTGCCGAGCGGAGGTGCGTCGATCCGGGTGATACCCATCTCCCAATGGAAGCCCTTCGTGGACGATCCCGGCGAGTTCCCGGTCCCGGCGGCCGCGGAACCACACTGCCCATCGCCCGCAGTCGGAAGCTCCGTCGTACTCGCCGAGGCGCCGCTGCCAGAAGGCTTCGACCCGACAGCCGACCAGGGGCGGCCGCTATTCGCCTGCGTGCGCCTCTCCGAGAGCGGCAGGGTGATCGAGGCGCGTCTGCTTGGCAGTACCAATATGCCAGGCGTGGACAAGCGCCTGACCAAGGGGATCAAGCGCACGTGGCGCTTCCGCGCAGATAATTCGCCCATCGACAGCGCGCGCTGGCATCGGGTGCGTCTCAACAAGGGCCCGGTCGGCGGCAGCTTCCCGGCGTTCTACCTCGAATGATCAGCCGACGATCCGCGCCAGCCCCTTGGAGAGCTGCAGCGCGCCATTGATCCGCGCGGCGGGATCCGGCCAGTTGCGCGCGATCACCAGCTTGCTGTCCGGCCTGAGCTTCGCCGTCCCCTTGAGGCGCTGGACATAGGCGATCAGCCCCTGGAGATCGGGGAAGTGGTCGTTGTGGAAGTGGACGAGTGCGCCCTTCGGGCCGACGTCCAGCTTTACCACCGAGGCCTTGCGGCAATTGAGCTTGATCTCGATCACCTTGAGCAGATTGTCGGTCTCCGCCGGGAGCTTGCCGAAACGGTCGATCAGCTCGGCGGCGAACGGCTCGAGCTCGGCCGCGGTCTCGAACTCGTTCATGCGCCGGTAGAGGCCCATGCGCAGGTCGAGGTCGGGAACATATTCCTCGGGGATCAGGATCGGCGCGTCGACGGTGATCTGCGGCGAGAAATCGTCGGCCGGCTTCAGCGCGCCGCCCGATTTCGCCTCGAGGATCGCGTCCTCCAGCATCGACTGGTAGAGCTCGAACCCGACCTCCTTGATATGGCCCGATTGCTCGTCGCCGAGCAGGTTCCCCGCGCCGCGGATGTCGAGGTCGTGGCTGGCGAGCTGAAAGCCGGCGCCGAGCGAATCGAGATTCGCCAGCACCTGGAGCCGCTTGTCGGCGGCTTCGGTGACGGTGCGCGTCTCCGGCGTCGTGAAATAGGCGTAGGCGCGGGTCTTCGAGCGGCCGACGCGGCCGCGCAGCTGGTAGAGCTGGGCGAGGCCGAAGCGGTCGGCGCGGTGGATGATCAGGGTGTTGGCCGAGGGGATGTCGAGTCCGCTTTCGACGATCGTGGTCGAAAGCAGCACGTCGTACTTGCGGTCGTAAAAGGCGCTCATCCTCTCCTCGACCTCGGTCGGGGCCATCTGGCCGTGCGCGGTGATGAACTTCACCTCCGGCACCTCGTCGCGCAGGAACTGCTCGATGTCGGGCAGGTCGGCGACACGCGGCGCGACGAAATAGGCCTGGCCGCCACGATAATGTTCGCGCAGCAGCGCCTCGCGCAGCACGACCGGGTCCCAGGGCATGACGTAGGTGCGCACCGCCAGGCGGTCGACCGGGGGGGTCTGGATGACCGAGAGCTCGCGCAGGCCGGACATCGCCATCTGCAGCGTGCGCGGGATCGGCGTAGCGGTGAGGGTGAGGACGTGGACGTCCGCCTTCATCGCCTTCAGCCGCTCCTTATGGGTGACGCCGAAGCGCTGCTCCTCGTCGACGATGACGAGGCCGAGGTTCTTGAACTCGACCGATTTGGCGAGCAGCGCGTGCGTGCCGATGACGATGTCGACCTTGCCGGCGGCAAGCCCATCGCGCGTCTCCTTCGCCTCCTTCGCGGTCACCAGGCGCGAGAGGCGGCCGATCTCGATCGGGAAGCCCTGAAAGCGTTCCTTGAAATTGTTGTAATGCTGGCGGGCGAGCAGCGTGGTCGGACAGACCAGGGCGACCTGCATGCCGGCCATCGCCGCAACGAAGGCGGCACGCAACGCGACCTCGGTCTTGCCGAAGCCGACGTCGCCGCAGACCAGGCGGTCCATCGGCTTGCCCGCGGCGAGATCGCCGACCACGTCGTCGATCGCCCGCTCCTGGTCCTCGGTTTCCTCGTAAGGAAAGCGGTCGACGAAGGCGGCGAAGCCGGTGTCGGTCTCGGCGACCGGCGCCGGGCGCAGGGCCCGCTCGGCCGCGGTGCGGATGAGCTCGCCCGCGATCTCGCGGATCCGCTCCTTCATCCGCGCCTTGCGCCGCTGCCAGGCCTCGCCGCCGAGACGGTCGAGCGTGACGCCGTCGCTCTCGTTGCCGTAGCGCGAGAGGATGTCGATATTCTCGACCGGCACGTAGAGCTTGTCGCCGCCGGCATATTCGAGCGCGACGCAATCGTGTGGGCTGGTGCCGACCGGGATCTGGGTTAGCCCCTCGTACCGCCCGATGCCGTGGTCGGCATGGACGACGAGATCGCCCGGAGAGAGCGTCGCCAGTTCGCTGAGAAACGCATCGGCCGATTTCTTGCGCTTGCGGCGGCGAACGAGCCGGTCGCCGAGCATGTCTTGCTCGGTGAGCAGGGCGAGGTCGCCGGTGGTGAAGCCGTGGTCGAGGGGCAGCACCGCGAGTGCGACTCCGCCCTGGGCGGCGGCGCCCTGGGCCTCCTGCCAGCTGTCCGCCTCGGCCGCCTTCTTGAGGCCGTGGTCGGCGAGCAGGCCCTTCAGCCGCTCGCGCGAGCCGACCGAGTAGCTCGCCAGCACGACCTTCTTCTTCGCGCGCCGAAGAGCGGCGACATGCTCGACCACCGCCTCGTAGACGTTGGCGTTCTGAGAGCGCTCCGGCGCGAAGTCCCGCGCGGCGTCGACCCCGAAATCGAGAACCCGCGCGCTCTCCGGCTCGTGGAACGGCGTGGCGAGGTGGAGCGGGCGGTCCTCGATCAGGCGCTGCCACTCGTCGCGGGTCAGGTAGAGGGTCTCCGGCTCGAGCGGACGGTAGCTGCCCGGGTCCGACGATTGGGCGCGGGCGCGGTTCTGGTAATAATCGGCGATCGCCTCGAACCGCGCCTCGGCGGCGCCGGCGTCATGGGTGTCGCGGACGACGATGTCGTCGGCCGAGAGATGGTCGAACAGCGTGTCGAGCCGCTCCTCGAACAGCGGCAGCCAATGGTCGAGCCCGGCCAGGCGCCGCCCTTCGGACACTGCCTGGTAGAGCGGATCGCCGGTGGCGGTGGCGCCGAACTTCTCGCGGTAATGCGAGCGGAAGCGCTTGATGCTGTCCTCGTCGAGCAAGGTCTCGGAGGCGGGAAGGAGAGTGAAGCCTTCGACGGTGCCGCTGGTCCGCTGGGTGGCGGGATCGAAGCGCCGGACGCTCTCGATCTCGTCTCCGAAGAAGTCGAGCCGCAAGCCCTCGGTCTCGCCGGCCGGGAACAGATCGACGATGCCGCCGCGTACCGCGAACTCGCCCGCATCATGGACCGTGTCGGTGCGGTGATAGCCGTTGGCGGTGAGCAGGGCCGTCAGGCGGTCGAGATCAATCCGCTCGCCCGGGGCGAGCCGTGCCACCAGCTGACGAATCCGGAAGGGGGTCAGCGTCCGCTGGGTCGCCGCATTGACGGTGGTGACGAGAAGCTGCGGCTTGCTGCTCTTGCGCTGGAGCGCGTGAAGCGTCGCCAGCCGCTCGGACGAGGCGCGCAGCGACGGCGAGCTGCGATCATAGGGAAGGCAGTCCCACGCCGGGAACGTGGGCACTTCCAGCTCCGGCGCGAAATAGGCGGCCGCATCGGCGATGTGCCGCATGGCGGCTTCGTCCGGTGCGACGAACACGGCGCGGCCTTTCGCGGCGCGCGCGAGATCGGCAGCCAGCCAGGGCAGGAACCCGGCCGGCGCTCCGGCCAGGGTGATCGGCTTGTCGGCTTTCAGAATTATTGGAAGATCAGTCACTTAGCGTGCTTTATATAATTCACGTTCTGAAGACGGCGCATCATTTCCCCATCGAAGGCAGGCGGCGGCGGCGCCGTGCCGATCGCCCAGGCCATGATGTCGACGTCCTGTTCCTCGAGCAGGGCCTCGAACCAGGCGATCTCGCTCTCGTCCCAGCTTGCAGAGCAGGCGTCGAAGAAACCGCCGATCAGCAGGTCCGCTTCCTTGGTGCCGCGGTGCCAGGCACGAAAGCGGAGACGTTTCAGGCGGGGTTCGCGATCCATGGAGCTCCACAGGAGATGGGCCCGCACGGGCTTTGCGAACCCGGCCGGCATTGGCTACGACGCCCATCTAGTTATGCGCCCCGACATACTCAATCCGCTGTTCGCCGAGGTCGAGGCGTTGAAGGGCGTCGGCCCGGGCCTGGCGAAGCCGCTCAAGCGGCTCGAGCTCGCCCGCGTCGTCGACGTGCTGTTCCACCTGCCGGTCAGCTGGATCGAGCGGAAGCGGGTGGAGCGGCTCGACATCGAGGACGCCGGGCGGATCGTGACGATCGCCGTCACGCCGGTGGAATACCGGCAGAGTGGGGGCAGGGGGCCGTTCAAGGTCCACGCCGTCGATGCCGCCGGCACACGGCTGACGCTCACCTATTTCAACAATCCCGGCTGCGGGCGCAAGCAGCTCCCGCTGGGCGAGACGAAAATCGTCTCGGGCCGGCTCGACACCTACGGGCAGGAGCTGCAGATGGTCCATCCGGACCACGTGCTTCCTCCCGAGGAAGCGGCCGATCTGCCCGAGCGGGAGCCTGTCTATCCTCTGTCCGAGGGGCTCACCAACCGGCGGCTCGGCGATTTCGCGGCGCAGGCCGTGGCGCGGGCGCCGGAGCTCGCCGAGTGGGTCGAGCCGAGCCTGCTCGCGCGGCACGGCTGGCCGGCCTGGACCGAGGCGCTGCGGCGCGCTCACAAGGATCCCGCCGAAGCCAAGGCGCGCGAGCGCCTTGCCTATGACGAGATCTTCGCCAACCAGCTCGCCCTGATGCTGGTCCGCGCGTCGTCGCGCAGGCGCAAGGGCCAGCCGCTGCAGGGCGACGGCAGGCTGCGGGCCGCGCTGAAGCTGCCTTACCGCCCGACCGGGGCGCAGAGCCGCGCTATCGCCGAGATCGAGGGCGACCTCGCGCAGCAGGTGCCGATGCTGCGGCTGCTCCAGGGGGACGTCGGATCCGGCAAGACGCTGGTCGCCGTGATGGCCATGCTTGCGGCCGTCGAGGCCGGGGCGCAGGCGGCGCTGCTGGCGCCGACGGAGATTCTCGCCCGCCAGCATTTCGAGACGATCTCGCGCCAGCTCGCCGGGCTGCCGGTCACGGTTGCGATCCTCACCGGACGCGACAAGGGCAAGGCCCGCGAATCGACGCTGATGGGCCTGGCGGACGGCTCGATCGACATCCTGGTCGGGACGCACGCCATCTTCCAGCAGGCGGTGAGCTATCGCCGCCTCGGCCTTGCCGTGATCGACGAGCAGCACCGCTTCGGCGTGGCGCAGCGAATGATGCTCGCCGAGAAAGCGGAGCGACCGCCGCATCTGCTGGTGATGACGGCGACGCCGATCCCGCGGACGCTGACGCTCACCCATTATGGCGAGATGGACGTCAGCCCGCTCGACGAGATGCCGCCCGGTCGCCAGCCGATCGAGACGCGCGTGATGAGCGTCGATCGCCTGCCGGAGATCGTCGATGCGCTCGGACGCCATGTCGTCGGCGGAGGACAGGCCTATTGGGTCTGCCCGCTGGTCGAGGAGAGCGAAGCGTCCGATCAGGCGGCGGCCGAGGATCGCGCCGAGGCGCTCGGCCGGATCTTTCCCGGCCGCGTCGGCCTCGTCCATGGCCGCATGAAGGGGCCGGAGAAGGACGCGGTGATGGCGGCCTTCCAGCGCGCGGAGCTCGCCGTGCTGGTGGCGACCACGGTGATCGAGGTCGGCGTCGACGTGCCGAACGCCACCCTGATGATCGTCGAGGGCGCCGAGCGCTTCGGGCTTGCCCAGCTCCACCAGCTTCGCGGCCGGGTCGGGCGGGGGGAGGGGCGCTCCGTCTGTCTGCTGCTGCGCGGGAACGCGCTGAGCGAGACCGGCCGTGCCCGCCTGGCGCTGATGCGCGAGACCAACGACGGCTTCCGCATCGCCGAGGAGGATTTGCGGCTGCGCGGCGCCGGCGAGATCCTCGGCACCCGCCAGTCCGGAGAGGCGCAGTTCCGCCTCGCCTCGCCCGAGCAGATCCAGGCGCTGGTACCGATCGCGAGCGACGACGCCCGCCTCCTCGTCGACCGCGACGGCGGCCTCGAGGGGCCCCGCGGGCAGGCGGCGCGGGTGCTTCTCTATCTGATGGAGCGCGACGCCGCGGTGGGGCTGCTCAGGAGCGGTTAGGCCGCCGCCACCATGCCGTGCTTCTTGCGGCCGAAGCTCACCTTGTCGCCGGGCTTCACGACATAGGTCGGGTCGCGAACCTCCTCGTCGTTGACCCGGATCGCGCCCTCGTCGAGCTTGCGCCGCACTTCCTTGTTGGACGCCGCAAAGCCGAGCGCCGTATTCGCCTGGACGATCGTGATTCCTTCGGCGGGAATTTTGATCGTCGGCAGACTCTCGCCCGCAGCCCCTTCCTCGAAGGTCCGGCGTGCGGTCTCCGCGGCGTCGCGTGCCGCGGCTTCGCCATGCGCCATGGCGGTGGCGGCGTCGGCGAGCACCTTCTTGGCGTCGTTGATCTCGCTGCCTTCGAGGCGCTCGAGCCGGGCGATCTCGTCGAGCGGCAGATCGGTGAACAGGCGCAGGAAACGACCGACGTCGGCATCCTGGGTGTTCCGCCAGAACTGCCAGTAATCATAGGGGCTGAGCTGGTCCGGGTTGAGCCACACGGCGCCGCTCGTCGTCTTGCCCATCTTGCCGCCGTCGGCGGTGGTGATCAGCGGCGTCGTCAGGCCGAATACCTGGGTCGAATCGACCCGGCGGGTGAGCTCGATGCCGTTGACGATATTGCCCCATTGGTCGGAGCCGCCGAGCTGCAGCCGGCAAGCGGCGCGCCGCGACAGCTCCAGGAAGTCGTAGCCCTGGAGAATCATGTAGTTGAACTCGAGGAAGCTCAGCGACTGCTCGCGGTCGAGGCGAAGCTTGACGCTGTCGAAGCTGAGCATCCGGTTGACCGAGAAGTGCTGGCCGATCTCCCGCAGGAACGGGATGTACTCGAGCTTGTCGAGCCACTCGGCATTGTCGACCATCACCGCGTCGCTCGGGCCATCGCCGAAGGTGAGGAAATGCTCGAACACGCGCTTGATCGACGCGATGTTGGCGTTGATCGTCTCGGCGGTGAGCAGCTTGCGGGCTTCGTCCTTGAAGCTCGGATCACCGATCTTGGACGTGCCGCCGCCCATCAGCACGATCGGCTTGTGGCCGGCCTGCTGGAGACGCCGAAGCATCATGATTTGGACGAGCGATCCGACGTGCAGCGACGGCGCCGTGGCGTCGAAGCCGATATAGCCCGGCACGACCTCCTTCGCGGCGAGGGCGTCGAGGCCCTCCGCATCGGTCACCTGATGGATATAGCCGCGCTCGTCGAGCAGGCGAAGAAGATCGGATCGGTAGGTCATGGCCGGCGCCGGTTAGCATGGGTGCGCCGCAACAGGAAAGCGCCGGAATGGGGCGCTCGGACGGACCTGGGCGACGGGCCGCTTGCCCCCGGTGGCCGCTTTTCCTACGCCGCGCACATGGTGCAGCGTCTTCAGCTCCGATGTCATCCGGACACACCGAGCGGCGCGTTCGATGCGGTAATGGTCGACGTGCGGCGAAACGGCGGCAGGCAAGGCGCGCGGCGGCTCTCCGTCCGTTACGTCCTGTCGGGAAATCTGCGGGCCCTGAAGGCGCCGCAACACGTCACGCAGAAGGCCCGGGCCGACGATCTCTGGCGCCATACCTGCTTCGAGGCGTTCGTCAGGGTCGGCGCGAGCCGGACCTATCACGAGTTCAACCTGGCGCCGTCCGGTGCCTGGTCCTGTTACCGTTTCGACGACTATCGCAGCGGCATGCAGTCGGAGAAATATGTCGGTTCGCCCGCCATCGGCACCTTCATCCACAACGATTCCGTGGATGCCGAGCGCGCCGAGGAGCTCGCCCGCATCGGCCTCGACGGCCTCGAGAACGTGCCCGCACCCTTCTTTCTGCTCACCGCGACGCTCGACATGGAGGAAACCCGGCTGCCGCTCGACGAGCCCTGGCATCTCGGCCTCTCCGCGGTGATCGAGGAACGGAACGGCACGATCTCCTACTGGGCGCTGAACCATCCACCCGGAGACCCGGATTTCCACCATCCGGATTGCTTTGCGCTCGAACTTGCCCCAGCGAGGCCCGCATGAAATTCGGAATCGACCGCCTTCTCGCCGACCCTGCGCTGCGTGCGCCTCTCGAGGGGCGCCGCGTCGCGCTTGTCGCGCACCCGGCATCCGTCACCGAGGATCTTCGCCACAGCCTCGATGCGCTCGCCGCCTGCGACGGCATCAAGCTCAGTGCCGCTTTCGGCCCGCAGCACGGCCTGCGCGGCGACAAGCAGGACAACATGGTCGAATCGCCGGACTTCAACGATCCGGTTCACGACATCCCCGTCTTCAGCCTCTATGGCGAGGTTCGCCGTCCCACCGGCCAATCGATGGGCACGTTCGACGTGGTGCTGGTCGATCTCCAGGACCTCGGCTGCCGGATTTACACCTTCATCACCACCCTGCTCTACATCCTGGAGGCGGCCGCCCAGCACAAGAAGGCGGTATGGGTGCTCGATCGTCCCAACCCGGCGGGGAGGCCGATCGAGGGAACGACGCTGAAGAGCGGCTGGGAGAGCTTCGTCGGCGCCGGGCCGATGCCGATGCGCCACGGCCTGACCCTGGGCGAGCTCGGCCGCTGGTTCATCGACACGATGAAGCTCGACGTCGACTATCGGGTCATCGAGATGGAGGATTATCGCCCCGACGAGGCGCCGGGCTTCGGCTGGCCGACCGACCGTGTGTGGATCAATCCCAGTCCGAACGCGCCCAACCTCTCCATGGCCCGGTCCTACGCCGGCACCGTCATGCTCGAGGGCGCCACATTGTCCGAGGGGCGGGGCACCACGCGCCCGCTCGAGATCTTCGGCGCGCCGGATATCGACGCGCGGGCCGTGCTCGCCGAGATGCGTCGCTTCGCCCCGCAATGGCTCGCGGGCTGCGCCTTGCGCGACATCTGGTTCGAACCGACTTTTCACAAGCATGTCGGACAGTTGTGCAGCGGCGTTCACATCCATCCCGAAGGTCGCTTCTACGATCACGAGGCGTTCCGCCCGTGGCGGCTGCAGGCCCTCGGCTTCAAGGCGATCCGCCGCCTGCAGCCGGATTATCCGCTGTGGCGCGACTTCCCGTACGAATATGAGTTCGGGAAGCTCGCCATCGACGTGATCAACGGCGGCACCGGCCTGCGCGAATGGGTCGACGATCCGGCCTCGACGCCGGCCGACCTCGAGGCGCTCGCCGGCCCCGACGAGCAGGCCTGGGCGGAAGAGCGTGCGCGCTACCTCCTCTACTGAGGCACGCCGGTTGTGCGGAAGGCGGGAACAGGGTAATTTGCGCCGCCTGGCAAGACGAGGAGGCGAGCATGAGCGAACCGACACCCTCTGCGGACCGCGAAGAGCCCACCCCCGTACCGAGCGAACGAGCGCCCTGGCAGCCGCTGGGCTATGACAAGATCGCCGCCGCTGACGCCGAAAACAGCGCTTCCTCGGGCAGTCCCGACGGTACCACCTACTCCTGATCGGTGAGCCCCGCTGCCCGGAGCAGCGCGGGATCGAGGTCGCGCGGACGCGATTCGCGGGTCGGCTTGACGTCGAACGTCACGACCACCCGATCTCCGGGTGCGTTCGTCGCATGGACGTGATGGTAGAAATAGCCGGGAAAGAGCAGGAGCAGGCCAGGCTCGGGCTTCAGCGTCAGGACCGGCCAGATGTCGCTGCCGCTCGGGAGCTTGCGCCCTGGCGGAGCGAACTCGACGCAGCCCTCCTTGCCCACCATGCCCTTCGGAACATCGACGTAATAGACCCCGCTCAGCCAGGTGCAGGCATGGGTGTGCGGCGCGACATAGCCTTGGCGGGGCGTGATCACCGTCTCGCTGTGCAGCCATGTGCCGCTCGGCTTGCTGCGCCGCTGGAGGATTTCGCCGGAGGCGGCGAGCCATTGCTCGTAATCGGCTTGCTGCGCATCGAACGTGCGGAGCAGGGCAGCGCTCGCCGGCGCGCCGGCCTCGCCGCGGGCTGCGATCGCGCCTTGCAGGCCTCCCGGCAGCCGGAAGGCGCCATGGACGACGTCGGCCGCGGCGATCCGGCTCGGCACGGCGCCGAGCGATTCCTGCTCCGCGCGAAGCGCCGCGTGAAAGCTGTCCAGCGAGTCGAAGCCCTCGGGAGCTTCAGGGTGGACGCGCCTCAGCAGGCGATCGTAATCGAGCAACGTTGCGAGCGTGCGCCGGCGGCCGAGCAGGGCAAGTGCGATCGTGTACTGGGCGAACAGCCAACCGCTCGGCGCCATTCGTTCCAGGGCCGCTTCGCAATGGCGCGCAAGGGCGGCGCCGTCGCCGCGGCGGATCAGCGCCTGGCCTACCCCTCGGGTGAGATAGGGGCTGGTGGGATCGAGCGCGAAGCCGCGTTCGAAGACCGCATCGGCGCGCTCTTGCTCTCCCCGCGTGCGCAGCGCGAATCCGAGCGCCGCGTGCACGGCGGCGTCGTCCGGGGCCAGCGCGAGCGCCTGCTCGCCGGCGGCGACCGCGCCGTCGACATCCCCGATCTCGAGCAGGGACGTGGCGAACGCCGCCCAGGCGGTCGCATCGTCGGGTGCGGCGGCGACCACGTTGCGCCACGCGCCCGGTGCCCGCTGTCGGTTGTTGCTGCGCATGCAGGCCTGGGCGAAGCGGCGCGCCGCGGTCAGGTCGTCCGGTGCGGCAGCGGCGGCCCCAGCGAGCAGCTCCAGGACCGCGCTTTGTGCGCGGGTGCGCTCAACCTCGGCGAGATAGGTCATCGGTAGCTCCCCCGCGGGCACCGTCCGGCGCTTGTGATGGACCGGAGGCGAGGATATTCTTCGCGCCGTGGACTGCCAAGGCCCGGTTCTCGATCGGGGCACTCACCCGGCTTCCGGCACCTGGCGCTACCGCGCCTTCGGCCTCACCATCGCGTCGCAGGTCCCGCTTCCGCAACTGGCGGCGTGCGCGACCGGTGGCACGGCCGACCTCGTCGTTGCGCTGGGGCAGGTCGAGCCTGGCTTCGAGTCACGCCCAGGCTACCGGCGCGGCCGGATCTACGACCAATTCCGCTACGAGGCGGTCGACGGGGTTCGGATCGTGGTCGAGCCTCTCCCCGGCTCCTCGCCCTCGAACATCGCCGACGGGCTGATGAGCCGGGTTCTCACCGCCGCGCTCTATCAGCGCGGGCTGCTGCCGCTGCACGCGAGCGCGGTAGTCCTCTCGGAAGGGGCAATCGCCGTGGCCGGGCCGTCGGGGGCCGGCAAGTCGACGCTGGCCGCGATGCTCGCCCGGCAGGGCGGCCGCGTCCTCGCCGACGACATGCTGGTGCTTGCCGACGATGTCGATCCGCGGTGTGCCTGGGGCGGGGCAGGGGGGCTGAAGCTCACCACCGGCTCGCTGGGGACGATCGGACGGGGCAGCGAGGGCCTCGCCCTGGCCAATACCGCCGAAGGAAAATACTTCCTGCCGATGGCGGCGGAGGCATCGGCGCAGCCGGTGCCGATCACCACGTTGATCTGCCTTCGCGAAGGGCCGCCGGCGCTCGAAACCGTGCCGCCGTTTCGCGCGCTCGCCGAGTGGAAGCATCGCGTGAAGATGCCGGAGCTGATCGAGAATGCGCCCTGTGCGCAGACGCTCTTTCGTCGATGGCTCGATTTCGTCGGGGCGGCGCGGGTCGTGATGGTGTCGCACGGCAGGGACATGGCGGCGCTCGCAGCCATTGCGCAGCGTCTCCCGGGCGAGTGCGGTCGACACGGCGAACATCCGGAAGGGGGAGGAGAAGACGATGGACCAATTCTCCAGCGACATGGAAGTCCAGCGCAGGCCTGAGATCCTGCACTCGCGGGTCGACGACGCGGTCTACGCGCTCGACACGGCCTCGGGCGCCTGCTTCGCCTTCCATGGGCCGAGTGCGCGGCTGTGGGAGCTGCTCGGGGAGCCGATCACCCCGGCCGCAGCCGCCCGGCGCCTGGTCGAGCAGTACCAGATCGACGAGGAGAGCTGCAGGCGGGAGGTCGCCGATCATTTCACCAGCCTTCATGGGGAAGGGCTGATCGTCGCGACCGGCCGCTGACTCGAGCGATGGCGGGCCCGATCGACGTCGCTTTCTGCTTCGACGACCACCTCGCGCTTCCCGGCGCGATCGCGATCCTGTCCTTGCTCGAGAGCCGACGGGAAGACGTTCGGCTGCACGTGCTGACCGACCCCCGCCTGGCGGCCGCACCATTGCTGCGTACGATTGCCGGTCGCCATGGCGTCTCGCTCAGGATCATCGACGCCGCACCGGAAAGCCGCGAAACGCTCGACGCGACCAGCGCCTACGGCCTGCCCTCGCTCGCGACCTACCGGCGGATATTCCTCGGCGAGTTGCTGCCGGATCTCGACCGCATCCTCTATCTCGACGCGGACGTGCTGGTGCGGCGCTGCCTGTCAGCCCTCTGGACGCTTCCGCTCGACGGCAGGACGCTGGCGGCGGTACCCGATCCCTGGATGATCACCTTGCCCGCGGTGCGGGCGGAATTCCCCGACGGCTATTTCAACGCCGGGGTTCTTCTCCTCGATCTCGAGCGCTGCCGGACGGAGCGGCTGTCGGCGCGATGCCTGGGCGAGATCCGGCGGCGGCAGGAAGAGGCGGCGGCGCGCGGCGCGACGGCCTTGTCGTACAGCAACGAGCAGACGCCGCTCAACGCCTGCCTGCGCGACGACTGGAAGGCGCTTCCCCCCTTGTGGAACTTCACCGGATTGCACGGCCCGCGCCTGGCCGGACTGCTCGGCATCCCTGGTGGCGAGCTCGCCGCAATTTCGGCCGATCCGGCGGTCGTGCATTTCCTCGGTGCATACAAGCCGTGGCTCGACGGGGTCGAGGGCCTGAGCCCGTGGCATGTCGCCTACCAGGCGTGGCGGGATCGGCTAGAGCGGGAATATGGCACCGGTGGCCTGGCCTGGCCGGGCGCGTTCACCAACGGCGCCGCCGCGGTGCGGGCGCGGCGGCTGATGGCGCTGAGGCTGGTGCACGCCGCGCGGACGCGCGGCATGGCGCATCCCGCCGTCGTGCTCACCGGCCTGCTCGGGCGCGAGATCGCGATCGTCGCGGCCGAGCAGGGGCTGAGCCTTTCGTGCTTCGCCAGCGATAATCCGCTGTTCTCGGGCGGCAGTCTCGACGGCATCCCGATCGTCTCGATCGCCGAGGCGGTCGCAGCCGGCTGTTCGGAGTTCATCCTCGGGGACTACCGGCGGCTCGACTGGAGCAAGGCGGGCGTGCGCGCCGCCGCCCGGGACGCGCCAGGGCTGCTGCACATGGTCGCGCTGGACGGCGAGAGCCGGTTCAGACCTTGCGGGTCAGCGTCCGCATCGCCTGGTCCAGCCCTTCCAGCGTGAGCGGATACATCCGGTCCTGCATCAGCTGGCGAATCATCTGGGTGGACTGGGAATAGCCCCAATATTGCTCCGCCGTCGGGTTGAGCCACACGGCCGAGGGGTAGGTGGTCACCATTCGCTGCAGCCAGGTCGCGCCCGCTTCCTCGTTATAATGCTCGACGGATCCGCCGGCGTGGCTGATCTCGTACGGGCTCATCGCCGCATCGCCGACGAACACGAGCTTGTAGTCGTGGCCGAACTTGTGGAGCACGTCCCAAGTCGGTGTCCGCTCGCTGAACCGCCGCCGGTTGTCCTTCCACAGGCTCTCGTAAACGCAATTGTGGAAGTAGAAGAACGCGAGGTTCTTGAACTCGGACGTGGCGGCCGAGAACAATTCCTCGCAGAGCGCGATGTGGGGATCCATCGATCCGCCGACGTCGAGGAAGAGCAGGAGCTTCACGGCATTGTGGCGTTCCGGGCGCATCTGGATGTCGAGCCAGCCGCGCCGGGCGGTGCCGTCGATCGTGCCCTCGAGGTCGAGCTCCTCGGCCGCGCCTTCGCGGGCGAAGCGGCGTAACCGGCGCAGCGCGACCTTGATGTTGCGCGTGCCGAGCTCGCGCGCATTGTCGAGGTTCCGGAACTCGCGCTTGTCCCACACCTTGAGCGCGCGGCCGTGCCGGCCCTCGCCGCCGATCCGCACGCCCTCCGGAGTGTAGCCGCCGTGGCCGAACGGGGAGGTGCCGCCGGTGCCGATCCACTTGCTGCCGCCCTGGTGGCGCTCCTTCTGCTCCTCCAGCCGCTTCTTCAGCGCCTCCATGATCTCTTCCCACGAGCCGAGCGACTTCACTTCCTCCATCTGCTCGGGCGTCAGATAGAGCTCGGCCAGCTTGCGCAGCCATTCCTCCGGTATCGGCACCGCGTCCGGCCCGTAGTCCGCTTCGATGCCCTTGAAGACCTTGGCGAACACCTGGTCGAAGCGATCGAGCAGCGCCTCGTCCTTCACGAAGGTCGCGCGGGCGAGGTAATAGAATTCCTCCGGCCGGGTGGAGATCACCTCGGCGTCGAGCGCCTCGAGCAGGGTGAGATGCTCCTTGAGGGACGCCGGGATGCCGGCGCTGCGGAGCTCATCGACGAACGAGAAGAACATCCCCTTGACCTAACCACTTGCCGCCGGTGGTACCAGCGGGCGGCGCGCACGGCTGGTTAACGGCCTTTCAACACTTCATCCCTAGCGTGCGCGCGAACCAATCCAGGGGGATGTGTGGCAAGTTCAGCGATCGAGGCACCGGACGGCAACGCGATCAGCACCGTCGCACGCAATTGCGGCTCGCTGGCGATCGAGTGCAGCGACGTCTCCGGCTATGTGGCGGGCGTCTCGGAGCGCATCTCGTCCAATCTGAAGATGCTCGACAGCCTCGAGGACGTCACCAGCCGGCTGTTGCTCGATCAGGCGCGGGTCGCCGAATCGACCGACGAGGCGCGGATCCTCGCCGAGCAGGCGCGCGACAAATTGGGTCAGGGCAGGGCGGCGATCGAGGATACCATCTCGATCTTCAGCGGCCTCACCGAACTGGTCGTCCAGCTCGGCGAAAGAATGGCCGGCTTCGCCGAGGCGATGAGCCAGGTCCAGAAGGTCTCGAGCACGATCGAGGGCATTGCCTACAAGACCAACATGCTGGCGCTGAACGCGACGATCGAGGCGGCGCGCGCCGGAGAGTCCGGACGCAGCTTCGCCGTCGTCGCGGCCGAGGTGAAGAAGCTTGCCCATGATACGCGCGCGGCGACCAGCGAGATCGCCGCGACGGTCGCGTCCCTCACCCATGAAGCCGAGGCCGTGACCAGCGAGATCGAGACCGGAGTCAGTCGCAGCCGCGAGGCGCAGAGCGGCTTCGCCGCGATCACCACCACCGTCCGTGACGTCGCCGACATCGTCGCAATGGTCGATCGCCAGACCGATGGCATCGCCCAGTCGACCAGCCTGATCCAGCAGAGCGTCGATCGGGTCAAATCGGGCCTCTCCAGCTTCGCGGTCGACGCACGGGAGAACGGCGGGGAGCTCCATACCGTCCACGACCGGCTCAACCGGCTCGAGCGCCTCTCGGGCGACATGCTCGATCGTCTCGCCAGTTGCGGCGTCAGGATCGACGACACCGTCTTCATCGAGCGGTCGCAGCAGGTGACCGGCGAGATCGCGTCGTTGATCGAAGCGGGCGTGGCCCGCGGCGAGGTCACGCTCGAGGACGTGTTCGACACCGATTACGTGCCCATGCCGGGAACCGATCCGGTCCAGTACACCACCCGTTTCTGCGAATGGGCGGACACCCACATCCGCGCCGTCCTCGATCGGGTCAGCGCCGAGGATCCGCGCTACATCGGCTGCGTGATGAGCGACATGAACGGCTATTTGCCGACCCATGTGACCGCCCGTTCCCAGCCGCAGAGCTCCGATCCGGCATGGAACGCCAAGAACTGCCGCAACCGCCGCAACATGATCGACGACGCCACCCGTCGGGCGATCGAGAGCGACAAGGAGGCGATGCTCGTCACCTACCGCATCAACCTCGGCGAAGGACAGTTCCTGCCGGTCAAGAACGTCTTCGTGCCGCTCTACATCGGCGGCCGGCGCTGGGGCAATTTCGAGCTCGCCTATCGCGACGAGGAGATGCGCCTCGACGCCCGCCGGGGCGAATCCTCGATCTGAGCGCCCCCGGCCTCACGGCAAGTCAGGCGAAGAGGCGCGTCACGGCGTAAGTGATCGCGGCGATCACCGCCGCCGCCGGCAGGGTGAGCACCCAGGCGACGACGATGTTGCCGGCCACGCCCCAGCGCACCGCCGAGGCCCGCCGCGCCGCACCGACGCCCATGATCGCGCCGGTGATCGTGTGGGTGGTCGACACCGGAACGCCGAGCGACGTCGCCGAAAACAGCATGATCGCGCCGCCCGTTTCGGCGCAGAAGCCCTGGTGGGGAGTGAGGCGCGTGATCTTCGATCCCATCGTATGGACGATCCGCCAGCCGCCCATCAGGGTGCCGAGACCCATCGCCGCCTGCGCCGACAGCACCACCCACAAGGGCACGTGGAACTCCCCGCCCAGATAGCCCTGCGAATAGAGCAGCACGGCGATGATCCCCATCGTCTTCTGCGCATCGTTGGCACCGTGGCCGAGCGAATAGAGCGCGGCGGAGACCAATTGCAGCCGCCGGAACGCCTTGTCCGCAGCCTTGGCGGGGGCGGGGCGCGCCACCCAGGAGGTCAGCGCCACCAGCAGGATCGCGACGATCATGCCGAGGATCGGCGACAGGAAGATCGCCACGGTTGTCTTGATCACGCCCGAGGCGACGACGACTCCGACCCCCGCCTTGGTGACTCCCGCCCCGAGCAGGCCGCCGATCAGCGCGTGGCTGGAGGAGGAGGGGATGCCGAGCGTCCAGGTGATCACGTTCCAGGCGATCGCGCCGGTCAGCGCGGCGAAGATCACCGCCGGATCGATGATGCTCGCATCGACGATGCCCTTGCCGATCGTCTCGGCGACATGGAGGCCGAAGAACAGGAAGGCGATGAAGTTGAAGAAGGCCGCCCAGACGACGGCGAGCTGCGGCGAGAGCACGCGCGTCGAGACGACCGTGGCGATCGAGTTCGCCGCGTCGTGCAGGCCGTTGATGAAATCGAAGGCGAGGGCGATGCCGATCAGCGCGATCACCAGCGGCAGTGCGAGCGTGGGTTCCATCGGCCGTTCAGGCGTGATCGATCACGATGCCCTGGATCTCGTCGGCCACGTCCTCCAGCCTGTCGAGCACGCGCTCGAGATGGCTGTAGACCTCGCGGCCGACGAAGAAGGCCATGGGCTTCGTCGTCGCATTCGTCTGGAAGAGCGTCTTCAGGCCCTCCTCGTGCAGGTCGTCGGCGCGGCCTTCGAGGTGGACGATCTGCTCGGTCAGCTCGTGGAGCTGGGTCGCATTCTTGCCGATGTTGCGGAGCAGCGGCACCGCCTGGGCGACGAGCCGCGCGGCCTCCGCGGCGAGGCTGGCGATCTCGTGCATCTGCGGCTCGAAATCGGAGACCTCGTAGAGCGTGATCGCCTTCGCGGTCTGCCACATCTCGTCCACGGCATCGTCCATCGACGAGATCAGGCCGGTGATCGCGCTGCGATCGAACGGCGTGATGAACGAGCGTCGGACGGCGAGCAGCACCTCACGCGTGACGTCGTCCGCCTCGTTCTCGTGCGTGCCGATGGCCTTGCAGCTTTCGGCGATCGGCGTTTCCCGGGCGAACATCCGGACCATCGCGTCGGCGCCGCCGACCATCGTCGCCGCGTGACGGGCGAACAGGTCGAAGAAGCGTTCTTCCTTGGGCATCAGCCGCTGGAATGCTTTGAGCATCAATTACCCCCTGGTGATCGAGCGCGCGCCTAGCAGAGTAGGTACGCTTAGCAAAGCGGGGCTTCCACGCCCCGCAGCAGGAGCTTGAGGTCGGCCTCGTGAACGGCGTCGGCCGCCTCGTCGGGAGCGAACCAGCGGCGCTCGCGCTGGTTCCGCTCCGGCCACGAGTCCAACTCTTCCTCGACCATCATCGTGAACAGCCGCACCTCGGTGGGAACCACCACGCCGCTCCGCTTTCTCTTGTCGTAGCGATAGCTGCCGAGCGGCGGCGAACGGACCGAACCGCGAACGCCGGCCTCCTCGAACGCTTCCTGGGCCGCCGTCTGCTCCGGGGAGAGATTGGGGATCGGATTGCCGCGTGGCACGACCCAGCGCCGGGTATCGCGCGAGGTGACGAGCAGGATCCGGACCTCGCCCTCGGCGATCCGGACCGGAACCACTCCGAACTGAACGGCCACGCACTCTCCTTCCGACACTCTCTGGATGCAACAAAAAGGGCGGCGGAACGATCCGCCGCCCTTCCTAGCCCGATCCGGAGCTCAGGCGGTAGCCGGATCGCTCGCCGCGTGCCTGGCCTTCGCATCATCGAGCGCGTAAGCGCCGGCGCCGAGCAAGGCCTGGACGAGCAGCAGGATCGTCCAGAAGACCGGGAATTCCCAGCCACCGCCGGGGCTGCTGAACAGCCAGCCGTTGCCGACATGCTGCAGCGCGGCCCCGATCATCAGCGGCACGAAGGCGAGGCTGACGACGCGGACCTGCACGCCGGCGATCAGCGTCAGGCCGCCGGCGATCTCAGCGGCAATCGTCGCATAGCCCAGGAAGCCCGGGTAGCCGATCGACTCGAAATAGGCGGCGGTCCCGGCCGGCGTGAAGGTCAGCACCTTCAGCACGAAGCCGTGGGCGAGGAAGAGCAGGCCCATCGAGACCCTCAGGACGAGGGCGGCGATGTCGGAAAGAGCTGTCTGGTTCATGGCGTGTCCTCATGCTGGCGCGCCAGATCGGCGGCATGGCCGCGATCTAGGCTGTCGAACCAAGCACAGGAATTCGCGAGTTGCGAAATGCGGGCTTGCAATGATGCACAGCCCGGTCAGCGTGCCTCGATCATCGCCCTCGAGCGGCCGATCGCCTCCGACACGAAGTCGAGGAAGACGCGCACCCGGGCGGTGCGGCGAAGGTCCTCATGCACGAGCAGCCACAGATCGGTGGAAACTTCGGCAAGCGGCGCGCCGACGCGCTGCAGTCCGCTTTCCTCGCCGAGATAGCAGGGGAGGACCGCGAGCCCGAGGCCGACACGCGCGGCGTCGACCAGGGCAACGAACGAGCTCGCCCGAAAGCCGATCCGCTCTCTCGGCACGTTGTCGGCGATCCAGCGATAGGCGCCCAGGTGCGAGAGGCTGTCGTCGAGGCCGCAGAACTGGTGCGTGCGATCGAGATCCGGCCCGCCGGTCGCGGCCAGATAGGACGGGGCGCCGTAGACCGCGAAGGCGATGGTGGCGAGGCGGCGGCCGTGCAGGGTCTCGGGCGGCTTGGCCGAGGGGCGGAGCGCGACGTCGGCATCGCGGCGGGTCAGGTTGAGAAACTCGTTGCCGGTGACGAGCTCGACACAGATTTCCGGATAGGCGCGCCGGAAATCGGCGCAGATCGGTATCACGGTCGAGATCATCGTGTCGGTGGTGGTGAAGCGGACGGTTCCGCTCGGCCGCAGATCCTCGCCCGCCAGCCGGCGTTCGAGGGCGATGACGTCGTCGTCGAGCCGGCCGGCGAGCGCGATCACCTCCTCGCCCGCGGCCGTGGGCGCATAGCCGTCGCGGCGCCGGTCGAAGAGCCGCACGCCGAGCTGCTCCTCGATCGCGGCGATACGCCGGAAGACGGTCGAATGGTTCACCCGCAATGTCCGTGCCGCGCCGGAGAGGGAGCCGGTGCGGCCGACGCTCAGCACGTAGAGGAGATCGTCCCAAGCCAGCCGCCTGTGCATAGGTGCAAAGCTCCGTTGCCGAAAATGCGAATATTCTGGCGGAGGCTAACAGGCGAAAAACGGTGGCGGAAGAGCGCGAGGCTCTTCGATCGCCTCAGGAGGATGATTATGCGTCTCTACTACACGCCCGGCACCTGCTCGCTCGCGCCGCACATCGTCGCCAGGGAAGCGGGGCTCCCGCTCGATCTGGTGAAGGTCGATCTCGCCACCAAGCGCGCCGAGGACGGCGGAGACTATCTCGCGGTCAATCCAAAGGGGCCGGTGCCGGCCCTCGTCCTCGACGACGGCTTCGTGCTGACCGAGGCTGCGGTGGTCATTCAGTATCTTGCCGATCTCGCGCCGCAGAGCGGGCTTCTCCCGCCGGCGGGGACCCGCGCGCGCTATGTCGCGCAGCAATGGCTGAACTATGTCGCGACCGAGCTGCACAAGGGCTTCGGGCCGCTCTGGCACAAGGAAACGCCGGCCGAGATGCGGGCGATCGTTCGCGCCCAGCTCGCCGATCGCTTCGCCTTTCTCGACCGCGAGCTTGCCGCACGCCCCTATCTGACCGGCAATGCCTTCGCCGCGCCGGACGCTTACGCCTTCACCGTGCTGAGCTGGGGTCGGTATCTCTCGATCGATCTGGCGCGCTGGCCGAACGTCGCCGCTTATGTCGATCGCATCGCCGCCCGGTCGAGAGTGCGCGAGGCGCTGATCGCCGAGGGCCTGATCGAAGCCGAGGCAGCCTGAGGCAGGGGGAGGGGGCGATCAGCGGTCGCCGAGAACCTCCTCCCGATCGCCGTCGAGTGCGGGGCTCGGCCGGCCGGCGACCTGGCGTTTGCCGTCGATCACGATCGGCGAGGCGACCGACGGGATGCCGCCCAGGTCGAGCCGCAGCCCGCGCGCCACGACCTGCGGATCGGCGAAAACCTCGGCCACCGAATTGATCGGCCCGGCGGGCACGCCGGCTGCGGCGAGGGCGGCGAGCAATTCGTCCTTGTCGTGCTGGAGCAGAAGCGGTGCGAGCGTCGCCGCCAGCGTATCGCGGTGGCCGACCCGCGCGGCGTTGTTGAGGAAGCGCGGGTCGTCGGCGATCCCGCCGCGGCCGAGCAGGGCGCAGAGCTTGCGGAACTGCCCGTCGTTGCCGACGGCGATGATCACCCAGCCGGCGCGGACCGCGAACGTCTGGTACGGTGCGATGTTGGGATGGGCGTTGCCAAGCCGGCGCGGGCTGTCGCCGGAGACGAGATAGTTCATCGCCTGGTTGGCGAGCACCGAGACCTGGGTGTCAAGCAGGGCCATGTCGATATGGCAGCCGCGGCCGCTGGCGGCGCGGCCGTGCAGCGCGGCGAGGATCGCGTTCGAGGCATAAACCCCGGTGAAGATGTCGGCGAAAGCCACCCCGATCTTCTGCGGCTCGCCGGCCGGATCACCAGTCAGGTCCATGATCCCGCCCATGCCCTGGATCATGAAGTCGTAGCCCGCTCGCGGCGCATAGGGGCCGTCCTGGCCGAAGCCGGTGATCGAGCAATAGATGATCCGCGGGTTCACCGCCGCCACCGACGCATAGTCCAGGCCGTATTTGGCGAGGCCGCCGACCTTGAAATTCTCGATCAATATGTCGGAGGCGGCGGCGAGGGTACGGATCTGCGCCCGGCCTTCCTCGCTCTCGAAGTCGATCGCCACCGATCGCTTGCCGCGGTTGCAGCTGTGGAAATAGGCCGCGCTGCCGTCTTGCTCGACGAACGGCGGCCCCCAGCCGCGCGTATCGTCGCCAGCGCCCGGACGCTCGACCTTGATCACCTCGGCGCCGAGATCGGCGAGCAATTGCCCGGCCCAGGGCCCGGCGAGAATCCGGGCGAGCTCGAGCACGCGGACGCCGGCGAGCGGCCTATCCATCGCGGCGGCCCATCAGAATGCCGGAATTCCCGTGATCGCCCGGCCGAGGATCAGGCCATGGACGTCGTGCGTGCCCTCGTAGGTGTTCACCGTCTCAAGGTTGGCGGCGTGGCGCATCACCTGGAATTCGGCCGAGATGCCGTTGCCGCCGTGCATGTCGCGCGCGGTCCGGGCGATGTCGAGCGCCTTGCCGACGTTGTTGCGCTTGATCAGGCTGACCGTCTCCGGGATCAGCTCGCCTTCGTCCATCCGCCGGCCGACGCGGAGCGCCGCCTGCAGGCCGAGGGTGATCTCGGTCAGCATGTTGGCGAGCTTCATCTGGACGAGCTGGGTGGCGGCGAGCGGGCGGCCGAACTGCTTTCGGTCCAGCGTGTAGGTCCGCGCGGCGTGGAAGCAGGCTTCGGCGGCGCCCATCGCGCCCCAGGCGATGCCGTAGCGCGCGCGGTTGAGGCAGCCGAACGGCCCCTTGAGGCCGCTGACGTGGGGGAGCAGATTCTCCTCGGGCACTTCGACGCCGTCCATGACGATCTCGCCGGTGATCGAGGCGCGCAGCGACAGCTTCTGCCGGATCTTCGGGGCGGTGAGGCCGGCCATGCCCTTCTCGAGGACGAAGCCGCGGATCGCCCCGTCATGCGCGTCCGATTTCGCCCAGACGACGAAGACGTCGGCGATCGGCGAGTTGGTGATCCACATCTTGGAGCCGCTGAGCCGGTAGCCGCCGTCCACCTTCTGCGCGCGGGTACGCATCGATCCCGGGTCGGAGCCGGCGTCGGGCTCGGTGAGGCCGAAGCAGCCGACCCATTCGCCGGTGGCGAGCCTGGGCAGATATTTGCGCTTCTGATCCTCGGAGCCGTAGGCGTTGATCGGGTGCATGACGAGCGACGACTGGACCGACATCGCCGAGCGATAGCCGCTGTCGACCCGCTCGACCTCCCGGGCGACGAGGCCGTAGCTGACGTAGTTCAGGCCGGCGCCGCCATATTCGGTGGGGATGGTCGCACCGAGCAGGCCGAGCTCGCCCATCTCGGTCATGATCGCGCGGTCGAAATCCTCGTCGAGATAGGCCTCGGTGACGCGCGGCTGCAGCCGTTCCTGGGCATAGGCCTGGGCGGTGTCGCGGACGAGCCGTTCCTCGTCGCTCAGCAGAGCATCGAGCGCGAACGGATCGGCCCAGTCGAAGCGGGCAATGGCGGGGTCGGACATGCGCATTCCTCGAAGGGAGAGATTGCCGCACCCCTTCGCGTTTCCGACGCGCGATGTCCAGCCGAGCGCGCGGTCAGCGGGTTCCTGCGCCGTCCGCTTCCGTCGGCGCCGCGACCTCCGCGGGAGCCGTATTCTTGTTTCGCGCCCGCTGGAGCAGCACGCCCGCCGCTGCGGCGAGGCCTTCATTATGAGGGTTGGACGCCAGCGGCAGCAGCAGGGTCTCCGCTTCGTCGAACCGCTTGCGTGCGATCAACAGGCTTGCGGTGTTCATCGTCACCTCGTCCACCTGCGGCGCGAGGTCGTGGGCGAGGAGGAGAATGTTCAGCGTATTGTCGGAGTCGAACCGTGCGTCGGTGCGCAGGCTCTCGGCGTAGCGCACGAGCGTCGGAAAATGGTCCTTGTCGGCCTTGTGCGCTCGGGCGAACCAGATCCGGGCTTGCTTGAACGACGGCTCCGGATCGTCGGCCTTCCGGCCGGCGACGAGATGACGCATGCCCTTCAGGTAAAGCAGCTCCGCATCCTTTGGCGTCTTGGCGAGCAGCGCGTCGAGCAGGGCATCGCCCTTGGCGCCGTCGCCGAGAAGCACTTCGGCCCTGGCGAGCACTCGCTGGGCATAAGGCTCCGACGAATGTCTTGCCGCCGCTCTGCGAACCCTCTCCAGCAGCGCCGGCGCCTCCTTGTCCCCGACCCCGATCTGCATCGTCGCCTCCGCGAGAAGGAGGTCCTCGGCCGCGCGGGGGAGAAGGGTCACCGTCATGGCCGGTGCCGCGGCGGCGCTGGCCCGCTTGCGCGAGGTGAAGGTCATGCCCTTGCGGGCATAGGCCTGCAACGCCCTGTCGAAGGCGCGTATCTCCCCGAAGGCATCGGTGAATGCCTTCCGGTTCTCGACGCCGTCGACCCGCGCCCTGATGTAGGACTTGAATTTGTTTCCCAGCGCCGGATCGCGCATCACATAATGGGCGAGGAGCCAGCTCTGCGCATAGAAAAGCGCCATCTGCGGTCCACGTCGCGGCGGGAGCGAGAACAGGACCTCCTCGATGGGGAGCCACTGCACGTTGCGCAGCCACGAGGTGCGGTTGTCGCTGGGCAGGCCGAATTCGATCGCATTCGGCTTGAACCGCGCGGTGGCGACATATTCCGCGAAGCCTTCGACGAACCACGGCGGATAAGCGGTGGGGCGATACTGCATCATGAAATGGTGGGCGATCTCGTGGAGCAGGATCTCGTCGCCGTCGAGGCCGCTGGACCGTGCCTGGGCGAAAGCCCCGATGCCGCCGGAATTCGCGGTATAGAAGCCGGCGACGCTGCTTCCGACGTCGCGCACCGTCTCGAGCTGGCGGTGGTTGCGCAGGATATACACGGGCAGCTTGTTCGGCGACGGCGGCTCGTTCACGCCCGTCAGGCTCCGCAGGAAGTCGTGATAGTCCTCGAGAAGCGCGACCTGCTCGCGCAGCTTCGGCTCGCTCTCCTCCGAATAGACGATGAAGTTCGCGCTCTCCGCGCGTCGCCACTCCGCCGCCGCCGGCGCAGTGCCGGCGAAGGCCGCTGCCAGAGCGCCCGCCACCAGGCGCGCCGTTTTCCACGAAGCCATTTTTGCCCCTCCTCAATGACTTGGCGAGGAGGCTAGCGAGGCGCCGCGGTCCGGGCAAGGTAGATGCGGCTGGCGGATGGGGTGGGATTCGAACCCACGGTGGGCTTCCACCCACGGCGGTTTTCAAGACCGCTGCCTTAAACCACTCGGCCACCCATCCGCGCCGGCGCTGCTGTAGAGGCAGAGCGCGCAACGGAGCAAGATGATTGGCGTTCGTACAAATCCTAACGCGCCTTTAACTCTATAATGCGGCATGGGGCCGCTCGTGCTCGTCGCAAGGCGAGCGGAGTTTCGAAGCGCCAGCGGCTGTGGCATCAGGTCGGCGAAGCGGAGGCAAGTTCATGCGTATTCTCGTTCACTCGGCCATTGCGGCAGCCGCCCTGACGTTCGCGCTCCCCGGCTGCGGCAACGCCGCCACCACGGTCGCGACGCAGGAGACCGGCTACACCGCGTCCGGCTTCCAGGCCTATCTTCCGGAGCTCCGCGCCCTGGCGCTCTCGCAGGGTGTCAGCCGGGCGACGATCGACCAGGTCTTCCCGACGCTCGAGTTCAGCGCCCGCACGATCCAGCTCGATCAGGCCCAGCCCGGCGGCACGTCGGGATCGACCGCGACGCCGCCGTTCGCGCCGTATCGGGAGCGCCACGTCAATCCGACGCTGATCAGCGGCGGGGCGCGGCGCTACCAGCAGAATTACTCGCGGCTGCAGGACATCGGCCGGCGCTACGGCGTCACGCCGTCGGTCCTGGTCGCGATCTGGGGCCATGAGACGAGCTACGGCGCCGTCACCGGCAATTTCGACCTGCTCAACTCGCTCGCCACCCTCGCCTACGAGGGGCGCCGCCGCGAGCTCTTCGCCAGCGAGTTCGTCGCCGCGCTGAAGATGATCGATCGCGGCGTCTCGCGCAGCCAGTTGAAGGGCAGCTGGGCAGGGGCGACCGGCTATCCGCAGTTCCTGCCCTCGGTCTACCTGCGGGTCGCGGCCGACGGAGACGGCGACGGCCGCAAGGACATCTGGAACAATCAGGCCGACGCGCTGGCCTCGATCGCCAATTATCTCAGCAACGCCGGCTGGAAGCCGAACACGCCCTGGGGCGTCGCCGTCCGGGTGCCGGCGGGCTTCGATCGTTCCGGCCTGCGCGCCCGCGTCACCGCGCCGCGCTGCCAGCGCGTCCACGAGCGCCACAGCCGCTGGCTGACCGTCGGCGAGTGGCGCCGAATGGGTCTCATCCTCGAAGGATCGCGCTGGCCGCGCGACAGCGAACTCGCCTCGCTGCTCGAGCCGGACGGCCCCGGCCAGACCGCCTATCTGCTGACCACCAACTATCGCACGATTCTCGACTACAATTGCTCGAACTTCTATGCGCTATCGGTCGGCCTGCTCGCCGACGCGGTCGCGCGCTGAGCCTCTGGCGAAGCCGAAGCCGAGCGTCTAAGAATGCTTAACGACGCCAGTCATACCGGGGAACATATCTAAGCCATGAAGCGCAATGCTCTGATTCTGCTCGCTTTCGGTGCCACGACCGCCCTTCCGGCGTCGGCTGCCGCGCCGCCCTTCGAAACCCTCGCACCCGTCGCCTACATGGTCGATCTGTCCTCGGGGGCGGTGCTCTACGCCAAGGACGCCGACCGGCGGATGCCGCCGGCCTCGATGGCCAAGATGATGACCACCCACGTCGCCTTCAACCTGCTGAAGAAGGGCGAGAAGAAGCCGACCGACATGTGCACGGTGCGCCCGGAGACGTGGCAGCGCTGGCACGGCCCGGCAGCCGGATCGACCATGTTCCTGTCGCCCGGCGAGCAGGTGAGCATCGAGAACCTCCTCCACGGCATCGTCACCCTCTCGGGCAACGACGCCTCCGTGGTGCTCGCCGAATGCATCGCCGGCACCGAGCCGGCCTTCGTCGCGCTGATGAATGCCGAGGCCAAGCGCCTGGGCATGAACAATTCGAACTTCGGCAATTCGAACGGCTGGCCGGACGAGGGCGTCACCTACACGACGGCGCGCGACCTCGGCACGCTGGCCAAGGCGACGATCGAGCAGACGCCGGATCTCTACAAGGCCTATTATCAGAAGCGGGATTTCACCTGGGGCAAGACGCTCGGTTCGGGCCAGGCGATCACCCAGGGCAACCGCAATCCGATCCTCGGCCGCATCCAGGGCGCCGACGGGCTCAAGACCGGCCATACCGAAGAGGCCGGCTACGGCTTCACCGGCTCGGCCGAGCAGAACGGCCGCCGCATCATCATGGTGGTTGCCGGCCTCGGCAGCTTCAACCAGCGCATCGAGGAATCGGTGAAGTTCATGGACTGGGGCTTCCGCGCCTGGAAGGCCCAGCCGCTGTTCCAGGCCGGCGAGAAGGTCGCCGATGCCCAGGTCCAGCTCGGCGATTCCGGGACGGTCGGACTGGTCGCGCCGCGCAACCTCGCCGTCACGCTGCCGGCCGGCCTTTCGCCGAGCGGTGCGGTCAAGGTCCGCGTCGTCTATGACGGGCCGATCAAGGCGCCCTTCAAGAAGGGCCAGCAGATCGCCCAACTCGTCGTGCAGAGCGGCGACACGCCGCCGCAGGTGATGCCGCTGGTCGCAGAGAAGGACGTCGAACAGGCCGGCTTCTTCGGGCGGATCTGGGCGGGGCTCGCCTCGCTTTTCGCCTGACCGGGGTGACCGGACGCTTCATCTCGCTCGAGGGCGGGGAAGGAGTCGGCAAGTCGACCCAGCTGCGTCGGCTCGCCGAAGCGTTGCGCGGCCGCGGGCTCGAGGTCGTCGAGACCCGCGAGCCGGGCGGCAGCCCCGGCGCCGAGGCGATTCGCCGGCTGCTGCTCGAGGGCGCGGACGAGCGCTGGACCGCGGAGGCGGAAGCCCTGTTGTTCGCCGCCGCCCGAGCCGATCACGTCGCGCGGACGATCCGCCCGGCGCTGGCGCGGGGCGCCTGGGTGCTGTGCGACCGCTTCCTCGATTCCTCGCTCGCCTATCAGGGCGGGGCCGGCGGGCTCGGCGGCGAGGCGATCCGCAGCCTGCATGAGGTCGGAAGCCACGGTTTCCTTCCGGACCGCACCCTACTGCTCGAGCTTTCGCCGGAGCGCGCCGCGGCGCGGCTGGCCGTGCGCGACGCCGCCGGATCGGACCGGATCGGCGGCCGCGGCGCCGATTATCATGCCGGCGTCGCCGCCGCCTTCGTCGCGCTCGCCGAGGCGGATCCCGCCCGATTCCGCCGCATCGATGCGAGCGGCGATGCCGATGCGGTCACGGCGCGGCTGCTCTCTGCGATCGAGGACCTGTCATGAGCCGCTCGGCGCAGCGGCCTGGGATCGGGCGGTGAGCACTCCGCTGTACGGCCATGACGAGGCTATCGCCTTCTTCCGCGACAGCCTCGACGGCGGGCGCCTCCATCATGCCTGGCTGCTCTCCGGGCCGGAGGGGATCGGCAAGGCGCTGTTCGCCGCCAAGGCCGCGCTCCGCGTGCTCGCCGGAGGCCAGGGCCGGGTCGATGCTCCGGGGCTGGACGTGCCGGACAGCCATCCTGCGGCGAAGCTGGTGGCGGCGGGCTCCCATCCCGACCTGATGACGCTGGAGCGCCTGCCCAAGGAGAACAGCAGCAGCGGCGAGCTCGCGCGCTCGATCACCGTCGACCAGGTCCGCGGCCTGCAGCGGCTGTTCGCGACGACCGCCTCGCTCTCGCCGTGGCGGGTGGTGATCATCGATTCGATCGACGATCTCGAGCGCAACGCCGCCAACGCTCTGCTCAAGAATCTGGAGGAGCCGCCGCCGCACAGCCTCTTCCTGCTGGTCAGCCACGCCTCGGAGCGGCTGCTGCCGACGATCCGCTCGCGCTGCCGGCAGCTGCGGCTGTCCTTGCTCGACGACGACGCCATGACGTCAGCCCTGCAGGCGGCGCTACCCGAGGCCGAGCCGGCGGAAATCGCGGAATTGAGGATCGCGGGGCACGGCTCGCCCGGCCGCGCTCTGGCGTTCCGCGGGCTCGACATCGCGGCGCTCGAGCAGGCGATGGAGGCGATCGCCCGGGAGGGGGATCCGACCAACGCGCGCCGGGTCGCTCTGGCCCAGGGACTCACGGCCAAGTCCGCCCAGCCGCGCTACGAGGCCTTCCTCGCCCGCGCGCCCTCGCTCGTCGCCGCGATCGCGAAGGAGAGGCGGGGAGAGGCGCTCGCCGAGGCCTTGCGCATCTGGGAGAAGACGCAGGCGCTGGCGTCGAGCGCGCGCGGCCTCTCGCTCGACGTGGAGAGCGTCGTCTTCGAGATCGGCGGGCTGCTCGCCGGCCTGGCGACGAGCAGCGCGCCGCGGCGCTGAGCAGCCTGCGGCGCGACGCCTCACATCTGTGTCTACTCAGGGGGGCGGTCAGCCGCTAAAGCCCCGATTCATGGCCGACCCTTTCTACATCACCACTGCGATCAGCTACCCCAACGGACCGCCGCACATCGGCCATGCCTATGAGGCGATCGCCGCCGACGCCGTCGCACGTTTCCAGCGCCTCGCCGGTCGCGACGTCTTCTTCCTCACAGGGACCGACGAGCACGGCCTGAAGATGGCCCAGACGGCGCGCGACCGCGGCCTCACGCCGCATGCGCTTGCCGACGAAATGTCGTCTCTTTTCAGAGCGATGGATGAGAAACTTAACGTCTCGTTCGATCGCTTCATTCGCACCACCGAGCCCGCCCACCACCGCGCCAGCCAGGCGATCTGGCAGGCGATGGTCGAACGCGGCGATCTCTATCTCGGCCGCTACGAAGGCTGGTACTCGGTTCGGGACGAAGCCTTTTACGACGAGAAGGAGCTCGTCGCAGGGGAGGGGGGCGAGAGATTGTCGCCCCAGGGGACGCCGGTCGAGTGGACGGTCGAGGAGAGCTGGTTCTTCCGCCTGTCCGCCTACCAGGAGACGCTGCTCCAGCATTATCGCGACAATCCGTCCTTCATCCGCCCGGAGGCGCGGCGCAACGAGGTGATGCGCTTCGTCGAGGGCGGTCTCTCGGACCTCTCGGTCTCGCGAACCAGCTTCGATTGGGGCGTGAAGGTGCCGGGCTCCGACGCGCATGTGATGTACGTCTGGGTCGACGCGCTCACCAACTATCTCACTGGCGTTGGATATCCCGACAATTCAGATACTTATGAGAAGTTCTGGCCGGCCGATCTGCACATTATCGGCAAGGACATCGTGCGCTTTCACACGGTCTACTGGCCGGCCTTCCTGATGTCGGCCGGCCTGCCGCTGCCGCGCCAGGTCTTCGGGCACGGCTTCCTGCTCCACCGCGGCGAGAAGATGTCGAAATCGCTTGGCAACGTCGTCGATCCCAACGAGCTGGCGGAGGCGTTCGGAGTGGATCCGCTGCGCTACTTCCTGCTGCGCGACGTGACCTTCGGCCAGGACGGGAGCTACAGCGCCGAGGCGATTGTGACCCGGGTCAATGCGGATCTGTCGAACAGCTTCGGCAATCTCGCCCAGCGAACCTTGTCGTTCATCGCCAAGAATTGCGAGGGGCAGCTGCCGCAGGGCGGGCGAGGGGAGGCGGCCGACGAGGATCTGCTCGCGCTGGTGCGCCGCACCGTCGCGGAGGAGGTGCCCGCCGCCTTCGCCGATCTGGCCCTGTCGCAGGGCATCGAGGCGTGGCTGCGGGCGGTGTTCGCCTGCAACCAATATATCGATGCCCAGGCCCCGTGGAGCCTGCGCAAGACCGATCCCGAGCGAATGCTTGCGGTGCTCGCCACGCTCTATCAGGCCATCGCGGATCTCGCCGTCGCGATTTCCCCGATCATTCCGGCGTCGGCGGCGAAGCTCCTCGACCAGATGGGCGTTGCGGAAGAGGCGCGCACGTTCGCCGCGCTGGCCGATCCGGATCGTTACGCCCGTCTCGCCGCGTCCGGCTTCACCCTCCAGCCTCCGACGCCGATCTTCCCGCGGCTCGAGGCGCCGGCAGATTGATATGTACGTCGATAGCCATTGCCACCTGAACTACGAAGGCCTCGTCGAAACGCAGGGCGCGGTGCTCGAGCGCGCCCGCGCCGCCGGCGTCGAGACGATGCTCAACATCTCCACCCGCCGCTCCGAATGGGATGCGGTGATCGGAGTCGCCGAGCGCGAGCGCGACGTCTGGGCCTCGGTCGGCATCCATCCGCACGAGGCGGATGCTCATCCCGACGTCGACACGGCGCTGCTGGTCGAGCGTGCCGGCCATGCCCGGGTCGTCGGCATTGGCGAGAGCGGCCTCGATTATTATTACGACCATTCGGACCGCGCCCGGCAGCAGGCAAGCTTCCGCGCCCATATCGCGGCGGCGCGCGAGACCGGCCTGCCGATCATCGTCCACACCCGCGACGCGGAGGCGGACACCTATGCGATCATGGCCGAGGAAATGGGGAAGGGGGCCTATACCGGCGTCATCCACTGCTTCACGGCCAGCGCCGATTTCGCCGCCAAGGCGCTCGGCCTCGGCCTCTACATCTCGATCTCCGGGATCGTCACGTTCAAGAACGCCAGGGACCTGCAGGTGACGGCGAAGGAAATTCCGGGCGAACGGCTGCTGATCGAGACCGATTCCCCGTTCCTCGCCCCGGTCCCGCACCGCGGCCGGCCGTGCGAACCGGCGTTCGTGGCCGACACCGCCCGTTTCCTCGCGGCGCTGCGCGAGGAGCCGCTCGAGGCGCTCGCGGAGCGCACCAGCGCGAACTTCCGCGCGCTCTTCACGAAAGCGGCCTGATGGACGTTCGAATCCTCGGCTGCGGCACCTCGTCCGGCGTGCCGCGCGTCGGCAACGACTGGGGCACCTGCAATCCCGCCCAGCCGCGCAACCGGCGGCGCCGCGTCTCGATCCTGGTGCGTCACGAGCGCGCCTCGATCCTCGTCGACACCGGTCCCGATCTTCGCGAGCAATTGCTCGATGCGCAGGTCTCTGCGGTCGACGCGGTGATCTGGACGCATGATCACGCCGATCATTGCCACGGCATCGACGATCTGCGGCAGCTGTTCCACGCCCGCGGCCGGCCGGTGACCGGCTATGCGCGCGAGGACACCCTCGAGGTGATCCAGAGCCGGTTCGCTTACGCCTTCGACGGGAAGGGCGGATATCCGGCCGTCGTCGAAGGCAATGTCCTGCCCGATCATCTCAACGTCAACGGCATCTCGGTCCAGACCGTGGACCTGCCGCACGGCAGTATCTCGAGCGCCGGCCTGCGCTTCGACGCGGGTGGAAGAACCATCGTCTATACCACTGACTTCAATGAGTTGACCGACCAGATGGCCTATCGCCTCGAAGAGGCGGATCTGTGGATCGTCGACGCATTGCGCCATCGGCCGCACCCGACTCATCCGCATCTCGACCAGGTGCTCGCCTGGGTCCGCCAGGTGCGACCGAAGCGAACCCTGCTGACCCACATGGACAATACCATGGACTACGATACGCTGGTCGCCGAGCTGCCGGAGGGGGTCGAGCCGGCCTATGACGGCATGGAGGTCGCCTTTTGACGGGCAACGGGGACGACGCAGCCAGCTTCCTCTATCTTCTGGGCTGCCTCGTTCTGGTCGCCAGCGCTTTCCTGGCGCGCCGCATCCCGATCGCGCAGGGACTGAAGTTGGCGCTGGCCTGGGTGCTGATCTTCGGCGCCGCGTTCGTGGCGTTCACGCTCAAGGACGATTTCGCGGCGCTCGGCCGCCGCGTGATCGGCGAGAGCGCAAGCCAGGGGCAAACCAACGGGCCGGGCCAGGCGCTTCGCATCCGCAAGTCGGAGGACGGACATTTCTGGGCGATCGCGACGATCGACGGTACGCCGGTGCGGTTCCTGATCGACAGCGGCGCCACCGTCACGAGCCTGTCGGCCGAGACCGCGCGCCGCGCCGGCATCGAGCCGTCCGGCGGGATGCCCACGCTCGTCGAGACCGCGAACGGCATCGTCCACGCCGAACGCGCCCGGATCGCCGAGCTCGCGGTCGGCGACATCCGGCGGCGCGATCTGCCGGTCCACATCTCCGAGGCGTTCGGCCGCACCAACGTGCTCGGCATGAACTTCCTGTCATCGCTGTCGAGCTGGGGCGTCGAGGGCGAATGGCTGATCCTCGAGCCGTGACCGCGGCAGGGCGCCCAGGGAAGCGCCGAGAGTGCCAAGAGCCCTAAGGTAACGTTCACCATCAGCGTCATTTTACATAATGTATATTATCGCACTTTCAGAGATGAGAAGCGGCGCGGGCCTCCGGGTCCCTCGCGTCGATAATCGTCCGCCGAACGCACTCTCAGCGCGCACGGCGGTCCTGCACCGTGACATACGAATGCTGGTCGCCGGCGAGGATCGCCTCTTCCTCCGCGCGGAACAGCCGGTGCTGCTTCATCACCAGGTCTTCCGAGCGCCAGTCGCGCTCGCGCAGCTTGTCGGCCAGGTCGCGATCGACGACGACGTAGCGCGCGAAGACGCCGCGCGGCAGCAGCTCGAGCACGCGCAGCCGATCCTTGGCCTTGAGGTTCGTCGCGTCGAGCACGGTGAACACGCCGGCCTCCAGCCGCGCCCGGATGATTCCGTGCGCAAGCTTCCAGACCCGCGCCAGCGCCTCCGGCGCATGTCCGAGGTCGCCGTAGAGCTGGATGCGGAGCGCGTCCGTCGAGACGATCTCGTGCGGCTGGTAGGTCGCCGCCGCGAAAGTCGACTTGCCCGCCGCGCACGGACCGACCAGCATGTGGAGCAGAGTCTGTCCGGCATAAGCGCTCGAGGCCGGCTCGTCCGGCGCGCATTGCAGCGTTGTGATGCCGTGTTCGCGCCACATCCGCACCACCTGCGGCCGATCGTCGATCACCAGCACGGGTTCGTAGCCGTCGTCGAGGATGCGCTGCAGCATCTCCGCCTTGACCAGATGGTCGGCGCGGATGTCGCCCTCGGGACGCATGTAGATCGCGTCATAAGGAATGTCGTGGAGCGCCAGCCAGTCCAGCGTCGTGCGGCGCCAGTCCTCGCGATCGGGCCTGGCGGTGACGATCAGCACCGCGTCGATGTCCCGCCGCGCCTCGGCATTGTGGCGGAGCATGCGGGCGAGCCGCGCGATCGGCTCGACCGGCGCATCGTCGGCCATGGCCTTGAAGAAGGCGTTCCAGTCCTTCTCTCCGTCGAGATGGTGCAGCCGGTGGGAGACGTCGGCGAGCGTCCCGTCGATGTCGAAAATCACGGCACGCACGACACACCCTCCTTCAATTCGTTGGGCACCACCGGGCCCTCCATCCAGTGGCTGTCGGTGGCGACGTGATCGCGGCGGACGTACTTCGCAACGGATGTGAAGAAGCGTCCCGCGTTGCCCGGCCCCTCGGGATAGGGAATGGGATCTGCCACGCGGACGACGAAGCCTTCCTGGCGCTGCGGGTCGATCGCCGCTGCGAGCCGATCGATCAGGCCGTCTTCATACGGGCCGTCATGAAGCACCGGCACCGGCATTATGTCTAGCAGATCGAACATCTCCAGGGTCTCGTCCCAGCCGAGAAGCCGGTTCACCGGATCCCACACGCCGAAGCCGAGGAAATAGCTCGGCAGGGCGTTGCCTAGCGCCTGCGTGTAGGCGAGCGAGTGGCGCGCGTAGAGATACTCGCCCGAGATCCGCCAGCCCGACGGTATGTCGTGCGCCTTGCGCGCATGATAGGCCTTGATCCAGTCGCGCGACGAATGCGAGCGTCCGTCCGGCGAGCGCGGATAGGTCTTGATCGGGGTGAGCGTCGTCCCCTCCCCATCCATCTTTTCCGTCACGATCACCCTGCGGCCGACGAACGGCGCCATGCTCGGCAGGCGCTTGTCGTCGCTTTGCAGGCCCGGCGAGCATGGCAGATGATAGGTGCGCGGATATTTGAGATCGTGCGACGCGGACATGATCTCCCAGCTTAATGCGCTTCCCTGCTGATTGGCAAAGCGGCGCCGCGACGCCACGCGCGAAGGGGATGGCGCCGCCTCCGCATCGCTGTAGAGCCTGTCGACCACCCCGTCATGGAGACCGCCGCGTGACAGACCTCGCCCCCCGCCCTTCCCCGCTCGGCGAGCTGGTTGCGATCATGCGCAGGCTGCGCGATCCCGAGAATGGCTGCGCCTGGGATCGCGAGCAGACGTTCGAGACGATCGCGCCCTACACGATCGAGGAGGCCTATGAGGTCGCCGACGCGATCGCTCGCGGCGACATGGCCGATCTCAGGGACGAGCTCGGCGATCTTCAGCTCCAGGTCGTCTATCACAGCCGCATCGCCGAGGAGCGCGGCGCCTTCTCGATCGATGACGTCATCGCCGGAATCTGCGCCAAGATGATCCGCCGTCACCCGCACATCTTCGGCGACGCCGGCGAATCGCCGGGCTGGGAGGCGCTGAAGGCGGCCGAGCGCGGCGTGCGCGAGGACCGTAGCGCCCTTGCCCATGTGGCGCGCGCCCTCCCCGCCCTGAAACGGGCCGAGAAGATCCAGGCCCGGGCTGCCCGGGTCGGCTTCGACTGGCCCGACGTCTCGGGCCCGCGCGCCAAGATCGACGAGGAAATCGCCGAGATCGAGGCGGCCGCGTCCGACGCCGAACGCGAGGCGGAGCTGGGAGATCTGCTCTTCTCGGTCGTGAACTACGCCCGACACCTCGGCATCGACCCGGAAGCCGCCCTCCGCGGCGCCACCGACCGCTTCGAGCAGCGCTTCAGAAAGGTTGAAGAAATCGCTGACAAGTCATTGAAGGAAATGGACTTGGAAGGTCTTGAAGCGCTCTGGCAGCAGGCCAAGAAGGCGCTTTGATGCGGGCGGGCCGAGCCATTTAGCGCAGCGGCGCCGAGCGACGCCACCTGCCCTTGCCCCGGCGCCGTACGCACGCCGAACGACGGCCTGGGCCTGGGACCTGCGGTGCGCCGCGACTCGCCCGTCTTCGAGTCGCCGTGCCGGAAACAACCCTGCAAAGCCGCCGCGCTCGCGGTCTCGCATCGGCCAGTGATGCAAGAGTCATTCAACAGCCCGCTGCAGTGGATTGAAGCAGGCGGGTTCTTCCGCCGCGACAATGGCCTGTCCCAGGTCGGGATTGGAAAGTCTATTGACCCGCCTTCTTTGGTGCTAATTTGCGGACACTCTTTGGATGAGGAGGTCTTTGACATGCGCAAGATGTATGCAGGGCTCTTGGGACTGGTGCTGATTGCCACGCCGGGGTTGGCGGCGAAGAAAGGGGACGTCCGCGTTTCGGGCCAGGGCACGATCGAAGACGGCCGCACCTTCTCCGTCAGCGCGGTCCTCTACCAGGACGGAACCGCCCGCGGTCAGGCGACTCTGATCAACCGCAATTTCAGCGGCGACAGCGGCAAGGGCCCGTACAAGCTCCACATCGACATCTCCTGCGCCAAGCAGCTCGACGACGGTACGGTGACGATCGGCGGCTTCACCCGCCGCACCAACGATTCCAGTCTGGTCGACGCGGTCTTCTTCACCGTCGAGGACAACGGCAAGGATGACCTGCTGAGCCGCGCCTTCTTCTGGGACGGCGATCCCAACACCACCGGCGATCCCGCCGCGTGCCAGCTGGTCAACAACGGCGACTTCCCGATGGAAGAGGTGATCCGAGGCAACATCAACGTTCACTGATCGCGCGGATGCCGGCGGGGTGGTCGGACGTCTGCCCCGCCGGCTCGGCTCCGCACTGACCCGGGCTGCGGCGTGCCTGCTCGCGCTGGCGTGCATCGCTCCGGCGCGTGCCGAGCCGGTGCTCGCCGATGCGAACCTGTCCGACGCGGCGCCTCCCCTCCCGGCCCAGGAACAACCCGAGATCGTCGTCACCGGCTGGCTGCCGCCGTCGTGGCGCCTGCCCGATCGGACGCTGGAGAGCGCCGAGGTCGAGGCCTATGGCCTGAGCTCGATCGGCGAGGTCATTGCCGAGATCGCCGCCGAAGAGGGCGAAACGGCGGGCGACGCCGCCTTTCTGGTCAACGGACGGAGGGTCGCGGGACTCGCCGGAGTGTCCGACCTCCCCGCCGAAGCAATCGCCCGGATCGACGTGCTGCCGGTCGGCAGCGGCGTCGGGGTCGGCGCGAGCGCACGCCAGCGAGTCTACGACATCCGGCTGAAGCGCGCGCTGGACCTCGTCGTCGCGCGCGCCGCGACGCGCGTGCCGATCGGCGGCGGCTGGAGCGCGCGGAACGCCGACCTGACCTACAGCCATCTGCGCGGCGAGCGCCGCATAGCCATCGTCGCGAAGGGCCGCGACGAGGACATGCTGCTCGAGAGCGAGCGCGACATCGTCCAGCCGATCGGGGCCGTCGCCCGCGCCGGCGCCTATCGCAGCCTGCTGCCCGCCATGGACAGGGTCGACCTCTCGCTGTCCGCGGTCGACCGGCTGACCTCGTGGCTGTCCGGCTCCCTCGTCTCCAAGGCCTCGCTCTCCCACCGGGACGCCAGGCTCGGTCCGTGGCTGGGCGACGCCGGCGTGGCGCCGCTCGACCAGCATGGCAGGATTCTGTCGGCGAGCGTCAACCTCAGCCTCGATGCCCAGGCCGGTGCGTGGCAGCTCGGCCTGTTCGGCGCTTATGGATCGGTCCACGGAAGTACGGCGACCGAGCACCTGCCGCCAGCGACGGCACGACCGCGGGTGGTCCGCACCGGATCGACGGTGACGACGCTGTCTGGCCAGCTCAGCGCCTTTGGTCCGCTCGCCGATCTCCCCGCCGGACCGATGGTGCTCAACCTCGGCGCAGGGGCGTCGCGCGACACGATCGTTGCGCGGCGCGATCCTCCGGCCTCGCCCCGGCCTCCGCCCACGATCCTGACCGCCACTACCCTCAGCGCCGCGGTCGAAGTGCCGATCGCCAGCCGCGCGGCCAACGTGCTGGCAGGGATTGGGGACCTCTCGGCGAGCGCGGAATTCGTCCGTCAGCATGCCTCGGACTTCGGCAACTTCACCAATTACACGCTCTCGCTGCAATGGCGGCCCGACTCCTGGGTCGGTCTCACCGGATCGGTCAGCCGGAGCGGCACCGCGCCGCCGGTGACCAGCCTCGACGAGCCGCCGATCGAGACTCCCGGCGTGCGCCTCTTCGATCCGGCGCGCGGCGAGACCAGCGACGTCGTCTGGATCACCGGCGGCAGCCCCGGGCTGCGCCGGCAGAGCGACGAGACCAGGCGTTTCGCCGCCAATCTGAAGCCCCTGCGCGCGGTCGCGCTGCGGCTCAACGCCGAATATGTCGAGACACGAAGCCGCAACTTCCTGTCCGAACTGCCTTCGCCGAGCCTGGCGACGATGCAGGCCTTCCCCGAGCGCTTCGTCCGGGACGTCGGCGGGCGACTCGTCACCGTCGACGCGCGGCCGGTCTCGCTGGCGAGGAGGACCGATCGCCAGCTGCGCACCGGAATCGTGCTCACGCTCCCGCTCGGACGGCGGGCGGCGCGCGACACTCGGCTGGCCGAGGACGAGGAGGAGGCATCCCGCCCGGGCGCCAATGTGGCCAGTGTCCGGCCTCGGCTGCAGCTCAGCGCATCTCACCTCTGGCTGCTCGACAGTGCGCTGACGATTCGGGCGGGCGGTCCGCCGATCGACCTGCTCTCGTCCGACGCGATCGGCTTCGGCAACCTCGGTCAGCCCCGCCACCGCTTCGACGCCAGCCTCGGCTATGCCGAGCGTGGGCTCGGCGTCCGCGCCTCGGTCCAGTCACGCGGTGCCAGCCTGATCGAGGCGAGCGGCAGCATCGCCAACACGCTCCGCTTCTACCCGCTGACCGTGTTCAGCTTCCGAGGCTGGATCCAGGGCGAGCGGCTGGCGCCCCGCTCGAGCTGGCTGAAGGGCACGCGTCTCAGCCTGACCCTGCTCAACCTCACCGCCGCGCGCGAGCGGGTGGAGGACCGCTTCGCCGTCACCCCGCTCAGCTACCAACCCGGCTATCGGGACCCGGTGGGCCGCAGCCTCGAGTTCGAGCTCAGGAAGAAATTCTAGCGCGCGGGACCTGGCTTCGTGAACCCTTCGTCAGCCCGCAGCTTGCCGCGCCTGGAAGCGCGCCCAATCGGCGTCGGAGAGACGGACTTCATATTCGGTCTGAAGTCCCTCGCTCCGCTGGCCGACCACCTCGCCATTGGCATACAGCCACGCGATCCCTTCCCCGTCGGTCGCGTCGAGGACGATCTGGCGAACCTTGGCGCCCTTGCGCAGGCAGCCGCCGGCGCAGTCGAGCAGCCCGGCGACGCCATCGCCGGTCAGGGCCGAGATCACGACCACGTCCTCGCGGCGCGCGGCCTCCGCCCGCACCCGGGCGGCGTCCTCCTCGCCGAGCGTGTCGATCTTGGTCCACGCCTCGATCAGCGGCGCGCCCCCTTCCCTGCGGGCGCCGATCTCGGTCAGCACCGCCTCGACGTCCTCGCGCTGCGCATCGCTGTCGGGGTGGGAGATGTCCCGCACGTGGATGATCAGATCGGCCGAGATCACCTCCTCCAACGTCGCCCGGAAAGCGGCGACGAGCTGGGTGGGAAGCTCCGAGATGAAGCCGACCGTGTCGCTGAGGATCGCCTTGTCGAAGCCGGGCAGCGGGATTTCGCGCATCGTCGGGTCGAGCGTCGCGAACAGCAGGTTCTCGGCCATCACGTCGGCATTGGTGACCCGGTTGAACAGGGTCGACTTGCCGGCGTTGGTGTAGCCGACCAGCGCGATCACCGGCCAGGGCGCCCGCTGCCGCCGGGCGCGGTGCAGGCTGCGCGTTCGCGTCACCTGCTCGAGCTCCTTCTTGAGCTTGGCCATGCGATCGCGGATCAGGCGGCGGTCCGCCTCGATCTGCGTCTCGCCGGGGCCGCCGAGAAAGCCGAAGCCGCCGCGCTGGCGCTCGAGGTGGGTCCAGCTCCGCACCAGCCGTCCCGCCTGATAGTCGAGATGGGCGAGCTCGACCTGCAGCCGCCCCTCGGCGGTCGCCGCGCGCTCCCCGAAGATCTCGAGGATCAGTCCGGTGCGGTCGATCACCTTGGCCTTGGTGCCGGTCTCGAGGTTCTTCTGCTGGATCGGCGTGATCGGCGCGTCGACGATCAGCAGCTCGGCGCCCTCGCTCTCCAGCACGCCGGCGATGCGCTCGACCTGGCCCTTGCCGAACAACGTGGCCGGGCGGGCGCCGCGGATCTTGAAGTGCAGCTTGTCGACGACATCGATGCCGATCGCCTCGGCCAGGCCCGCCGCCTCGTCGAGACGCGCCTCGACGTCGCGCGGATTGTCATGTCCGCCAAGGTCCGGGAGCGCGACCACGGCCCGGGCGCCGCGCGCATAATCGGCGTCGGCATCACGATTGAAGACGCTCAGGCTGCCGACTCCTCGTCTTCCTGGTCGATGAAGCTCACCGGACGCTCGGGCTGAACCGTGGATACGGCGTGCTTGTAGACGAGCTGGCTCAGTCCGTCCCGCTGGAGGAGCATGCAGAACAGGTCGAAGGCGACGATCTCGCCCTGGAGCATGACGCCGTTCACCAGGAACATGGTCACCGGCTCGCGGGCGCGCCGGACGGCGCCGAGGAAGACCTCCTGGAGCAGCGTCGGCTTGCGGCGCTCCGCCTGCTCGTCGAACGCCCGCTCGATCTCCGAAAGGTCGAGCTGATGCGACGGCATGATCGTCGAGATCGCGTGCTTGTAGACGAGCTGCGCCTGGCCGTCGCGACGGAGCAGCACCGAGAAATTGTCGAACCAGGTGATGATGCCCTGGAGCTTCACGCCCTTCACCAGGAACATGGTGACGGGCGTCTTCGAGCGCCTGAGGCTGTTGAGGAACATGTCCTGGAGGTTATTGACCTTCTCGGCCATTACCCACTCTCCTTATTGGCGGGACGAGCCCGCGGGCGGCGCCGGCTGGCGGCGTCTGTCTAACTGGGGCTGGAAGCGTCCCTGTCAATATCACGGGCGGGCTTCGGCAGCCACAATCCTCAATCGTTCTCCTCGCCGCGCGTGTCGGCGATGCCCAGCGCCTTCAGCTTGCGGTGCAGGGCCGAGCGCTCCATGCCGATGAACGTGGCGGTGCGCGAGATGTTGCCGGAGAAGCGGCGGATCTGCACCTTCAGATATTCGCGCTCGAACGTCTCGCGGGCCTCGCGCAGCGGCGTTCCCATGATCGCCTTCACCGCCTCGCCGGGGCTGAGGCTCGCCTGCTCGTTGAGGATCTCGGGCGGCAGCATGTCGATCTCGATCGAGCCGACCCGCGCACCCGGCGCGAGGATGATCGTCCGCTCGATCACGTTGCGCAGCTGGCGGACGTTGCCCGGCCAGTCATAGGCCTGGAGCGCCGCGATCGCGTCCGCCGAAAGGTTCGGCGTCTGCAGCCGCTGCTCGGCGGCGTAGCGTGCAGCGAAATGGCCGACCAGCTCCGGAATGTCCTCGCGCCGTTCGGCCAGCGCGGGAAGGTGCACCGGCACGACGTTCAGCCGATAGAAGAGGTCCTCGCGGAAACGGCCGGCGGCGATCTCCTCGGAAAGGTTGCGCGCGGTCGAGGAGACTACCCGCATGTCGACCTTGACCATCCGCTGCCCGCTGACCCGGGTGAAGCTCTGATCGGTCAGCACGCGCAGGATCTTGGCCTGCGCGGGAAGCGGCATGTCGGCGATTTCGTCGAGGAACAAGGTCCCGCCATGCGCCTGCTCGAGCAGGCCCGGCCGCGCCAGCTCGCCCCCTTCCTCGACCCCGAACAACTCCTCCTCGACCCGCTCCGGGGTCATCCGCGCCGCGCTGACGACGATGAAGGGGCCCTGGGCGCGGTTACTCCAGGCGTGGAGCAGCCGGGCGGCGACTTCCTTGCCGACGCCGGCGGGCCCGGTGATCAGCACCCTGCTGCCGGTCCCCGCCACCCTTTTCAGGGTCGCACGCACGGCATTGATCGCGATGCTCGATCCGGTCAGCTCGGTCTCCTGGCCAATCTGGGCACGCAGTGTCGCATTCTCGCGGCGCAGGCGGTCGGTCTCGGTCGCCCGCGCGACGAGGTGGAGCAGATGGCCGGCCTCGAACGGCTTTTCGATGAAATCGACCGCACCCTGGCGGATCGCGGCGACCGCGGTGTCGAGATTGCCGTGCCCGGAGATCATCAGCACCGGAAGCGTCGGATCGCGGCGCTTGATCTCCTCGAGCAATTGCAGTCCGTCGAGCTTCGAGCCCTGCAGCCAGACGTCGAGCAGCACCAGCGACGGGCGCCGCTCGGCGAGGGCTGCAAGCGCCTCGCTGCTGTTCGCGGCGGTGCGCGCCGCATAGCCTTCGTCCTCCAGAACCCCGGAGACGAGATCCCTGATATCCTGTTCGTCGTCGACTACGAGTATGTCGAGGGCCATTTCTCTAACCGTTCACCGCTTTGTCTCTGATGTCGTCGCTAATGTCCGTCCCGTCCAGCCGGGCGAGCGTCTCGGAGTCGAAGACCAGGCGGACGAGCGTGCCGCCGCCGGGAGCATCCTCGAAGGAGATGCTTCCGAAATGTTCCTCGACGATCTTCTTGACGATGGCGAGGCCGAGGCCGGTCCCTTTCACCCGCGTCGTCATATACGGCTCGGTCAGGCGGCCGCGCTCGGCGGGCAGGCCGACGCCGGTGTCGCGAACGTCCAGGCAGAGGCGCGCCGCCTCGGTCCGGATGATCATCTCGATGGCGTCGTCCTCGTCCTTGCGTCCTTCCTCGCGCTTCTGCTGGATGGCCTCGACGGCATTCTTGACGATGTTGGTCAGCGCCTGGCCGAGCTGGCGGCGATCGCAGACGAGCAGCGGCGAAGGCTCGGGCGCATCGAGGGTGAAGCGGATGTCGGGATGCGCCACCTCGTGCAGGAACAGCGCGTGGCGGGCGATCTCGGTCACCGCTTCCTCGCGGAAGACCGGCTTGGGCATGCGCGCGAAGGACGAGAATTCGTCGACCATCCGCCGCAGGTCGCCGACCTGCCGGACGATGGTTCCGGTCAGCTGCTGGAACGTCGCCGGGTCGGAGGTCACCTCGCTGCCGTAGCGCCGCTGCAGGCGCTCGGCGGCGAGCTGGATCGGGGTCAGCGGGTTCTTGATCTCATGGGCGATGCGCCGCGCCACGTCCGACCAGGCGGCACGCCTCTGGTCGAGCAGCTGCTCGGTGATGTCGTCAAAGGTCAGCACGTGGCCATCGCCGACGCGCACCGTCTTCACCGCCAGCGTCCGCGGCTCGCCCCCGCTGGCGAACTGGATGATGTCCTCGCGGCCGTCGCTGTCGAGATGCCGGTCCAGCTCCGGGGCGAGATCGGCGAGCCGGCGGCCGACCGCGTCTTCCTTGCGGATCTTGAGCAACGCCTCGGCCGAGCTGTTGATCAGCTGGACCACGCGATGCTGGTCGATCGAGAGGATGCCGGCGCTGACCCCCGAGAGCACCGCTTCGATCAGCAGTCGGCGGCTGTCGAGCTGCTGGTTGGCGGCGACCAGGGCGCCGGTCTGCTCCTCGAGGCGCCGGGTCATCCGGTTGAACGCATTGCCGAGCGTACCGACCTCGTCGCGCACGGCCGCCACTGGGACCCGCGCGGAAAGATCGCCGGCGGTGATGCGCCGGGCCGCGTCGACCAGCTGCCCGACCGGCCGCACCAGGCGATCGGCCAGCGTCAGCGCGATCCAGATCGATACGGCGACGATCAGCAGCGAGACGAGCAGCATCAGCGCGTTGAATCGGAACTGCAGCGTCGGGGCGCGGGTGAGCGTCCGCTGATATTCGCTCGCGGCAGTCCGAGCTTCCTGGATCTGGCGCAGCGCCGACGGATTCACCCGGCGCGAGACGTAAAGATAGACCTCCGCCTGCGGATCCAGTCGGATCACCGCCTCGACCCGGTCCCCGGCATCGCTGATCACCTGGGCCTCGCCCTCGCGCAGCGAGCTCAGCACCCTCGCCGTGACCCGTTTGTCGAGCGGCCGGGCGTCGAGGTTGACGCTGGCGATCATGTTGAGCCGGCCCTGCCCGCCCACGTTGATGATCGCCGCTTCCGTGAGGTCGCGAAAGACGACCTGCTGGAAAAGGAACTCCGCGAACAACGGGCTCTCGAGCCCCACCTCGTTGACGGTGGCGACGACGTCGGGGCCCATTGCGGTGACGTCCCGCTCGATCCGCTCCTTGTTTTCCTGGGCGTAGATCTGGGCGACGCGATCGGCGTTCTCGAGGACGGTCTTGGCACGGTCCGAAAACCAGAACTGCACGCCAAGCTGGAAGAGCAACGAGGCGAAGACGACCACCATGAGCGTCGTCACTGCGGCGATCAGGGAGAAGATCGCGACGAGGCGGACGTGGAGCCGTCCCCTCCCCCCGATTGGAGACCGCGCCGCACGGCGCATCGCGACTCGCCGCGCGACCAGCACCATCAGCGCCATCGCCGGCACCAGATTTGCGACCAGCAGGCCGGCGACCAGCGGCGGCGTCAGGAACGCCTGCGGCCGCCCGCTTTCCGTGACGATGAAGTAGCTGATCGTCGCGATGCCGATCAGCGCGATGACGGTGAGCAGCTCGACGAGGGGAAGGATGCGGCGGTTCAGCGTGACCGACAGGCGGCGGCGCCAACGAGGCCTCGTCTCGATCGCAACTGGCGCTTCGGCGTTCACCCGCAAGGGCTAACACAACAATGTGGCAAAAAGAACACAGTATATGCGTGCTTCGGACTCGCTCCGCCGCGCCTGTGCACGCGTTGGCCGCTGCGGTCGGTCAGGCGGCCGCCTTGCTGAGCCAGGGCGCGTAGAATTCGCCGAGCATGGCCAGGGCCTTCTTCGGATCGGCCTCCTTGTTGAAGGCGTTCCGGAATTCGGCCGAACCGTGGAAGCCTCGCGTGTACCAGCCGATGTGCTTGCGCGCGACGTTGACGCCGATCACCGGCCCGTAATGCTCCTGCATCTCGCGATACTGCTCGCAGATCACATCGAACTGCTCGTCGACCGACGGATCGGCGAGACGCTCCCCGGTCTCGAGCCAGTGCATCACCTGGCGGAGCAGCCACGGCCGCCCGTAGGTGCCGCGGCCGATCATCACCCCATCGGCGCCGGACAGCGCCAGCGCGCCCTCCACGTCCTCGACGGTGCAGATGTCGCCGTTGACGATCACCGGGAGCGAGACGGCATCCTTCACCCGGCGCACGAAGGCCCAATCCGCCGCGCCCTTGTAGAGCTGGTTGCGGGTTCGGCCGTGGACGGTGATCATCCTGACGCCGAGGTCCTCTGCGATGCGGGCGAGCTCGGGCGCGTTGAGGCTGGAATGATCCCACCCCATCCGCATCTTCAGCGTCACCGGCACCTTCACCGCCTTGACGGTCGCCTCGATGATCGACGCGGCAAGCTTCAAGTCGCGCATCAGCGCCGATCCGGCCTCGCCATTGACCACCTTCTTGACCGGGCAGCCCATGTTGATGTCGATGATCGCGGCGCCGCGGTCCTCGTTGAGCTTCGCCGCTTCCGCCATCTCTGCCGGCGAGCAGCCGGCAAGCTGCATCGAGACCGGATCCTCGATCGGATCCCAGGCGGCCTTCTGCAGCGACTGGCGGGTCTCGCGGATCATCGCCTGGCTGGCGATCATCTCGGTGACGGTGAGGCCGGCGCCGTAGCGCTTCACCATCTTGCGAAACGGCCGGTCGGTGACGCCCGTCAGGGGCGCCAGGATGACCGGCGTTTCGATCCGCACGGGACCGATCGAGATGGGCGACAGCTTCGGCATGGGAGCCCGCGAGATAGTGGCAAAGGCGCTGGCGGGCAAGGTTTGCCTCGGCTAGTCACCCGTCGATGAGTTCTGGAACCGAGACGCCGCCGAGGATTGTCGCATTGCTGGTGGCGGCCGGAAGCGGGTCGCGCGCCGGCGGCGTCGTACCGAAGCAATATCGCAAGGTGGCGGGGAAGACGCTGCTCGCCCACGCCGTGGAGCGTATGCGCCACCCGCTGATCGGCGAGATCCGGGTAGTCATCGGGCCGGGACAGCGAGCCTTGTTCGAGGAAGCGGCCGGCGCGCTTGCGCTTCCGGCTCCGATCGAGGGCGGCGCCGAGCGGTACGTCTCGGTCCGCAACGGCCTTGAGGCGATCGCTGCCGAGGGCGGGTGCGAGATCGTCCTGATCCACGACGCGGCCCGCCCCTTCCTGCCGGCGCACATCATCGAAAGCGTCGCCGCCGCGGCCGATCGGTCGGGCGGCGCAGTGCCGGTGCTCCCCGTGGTCGACACGCTCGCGCGGGCGGACGCCTTTCTTGGAGAGACGGTCTCCCGCGACGGGCTGGTGCGGGTGCAGACTCCCCAAGCCTTTCGCTTCTCCGATATTCTCGCTGCGCACCGCCGCTGGACCGGCGGCGCCGCCACCGACGATGCCCAGATCGCCCGCGCGGCCGGCGTCGCGATCGAAACGGTCCCCGGTGACCGGGCGCTCGAGAAGCTGACCTATGAGGAGGATTTCGTGCGGGCCGAAACCGGAAGCGCCCGGGCGATGGTCAGCCGGACCGGCCTGGGGTTCGACGTTCATGCCTTCGCCCCCGGCGATGGGATTTGGATGGGCGGAATCCGGATCCCGCACGGCAAGGCGCTGAAGGGCCATAGCGATGCCGACGTGGTCCTTCACGCGGTCACCGACGCGCTGCTCGGCGCGATCGGCGAGGGCGACATCGGTCAGCACTTTCCCCCGTCCGACCCGCAATGGCGCGGCGCGGCCTCGTCGCGCTTCGTCGAGCATGCCTGCGGCCTGGTCGCCGCGCGCGGCGGGCGGATCGACCATGTCGACGTCACGATCATCTGCGAGGCACCGAAGATCGGTCCCTGGCGCGACGCGATGCGCGCCTCGCTCGCAGCCTTGTTGCGGGTGCCGCTCGCGCGGACTAGCATCAAGGCCACGACGACCGAGCGGCTGGGCTTCACCGGACGGGGCGAAGGCATAGCGGCGCAGGCCGTCGCGACCGTGAGCCTGCCGGAGGAACTCTCTTGAAGTCGATCATCGCTCTTGCACTGGTGGCCAATGCGACCACTGCCGCCGCCGCCGAGCCTCCGTGCGTGACGGACGCCGAGTTCAAGTCGATGGCGCTCTTCGTCCTCCCGTCCGTGGTCTACGGCGCCGCGGACCGCTGTGCCGCGCACCTGCCCTCCGATGCCTACCTCCTGAACGGCGCGCGGCGCATGGCGGACGGCGTCGCGCGTGACCGGGCGCGGCACGAGCCGACGGCGGTCGCGGCGCTTGCGCGCCTCAGCGGCACCAAGCTCCCGAAGGGCGTCAGCGGGGAGACGCTCGGCAGCATGCTCAACGACATGCTCCGCGCGCAGCTCGTCACCAAGGTGACGCCGGGGGATTGCTCGCGGATCGACGAGGTCGCCTCCCTGCTCGCGCCGCTGCCGGCCGAGAACCTGGTCGGGCTGCTCGGCGTCCTGTTCCGGGAGGGAATGCGCCGCGGCAAGAAGCCGCCGTTCCAGATCTGTGCGGCCCAGGAGATATGAGCGATCCCCAGGACTTCGTGTTGCCGCCGCAGCTGCTCGAGGCGGCGCGCAGGGTGATCGACGCCAATCGCGCCCGCGGCAAGCGCATCGCCCTCGCGGAGAGCTGCACCGGCGGCCTCGCCGCCGCCGCGCTGACCGAGATCCCGGGCGCCTCGGACGTCTTCGAGGCCGGTTTCGTCACCTATTCGAACGAAGCGAAGATGGACCTTCTCGGTGTCAGCGAGGACGTGCTCGACACGTTCGGAGCGGTGTCGATCGCCACCGCCTGGGCAATGGCGCAGGGCGCGCTCCAGCGCAGCCGGGCGGATTCCGCCGTCGCCATCACCGGCATCGCCGGCCCGGGCGGCGGAAGCGACCGCAAACCGGTCGGAACGGTGGTTTTCGCCCGTGCGCGGCGCGGTGCCGATCCCAAAGAGATCATCGCCGATACGCGGCAGTTCGGCGACCTCGGCCGCGGCGGCATCCGCCTTCAGGCGGCGCTCTGCGCGCTCGAGCTGCTGATGCCGGTCTCCCCGGCGGCCGATTCCTCTCCGCCCGCCCCGTAGAGATTGTGGGCGCGCTCCTCGAACGCGCCGATCATCCGCCGCAACGCCCGATCGAACATCTGACCGGCGAGGCTCTCGAAGAGCCGCGAGCGGAAGGCGAAATCGACGCAGAAGTCGATCTTCGTCCCGCCGTCCGCGTCCGGGGTGAAATGCCAGTTGTTGTGGAGGTACTTCAGCGGACCCTCGACATAGTCGATCTTGATCTCGCTTGGGCGCTGCTTGTGGACGCGGGAGGTGAAGCTCTCCTTGATCGCCTTGAAGCCGACGACCAGGTCGGCGACCATCATCGTCTCGCTGTCGCTCCGGATCCGCGTCGCCGCGACCCAGGGCAGGAATTCGGGGTAGCGCTTCACGTCGGCCACCAGATCGAACATCTGGTCCGGCCGATAGGGAAGGTGTCGGGTTTCGGTATGGCGCGGCATCGCCGGGTTTAACGCCCCGCGGCCAGCTTTGCTTCGCGCGCCGCCTTCATCTTCGCGAAGTCGTCGCCCGCATGATAGCTCGACCGGGTGAGCGGCGAAGCGGCGACCAGCAGGAAGCCCTTGGCGCGGGCGATGGCCGCATAGGCCGCGAACGCCTGGGGCGTGACGAACTCCTCCACCTTCGCATGGCGCGGGGTCGGCTGGAGATACTGGCCCATGGTCAGGAAATCGACATCGGCGGAGCGCATGTCGTCCATCACCTGGTGCACCTCGAGCCTCTGCTCGCCCAGCCCCGTCATCAGCCCTGACTTGGTGAAGATCGTCGGATCGTGCCGCTTGACGCTCTCGAGCAGGCGCAGCGACGCGTAATAACGCGCGCCGGGGCGGATGGTCGGGTAGAGGCGCGGGACGGTCTCGAGATTGTGGTTGTAGACGTCCGGCCGCGCCGCGACGATCGCCTCGACCGAGGCCTCGGGCTTGTTGCGGAAATCGGGCGTCAGGATCTCGATCGTGGTCGACGGCGTATTTCGCCGGAGCGCCTCGATCACCCGCACGAACTGCTTCGCGCCGCCGTCCGGAAGATCGTCGCGGTCGACCGAGGTGATGACGATGTGCTCGAGCCCGAGCTCGGCGGCCGCGGTGGCGACATGCTCCGGCTCGAGCGGATCCACCGCCCGCGGCATGCCGGTCTTCACGTTGCAGAAGGCGCAGGCCCGCGTGCAGGTGTCGCCGAGGATCATCACCGTGGCGTGCTTCTTGGTCCAGCACTCGCCGATGTTCGGACAGGCCGCTTCCTCGCAGACGGTCGCGAGGTTGAGGCTGCGCATCAGCTTGCGCGTCTCGGAGAAGCCGACGCTGGTCGGCGCCTTCACCCGTATCCAGTCGGGCTTGCGCTGGCGGCCCTCGGCCTTCGGCGCGAGCGGCAAGGGGGAGGCGATGGGCGAGGCGGCGTCGGTCATGGCGCGCAGATAGCGAGTGCGACGGCCACTTGCCACCCCTTCCCTCCCCCGGCTAGTCGCGCGGCGAGAGGAGAGACCATGACCGACTTCGACGCGCTGATCGATGGCTACAGGCGATTCCGGGGTACCGGCTGGAGTCGCGAACGCGACCGCTGGTCGGAGCTCGCCGTCGGCCAGAGCCCCAAGGTGATGGTGATCGCCTGCTCCGACAGCCGGGTCGATCCCGCGCAGATCTTCGATGCGCGACCGGGCGAGATGTTCGTGGTCCGCAACGTCGCCGCCCTCGTCCCGCCGATGGAGCTGGGCGGCTGTCACCACGGCGTCTCGGCCGCGCTCGAGTTCGCCGTCACCCAGCTGCAGGTCGAGGAAGTGATCGTGATGGGTCACGGCTTCTGCGGCGGCTGCGCGGCGGCCCTCACCGGCCAGTTCGACGACGCCCCGCATGGCGCCGGCCATTATATCGCCGACTGGATCCAGCTCCTCGAGCCCGCCCGGGACCGGGTGCGGCAAGAGCACGGCGGCGAGCTCGACCGCAAGGCCTTCCAGGCGATGGAGATGGAAGGCGTGAAGGTGTCGCTCGACAATTTGCGCACCGTCCCTTGGGTCAGCGAGCGCGAGGCGGACGGCCGCCTGAAGCTGCGCGGCGCCTTCTTCGCGATCAGCGACGGCATCCTCTATCTGCTCGACGAGGAAAGCGGGCGCTTCTCCGCGGCCTGACCGCCTCGGCGACCCCTCACCGCGCCGGGGCGCCTGCCCCGGCGACACTCCTCCGGGCGCCGTAGAGCAGGTAGAAGACGATACCGCCGGCGTTCCAGAGCAGGAAATAGAGCTGGGTCTTCGCGGGGAGGCTCGCGAACAGGTACAGACATCCTCCGATCGCGCCGAGACCGACCACCCACGGCAGCGGCGTGCGGAACTTGCGCGGTGCGTCGGGCGCGCGCCTGCGCATGATCAGCATGCAGACCGAGACGGCGACGAATGCCGCCAGCGTCCCGGCGTTGGCCAGCGCGGCGATTTCGGCGAGCGGGAAGATGCCGGCGATCAGCCCGACGATCACCGCCGTGAACAGGGTGATCCGCACCGGCGTGCCGCGTTTCGAGACACGGGCAAGGCCGGCCGGCAGCAGCCGGTCGCGGGCCATCACGAAGAAGATCCGGCTCTGACCGTAGAAGAAGGCGAGGATCACGGTCGGCAGGGCGATCACCGCGGAGGCGGCGAGATAGCGCGCCGCCCCAATCTGGCCGAGCTCGCGCAGGATCAGCGCCAGCGGCTCGGGGCTGTTGGCGAAGCGGGTGTAGGAAATGGCGCCGATCGCGGCCGCGGCGACCGCCATGTAGATGAGCACGCACGCCAGCATTGAGCCGACGATGCCGATCGCGAGGTCTCGGCCCGGATTGCGCGCCTCCTCTGCCGCGGTCGCGATCGCGTCGAAGCCGTAGAAAGCGAAGAAGATGATCGCGGCAGCCGCCATCACGCCGCGCTCGACACCGTCGGGCGACACCTGCTTCGGGAAGCCGTGGGGCATGAACGGATCGAAATTGGCCGGATCGAAATACGGCAGGGTCACCGCGACGAAGACGATCAGGGCGATGACCTTCACCACCACCAGCAGGGCATTGAGCGTCGCGCTCTCGCGCGTGCCGTAGATGAGCAGCCCGGCGACGACGGCGATGATGAACACGGCGGGGAGATTGACGAGGCCGCCGAGTTCGGGTCCGTTGGCGAGGACATCGGGGATGGCGAAGGCAGTTCCGGAGAGGAAGCCCGAGGCATAGCCGGACCAGCCGACGGCGACCGCGCTCACCACCAGCGAATATTCGAGAATCAGGCTCCAGCCGACGATCCAGGCGATCAGCTCGCCAATCACGACGTAGGAATAGGTGTAGGCGCTGCCGGACGCCGGGATCATCGTCGCCATCTCGGCATAAGCGAGCGCGGCGCAGGCGCAGATCAGGCCCGCGATCGCGAAGGAGAGGATCACCGATGGACCGGCCTTGTCGGCGCCCACGCCGATCAGGGTGAGAATGCCGGTGCCGACGATCGCCCCGACGCCGAGGGCGACGAGGTGCGGCCAGCCGAGGCTGCGCGTCAGGCGGTGCTCGGGCGCGAGCTCGTCATCGGCGAGCACCGCCTTTTTCGCGTTCCAGTTCTTCACCCCGCTCCCTCTCCCCTCATTCGTTGCGGCGACTCAACCACGGGCGCGTGCCTTTGTGAAGGTGCGGCGGTTGCAAAGCCGCGCCTTTGGGTGCCACAACGGCGCGATGGAGAGGACGACGATGAAGCTGCCGGCGCTTCTGATGATGGCCGTTCTCGCGGGCTGCACGGCGCAGGTCACGCACCCGACGAAGAGCGTGGCGGAGATGCAGGTCGATATCGACCAGTGCACCGATCACGCGAGCCGCAAATATTGGATGGATCCGGTCGCCGCCCTCTACAACGCCTACGATTGCCTCGAGGCGATGGGCTATCAGCGCAGCCACAAGGATCTAGCCGCACGAGTCGAGCAGGCGATCGAGGGCACCGGGCCGCGGACTGAGGCCGAGGCGCAGCCCAAGGCACCGCCGGGACCATGCCGGGTTCCCTGCACCAGGCCGCGCAGCTGACACCCCGCACGGGCTCGCTCCCCCGCACGCCGGGCCTGGCCGAAATGCCTGTTCCGCGCCGCACGGCGCCGGGTCAGTAGATGTAGCCCTGACGCTCCAGGAACTCGCGCTCCTCACTGGGGGCGCTCCGCTGGGTCGGCCGTTTCGAACGGTGCGGCTTCGTCGCGGCCGAGCCGGTCTGCGCCGGGCGCTGCGTTGCACCGGCCGGCGGCAGTGCGACAGCTGCCGGCGCCTCGGCTACAGGCGCTGGCGCTTCGTTGCGCACGACCGCCGCAGGGGTGAAGAAGATCTCCTCCGCCTCGTCGGCGCCGAACCCGGGCGTCGGCGCGCCGATCTCCGCTGCGGCGGTCTGCACGGCCGCCTGCAAGGCGGGTGAGGCCTGCTTGCTGGGTCCGACGGTGACCAGCATTACGCCGCCGAGCACCGCCGCGGTCGCCCAGCCGGTCCAGCCGAAGATCCCGGTGTGGTGCTGGGCGATCTCCGCCGGTGCGTAGCGCGCGAGCAGCATTTCCTGCTGCCGCTCCCACTCCCGCCGGTCGTAGGCCGCGCGGCGCTCGGGCTCGCGAAGAGTCGCGAACGCGGCGTTGATCTCGGCGGCATCGGCGGCGTGATCCCCGCCTCCCTGGTCGGGATGGTACTTCTTCATCAGCGCGCGATAGGCTGCCTCGATCACCACCGGCTCGGCATCGGGCGAGACGTTGAGGATGTTGTAGAGACTGCGGTGCGCGGCCATCAGTTCTTTCTGCCGCAGAATTCGGCCAAGTGCCAGCCTCTTGTGCGCACCGGCCAGCCTCCGTCGGGTGCCGGCCAAACCATGCCGGTCAATGACCCGCGGAGACGCCGCTTGCGCGACGCGAGACATATTTGCGAGTGAGGTCCGGCAGGCTGTCCTGGACCCAGGCCGCCATCGCGATCTCCTCCTGCAGCGTCTCGCGCAGCAGGGCCGTCGCGGTGGGGAAGGATCCGGCCTCGCCCAGCGCGATCAGCGAGGTGTAGCTCGCGATCTCGTAATTCTCGAAAGCGGCGTTGACGAAGTGGTTCTTGAGCACTTCGTCCGCCGCCATGACGTGCCCCATCGCGGCAAGATTGCCGAGAAAGGACAAGGCCATGTCCTTCAGGCTCGATCCCTGCTCGCCGAGGGAAGCGAGGATGTCGTCGAGGCGTCGGATCTGACTCTCGGTTTCGATCCGGTGCGCCCGCAGCCGCTCGGAGATCTCCGGGTAATGCACGAGCCGGTCGAGCTGGCGGTCGAGAAGCGAGAGCGCCTGCTGCTCGACGGCGTGAACGTTCTGGAGCCCGGTGACGAAGATCATCCGGACGTGGCTGGAAGACGTGCTGGCCATGTCGACACTCCGCAAGATGCGTCGAGTTCAACACCGCCGGGACGTTCCCGATCCCGCGACACGCACCGGGTGCGCAGCGGGCGGGGCACGCGATCGGCGTGCCCCGGCCCGGCTCAGCGGGTCAGCTTGCGATAGGTCATCCGGTGCGGCCGGTCCGCTTCCGGGCCCATGCGACGGCGCTTGTCCTCCTCATAGGCTTCGAAATTGCCTTCGAACCATTCGACGTGGCTGTCGCCCTCGAACGCCAGGATGTGGGTCGCCAGGCGATCGAGGAAGAAGCGGTCGTGGCTGATCACCACGGCGCAGCCGGCGAAATTCTCCAGCGCATCCTCGAGCGCGCGCAGGGTCTCGACGTCGAGGTCGTTGGTCGGCTCGTCGAGCAAAAGGACGTTGCCGCCATCCTTCAGCATCTTCGCCATGTGGACGCGGTTGCGCTCACCGCCGGAGAGCTGGCCGACCTTCTTCTGCTGATCGGAGCCGCGAAAGTTGAACGCGCCGACATAGGCGCGGGTCGCGACCTCGTGCTTGCCGAGCTTGAAGATGTCGAGCCCGCCCGAGACTTCCTCCCAGACGTTCTTCTTGGGATCGAGCGCGTCGCGGCTCTGGTCGACATAGCCGAGATGGACGGTCTCGCCGATGCGGATCGTGCCCGCGTCCGGCTGCTCCTGGCCGGTGATCAGCTTGAACAGGGTCGATTTGCCGGCGCCGTTCGGGCCGATCACGCCGACGATGCCGCCCGGCGGAAGCGAGAATTCCAGATTTTCGAACAGCAATTTGTCGCCATAAGCCTTGGTCAGGCCCTTCGCCTCGATCACCGTGCCGCCGAGCCGTTCCGGGACCTGGATGAGGATCTGCGCCTTGGTCGGCGAGCGATTCTCCTGCGCCTCCACCAGCTCGTCGAACGCGCGGATACGCGCCTTGGACTTGGACTGGCGGGCCTTGGGCGTACGCCGGATCCAGTCGAGCTCCTCCTGAATCGCTTTCTGGCGGCCTTCCTCCTCGCGCTCCTCCTGCTCGAGGCGCTTGGCCTTTTTCTCGAGAGAGCCCGAGTAATTGCTCTCGTAGATGTAATAGCGGCCGCGATCGAGCTCGAGCACCCAGTTCACGACATTGTCGAGGAAATAGCGGTCGTGGGTGACGAGGATGACGTTGCCGGCGTAATCGACCAAATGCTTCTCGAGCCACTGGACGCTCTCGGCGTCGAGGTGGTTGGTCGGCTCGTCGAGCAGCAGGATCTCGGGCTTCTCGAGCAGCAGCCGGGTCAGCGCCACCCGGCGCCGCTCGCCGCCCGACAGATTCTCCACCGAGGCATCGCCCGGCGGGCAGCGCAGCGCGTCCATCGCGATCTCGAGCTGATTGTCGAGCGTCCACCCGTCGACGGCATCGATCTTCTCCTGGAGCTCGCCCATCTCGGTCATCAGCGCGTCGAAATCGGCGTCGGCCGGCGGATCGGCCATGATCGTCGAGATCTCGTTGAAGCGATCCATCATGTCGGCGATCGGCCGAACGCCGTCCATGACGTTCTCTTTCACCGTCTTGCTCGGGTCGAGCTGCGGCTCCTGCTCCAGATAACCGACCCGGATCCCCTCGCCCGGCCAGGCCTCGCCCTGAAACTCGGTGTCGCGGCCGGCCATGATCTTCATCAGGGTCGACTTGCCCGAGCCGTTCGGGCCGATGATCGCGATCTTCGCGTCCGGATAGAATTGCAGGTTGATGTTGTTGAGCACGGGCTTGGGCGCGCCCGGGAAGGTCTTGGTCATGTTCTTCATGACGAAGCTGTACTGTGCTGCCATGGCGGCGCTCGTCTCCGAAAGATTCTGGCGGGGAAATTCGCCGCCTACCTAGTGTCTTCCGGGCGGAATGGCAAACGGCGTGCGCACCGTTCCGGCCGGCGCGCGACCGCTTTTCGCCTTGTCCCCCGGCCGCGGGAGTGGCTATCGCAGCCGCCATGAAGAAGCAGCTCCTCCTCGCCGCCGCCCTCCCCCTCCTCAGCCTCAGCATCTCCGCCGCCGCTCCGGCGCAGCGTGTCGCCGGCCAGGCCGAGCGCCTGCGCGAAGCGGCGCTGGAGGACGATGTCGCCTGGGACATCGTCGAAGGCCTCACCACCGAGGTCGGGCCGCGCCTCGCCGGCACCGAGGCCGAGGCCCGTGCGCGGGAATGGGGCGTCCGCAAGCTGAAGAGCCTCGGCTTCTCCAACGTCCATATCGAGACCTACGACATGCCCGTCTGGGTGCGCGGCGAAGAGCGGGCCGAGATCGTCTCGCCCTTCCCGCAGAAGCTCGCCGTCACCGCCCTCGGCAACAGCGCCGCGACCCCGGCCGCCGGCCTCAGCGCCGAAGTCGTCGGCTTCGCCAGCCTGGCCGAGCTCGAGGCCGCGCCCGATTCCGCCGTCCGCGGCAAAATCGTCTTCGTCACCCATGCGATGAGCCCGACCCAGGACGGTTCCCAATACGGCTATTTCGGCGCGGTGCGCCGCACCGGCCCCTCGGTCGCAAGCCGCAAGGGCGCCGCCGCCATCGTCATCCGCTCGATCGGCACCGATCATCACCGCAATCCCCACACGGGCGTGCAGATGTGGGCCCAAGGCGTGCAGCCGATCCCCGCCGGAGCGCTGAGCGTCCCCGACGCCGAGCAGCTCGAGCGGATGCTGAAGCGCGGCAAGCCGATCACGATGCGGCTCACCCTCACCCCTCGGAACATCGGCGTGCAGCAGGGCGGCAACGTCGTCGCCGAGGTGCGCGGCACCGATCCCGACGCGGGCATCATCCTGATCGGCGGCCATCTCGATAGCTGGGATCTCGGCACCGGCGCCATCGACAATGCGGCGGGAGTCGCGATCACGGCGGCGGCCGCCAAGCGGATCATGGACGCGGGACGGCCGCGCCGCACGATCCGGGTGGTCTGGTTCGGCGCCGAGGAAGTCGGCGGCAACGGCTCCGACGCCTATCGCACCGCCCACGCCAAGGAGAAGATCGTGTTCGTCTCCGAATCCGATTTCGGCGCCGATCGCGTCTGGCGGATGGACCCGGGCTTCGCTCCGGCCAACGCAGCGCTCTCGGATCGGGTGGCCGCGGTGCTCGCGCCGCTCGGCATCTCGCGCAGCACCCAGCCCGCCAGCGGCGGCGCCGACCTCGGCGATTGGGTGCGGGCCGGCGTCGCCGGGGTCGATCTGCAGCAGGACGGCACCCGCTATTTCGATTATCACCACACGCCCGACGACACGCTCGACAAGATCGATCCGGAGCAGCTCCGCCAGAACGTCGCCGCCTGGACCGCGATGCTGTCCGTCGTCGCCGATGCGCGGGAGGAGATCGCTCGGACACCGGCGCGCTGAAGACGGCGGAGGCCGCGGCGCCGATGCGCTGCGGCCTTTACTGCACCAGGATCGTGCCTTTCATGCCCAATGTGCTGTGGAAGGCGTGGCTGCAGCGCAGCGAATAGCGTCCCGCCTTTGGCACCAGCGCCACCTCCGCGCTCTGGTGGCCGGCCACCTCGATCGACCCCTTGGAGATCTTCGCCGCGTCGCTCGAGCGGACGCTCGCGGCCGCGAAGAAGTCCTTGGCGGTGAAGTCATGTCCGCCCGAGCTCGCATTGACGAGGTGGAGCAGCACGGGCTGCCCGGCCTTCAGCCGGATCGTCGCCGGCGCGAACTTGAAGCTCGAAAGATCGACATGGACCGGCATCGGATGGCTCCAGTCCGGCTGCCCGGCCAGCGTTGCTGCCGGAAAGGTCAAGGCGAGCGAGGCGAGCATCAGGGACTCGGATCTGGTCATGGCGGCGACCTCCAGTGTTGCCGGACAGGCTACGCCCCATTGCCGCAGCCTCCAAGCCGCACATTGGGTGCCGGTCTGTAGCCCCGCGGACAGCCCCGGTTCATCCGCCCTCGGCTATGTGGCTCGAAGAGCCATTTTCCTGAAGGAACATCTCATGCGGAAGCTCATCGCTATCGGCCTCGGCGGCCTGATCGCCGCCACGAGCCCCGCCCAGGCCGCCTCCCCTGCCGATGCCGAGGCCAAGCTCTCCAGGGCACTCGAAGGCCGGGTCGCGGGCGAGCCGGTCAAGTGCATCAACCTGCGCCAGGTGCGGTCGACCCGGATCATCGAGGATACCGGCATTCTCTACGACGCCGGCAGCACCCTCTATCTCAATCGCCCGCGGGCAGGCGCCGGCTCGCTCGATGCCTGGGACACTCTCGTCACCAAGCTCCATTCCAGCCAGCTCTGCAGCATCGATACGGTGCAGCTCTACGACACGGCGTCGCGGGTGCAGACGGGCGTCGTCTTCCTCGGCGAGTTCGTCCCCTACCGCCGGGCGGAGTGATCCGGGGGCCGCTCGCGAGCAGGGCGGCCGATGATCACGGCTCCCACCAATGGTCGGCAGCGTAGAATGGGGCGCCGATGGCTTGATACCCTTCTCGTAGGTCGCGCAGCTCGGCCTGTCCCAGATCCTGCCGCCACGCCGCCCTCATCTGGCGACTGTTGCGCACGACGCCGTAGGAGTCGCGGGGCTCGTGATCGGCGACGAAGCAATCGCGCGCGACCGTCTCCTCGATCGCAGAGTCCCACGCAAGCCCCGCGAATTCACAGAGCGATCGGAAACCCGATTGAGGGGTCGTGCATAGATCTTCGTACTGCACCACCGTCGACGAGGCGACTGTCGCCAGCTGGTCGGCAGCCTGCCTGTGCACGAGGGCCTGTACGGCACCCATCCTGTGCCACACGGAGCGGAGTCGCGGGTCGGCCTGCAATTCGGCGGCCTTTCTCCTGCCGAAGCGACGCTCGAGGCCTACGGGGCCCAAGTCCTCCAGCCAGCCCATCCTCGCGAAGCTCGCCGCGACGCCGGCAGGATGCCGGACCAGGTAGACGACACGGGCACTCAGCAGTCGTGCCAGCCAGCCGATGCTCAGCGGGTTGACCTCCTTGACCACGAGCCGCTTGCGGCAGCGCCCGGTCAGCGTCCACTGGCTCGGAGAGCTGACGATATTCGGCGGAAACGCAGGCAGCGCGATCGCCGCCGCGGAGGCGGCGCCGGCATAGAGTGGCGGCGGCAATCCGGCCGCGAAGGCGAAGACCGGTGACCCCGGGTCGCGCTGAAGGTGGGAGAGTGTCAGCGGCTCGTGCAGGTAGAGCGCAGAGGCGGAGCGTCCGAGCGTGCGGCCGACCCACGTCGAGCCGCTCCGAGGGTGGGAGACGATCAGCAGCGGCTGCAGCTGCGGCACGCTCCGCTTCGCGATGAACGCACTGAATGGCCCCAGGTTCGCCCACCAGACCGGACTGAGGCGGTAACGTTCGAGAAGGCGGCGAACGGTCAATCGCGCCATGGTTCGCTCCCATAGCCGTAGCGCGCGCTCATGCTGGCCAGCGCCGCGGCACAGGGATGCTCCTGCAATTGCTGCGCGAACGCCTCTCGGCTGGGCGGTGCCGAGTAGACCGACGGCCGCTTGTTGTAGGTCGCTGAAGGAGCCGGTCCCTGACGCTCGGCGACGGCCCCGATGTGGCGCAGAATCCGGGGCATCTCCGCCTCGATCTTCTCGATTGGGACGCGATACGCGCCCAGCGCCTCGCAACGTGCATTCCAGTCCAGATACCACCGCACGCACGCATCGAAGGGATCGGAGCCGACGTCGAAATACCGTTCCGCGAAGGCGATGAAGCGGCGATGCCAGGGGCGGAAGGCGATGTCGAAGAAACCGATATTGTGGAAGGACCGGATCACGCTCGACGGTCTCCGGACAAGGTGGATGATCGGAACGGTGCCCGGCTCCAGGAAGGGAACCGCGAGCCAGGAGGCGTCGCCACGGGCCTTGAACGGACGTCCGGGATTTCGCAGCCGAGGGCCTTCCGGCGTGAAATAGCCCTCGTGGGAGCAGGCGATCCCGATGTCGGTCAGTCGGCGCGCGACATGTGCGGTCCCGCAACGGCCGGTGCCGACGATGACGAACTTGGGGGTTCCGGCGAGAATGACGTTCGTGACGCTCGCGATCAGCCGGGAAATGACGGCAGCGCGCCCGCCGACGGCGTCAGGCGGATGCCGCACGGGACATCGCGGGACCGGTGGCGCTCCACGGATGGCTTCCCGGTATGATCCCGAGCTTGGCCGCCTGCGGCTCTGCGGCGATGACCGCGTGGTAGCGCTCGATCAGCATCGGAAGCACGGCGTCCGGGCCGAACAGCCGCTCGTACCGGCGGCGTGCCGCCGCGCCGAGCCGCTCTCGCAGGGCGGAATCCTGGCCCAGCCGGCGCATCGCCGCGACGAGCGCATCCTGATCGCCTGGAGGTACGATGATCCCCGTGTCCGGAGACAGCATGTCCGGGATACCGCCCACGCCCGACGCGATGACGGGAATTCCCGCCGCCATCGCCTCGATGATGCTGTTCGGGGTGCCTTCCGTGCGGGTGGGCAGGACGAAAACGTCCAGGGTGCCGAAGAAGGCGCTCCGTCCCTCGAGCGAGTTGTATCTTCCGACATAGTCGCAGGCATCGGCTATCCCGAGATCTGAGCTGAGACGTCGCGCCTTGTAGGCTTCCGGTCCCTCGCCCGCGATGCGCAGAAACGGGCGCGCATGACTGGGCCCCAGGCGGGCGAAGGCGGCGAGAAGGGCAAGCGTGCCCTTCAACGGTTCCAGCCTGCCGGAGAAGCCGAACACTACGTCGAAGGGCATCGGCCGCCTCGGTATCGGCCAGGCTGCGGGGCGCTCGCACAGCAACGGCAGCACGCCGATCCCGCCGGGGTGTCGGAACCTTTCGGCCCATTGCTCCGCGAGCTTCGGCGACAGCGCGACAACCGACGTGCACAGCGGGATCACACGTGCCAGTCGCCGATAATGGCGGTCGGCCTCCGGATGGAGCGGCGAGCCCAGTTCCTGGTAGAGGGTGCGTATGCCTTGTGCGTGGCACGCCCGGATCAAGACCGGAGTTCCGGAATCGGGCGTCAGGATGTGCACCACGTCATAGCGGTTCGCGGTGAAGAAGCGGATGCATCTGTGCAGATAGAGGCGTGAGACGAAGTGCAGGATCGACGTCCACAGGCCGCGCATGTGGCTCGCGAAGCTGTAGAGAAGAACGAAGACGAACAGGGCGTGGGTGGCCGCCGCGCGGACCGATTGCAGCAGAGAGAAGAGCCATGCCCGCTCGACGATCGTCCGCACGGGGACGCCGGCTCGCCGCAGGCGCCGGAAATAAGGATCGCGCGTCGAATAGGGAAAGAGCGTGACGACCTCCACGTCGTGCCCGGCGGCGCAGAGCCGGCTCGCATAGGTCACGAGGGTTTCGTCGGCTCCGCTGACCGGGCCGGCGAAGCGGGCCTTGCACAGGGCGATCCTCATCCGAGACGCCTCTCGATGCTCATTACCGGTACCGTCGGCACGCGGCTCGGTTCGTACTGCAGATGCTTCTTTCGCAGATGCAGCCAAAGGAGCGACCCCGGCGCCTTCGGATGCCATGGCTTCATCCGCATCGCCGCGATCAACCAGGATCGCGCGGCCTCCACATTGCCCGTCAACAGCGATCTGGCCGCGTCGTAGACGAGCGAATCGTAGATGATCGCCATGTGCTTGCGGTGGACCCGTCGCCGCCAGCGTGCAGGTGCTTCGGCCGCGCGCGGCAGCGCGAGCAGCCGGCGATGAAGGTCCTTGTGGATTTGATCATGGACCGCACGATCCGATGTCTTTTGCCCGGATACGTCGGATCGGGCGCGATAGACGGCCACCGGCTCGTCGAGATATTCGAACCGGTACTTCTCCGCGAGGCGGACCCAAAGGTCATAATCCTCGAGCGTCGGCAGTTCGGGATCGAACAGGCCGCAGTCGAGCAGGACGCGCCGTCGTGCGACGACGGTGGAGACCACGATGAAATTGGCTTCGAGCAGCTGCCAGAACGCGTCCCCGACGACACCCTGATCAGGCACCAGCCAGCCGGTCGGAAGGCTGTATTGCGGCTCCCCGATGAAGGCACGTCCGCAGATCAGGGCCGATTCTCCAGCACGGTCGAGGATCGCGAGTTGCCGGTCGATGCTCCCGGGGAGGCGCAGGTCATCGTCGTCGAGGAATGCGACGAACTCGGCCGCGCTCGCTCTGATCGCCTCGTTGCGTGCGGTCGAGGTGCCCTTCTGCTCGCGAAGGCGGATGTAGGTCAGCCCAGGGGTGCCGCGGCAAACCGCCTCCGTGTCATCCGTGGAGGCATCGTCGACGACGATGATCTCCGCATCCGACGCCGCGGCAAAAGCGCTTTCCAGCGTCGCCGGCAGAAGCTCTGCGCGATTGCGCGTCGGTATGACAATGCTCACTTTCTTCATCGTCGCGCCGCCTCCTGGCGATACGACCACGACATCAAAGAGATCACACGCGGCATGCGCCCCTTCCGGCATGCGCAATGATTGTTCTACATTGGACCGGGTTCCGCAAGATGTTGCCGCAAGATTTTGACATCGCGCAAGACTTCCACACCGGGATCTTTCCGGATGGCATGGTCTGCACAGCTGCGCACGGTACATGCGGAAGCGGCGCGGAACGTCTTGCGTTCCGCGCATCTTTGCTCCGCCCGACCTTCAAGTCGGGCCTCAACACTCGCCTGCGTTGAACGACTCTCAGGCCGAGCAACGGGGTCTTCAGATGAAGTATGCGCTACTCGCGTTCAAAGCACTGGCTGGACTGACGAATTCGAATACGAAGTCCGCGTTCGCAGTGTAATTCCCATCGCCATTGGCATCGACCACGGCGAACATCCGACCGTTATAATCGCCCGAGGTCGGAGTGAAGAGAACCGCGGAGTTGGGCTGCAGCGCGGCGTTCACCGCGGCAGCGAGCAGGGTGTCGAAGTTGCTCGAGGTGAGATGACCGGAGGTGATGTTACCGGTCCATCCGGTCACCGCGCCCGGCAAGTCGATCATGTCTCCGGATGGATCGAAGCCGATGAGCGTGTCGAACAGCGTGCTGCTCGATTCGTTCGCCGCCCCATAGACGAAGAGGTCGTTCCCTGCGCCGCCGGTGAGCGTATCGGCGCCGGCGAAGCCGCGGAGCCGGTCCGCGCCATTGCCGCCGTTGAGGACATCGTTGCCGCCATAGCCGAGCAGATGATCGTCTCCAGCGCCTCCGAACAGGATGTCGTTCGCCGCACCGCCGAGCACCTGGAAGTAGCCGTCGGTCTCGGCCGTTCCGTCGAAGAAGAGCACCTCGGATGCGCCTAGGGTGATCCCTTCCACGACCAATCGCTGGCCGGCGGCTACGTCATTGTCGTGGCTGGTCATCGAGTAGGTGTAGGTATTGCCGGCAAGGTCGCCGAACTCGATCTGGCTGCCGCTGATCAGCCGGATCTTCTCGATGGCCGTGATGACGCCGAGATCACCGGCCAGGTTGTAATTGCCCTGCAAAATCAGGACGTCGGTGCCGCTGCCGCCGTCGAAGCTGTCGGCGAGGGTCCACGCCGCCCCGAAATAGGCGCGGTCGTCGCCGGCCTCGCCCCAGACGCCGTCGTTGCCGCCCAGCTGGGCCCAGACGAAGTCGGCGCCGCCGCCGGCCATCACCGTGTCGCCGACCGCCGTGCCGTTCAGCGTGTCGGCGTCGGCATTGCCCCAGATATCGGCCGCCGTCAGGGCGAGCGCGCCGAGGAAGGAGTTCGTCCCTCCCGGACCGTCCGTATCGGGCGTGTCGACATAGGCGCGCAACGTCCCAGTGGTGATGAATGACGCCGCCGATTGGGTGACGTCTCCGGCGGCGCGGAGGGTCAGCGTCTGTGGGGTGGTGATGTCCGCCTGGACCAGCACGTTGTCCAGCCCGCTCTCGATCGCGAGATTGTTGTTGGTGTGGGTCAGGGCGCCGACCACGCGGGCCAGCCCGGAGTTCGCCCCGCCGATCGTGAGGGTGGAGGCGACGACGCGGTCGAGCTCGGCGTCGGAGAGCTCGAGCGCGGTCACGCCGTCGGTCGCGCTGCCGATGTCGATCGCGCGGCCGAACGAGGCGCCGGTCAGGCGCGCGCTGCCGCCGCTCGAGACGTTGATCCCGGAATCGTTCTCGATCAGGATCCGATCCGCGTTGACCACGACACCGCCGGCGCCCGCGAACAGCGCGGAGCTGGAGTTCGCCGCGAGGCTGAGCGTGCCGCCCGCCCCGCTCGTCAGCACCACGGCGCCCGTGCTCGCGACCGCGCTCACGCCGACGCTTGCATCGACCCCATTGTCGTCCTCGATCAGGATGTCGCGCCCCGCGGTGATCGTGACCCCGCCGTTGCTGGCAAGGCCCTGATCGTCGGAGGCCATGTCGGAGAAGCCGTCGATGTGGAAGTCGCGTCCGGCGGTGATGTTGATGCTGCCGCCCGCCCTGACGTCGTTGTCGAAATCGGCGCCGACAGTGCCGAACAGCACGTCGCGGCCGGTGCTCAGCGCGATGTTGCCGACTGCGAGCAGCGCGTCGCGATTGACGTTGCTGCTGATGTCGGCCGCGGCGCCGATCGCGATCAGCGTCATGTTGCCGCCGCTCCGCGCCGATTCGACGCCGTCCTGGTCGCTGAGCAGGATCGCGCCCTGGTTGGTGAAGACGATGTCGCCCGACGATCCGGTCCAGAGGCCGCGCAGGTCGGACGTGCCGCCGCCGCCGCCGAGTGTGACGTCGTTGATGTTGCTGAGCCGAATGCCGCCGGTGATGCTCTCCGCCTCGAGCAGCGAGACCTGGGTCTCGATCGCGTTGCCGCCGACGCCGATGCCGGTGGCGGCATCCAGATAGAGTTTGCCGGCGACGATGTCGGTCGCGCCGTCGCTGCCCCATTCGTTGATCTGGAGCCGCGCGGCGAGCGTGACGACTCCGGAGGTCAGCACCCCGCCGATCTGGATGATGTCAGGATTCTCGGACGGAACCGTCAGGCTGCCGACGATGAAGTCCGCAGTGGTCAGCGAGTCGGTGATGTTGATGTTGATGTTCTGTCCCAGCTTGCTGATCACGCGGACCTGGTCGGCCGGGTGCATGAAGGTCTGGATGATGTTGCCGAGCGGATCGCGCACCACCGAGGTACCGTTACCCGGCGTGCCGTCGTCCTCGATCGTGTAGGTGCCGCCACCGAGGGTGGAGAGATCGATCGTGATTGCCATGGAGCTCACCCTTTCCAGAAGGCGCTCCGCCACAGCGCCGGTCGCCACCGGGGCGGGACGCATCCGGCGGAGGAAGACTCAGGCATGACCACGGAAGGAAATATCATGGCACAGACTCGGCTTGGAGGAAATAAGGTTGACGGCGGCGCGTCGGCTCGGAGCACGCGCAGAAAAGACGAGGGATTCTCGTGCGCTGTCGTTCCAGTTTCGAGGAAAGACTGGCGCGGGACTGTCTGCTGGACGACGCAGTTCGCTACCCGAAGCCTCCGAGTCGCACACACGCCGCGGCTTTACGGCGAAGATTAGCGGGGCGCCTCGTCGCGCCGGATCGCGAGCCAGGTCTGGCCTCCGAACGCAAAGGCTCGGTTGCGAACGCGATCGACGCGCAACCCGCGCGCGCTGCACGCCCGGCGTATCCAGCCGAAACTGTGCCGCACCATGTTGCCAAGGCCGGGCCGCACATTGGCCCCCGGAGGCACCCAGGACTCGCCGCGATATTCGTCGAACCAGGGAAGAGGCGGCTCGAGGAAGGAGGTGAGGAAGACGGCGTGCGGTGCGCCGTTCGTCAGGAAGCCGTCGAGCATGCTCAGAATGGCTCTCTTCGGCGCATGGGTCCAGATAGAGCGGGCGAGGACGTAGTCGAACCGTGCTCCGAATACAGAAAAGTCAACATCGCGGTTCGTGTCAAAGCGGGGACGTTTCGCGGTGACGATCTCGGCCGGCAGCAGCGCACGCAGACCGGCGTCGACCATCTCGAAACCGGGCTCGATCCCGTAGTAGCGGTCGGGGTCGAGCAGACGGATCAGCCAGTGACCTGCGCGCAGGCTGCCGCACCCGATGTCGAGCAGCCGACTGTCCGGCGTCAGCCCGTGATGGAGCAGGATCATGAGCTGCTTGCGGCCGCCCTCGTCGAACAGGTGGTCGGGTCCGCCCAGGTAGAGTCCCGCCGCCTTCAGGCGTGCGGCGGCATCTGCCATCTGGTTCACGGCCGCCCTCCCCCTTTGTGCAGCGACGCGCTATACGCGGCGATTGCGCATCACATGTCAAATCCGGAGCGGGCCCGGCGCGCGCCCCGCGGCCGGGACAATGCGGGACGGGTGAAAATGGCCATACGTGGTCGGGGAGACAGGATTCGAACCTGCGACCCTCTGCTCCCAAAGCAGATGCGCTACCAGACTGCGCTACTCCCCGACACCGTCGGCCGATTCTTCGAACGGGCCTGTCGGCCCACCTTTGCAAGGCTTCGGCGGGCAGCCTTCGCCGCCCGCACGGCCCCGCTGGCTCGCCAGCCGAAGCCGCGCAAGCGGCGAAGGCTGGTGGGCCCGGCAGGATTCGAACCCGCAACCTAGCCGTTATGAGCGGCCGGCTCTACCGTTGAGCTACAGGCCCGTGCCCCGGTGATCCGCGATTAGCGGAGGGAGCGGCGGCTTGGCAACTGCGCTCAGCCGCCCTGCCCGCTCGATCGTTCGGCCGGGCCTTCCGGCGGGAGGTAGAGGAAGAAGCGGCTCCCGCCCACCACCAGCGCGCCGCCGACCGCTTCCGCGAGGTTGCGGACCAGGCGCAACGCGAAGCCGAGCCCGAGCGCGGGCGCGCCCGGCCAGTCGCCGTCGGGGCTGTAGCCGGGGTCGAGCAGGGCGCGCTCGTCGAGCCCCTCGATCGCCTGCGGCCGGTCGATCGCGAGGCAGAGCATCTTCTGGCCGGCCATCAGCCCCATGGTCATCGACGCGGCGATCACCTCGCCTTCCCGGGCGAGGCCGATCGTCGCCGCGAGCATGCGCGCGAACATCCGCTCGGCGGCGGCGAGCTCGACCCGGGCGGCGGGGAGGTTCTGCTCGATCTCGATGGCGATGCGGCTGCCGCGCTGCCGGGCGACGCGCTCGTAAGCATCGTGGAGCCGGCACAGCAAGGCGACGGCGTCGATCGGGGCCTCGTCGAAGCTCAGCCGCCGCGTCTCGATCCGCGCCGCGGTGTCGAGATCGTCGACGGCCGAGAGCAGGCGTCCGGCCTGGTCCATGATCTCCGAGGCGCGTCCGCGATAGCTCGCCGCCGCGGGGCCCATATATTGGCCGTCGATCATCTCGGCGAAGCCGACGATGGCGTTCAACGGCGTGCGCAGCTCGTGGATCAGCTGGCGCAGCGAATCGGCGGGCAGGTTGGTGCCGAAAATGCCCGGCGTGCCGGACTCGAGCTGGGCGACCTCGTCGACACGCGGGCGCCGTGCGCTGCCGCGATATCCCAGGAAGCTGCCGTGCAGCGGATCGAAGAAGGGGACGCCCGAGATCCGCCAGTCGCCCGACACCGGCCCGCCGCCGGCGACGCTGAAGCGCGCGTCGCGGAACGGCGCGCGCTTCTCGAAGGCGCCGGCGGCCTGGCCGTCCACGCCGAACTGGCCGTTCTCGGCGATCGCCGCGATGCTCTGGCCGATCAGCGGACCACGCGGCGCGCTCTCGACCCAGACGATGATCCCGTCGGGACCGGTCTCCCACTGGAAATCGGCGGTGGAAAGCGGCTCGGGCGTCGGCGGCTGGGCGGCCGCGGCCTCGCGCTGGCGGCGGAAATTCTCGATCCGCGCGACGAGGTCCCGGATCTGGGTCTCGCCTGCATCGGCGGCGGGCGTTTCGGCCGGCGCGACCATTCCTACGGCTCCCGCCAGCGCGAAATCGGAGGGGCCGAAGCTCGCCAGGGCCTGCTCGACGTCCGGGCCCAGGTCGCGGCGGTGGCGCAGCAGCGCCCGCGCCGTCGGCGTAAGGCTCGGCAGCAGGGCGATCCACTCGTCGCGAGTGAGCAGCGCGCCGCCGATCAGCGGTCCCGCCACGGTCGGCTTGTCTTCGGCGAAGAAGCCGATCGCGATCGGCGAGACGCGCCGCCCGGCGAGGCTGCGGGCGACGGCGCAGCGGGTATCGGCGGCGACGTGCAGCCGATGCCGGCGGAGCCATTCGAGCGCTTCGATCACCTGCGGGCTGGTCCGCACCTCCCGGCGCTGCGCCAGGAGGTCGACGAGCTGCCGCCACTTGGCCGCGAGGGCGGAGGGATTCCCCTCGCCCTGCCCAAGCACCGTTGCAATCATGTCGTCGAAGCGCATCGTCCTCAGCTCACGCGAACGGCCGCACCACTGGGCGACAATCGTTAACAACGGTCCTCAAAAAGGAAAGCGCCGAATTGCGCCCGTCGCAATATGGGACGCGGCGCCGCATCGCAAAAAGGGGCGCCGGCGGCCGGGAACCTCCCGCCGCCGGCGCCCCCTCGCGCCATCCAGGCCCGTCCTCAGCCCTGCTGCGAAAGCCAGGCGAGCCAGAGCCCGGCGAGCCCCGCGCGCGGACCGGTCACGGCGCGGAACGCCGCCTCGGCCTCGGCGCGCTGGCCGGCCTGGGCATAAGCGATGCCGAGGCGGGTCCTGACCGTGTCGGCGTCGACTCCGCCCTTCTGCAGCGCCAGCTGGTAGAGTTCGATCGCCTTGGCGAAATTGCCGTAGCCGGCATGGGCCGTCGCCAGCGAGAGCGCCATGCTGCCGTTGGCGGCGCTCCGCGCCTTCGGCTCGACCGTCGACAAAGCGGCACGATCCTCGGCGATCCGGCCGTTCACCTTGGTGAGCAGCGCGGCGCCCTGCGGCCCGGTCGACTGGCCCGCGCGCGACGCCGCCTCCAGCACCGCCTTCGCCTCGCCTGGGAAATTGTCGTAATCGAGCCGCTCCGCCAGCGCGAGATAATCGCGGCCGCTGCCGAGCAGGCCGCTCATGTAGCGCAGCCGGGCGAAATCCAGCACCGTCGCGTCGTCGCCGCCGACGTTGCTGACCGCGACGAGGTTCTGGAAGTTGCGCTTGTTCGGGTAGAGCGTCACCGCCTCCCGCGCCGCCTCGAGCGCGAGCGCCGAGTTCTTCTGCTCCAGCGCCATCTTGATCACGTTCTGGAGGACGCCCTCCTCCGGCTTCTGGCCGGCCGCCTTGCTGGCCTGGATGGCCCGCTGATAGAGCGGCAGCGCCTCGCCCTGCTTGTTCAGACCGATCTTGGTGCGGGCGAGAGCGAGCAGCAGGTCGACGTCGTTCGGGGCGGCCGCGGAAAGTGCCGCATATTGCGCCTCGGCGCGGGCCCAGTCGCCGGTGCCCGCGGCTGCGCTGGCGATGCCGCGGCGCAGCCGGTCGGTCTCGGCCGCATCGGCGCCGCCGCTGGCGATGATCGCTTCCGCCGCCGCGACGACGGCGGCATTGTCCTTGATGTTGCTGGCGTGATCCAGCTGCAGCCGCGCGATGTAATAGCGGTCATCGGTGCTCTTCGCGACCGCCTGTGCGGCGGCGAGGCGCTGCGCATAATCGGGCGCATTGGCGGTGACGGCCGCCTGCAGCTCGCCGATCGCCTTCTTGGCCTCGTTGCTGAGCTTGACCTGGCGCTGCGGGGCCGGCGCCGCCTGGCCCTTGGCGTTCTGCTGCGCGAACGCCGCCGTCGCGCCGGCGCCGCCGACGATGAGCGAGGCGGCGATCGCGAGGCTGGAAACGAACTTCATGATCGGTTTCTCCTGATGGACTTGGTCAGGCACGCTGGCCGAGCCAGACGAGCCAGAGCGAGGCAAGATCGGCACGGGGGCCGGTGACGGCCCGGAAAGCGGCATCGGCCTCGGCGCGGCGGCCGGCGAGGGCCAGCGCAATGCCGAGGCGGGTATTGGCGGTGGCCGTGTCGACGCCGCTCTTGGTCAGCGCCGCGCGGTAAAGTTCGGCCGCCGCGGCATAGTCGCCGAAGCTGAGGTGCTGGTCGCCGGCGGTGAGCGCCGCCGTGCCGGTGGCAGCGGAGGCCGCCGCGGTGCGCAGGCCGGCGAGCTTCGCCTTGGCGGCGCCGGCGCGCTTGGTGCTGGTCGCGATCGCTTCCTTGAAGCTGGCCTTGGCCGGGTCGACCATCTTGGCGGCGACGCCTTCCTGGAAGACGGACTGCGCCTCGCCGGACAGATTGGCGCTCTCAAATGCCTGCGCCGCCTCGAGATAGTCGCGCTCGCCCGCCAGCGCCCTGGACAGGCGGAGGAGCCGCTCGGCGTCGAGGGTCGCAGCCTGGTCCGGCTTGGCGAAGTCGCGATAAAGGAGGATCGTGTCGCGCCAATTCTTCTCGCTCGGATAGGCAGCGACGAGCTCGCGGCTGAACTTCAGCACCTCCGGCGTCGCATTGGCGATGGTCGCGACGTTGACGCCGCGCCGGTACCAGCTTTCCGGCACCGGCTGGCCGGCAGCCTTGCGCAGGCTGATCGCCCGGTCGATCAGCGGCAGCGCTTCGGCATTCTTGCGTCGGTCGAGCTTGAGCTGGGCGAGGGCCAGCGCCGTCTCGGCGGTCGGGCTCAGCTCATAGGCGCGGGTCAGCGCCGCCTCGGCCCTGTCGCGCTTCCCGGCAAAGGTCGCCAGCGCGCCCTGCGTCGCGTAGAGCGCGCCCTGCTCGGCGGCGGGCACCCGGCCGCTCGCGACGAGGGCGTCGATCGCCGACGCCTGCAGCGCCGTGTTCGCGGTCTCGCGGCCAAGTCGCAGCTGCAGCCCGGCGAGATAGAAACGGGCATCGGCGCTCTGCGCGGCCGCTTGGGCAGGGGCGAGCGCGGCATTGGCGGCCGGATAGTTGCGCGCATTCAGCGCCGTCTCGAGGGCGGAGAGCGCCGCCCGCTCGGACTTGCTGAGCACCGGGCCGGAATAGGATTTTGCCGAGGCGGGAGCCGTAGCGACGATCGAGGCCGTGCCGAGGGCGAGAAGTGTGCCGAGCGCGAGCCGGGATGTCGAAGCCATAGGTGAATTGCCTCCTGCTGATTGCGCCCGGGAGCGATCGGCCGCCCGCGGGGAAGCGGGCTCTACTATCGCCAATCGATGCGCGTTTCTACCTATGTGCCGCTGAACGCGCGTTGAACCGCGACGAGCCGCAAAAGCCTGAGATTCGGCAATTACCGGGGAGGTTTGACAGGCAAGTGAAGGCCTCGCTAACCGCGCCCGATGCTTGCCGTCATATCCCCCGCCAAGACGCTCGATTTCAAGCGTCCCCTCCCCCCGCTCGCGCCTACCGCGCCGCGCTTCGAGACTGAGGCGGCCACGCTGGCGACCGCCGCAGCCAGGCTCTCGCGCAGGAAGCTCGGCGATCTGATGCACATCTCCGACACGCTCGCGGCGCTCAACGTCGAGCGCTACCGCAATTTTCTCGAACAGCCGGCGCGGCCCGCCATCTATGCCTTCGCCGGCGACGTCTATTCGGGCTTCGAGGTCCACAGCCTGGACGAGGAAGCGGTGCTCTTCGCCCAGGACCACCTCCGGATCCTGTCCGGCCTTTACGGCCTGCTTCGCCCGCTCGATGCTATTCGACCCTATCGGCTGGAAATGGGGACGCGCTGGGCGCCGGGGCGGAGCCGCGATCTCTATGCGTGGTGGCAGGACCGGATCGCAGCGCAGCTCGCGGAGGATCTCGGCGCCTCCGGAGGCGATACGGTGATCAATCTCGCCAGCAAGGAATATTGGCACGCGGTGGAAACCCGGCTGCCGGAAGGCGTGCAGGTGATCGAGATCGATTTTCGCGAGCAGGGCCCCGACGGCCTGCGCTTCAACACCTTCGCCGCCAAGCGCGCCCGCGGGATGATGGCGCGCTACATCTGCGAGCATCGCCTTTCCGATCCCGAGGCTCTGAAAAGCTTCGACAGCGACGGCTACGCTTTCGATCCGGAGAATAGCGACTCCGCTCGGTGGCGATTCCGCCGAGGCTGACTATCTAGGTCCTGTGCGCGCGCGTGCGCGTGCACGCGGGTGGCGCTCGCCGAAACCATCGGCTAGACCCGCCCCGCATCAACCAGGCGTCCTCCCGGGCGCACCACGCAGAACAGTCAGGAACGATTAGTGGCCAGCGTACCGCCGACCATCGACAACAGCGATATCTCCCCGATCTCCATCGTCGAGGAGATGAAGACCTCCTACCTCGACTACGCGATGTCGGTGATCGTCAGCCGCGCGCTGCCGGATGTCCGCGATGGCCTGAAGCCCGTGCATCGCCGCATCCTCTACGGCGCGCACGAGGCCGGCTTCGTCGCGGGGCGTCCGTACCGCAAGTCCGCCCGCCTGGTCGGCGACGTCATGGGTAAATACCACCCGCACGGCGATTCTTCGATTTACGACGCCCTCGCCCGAATGACGCAGGACTGGTCGATGCGGGTGCCGCTGATCGACGGCCAGGGCAATTTCGGCTCGATGGACCCCGATCCGCCGGCGGCGATGCGCTACACCGAGGCGCGCCTCGCCCGCGTCGCCTCGGCCCTGCTCGACGACATCGACAAGGATACGGTCGATTTCCAGCCGAACTACGACGCCTCGGAGCGCGAGCCTCAGGTGTTGCCGGCCCGCTTTCCCAACATCCTGGTCAACGGCGCCGGCGGCATCGCGGTCGGCATGGCGACCAACATCCCGCCGCACAATCTCGGCGAGGTGCTTGCCGCCTGCCGCGCCTATATCGAGAATCCGGCGATCACGATCGACGAGCTGATCGAGATCATCCCCGGGCCCGATTTCCCGACCGGGCCGCTGATCCTCGGCCAGGCCGGCGCGCGCAGCGCCTATCACACCGGCCGCGGCTCGATCATGATGCGGGCCCGCCACACGATCGAGACCGGGCGCGGCGACCGTCAGTCGATCGTCCTCACCGCCATCCCCTATCAGGTCGGCAAGTCCGGGCTGGTCGAGAAGATTGCCGAGGCGGCCAAGGACAAACGGATCGAGGGTATCGCGGACATCCGCGACGAATCGAGCCGCGAGGGCGTCCGCGTCGTCATCGAGCTGAAGCGCGATGCGACCGCCGAGGTCGTGCTCAACCAGCTGTGGCGCCATACGCCGGCCCAGTCGAGCTTCCCGGCCAACATGCTCGCCATCCGCGGCGGCCGGCCCGAGACGCTGAACCTGCGCGACATCATCGAATCGTTCGTCAAGTTCCGCGAGGAGGTGATCACCCGCCGGACCAAGTTCGAGCTGAACAAGGCCCGCGAGCGCGCCCACATCTTGCTCGGCCTGGTGATCGCGGTCACCAACCTCGACGAGGTGGTGCGGATCATCCGCGGCTCGGCCTCGCCGGCGGAAGCCCGCGCCTCGCTGCTCGCCCGCGAATGGCCGGTCGAGGAGATCGCGCCCTACATCAAGCTCGTCGAGGCGGTCGAATACCAGGCCGAGGGCGGCACCTACCGCCTCAGCGACACCCAGGTCCGTGCGATCCTCGAGCTTCGCCTGCACCGCCTGACCGGCCTCGGCCGCGACGAGATCGCCGGCGAGCTGCGCGAGCTCGCCACCTCGATCGCCGAATTGCTCGAGATCCTCGGCGATCGGGTGAAGCTCTATGCCGTCATGCAGGCCGAGTTCGACGAGGTCGCCGCGGCTTATGCGACGCCGCGCCTCACCGAGATCGCTCCGGCGGCGGACGGGATCGACGACGAGGATCTGATCGAGCGCGAGGACATGGTCGTCACCGTGACCCACGGCGGCTATATCAAGCGCACCCCGCTCGAGACCTTCCGCACCCAGGCGCGCGGCGGCAAGGGCCGCGCCGGCATGGCGACGAAGGACGAGGACGCGGTGATCAAGCTGTTCGTCACCTCGACTCACACGCCGGTGCTGTTCTTCTCCACTCACGGCAAGGTCTATCGCCTCAAGGTCTGGCGCCTGCCCGAGGGCGCGCCGCAGGCCCGCGGTCGGCCGATGGTCAACCTCCTGCCGCTGGCGGAAGGCGAGACGATCTCGACCGTGCTGCCGCTCCCCGAGAACGAGGAGGAGTGGAAGAACCTCCACGTCGTCTTCGCGACGGCGCACGGCAACGTCCGCCGCAACGCGATGGACGCTTTCGCCAACATCCCGTCCAACGGCAAGTTCGCGATGCGCTTCGAGGAGGATGCGAGCGACCGGCTGATCGGCGTCGCTCTGCTCACCGAGGAGGATGACGTCCTGCTCGCGACCCGCCGCGGCCGCGCGATCCGCTTCTGCGCGACCGACGTGCGCGAGTTCCAGAGCCGCACGTCCACCGGTGTGCGCGGAGTCACCCTGAAGGACGGCGACGAGGTGATCTCGCTCTCGATCCTCAAGGGCTTCGACGCGACCACCGAGGAGCGCGAGGCCTATCTCAAGTCGGCCCAGTGGAAGAACGATCCGGCCGAGCCGACCCTCCCGCCCGAGCGGATGGAGCAGTTCAAGGAGGCCGAGGAGTTCATCCTCACCGTCTGCGCGAACGGCTACGGCAAGCGCAGCTCGGCCTTCGAGTATCGCCGCACCAATCGCGGCGGTCAGGGCATCACCAACATCGACAATCTCGAGCGCAACGGTCCGGTCGTCGCCAGCTTCCCCGCCCATCGCGGCGAGCAATTGATGCTGGTCACCGACCAGGCGAAAATGATCCGGATGAGCGTCGGCGACACCCGCGTGATCGGCCGGAACAGCGCCGGCGTCCGCCTCTTCCATGTCGCCGAGGACGAGCACGTCGTCTCCGCGGCCCGCATCGAGGAGAGCGAGGAGGAAGCCGAGGCCGTCGTCGACGTCGAGGACCAGACCCTCGCCGCCAGCGACGCCGTCATCGACGGCAGCGGGGAGTAAGCCGTCAGTTCCTCCCCTTTGAGGGGAGGTGGCGCGCGCAGCGCGTCGGAGGGGTGTCAGCCTCGGCACAGGGGCGCTGACGCTGACACCCCTCCGTCAGGCTTCGCCTGACACCTCCCCCTGAGAGGGAGGATGAGAGTGACGACCAACGGTGGAGGATTGCCTTCCTCCTCTGCACCAAAGCGACTATCGCCCCGCCCATGACACAGCAGATCCACATCATCGGCGGCGGGCTCGCCGGCTCCGAGGCGGCGTGGCAGCTCGCCGAGGCCGGCGTGAAGGTCCGCCTCTCGGAAATGCGCGGCTCGGGCGAGATGACGCCCGCCCACCAGACCGACGGCCTCGCCGAGCTCGTCTGCTCGAACAGCTTCCGCAGCGACGACGCCGAGCACAATGCGGTCGGCCTGCTCCACGCCGAGATGCGCGCGCTCGGCTCGCTGATCATGGCCTCGGCCGATCTGCACAAGGTGCCCGCCGGATCGGCGCTCGCCGTGGACCGGGACGGCTTCTCGGAAGGCGTGACCGCGCGCCTTGCCGCCCACCCGAACATCGAGATCGTCCGCGAGCGGATCGACGCCCTCCCCGCGTCCGGCCCGACGATCGTCGCGACCGGTCCACTCACCGCGATGGGACTGGCCGAATCGATCGGCGCGGCGACCGGTGCCGACGCCCTCGCCTTCTTCGACGCGATCGCGCCCATCGTCCACCGCGACAGCATCGACATGGAGGTCGCCTGGTTCGCCTCCCGCTGGGATAAGGGCGACGGCAAGGACTACATCAACTGCCCGATGACCAAGGAGCAGTATCTCGCCTTCCACCAGGGTCTGCTCGACGGCGAGAAGACCGAATTTCGCGAGTGGGAGAAGGACACGCCCTATTTCGAGGGCTGCATACCGATCGAGGTGATGGCCGAGCGGGGCGTCGATACCCTGCGCTACGGCCCGATGAAGCCGGTCGGCCTCGACGATCCGAGGACGGGGCGCTGGCCCTATGCCGTCGTCCAGCTCCGCCAGGACAACGCGCTCGGCACCCTGTGGAACATGGTCGGCTTCCAGACCAAGCTCAAATATGCCGAGCAGGTCCGGCTGTTCCGCACCATCCCGGGGCTCGAGAAGGCGGAGTTCGCCCGGCTCGGCGGGCTCCACCGCAATACCTTCATCAATTCGCCGCAGCTGCTCGACCGCACGCTCAGGCTGAGGAAGGCGCCGCACATCCGCTTCGCCGGCCAGATCACCGGCTGCGAGGGCTATGTCGAATCGGCCTCGATCGGGCTGCTCGCCGGGCGCTTCGCCGCCGCCGAGCTGCTCGGCACCGAACTGGTCCCGCCGCCGCCGGAAACGGCGCTCGGCGCCCTTCTCGGCCATATCACCGGCGGCGCGGAGGCGGAGAGCTACCAGCCGATGAACGTCAACTTCGGCCTGTTCCCGCCGGTCGAGGGCAAAGCGAAGAAGGCCAACCGCAAGCGCCTCTACACGCTCCGCGCCGAAGCGGCGCTGAACCAGTGGCTGGGCCGAGAGGCGCCGGCGCCCGCCGAAGAGGAAAAAGAGGACGCCGCCTGAGCGCCGCCGGCGCTCCCTTCCTATGCCTCGTCATCCCCGCGAAAGCGGGGATCCAGCAAGCCTCGGTACCAGTCACTTGCGCTCGGCTGGATTCCCGCTTTCGCGGGAATGACGGAGACAAGCGATGGGAGAACGAAAAAGAGGGCGCAGCCTGCGCCGCGCCCTCCTCTCGTCTTCCGACCTGATGCCAGTGCTTAGAGCTGGCCTTCGAGCCAGCTCTGCAGCTGGGTCTTCGGCGCGGCGCCGACCTTGGTCGCGGCCGGCTGGCCGTCCTTGAACAGGATCATCGTCGGGATGCCGCGCACGCCGTATTTGGCCGGAGCGTCGGGATTCTCGTCGATGTTGAGCTTCAGCACCTCGACCTTCTCGCCGAGCTCGTTGCTGATCTCCTCGAGCGCCGGGGCGATCATCCTGCACGGGCCGCACCATTCCGCCCAGAAGTCGACGAGCACGGGCTTGGACGCGCCGAGCACATCGGCCTCGAAGGAAGTATCGGTGACAGTCTTGGTAGCCATTGCAGTCTCCTGAAGTTGGGCTCGATGTAGGGCGCCGGACGATCGGTCTCAAGCCGCACGAAGCAGGTGGGCGTCGAGCAATGCGTCCGGAAGCGCGTGGAGGACGGGCGCCGAGGTGTAGAGCAGCTTCACCTCGACACGACGCCCAGGAAAGATCACCCGCAGGGCGTCGGCATAAGCGGCCATCTGCCGGAGATGCGGCACCGGGATCTCGTCGAGGGCGGCGGGCGCCTTGCGGCCGGTCTTGAAGTCGGCGAGCACGATCCGGTCGGGGAGCACCAACAGCCGGTCCACCGTGCCGGCGACGACCAGGCCGTCGGGCAGCACCGCCGCGATCGGCGCTTCAGCGAGCGCGGCCGGGCCGAACAGCTCGGCGTGGCGCGGATCGTCGATCACCCTGGACGCGTCCTCGATCAGCCGCTCCCGGAATGCGGGATCGTCGACGCCGGCGGCGTGCTGCAGCCAGTGCGCGGCCCGCTCCGCGCGCTCCTCCCGCGGGACGTCGGGCAGGCGCTCGAACAATTGGTGGAGCAGCCGCCCGCGAATCGCCGCCTGGCGCAGCGCCGGGGTCGGCGGCGGATCGGTGACGTCGTCCTCCCCCAGCGCGGACGGCGCCAGCGGTCGCGGCGGCCGCGCCTCGACCGGCGCCGGGCGTCGCAACCAGGCGGGGAGCGCGAGCGGCGCTGCGGTCCGCAGCGCCTCCGCTTTGGCCGGCACGGCCGGGCTGCCGTGGCGCAGCGCGCGGCCCCAGACCGGATCCTCCTCCCACGCGGCGCCGAGGCCGGAGAGCGCCGTCTCGACCGCCCGATGCCAGCTCGCCAGCGGCGGCACCCCTTTCGCCATCGGGCCGAGCGCGCCGCCGACGTAGAGCCGCTCCTCGGCCCGGGTCAGCGCGACGTAGAGAAGCCGCCAATGCTCCTGGCGCTCGAGAGAATCGAGCGCGGCGATCTGCGAGGCGAGCGGCTCGGCGAGCTCGTCCTTGCGGGGACGGTACACCGGCACGTCGACCCCGTCCTCCAGATGGAGGCTGGTGAAGCTCCCGCCGATGCCGCCGCCCTTGCGGTCCGGATCGGCGCAGGCGTCGGCGAGGATCAGGATCGGCGACTGCAGTCCCTTCGAGCCGTGCACCGTCATCACCCGCACGGCGTCGAGCGGCGCGGACGGATCGCGGACGATCTCGACGTCGCCGCGGGCGAACCAGTCGAGGAAGCGCTGGAGCGACGGCGCCGCGGTCGCCTCGAACTCCAGCGCGGCGGCGAGCAATTCCTCAATCGGGTCGCGCGCCTCGGGCCCGAGCCGCTCGAGCAGCCGGCGCCTCGTATCCGATCCGCCGGACAGCAGGGTCTCGAGGAACTGGTGCGGGGTCGCATAATCCGCCATCGCGAGGATCTCGCCGAGCCCGCTGAGCGTCGTCGCGAGCCGCTCGCGCAGCGGCGGCGGGAGCGCCGCGCCGTCCTGCCCGAGCGCGCGCAGGCGCGGCCACAGGGCGCCCTCGCGCTCGAACGCGGCGGCGAACAGATCGTCCTGACTCCAGCCGAACAGCGGCGAGACCAGCAGGCCGGCCAGGTTGAGGTCGTCGAGCGGCTGCACGGCGAAGCGCACCGCGGCGAGCAGATCCTGGACGGCGAGCGGGGCGGTGAGCAGCAGGCGGTCGACGCCGGCGACCGGCACCCCTTCGGCATGGAGGCGCGCGACGATCAGCGACGCGAGGTCACCCCGCCGCCGGACCAGCACCAGAATATCTTCCGGACGCAGCGGCCGCTTGCGCGCCTCGACCATGAACGGCGCGTCGAGCCAGGCCCTGATCTGCCGGGCGATCTTGCCCGCATAAGCGCGCACCGTGTCGGAGACCCAGCCTTCCTCGCCCGTCTCTTCCTCGTCGCCGACCGCCTCTCCGGTGAACGGCGGCCACAGAGTGACGGCGCCGCCGCGCGCGGCATGATGGGCCTCGTGCCGGTTCGGCGGCCGAGGCAGGCCCAGCGCCTCGTGGCCGAGCGCCCCGATCGCCCGGTCGACCACCTCGAGAATCTGGGGCGACGAGCGGAAGCTGCGGTCCATCGAGAGATCGAGGAAGGCGCGGTCGACCGCCTCCGCCTCGCGCGCGAACCAGGCGCGCGCCACCTCGAAGGCGTGGGGATCGGTGCCCTGGAAGCCGAAGATCGCCTGCTTGTAGTCGCCGACCGTGAACACGCTGCGCGGGCGCTGCGAGGCGCCCTCCCCGGCGAAATACTCCAGCGCCAGGGCGCGGACGATGTTCCACTGGCGCTCGTTGGTGTCCTGCGCCTCGTCGACGAGAATGTGGTCGGTGCTCTGGTCGAGCTTGTAGCGCACCCACTCGCCCATGCCGGGCGTGAGCAGCAATTGCTCGGCCCGGCGGATCAGGTCGTCGAAATCGACCGCGCCGGCGGCGCGCTTGGCGGCGGAATAAGCGAAGGCGAAGGCCTGGCCGGCGCGCAGCCCGGCGGCGAGACCGTCAGCCAGGGCGGCGGTACGGCGCATCCCCAGCAGGCGCCGGCAGCAGTCGATCAGGCGCTCGGCATGAACGGCATAATCGGGATCGGCTTTGAGCAGCCCGGCCTGCGGCTTGCGCGGCTCGCCCGATTTGGTGAGGACGAGGCCGGCGAGCTCGTCCAGGCTGTTCCCCCGCTCGGCCTGGCCGCGGGCGCGCCAGGCCGCGACGACGTCGCAGCAGTTGAGCCCGGTGGCGGTGCCCCAGCTGCGGTTCGCCGCCACCATCCGGTCGAGCGTCGCGAGATCGAAGCTGTCGTCGCGGCAGGCGGCGGCGATCGCCTCCTCGACGTCGCCGGCCGGAAGGCCGAAGGCGCGGCGCAGGCGCGCGGCCACGCCCTCGCGCGCGCCGAGCGCCTCCATCGCCGCCGGCGCCCGCGCGCAGGCCCGCAGGAAGCCCTCCGCACCGGCCTCGCCGAGGCGGTGGCTGAGCGCCTGGACGTCGCGGATCAGCGGCAGGTCGCCGCCCTCCTCGGCCTCGACCAGCATCTCCGCCAGCGTCTGCCGGGCGAGCATCTGCTCCTCGCGGCCCTCGAGCGGCCGGAAGCCCGGGACGAGCCCGGCTTCGGCCGGGAAAGCGGCGAGCAGGCTCTGCGAGAAAGCGTGGATCGTCTGGATGCGCAGCCCGCCGCCGGCGGCGTCTAGGACCCGCGCGAACAGGGTGCGCGCCTTGGCGAGCGTCGCGTCGTCGGTGCGCTCGCCGAGCGCGAACATCTCCTTGCGAAGGTCGGCCGCCGGCAAACGCACCCAGAAGGCGAGCCGCTCGTGGATGCGATCGGCCATCTCGGCCGCGCCGGCCTTGGTGAAGGTGAGGCAGAGGATCGATGCCGGATCGACACCGGACAGCAGCAGCCGCAGCACGCGTGCGGTCAGGACGTGCGTCTTGCCGGTGCCGGCTGAGGCGGAGAGCGCGGCATGGTCGCGCGGCGAGGAGGCGCGCTCCTGCTCGCCTTGCAGCGGCGTCAGCGGGCGAAAACGGCGGGACATCGCGGCTTCTGTCGGGCAAAAGGGCAGAGTTGTGAACCCCCATCGGGACGCGCGCTGCTTTCCTCCCCCGCCCGCCGCCGCTCACCCCCTTGCCCCCGCCCCGGCCTCTGCTAAGCGCGCGCCAACCGCAAAGGAGCCACGCGATGACGATCCCCACCCGCGCCTACGCCGCCCACTCGCCCGACTCGCGCTTCGCGCCCTTCTCGTTCGAGCGCCGCGATCCCAAGCCCAACGACGTCGCCATCGCCATCTCCTGGTGCGGGGTCTGCCACTCCGATCTCCACACCGCGCGCGGCGAATGGGCCGGCACGCGCTATCCCTGCGTTCCCGGCCACGAGATTGTCGGAACCGTCACCGCCGTCGGAGATGCAGTGACGAAGTTCGCCGTCGGCGATCTCGTCGGCGTCGGCTGCATGGTCGATTCCTGCCTCACCTGCCCGTCCTGTCAGGAAGGGCTGGAGCAATATTGCGAGAAGGGCTTCACCGGCACGTACAACGGACCGACCCAGGATACCGGCGACAACACCTACGGCGGCTATTCCGACCATATCGTGGTGCGCGAGGAATTCGTGCTGAAGATCCGCCACTCGGCCGATCAGCTGGCCGGCGTCGCGCCCCTGCTCTGCGCCGGCATCACCACCTGGTCGCCGCTCCGCCACTGGAAGGTCGGGCCCGGGCACAAGGTCGGAATCGTCGGAATCGGCGGCCTCGGCCACATGGGGATCAAGCTCGCCAAGGCGCTCGGTGCCCATGTCGTCGCCTTCACCACCTCGCCCTCGAAGCGCGAGGACGCCAAGGCGCTCGGCGCGGACGAGGTCGTGGTGTCGCGCGAGCGCGCCGAGATGAAAGCGCACACCGGCAGCTTCGATTTCATCCTCAACACCGTCGCCGCGCCGCACGATCTCGACGCCTTCCTCGCTTTGTTGAAGCGCGAAGGCACGATGACCCTGGTCGGCGTGCCGGCGGAGCCGCACCCCAGCCCCTCGGTCGGCCTGCTGATCTTCCGCCGCCGCAGTCTCTCGGGCTCGCTGATCGGCGGCATCGCCGAGACCCAGGAGATGCTCGATTTCTGCGCCGAGCGCGGCATCGTCTCGGACATTGAGACGATCAAGATGCAAGACATCGACGCGGCTTACGAGCGGATGCTGAAAAGCGACGTGAAGTACCGTTTCGTCATCGACATGGCGACACTGAACGACTGAGGCCGCGCGGCCGGCGGCGGTTCCCCCGTTTGCCGGCGCCGGTTCCGCGATTACGACGAGGACGGATGAGAACATTCTCCAGGCTGCGCAGGCTGCTGCTGCTGGCCCTCTGCGCCACCGCAGTTCCAGCGGGCGGTGCCTCCCCGGCCGGAACGCTCCGGGTGATGAGCTTCAACGTCCGCGTGCCCGTCGCGCAGGACGGCCGCCACGCCTGGCCCCACCGCAGGGACCTGCTCGTCGATACGATCGCCAGCCAGTCGCCGGACGTGGTCGGGACCCAGGAGCTGACCAGGGCCCAGGGCGACTACCTGCTCGCGCGGCTGCCCGGTTATTCCTGGTTCGGGATCGACCGGCGCGGCGGCCATGACGACGAGCATATGGCGATCTTCTACCGGCGCGACCGGCTGCGCCTGGTCGAGCTGGGCAATTTCTGGCTGTCGGAGACGCCGAATGTCCCCGGAAGCATAAGCTGGGGCCATCCCTTTCCCCGGATGGTGACCTGGGGATTGTTCGAGACGATCGCCGACGGACGGCGCTTCTACGTCTACAACACGCATTTTCCGTACCGGGCCGGCGACGAGCCCGCCCGGACCCGGGCCGCGGCAGCGATCGCCGCGCGGATCGCCGCCCTCCCCGCGGCGGTTCCGGTCGTCCTCACCGGCGATTTCAACACCGAGCCGGGCAGCCCCACTTACGCCCTGCTCAGCGGGAGCCTTGCCGACGCCCGCGCCCAGGCTGGCAGCGTCGCCGGCCCGGAAGGCACCTTCCACGCCTTCACCGGCACCCCCCGCCGCCGCATCGACTGGATCCTCGCTCGCGGCCTCCGTGCCGCCCGCTTCCACACCGACGACCGCCACCGTGACGGCCTCTACCCGTCCGATCATTTCCCGGTGACGGCCGACTTCGTCCCCGAGTCCCCCGCGCCCTGACCCCGGCGCGCGGCGCACGCGAGCCACTTCCGGGCAGGTGAAGCCGTCGGAGAGATGCAGGACGACGAGCACCCCGCCCGGGTTCCGCTCGGCGGCGATCCGCGACGCCTCGCGCTTGCTGTCGGCGCCGCCGTCGATCGCCAGCAGTCGAGGCGCGATGCCTCGGCGCTCGCCGCTCCTGCGGCCGCGCCCGCTCAGTCGCCCGGACGGAAGACCATGCGGTGGGGAATGTAGAGGAACACCTCGGTCGCGCCGGCGCGGCGCCATTCGACCGGGCGGTCGAGCCCCTGCGCCTCGACCTTCTGCTGCGGCCCGAAGCGCGCCGCGATGGCAAGGGCGTCCTGCGCGATCAGGTCGAGCAGTCGCCCGCGATACTGGTCCGGCGCGACGATCGACAAGGTGAGCGGGCCGCCGGCGCGCATCTCGGCGCGCCCCGCGGCCGGCACCGAGCTGACGAACTGCTCGAGCCTGGATATCGCCTGGTTGGCCTCGTCGGCGCTGGCGCCGAGCCGGGTCTTGATGAAGAAGGCGACCCGCTCGCTGTCCGGCCGGCCGTCGCCGAGGAACGGCAGGGTTCGGTAATTGCCGGTGGTCAGCGGCACGACGAAGAAGTCGCCGATCGCCAGCTCGATGCCCGAGCGGCCGGCGAGGCTCAGCGCGCTACGGACCATGGTCAGGATTTCCTCGCGGCGCTGCTCCCGCTCGCGCGTGTCGCCGGCGACGATCACCGGCAGCAGCGCGAAGTCGGCGCGCCGCCGCAGCCCGATCGCCGGGAGCTCGCTCGCATCCTCCTCGGTCTCGATCGCCCGGTTGGTCCGCGGATCCATGTAGACCTGGCGGGCACGGGTCCCCGTCACGACCACCTCGCCCTCGTTGATGTCCTGCGCCTGCGCCGGCCACGCCGCCGCCAGCGCCAGGCCGAACGACGCCAAGCGATATGTTCCGATCCGTGCCATGTGCATCCCCCCTCCTGGTCGACGCCAGAGTGCGGTCCGCGCATCGTGAGGGTCAAGCCGCTTCTTGCCCGCGGGCCACGGCGCCAGAAGCATGCGCTGGGGATCGACAATGTTGCCGTGGCGCGGAGGTCCGCCGACAGGATCCGTGCACGCGGCCTCAGGGCGCAAGGCATTGCCCTCCGCGCCTGGCTGTGAATCAGGCCCCGGCCCCGGCGACGCTACCGCCGGCACGCCCCGCCGGCAGACGCGCTCCCGCCGCTTCCTGCGCGCATGCCGCCGGGCCTCGCCGCCGCCCTTGGCCTGTAGCCTGCCTGTTTTTTCCGATCCGCTGCGCCGCCGATCCGGCCGGGTCTATTCGGCCGCTTTGGCCCGCTCCGCTTCGGCGGCGAGGAAGCCGGGCTCACGCTCGGGAACCATCCAGCGGCTCTCATAGATCTCGATCGTCTCGAAGATCCCCTCGGCGAAATAGGGATCGCCGGCGAGGTAGGCATCGAGCGCGGCGCGGTCCGCCATGTCGAAGATGAACACGCTGCCGATCATCCGCCCGTCCTCGATCAGCGGCCCGGCATAGACGATCTTGTCCTGCTCGCCCGCGACGAAGCGCAGGTGGCTGGCGCGATGGCGGCGGCGAAGCTCGCCGGCCCCCTTGTCCTTGCCGATGACGACGAAATTCATGCCGACGGGCTAGCGCGGTTGCGCGCCGAAGGGAAGCCGCTTCCGGCCAGAGCGGGCGCCCTGCACGCCGGGCTTGGCGACGAGGCGGCAGCTCCTCTAGGAGAAAGCGAGATACCTCTTGTGGAGTGAAGACATGGCCCGCGAACCGCATTATCCCGACGACGCCCCGGTCGGCGACACTAGGAAGGCCGCCCGCACGGCTCCGCGGCGCAGCGCTTCACCCGAGGGACAGGCGCCCGCCGACGCCAAGGCGGACGAGAAATCCGGACGCACCAAGCAGATCGTGACAGGCGCGGCGATCGGCATCGGCTCGGCCGCGATCGTCGCCGCCCTCCTCTACGCCAACCGTCGCGGCAGGAACGACAAGGCCTGACCCCTGTGTAAACGGCGGCTTGACCAGCCTGAACCCGGTCTTTCGAGTGGGTTCAGGCGCGGCTCAAGCGAATCGGAATAGACACTCCTCATCGAGTTCGAAGGAGTGTCCCATGCGTAAGATCGTCCTGGCCCTGAGCGCCGCCACCCTCACCGTCCCGGCCCTGCCGGCCGACGCCGCCTTCGCGCGCAGCACCGGCGTCTACCATGGCCAGACCTGGCGCGGTGCCGATGGCCGCACCTATTGCCGCAAGCCGAACGGCACGACCGGCCTTGTCGTCGGCGGCGCCGCGGGCGCCCTCGTCGGCCGCGAGATCGACAAGCGCGGCAGCCGCGCCACCGGCACCATCCTCGGCGCCGCCGTCGGCGCCCTGGTCGGCCGCCACGTCCAGCGCAATGTGATCAGTCGCTGCCGCTAAGGCTGGCTGACCACAGGTTGGCGACAACGAGAAGGCGCTCCGGGGACCGGGGCGCCTTTTCCCACGCGCGGCGATGCCTCGGCAGGGCGGCCCGGTTCATTCCTCGCGCCCGTACCACTCATCCAGCCGCATCAGCTGGTCGTATTCGCCATAAGGCGCATATTCGGGGTGGAGCTTGGCGGTGAACGGCGCGTCCCCGGTCAGCCAGTTCTCCGCCGCCTCGCGGAAGTTGCGCGCCGCCAGCGTGGTGAAATCGGCCGGGTCGATGCCGTTGCGTCCGGCGACCGGGCTGGCGACGAAGCCGAGCTTCCCCGCCTTCTTGGCCAGCGACCAATATTCGAAGCAGGCGGGCAGCCCCTCGATCCCGTCGAAGCCGCCGCGCTCGGCGATCAGGCCGAGCAGGCCCAATTGCATCGAATAGCCCTCCCCCACCGCTTTCGGCCCCGGCGGAGTCCCGGTTTTGTAATCGACGATCGCCAGGCTGCCGTCGGCGAGCCGGTCGATGCGGTCGGCCATGCCGTGCAGCTTCACGCCCGACATCTCGGCCTCGCCCCAGGCTTCGGCGCGGAGCGGCAGGCGGCCGTTCTCCTTGTTCTCCGCCACCTGCGCGGCGATCCAGTCGATCGCCTCGAGCAGCCGCGGCTGCCAGAGCGCCCGCATCAGGGGATGGGCGTTGCTGTCGGCGAGCAATTGCTCGGCCCGCGGCCGCAGCCGTGCCGGATCGCAATCGTCCTCCTTCATCCATTTTTCGAGCACGGCGTGCACCGCCGTTCCCCGCCAGGCCGCGCCGGGATCGGCATCGGGGACGTCGAGCGCGGTGAGGCCGAGCATCCGGCGCGCGTAGAAAGCGAACGGATCGGCCTTCAGCCGGTCGACCTCGGTGACCGAGATCTTGCGCGGACGCCGCGCGGCCGGCGGCGAGGGCGCCGGGCGGGCCGCGGGCCGATAGGCCTCGGGCCGGTCGAGCACCTGCGCCCATTTGCGGTGCTGGGGCGAACGGGTCAGGCCGCCGGTCATCGCCTCCAGGCGCAGCCAGAAGCGGGAGGCGATGGCCGGGGCGCGGGCGCTGCGCCGGGCGCGGGTCACCAGCACCTGTCGTCCGCCGAGCGCGCAGGCGAGGTCGTGCGCGGACAGGCCGATGCGGCGCTCGAGGCTGGGGAGGCCGAGCTCGTGGCGAAGCCGCGGCGCGAGCCACGGGTCCGGGGTCGGCAGCTGCGGCCAGATGCCCTCGTTGAGGCCGGCGAGGATCATCAGATCGGCATGCTGGAGCCGCGCCTCGAGCAGCCCCCAGATGAAGATGCGCGGGTGCTGGCCATAAGGCGGGCGCACCGCCACCGACTGCATCAATTGGTCGAGCAGCGGCGCAAGGGTGGCGAGCACGACCCGGCGCGGCCCCTCGCCCGCCGCCGGCTCGGCCGTCGCGAGCAGCTCGGCCGCGGCCCGGCCGGCGGGACCGGCCCAGGCCGCATCGCCGGTCAGGTTCGAAGCGGTCTCCCGCAGCATCGCAAGCAAGGCGGGAAGGCTGGCGCGCTCGGAGCGGAAGGCGGCCTCCAGCGGCCGCAGCAGCGCCGCCGCCTCCTTCCACCAGGCGAGCGCCGCCTTGCGCAGTTCGCGGTCGCGTCCGGTCCAATCAGCGAGATGTTCGAACAGCCCGGCCAGCCCTGCCGGCGGGCGCGGCCCGCGCAACGCAAGATCGAGGGTACGGACGCCGTCGAGCCAGGCGAGCCGCCCCTCCCCCAGCATCACCAGCGGATGCTTGAGCAGGGCGAGCAGAGGCACCGGGGCGAATTGCTCGGCGGCCGCGCTGGCCAGAGCAAGCAGCAGCGTCCCCGGCGGGGTCTGGGACAGCGGGCGCCCGGCGCTGTCGTCCGCCTCGATGTCCCAGCGGCGCAAATGGGCCGAGACGCGCCGCGCGAGATCCCTGTCCGGCGTGACCAGGGCGGCGGTGCGCTCCGGAGTCTCGATCGCCTCGCGCAGCGCGATGGCGATCGCCTGCGCCTCCTCGGCGGGATCGGCGAGCTCGAGCGCCCGCACGCCGCTGAGCCGGCGCTCCGAAGGCGGCAGGCTCTGCCAGTTGGAGGTGAAGGCGGCCGGCGCCATCGCGTTGGCGATCGCGCGGCTGCGGACGGCCGGCGCGTCCCTGCCGCCGCCCCAGCGCCACGGCTCGACCTCGGCGCGGCCAACGCCCATCCGGTCGAGCAGCAGCTTCAGGTGGAATTGCGGATGGGTCTCGACTGCGCGGCGGCGGTGGCCGGTCTCCGGATCCGGCTCGTGCGGGCCGAGCGCCTGCCACTCCTCCTCGGGCATCGTCCGGTCGAGCCCGGGCAGCACCACCGATCCTTCCGGCAGCCGCGACACCGTGCGCAGCAGCGCGGCAATGGCCGGCGCCGTGGTGGTGATCCCCGCCGCGCAGACGAAGCCGCGCGGCGGCTGGGTCCGCCAGCGCCCTGCGACGCCGCGCAGCAGCCGATTGCGACGCTCGGCCAGGTTGATCCGCCCGCGTTCGGCGAGCACCCGCGGCCATTGGTCGAGGATTACCGTCAGGCGCTCGAGCGAGACCTGCCAATGGCTGGAAAGATCGGGCAAGTCGGCAGCGAACTCGCGCAGGCGCCCTGGCGCGATCTCCTCGATCAGCAATTGGTCCAGAGTGCGGCCGAGATCCTGGGCAAGGCGGAGCGCCTCGGCGGCGTCGATGCCCTCCATCTGCCGCTCGACCAGCCTGGCGAGGAGAAACAGCCGTTCGGTCGGGTCGATCGCCGGCGGCACGGGCTCCGCGGCACCGACAGGATCGAGCGCGCCGCCGATCCGTTCGTCGAGCTCCGGGTCTCCGACCGGAACCAGCCGCGGCAGGAGCAATCCGCGCGGCTCCGATCGCCGCACGAACGCTTCCGAGAGGGCTCGGCCGGCGCGATTGTTCGGGACGAGCACGACGCCCTGGGCGAGCCCCGTCTCGCACTGGCCGTAGCGGGCGATCAGGCCGGCGGCGAGCGCGTCGGCGAAGGCGCGATGCGGCGGGATGGTGAAGACGGTGGGGCGAGCGGCGGACACGGTCCTAGCCTAGCGGGGCGGCGCAGCCGATGGGAAGCGTTTCAGCCGCGGCCGAGGATCTCTTCGGTCTTGCGGATGTTGTCGGGCGCGCCAACGTCGAACCATAGCCCTTCGTGAACCACGCCGAACATCCGGCCCTGCTCGATCGCTCGGTCCCACAGGATGTTGGTCGAGAACGGACCCTCGGGGTGCTCGCCGGCGAGCAGCCGCTTCGAGACAATCTGGATGCCCGTGTAGACGAACGGCGCCACCGTTCCCGGCTTGCGCCGCCGCAGGGTGCCGTCGGGGCGCATGTGGAAGTCGCCCTGGCCGCGGTGGCAATGCGCCCGGGCCAGCGGCACCAGCAACAGCAGCGAGTCCATCCGTGCGTCGTCCCAGTTCGACGCCAGCAGCCGCAGCGAATCGACCGGCCCGTCGACCCACAGATTGTCGGAATTGACCACCAGGAACGGATCGGCGTCGATCAACGGCAGCGCGCGGATCAGCCCGCCGCCGGTCTCGAGCAATTGCGCCCGTTCGTCCGACACGGCGATCTCGATGTCCTTGACCCGGTGGCGCAGGTGCGCCTCGAGCGCGTCCGCGAGGTAATGGACGTTGACCACCGCCTTTCTCACCCCAGCGCCGCGGAGGCGATCGAAGCAATGGTCGATCAGCGGCTGGCCGGCGACCTCGACCAGCGGCTTGGGCCGTGTGGCGGTGAGCGGCCGCATGCGCTTGCCGAGCCCGGCAGCCATCACCATCGCCACTTCCGGCACCTTGCCGGTCGGATCGGGGCGCAGCGCCAGGGTCTTGCGCGTCCGGCTCACGCGCTCTGTTCCCAGGCCGCTGCCCGTTTCTCCGCGGGAACGTTCTCGTCGAACCAGGCGCGGACATGGGCCAGCGCCGGATGAGCGAGGTTGCGCTCGAGGTACGACCAGACGCGGGGCTGCAGCGAGAGGTAGTGCGGCTTGCCGTCGCGCTTCCACAGCCGGGTGAAGATGCCGAGGATCTTGGTGTTCCGCTGCGCGCCGAGCACTTCGTAATGGGCCCGGAACGCGTCGCGATCGACGACATTCGCCAGCGCGTAGTAGCGCTCGAGCATCTCCTCCTCGAGCTCCGGCGCGACGTCCCGGCGCGCGTCCTGAAGCAGGGAGACGAGGTCGTAGGCGGCGTGGCCGGCGAGCGCGTCCTGGAAATCGAGCAGGCCGAGTTCGGTGCGTCCCGGGATCACCATCAGATTGTCGGCATGATAGTCGCGCAGCACCATCACCGGGCGCTCCGCGACGACGCGCAGCACGTCGGCCCAAGCCTGCTGCCAGGCGGGCAGATAGGTCTGCTCGTGGATCGGCATGTCCAGCGCGGGCGCATACCATTCGGTGAACAGCAGCACCTCGCGCACCATCGCCGCCTCATCATAGGGCGGGATGTCGGCCGGCGCCGGCTGGGCGCCGAGCCGCGCGAGGATCTCGACGGCAGTGTCGTAGATCTCGTGCTCGCGGTCCGGGCGGCCCTGGAGATACGGGCCGACGCGCTCGTCGCCGAAATCCTCGAGCAGCAGCAGCCCGCGCTCGCGATCGATGCCCAGCGGCCGCGGCGGCGCGAAGCCGCGGTCGAGCAGATGGCCGGCCACCTTCAGGAACGGCCCGATGTCCTCATGCTCGGGCGGCGCGTCCATCAGCACCGCCGTTTCCGCCCCGCGATGGATGCGGAAATAGCGGCGGAAGCTGGCGTCGCCGGCGAGAGGCCGGATCTCCGCGCCCTCCCAGCCGTGCCGTGCGAGGAAATCGGGCGCCGAAGCGGGCGGAATCATCGGAGAGGCCATCGTCCTCCCCAAGCGGCGGGCACCTCGGCTGTCAAGGCGCGAGCGTCCTCTCCGTCCCTGGACAGGCTGAGCTTCAGCGCCTCTGGCCACAAGGCCGCGCCGAGACGCTCGGGCCATTCGATGACCAGCGCACCGTCCCAGAGTGCCTCCTCCAGCGCCAGCTCGCCCAATTCCTCCTCGTCCTCGATCCGGTAGAGATCGACATGCCAGACCGGCAGGCTGAGATCGTCATAGGGAAGAACGATCGGAAAGGTCGGGCTGGCGACGTCCCCCTCGAAGCCGAGGCCGCGAAGCACGCCGCGGGCGAGGCTGGTCTTGCCCGCGCCGAGATCGCCGTAGAGCGCGACCACGTCGCCCGGCCGCAAGGCGGCGGCGAGACGGCGCCCGAACGCCTCCGTCTCCGCCTGCCCCTGCAGCCGGATCACGCCGGCTTTCTCGGCAGGCGGAAGGTGACCGTCGTCCCCTCTCCCGGCTCCGAGACCAGTTCGATGCGGCCGCCATGCGCCTCGATGAACTGCTTGGCGAGCGGCAAGCCGAGGCCGAGCGCGGCCTCTTCGCCGCCTGCCGGCGCCGCGGCGCGGTTGAAGCGGTCGAAGACGCGCGTCTGGTCGGCCGGAGCGATCCCGCGACCGTTGTCCGAGACGGTGATCTCCGCCGTCGCGCGCGTGCCGCCCGCGTGGAGCAGCACCCGGCCGCGCTCGCCGGTATAAGCGAAAGCGTTCTTCAGCACGTTGTCGAGCGCCTGCCGCAGCCGGCGGCGGTCGCCGGTCACCTTCCCTGCGTGACGCTCGATCTTCACCGAGAGCTCGATTGCCTTGCGTGCGACCACCTCGCCGAAGGCCTCGGCCGATTCGCGGCACATCTGGGCGATGTCGATCTCGTCCTCGGCGAGAAGCAGGCTGCCGCTGTCGCTCTGGGTGAGATCGAGCACATTGTCGATCAGCACCCCGAGCCGGACGACCGACTCGAGGATCGCTCCGACATATTCGGCCGCCGCCGGCGGCAGCTCCCCGGCATAGCCGCCCGCCAGCATCTCGGCGAAACCGCCGATCGAGGTCAGCGGCGTCCGGAGCTCGTAGCTCATGTTGGAGACGAAGGCGGTCTTCAGGCGATCCGCTTCCTCGAGCGCCGAGGTGCGCTCGCGCAGCGCCGCCTCGACCGTCCTGCTGGCGGTGACGTCGAGCATCGTGAACAGCGCGTTGCCGTCCGGCAGCGGCACGGCGGCGAACTCGAACTCGCGCCCGTCGAGGAACGAGACGCGGCCGCCCCGCTGCTTGCGCTCGACCGTCGCGCTCCGCACCAGCTCGCGCACGAGGCTGGCATGCGCGGCCGTCTTCAGCTTGCGGCCGATGTGGCTGGTCAAGGCGTCGATCCGCGGGTGGGCGGCGAGCTGCTCCTCCTCGAACTGCCAGAGCTCGCGGAAGCGGTTGTTCCAGAGGTGGAGGCGGCCGTCGGACGCGAACACGCCGACCGCCTCGAAGAGATTGTCGAACGTGGCGGTGCGGACGCGCAGCAGGGTGTCGCGGGCGGAGGCGAGCTGAAGCTGCTCGGTGCGATCCTCGAAGATCAGCAGCAGGCCGCCGTCGGGCAGCGGCTGGGCGACGACGCGCAGGTGGCGCCCGCCCGGCAGCAGCCAGTCCTCCTCCTTGGCCGCCGCCGTCTCGGTGAACCAGCGGCCACGCTCGCGCTTCCAGTCGGGATAATCGCGCACCTCGGGGAGGTTGCCGGCCTCGCGCATGCCGTCGAGCAGGCGATTGAACTCGGGGCGGTCGGCCAGCGTCTCGGCGCGCAGCGAGAACAGCCGCGCGAACGGCTGGTTGAAGAAGATCAGGCTGCGGTCCCGTCCGAACTGGGCGACTCCCGCCGAGAGGCGATCGAGCATGTCGCGCTGCGCGCTGACGAAGCGGGCGAGGTCCGCGCGCGCCTGCTCCCGGTCCTCGACGTCGATCGCATAGCCGGCGACGCCGGTCTCGCCGAGCGGCACCTCTACCACCCGCATCATCCGGCGCTCGCCGGCGATCGTCGCGGGCACGGTCCGCGCCGAGGCCTGGCCGCTCTGGCGGACCGCTTGGGCGACGCGAAGGGCGCTGCCTTCGCTGTCGTCGACCAGCTCGATGCCGCCGTCGATCACCGCGGCGGCATCCTCCGCCTCCACCGCGGCGACATAGGCGCCGTTGACCATCGCGACCTTCAGGTCGGGCCCGCGATGCCACATCGGGAAGGGCGCGGATTCGATCAGGCCGGTGAGCGCCTCGAGCGCCGAGCCGAGCCGCTCGTTCCGGTCGCGCAGCGCATTGATCTGCTCCTCGCTTTCGGTCGCGTCGACGAACCAGAGGAGCACCGATCCCGCTGCCGCGGGGGCGGGCGCCGGAGCGCCGCGGACGAGGTAGACGCGGGCGGAGCCCTGGGCCCGCACGGCGAGCGAGAAGCTCGCTCCGGTCGTGGCGCTGGTCCCGACCTGGTCGGACAGCGCCGCGACGTCGGCCCGGGCGAGCCCGGCACCGCCGGCGGAGAGATCCTCCATCCGGGCCGGGGGAGTCTCGAGGCCGAGGGCGTGGGCGAGCCGCGTCGAAGCATCGACGCCGCCCGCTGCGTCGACCAGCAGCGGCATCGCCGGCGAGGCGGCGAGGAGCGCCCCGGCGCGATCGGCATGCGCGGTGAGACCCGCGGCCTGGTCCGCCCGTCGGGTGGCGCGCAGCGACAGCCACACGGCGACGACGAGCCACGCGCCGCAGAAGAGCGCGAGCAGCACTGCTGCGGGGGTAGAAAGCGTCACCACGCGGTCTGTCTAGCGACAAGCACGGGGTTGCGGAAGCGGCCAGCGCCGCCCCGCGAAGGGCAAAAAGAAGAGGCCCGGACCTGCCGGCCCGGGCCTCCCCCGTTTTCGCGTCTCAGGCGATCAGAAGCCCGCGAACTTCACCCGCGCGCCGGCGAAGAAGAACCGGCCGACCGAGCTCACCGGATAGGTGTTGGCGCCGATCGACGGACGCTCGCCGAGGAAGTTGTTCACGCCGCCGAAGAACTGCATGTTGTCGCCGACATCGACGCTCGCATACAGATCGTGGACCCAACGCTCCTTGTAATAGAGGTACTCGGGCGCGACGATGTCCGGATTGCCATCGACCTCCTGGTTGGTGAAGCGCAGCGTCTTGTCGAACCACGAGAGGCCGTAGTTGATCGTGTACGGGCCCTTCGTCCAGGTCAGGTCGAAATTCGCCGTATATTTGGGCGCATAGGCCTCGCCGCGCGAGTCGGTCACCGGCGCCCCGGGGGTGCCGATGAACTCGAGACGATCGAGGTAGTTGCCGACCAGGTTCAGGTTGAACTTGCCGATCTTGCCGGCATTCAGGCGGTAGTTGATGTTGACGTCAAGACCCGCGGTGACGAACTGCGCGACGTTCTGCGGGGTGACCGTGAAGCCGGTGATCTGGCCCGCGGTGGTGCCGCCGTTCTGGCGAACGATGCCGCCGCAGAACACGTTGTCGAGCGACGCCTGGTCGACGCAGAGCTCGGCCAGTTCCTCCGGATCGACGAAGTTGATCGCGTTCTTCAGCTTGATGTCATACCAGTCGGCGCGGAGCGTCAGGCCCGGGATGAAGCGCGGCTGGAACACGGCGCCCGCGGTCCAGGTCGTCGCCGCCTCCTCGCCCAGATCGGGATTGCCGCCCTGGAAGCCCGGAATGTTGGTCGAACGCGGGTCGCGGTAGCCGGCCGGATCGGCAACGCCGAGCGAGGTCAGCAGCGCGGCGCAGTTCGCCGCACGGTTGGCGGTGCCGTTCTGAATCTGGTTGCTGTTGCAGGGATCGGTGATGAACTCATAGGTCTGCGAGAGACCGCCGAAGAGCTCGCCGATGTTCGGGGCGCGAACGGCGCGTGAGTAGGTGCCGTTGAACGTGATGTCACGCACCGGCGCCCAGGTGCCGTCGACCTTCCAGGTGGTCGTCGTGCCGATCGTCGAATAATCGGACAGACGCACGGCGCCGCCGAACTCGAGGCGGCGGAAGAACGCACGGTCGCTGAGCAGCGGCACGCGGACCTCGCCGAACACTTCCTTGACGTTGAACTTGCCGTCGTCGACCGCCAGGGCGTTCGTGAAGGTCAGGCCCTGCGCCGCGATGGGATCGGGGGTGAAGTTGCTCTTCTCCTCGCGATACTCGGCGCCGACCGCGAAGCCGACGTCGCCGCCCGGCAGGGTGAACAGGCTGCCGAGATCGCCGGTCAGGGTGGCGTTGACGACGTGCTGCTCGACCTTGGAGCGATCCAGCGTGTTGACCCGGATGAAGTCGAGGGCCGCCTGGGAGGCCTGGTTCTCGCCGAACAGGTTCAGCGGCGCGCACTGGCCCGGCTGGAACGTGGTCGGATCGAACACGTCGCGGCTCTCGTACGGCTGGTTCGGCGACCAGCCCGGCTGCAGGTTCACCCGGCAGGTGACCTGGCCGTTCGGGCCGGTGACCGCGTCGAGCGCCGCGTAGAAGCGGTCGTCGTAGATGTCGCCGACATAGTGGTTACGGACCTTCGACTGGCCGTAGACGTAGGAGACCTCGTAGTTGAAGTCGTTCCCGAGATCGCCGCGCGCGCCGAGGACGCCGCGGATGGTCTCGCGCTTGATCGTCTCGCCGCGCTGGCCCAGGTCGAAATTGTCGCGGTTGAGCAGGAGGCCGCCGTTGTCGATCGCCGCCTGGCGGAGCGCCGTCGGGATGAACGGATTGTCCGGCTCGATCAGCAGGTAATAATCGAACGTCGGCTGGCCGAGCGAGTAGGATTCGATGTTCGCATACTTGCCTTCGGCGAAGAAGCTCAGCGCCGGCGAGACGTCGAAATGGCCGATGGCGTTGACGACATGGCGCTCGACGCTCGGCAGCAAGTCGTTGCCATAATCGGAGACCAGCGTGGCGTTGCCGCCCTGCTGATAATAATCGGGGATGAAGCGGCCCGGATCGAACGCGGTCAGCCCGCCGCCGGCATTGACGAAATAGTCGGGGAAGCCGTCCCAATCGACGTCGATGCCGCCCTCGCGGTTGGTGTCGAAGTAGCGAATGCCGCTGAGCGGGATGTAGTCGGCGATTCCGTCATTGTTGTTGCCGCCGGTCTCGGTGTCGTCTGGATTCAGGTAGAAGCCGGTGAGGTTGGTGCCGCGCAGGCGACGGCGGTCACGCGTGGTGAGCCGGTCTTCCTTGCCATATTCATAGGCGATGGCGAGGTTGGCGCGGTCACCGAAATTGTGGCCCGCCGTGACGGTGAAGAAGCGCTGGCCGGCGTCGCCCTGCTCGGATATGCCGGCCTGGCCGCGGGCGGTGATGCCCTCGAAGTTCTTCTTGAGGATGAAGTTGACCACGCCGCTGACGCCGTCGGCACCATAGATGGCCGAGGCGCCGCCGGTGAGCACGTCGATGCGCTCGACCAGGTCGGTCGGGATGGTGTTGACGTCGATCGCCTGCGAGCCCGGGACGCCCGAGACGTGGCGGCGGCCGTCGACCAGCACCAGGGTCCGGTCGGTGCCGAGGTTGCGCAGGTTGAGCAGGTTGAGGCCGGTGTAGCCGATGCCAGCGCCGCTGCCGGAGTTGTCGCCGCCGGTCGACGAGCCGATCAGCGCCGGATAGCCGGTCAGGAAGTCGGTGAGGTTGGTCGTGCCCGAGGCCTGCAGCGTCTCGGAGTCGAGCGAGACGACCGGGTTCGGGGCCTGGAAGTCCGGACGGCGGATGCGCGAGCCGGTGACGACGATGTCGTTGGCCGGCTGGTTCTGCTCGAGGTCCGGCTGGACGGTAGACTCGGGAACATTGTCGTCGGTCTCGCCCGGAGCGGCGGTCTGCGCAGCGGCGACGCCGGGAAGCGCCGCAAGGGCAAGAGCGAGAACGGATACCTTGGCATTCAAACTGAAGAGACGCATCGGGCACTCCACTGGAAAGTGGCTGCTCGGTAGGCCAATCCGGTTTTGTTTTGCTACGGGGTGAATACGGTAATAGGGACTTTCCCGGATCGGGTGCGGCACTTCTGCAACAGCGGCCGGCGCTATTGCCGTTCGTTTTCAGATGCTTGGCTGCCGGAAACGAAAAGAGCCCGCACCCGGCAGGCGCAGGCTCTTCCCTATTCGCAGCGGGACCCGCCTCAGGCGGCGTCTTCGGCCTTCTTGGCGTAGATCCGCACCGGCTCCTTGCGGCCGTCGACGACGTCCTTGTCGATCATCACCTCGTCCACGCCGTCCATCGACGGCAGGTCGAACATCGTGTCGAGCAGGATGTTCTCGAGGATCGAGCGCAGGCCGCGGGCCCCGGTCTTTCGCTGGATCGCCTTCTTGGCGACCGCGATCAGTGCCTCGTCGGTGAAGGACAGCTTCACGTCCTCCATGTCGAAGAGCTTGGCGTATTGCTTGACCAGCGCGTTCTTCGGCTCCTTCAGGATCTTGACGAGCGCGGTCTCGTCCAGATCCTCGAGCGTCGCAATGACCGGCAGACGGCCGACGAACTCGGGGATCAGGCCGAACTTCAGCAGATCGTCCGGTTCGCCCTGACGCAGGATCTCACCGGTGCGGCGCTCCTCCGGCGCGGCGACATAGGCGCCGAAGCCGATCGACTTGCCCTGCAGGCGATCGGCGATGATCTTCTCCAGGCCGGCGAAGGCGCCGCCGCAGATGAACAGGATGTTCGTCGTGTCGACCTGCAGGAACTCCTGCTGCGGGTGCTTGCGGCCGCCCTGCGGCGGGACGGAAGCGGTGGTGCCTTCCATCAGCTTCAGCAGCGCCTGCTGCACGCCCTCGCCCGAGACGTCGCGAGTGATCGAGGGATTGTCCGACTTGCGGCTGATCTTGTCGATCTCGTCGATATAGACGATACCGCGCTGCGCCCGCTCGACATTGTAGTCGGAGGCCTGGAGCAGCTTCAGGATGATGTTCTCGACATCCTCGCCCACGTAACCGGCTTCGGTGAGGGTGGTCGCGTCCGCCATGGTGAACGGCACGTCGAGCAAGCGGGCGAGCGTCTGCGCCAGCAGGGTCTTGCCGCAGCCGGTCGGGCCGACGAGCAGGATGTTCGACTTCGAGAGCTCGACCTCGCCACCCTTGGAACCGTGGGCGAGCCGCTTGTAATGGTTGTGCACCGCGACCGAGAGCACGCGCTTCGCGTGGCTCTGGCCGATCACGTAACCATCGAGATGCTCACAAATCTCGAGCGGGGTCGGGACGCCGTCGCGAGACTTCACCAGCGAGGACTTGGTCTCCTCGCGGATGATGTCGTTGCACAGCTCGACACACTCGTCGCAGATGAAAACGGTGGGGCCAGCGATGAGCTTGCGCACCTCGTGCTGCGATTTCCCGCAGAAGGAGCAGTAAAGGGTGCTCTTGGAATCGCTGCCGCTAAGCTTCGTCATATTCTTCCTATCGGGCGCCAGGGCGCCCTCTGCCACGGGACCACAGTAGACCGCCTTATGGCACGATCACAATGGCCTATAGATTAACGCCCCGCCCGTGACGCGCCCGCGGCACGGACGGAAAGGTGGGAGTGCGCCAGATCGACATTTGTTCCGGTTGTACCGAGCGCCAGCGGCAGCCCGCCCCTCTTCCGGACGTCCGGAAGAGGGGGACCGACCTCAGGCCGCTTCCGCCTGATGGGTGCTGTCGCCCTCGCCGGGCGCCGGACGCTTCTCGAACACTTCGTCGACCAGCCCGAATTCCTTGGCCTCGGCGGCGCTGAAGAACTTGTCGCGCTCGACGGCGGTCTCGATCGCATCGAGGGTCTGGCCGGTGTACTTGGCCATCAGCTCGTTCATCCGGTGACGGATGCGCAGGATCTCCTTGGCCTGGATCTCGATGTCGGTCGCCTGGCCCTGAGCGCCGCCGGACGGCTGGTGGACCATGATCCGGGCGTTGGTCAGCGCGACGCGCATGCCCGGCTCGCCGGCGGCGAGGAGGAAGGCGCCCATCGAGGCGGCCTGGCCCATGCAGACGGTGCCGACGCGCGGCCGGATGTACTGCATGGTGTCGTGGATCGCCATGCCCGCCGTGACGACACCGCCCGGCGAGTTGATGTACATGAAGATGTCCTTCTTCGGGTTCTCGGACTCGAGATAGAGGAGCTGGGCGGTGATCAGCGTCGCCATGTGATCCTCGACCTGGCCCGTCACGAAGACGATCCGCTCGCGCAGCAGGCGCGAATAGATGTCGAAGCTGCGCTCGCCCCGGTTCGACTGCTCGATGACGATGGGAACAAGGGCGTTGGCGATGTCTGCGTGATCCATGAGTGTCGGGAATCCTGCTGTGATTGAGCCGCCAACATCGGAGCAAAGCCGCGCCGGTTCAACCCCCGCGGCGGCTATTCCTCCCCCTCGCCTGCCGCTTCAGCGCTCGCTGCCCGGCGCCGGGAAGCTGAGATAGGCGAGCCGGCGCACCTCGCGCCGTCCGCGCACCACCGTGTCGAGGATCAGGCCGACCGCGAAGCTCAGCGCGGCGACGATCATCAGCCCCGTGATCAGGATCGCGGTCGGGAAGCGGGGCACGAGCCCGGTCTGCAGGTAGGTGATGGCGAGCGGTATCCCCATGACCACCGCCAGCACCGCGAGGAACAGGCCGAAGCCGCCATAGAAGAGCACGGGGCGCTCGATCCGGAACAGGTGCAGGATCGTGCGCATGATCCGCCAGCCGTCGCGGTAGGTGGAAAGCTTGGACTCCGAGCCTTCCGGCCGGGCGCCGTAGGCGGTCACCACCTCGCCCACCGGCATCGCCAGCTCGAGGGCATGGACGCTGATCTCGGTCTCGGTCTCGAACCCCCGGGCGAGCGCCGGAAAGGATTTCACGAAACGTCGCGAGAAGACCCGGTAGCCTGAGAAGATGTCGGTGAAGCTGCGGCCGAAGAGACTGGCAAGCAGGCCGGTGAACAGCCGGTTGCCGAGCCGATGGCCGCGCCGATAGGCCTCCTCCACCTCGGACTTGCGGGCGCCGACCACCATGTCGAGCTGCTCGTCGACCAGGCGGCGGACCAGCTCCGGCGCGGCCGCCGCGTCGTAGGTCGCGTCGCCGTCGGCCATCACATAGACGTCCGCCTCCACGTCGGCGAACATCCGGCGCACGACATGGCCCTTGCCCTGCATCCGCTCGGTGCGGACGATGGCGCCGGCCATCGCCGCGACTTCGCCGGTGCGATCCGAGCTGTTGTTGTCGTAGACGTAGATCAGGGCGTCGGGCAGCGCGGCGCGAAAGCCCGCCACGGTCTGAGCGATCGCCGCTTCCTCGTTATAGCACGGCAGCAGGACGGCTATGCGCATGGTCGCTCGTGACAAGATGATCCCCCGCCCCCGCGCGTGCGGAGGGCTCGTCGATGCTTAAGCCGGAGGCCCCGCCCTCGACAACCGCTATCGGCTGGCGCGATCTCCGCGGGGGAGGCCAATAGACGTTCGGGCCGAGCTTGTCGAAGCCCTCTCCTTCACCCTTACCGTGAAAGGGACAGAGAGGGGCTTCGACAGGCTCAGCCCGAACGGGTGATTTTGCACGAAGTGACGCCCCTCCCGCCTCGGGAGGGGCATCGCCGGATTACTCGGCCTTCTTGGCCTTGGCCTTCTTCGGCTTGGCCTCGGCGGCGGGCGCCTCGGCAGCCGGAGCCTCGTCGGCAGCCGCCTTCTTCTTGGCGGGCGCCTTCTTCGCCTTCGGCTTCTCCTCGGCCGCGACCTCGGCCGGAGCTGCCTCGGCCTCCGCCGCCTTCGCCTTCTTGGCGGCCGGCTTCTTGGCCTTGGGCTTGGCGCCGTGATCATGGTCGTGATCGTGGTCATGGCCACAGCCGGGGCCATGGACGTGGCCGCCGGTCTCGGTCGATTCGATCTCGGCCTGCAGCTCTTCGCGGCTCACGGCGCGGTCGCTGATCTCCGCCTTGGAGAAGAGGAAGTCGACGACCTTGTCCTCGAACAGCGGCGCGCGCAGCTGGGCGGCGGCCATCGGCTCGTTGCGGATATATTCGACGAAGCGCTGGCGATCCTCGGGCCGGTATTGCTGCGCGGCCTGCATGATCAGCTGGTTCATCTCATTCTGGTTGACCTGCACGTCGTTGCGCGTGCCGATCTCCGACAGGAGCAGTCCGAGGCGGACGCGACGCTCGGCGATCGCGCGGTAATCCTCGCGCTCCGCCTCGATCTCGGCCATCGCGGCCTCCGGATCTTCCTCGTGGCTCGCCTCGTGCTCGAGCTGCTGCCAGATCTGGTTGAACTCGGCCTCGACCATCGACGGCGGAACCTCGAAGCTGTGCGTCTCGGCCAGGCGGTCGAGCAGCTTGCGCTTCATGTGGGTGCGGGTGAGGCCGTTCAGCTCCTGCTCGAGCTGGCCCTTGAGCAGGCCGCGGAGCTGCTCGAGGCTCTCCAGGCCCATCGACTTGGCGAAAGCGTCGTCGGCGGTCGCTTCGCGCGCAATCTGCACCTCGCTGACGGTGACGTCGAAGGTGGCGGCCTTGCCCTTCAGATTCTCGGCGGGATAATCGGCCGGGAAGGTGACGTTGAGGGTGCGCTGATCGCCGGCCTTGGCGCCGATCAGCTGGTCCTCGAAGCCGGGGATCAGCCGGCCCGAGCCAAGCTCGACGCGCATCGCCTCGCCCTTGCCACCCTCGAACGCCTTGCCGCCGACCTTGCCTTCATAGTCGATGACCACGAGGTCGCCGGTCGCGGCGGCATGGCCTTCCGGCGCCGGATCGTAGCTCTTCTGACCCTGGGCAATGCGCTGCAGCGCCTCGTCGACCTCGGCCTCGGTCGGCTCGACGGTGAGCCGCTCGAGCGTCAGGCCGTCGATTTGCGGCTCGGGAACCTCGGGCAGGGTCTCGAGCTCGACGCTGATCACCGCGTCCTGGCCGGGGCCGCCTTCCTCGAGCGAGACCGCCGGCTGCATCGCCGGGCGCAGCTTCTGCTCGGTGAGCAGCTTCTGGATGCTCTCCTGGACGGCCGTGTTGAGCGCTTCCTGCTCGAGCTGCGGGCCGTGCATCTTGCGGACGAGATTCGCGGGGACCTTGCCGGGACGGAAGCCGGGCATGCGGATCTGCGGCGCCACCTTCTTCAGCTCGCCATCGACCTTGGCGGCGATGTCCTTGCTGGGGATGGTGATCCGGTAGGCGCGCTTGAGGCCCTCGTTCAACGTCTCGACAGTCTGCATGGCTCTTCTTCTCGTCTCGGGATAAGGCGGCCGCGCCGAAGGCGGGCGGCGGAGGCTGGTGCGGGCGAAGGGACTCGAACCCCCACATCTTGCGATACTGGAACCTAAATCCAGCGCGTCTACCAGTTCCGCCACGCCCGCTTAGGCCGCCGGTCGGCCGGCTCTATAACAGCCCCGGCAAAAGGGGCAAGGTGCGCCATTCCGCTTTCTCGGCGCCGCCCTCTGCGCCTCAGGCGGGCAATGCGAGCGTCGCCACCAGGCCGCCCTCCGGCGCATTGGCAAGGCGGAGGGTGCCGCCGTGCGCCTCGGCGGCCGCCCGAGCGATGGCGAGCCCGAGGCCGCTGCCGCCCGTGTCGCGACTGCGCGATTCCTCGAGACGGGCGAACGGCTCGAGCACGGCGGCCAGCCGGTCCTCGGCGATCCCGGGGCCCGCATCGCGGATCGCGATCTCCAGCGCGGCGTCGCTGCGGAGCACGGAGACCCGGGCAGACCCGCCGTATTTGACCGCGTTGTCGATCAGGTTGCGCACCGCCCTGCGCAGGAGATTGGGCCGCACGTCGAGCACCTGCCGCACGGCGTCCTCGTCCAGGGACACGTCGCGTCCGAGCTCGCGATACTCCTCGACCAGGGCGTCGACCAGCGCCGTGACGTCGACCGCTCTCTGCTCCTCGCGGTCGCGACCCGATCGCGCGAGCACGAGAATGTCCTCGAGCATCGCATTCATCTCCTCGATCGTGGCGACGATGCGGGTCCGCTCCGCCTCGGGCTCGACGCCTTCGGCGCGGATCCGCAGCGACGCCAGCGGGGTGCGAAGGTCGTGCCCGATCGCGCCGAGCATCCGGTCCTTCTCGTCGAGCAGGGTGACGACGCGGCGGTTCATCGCGTTGAAGGCGTCAATCGCGCGGCGAAGATCGCCGGGCCCGCGCGGCGTGACGGAGATCGGCTCCCCGCGGCCGCCGAACCGCTCCGCGGCGCCGGCAAGGTCGCGCAGCGGCCGCGCCAGCCGGGTCGCGATGAACAAAGTCGCGCCGAGGACGATCAGGTAGAGCAGCAGGGTCGCGGCGGCGAGGCGCACCGTCAGCCACGGGTCCGGACGCGGCGTGACGAGCCGGCCGTTCAGCCACGCGCCGGCGCCAATGCGGGCGGAGATGACCAGCACCGGGCCGCCGGGGCTTCGGTGCGGCCGGGCCGCGCGCGGCGCGGGATCGGGACGAAGCTCGCCGCCGAACGCCGCCCTCACCTCCGCGGCCCGGACACCGTTGGCGGCGAGCGCCTGGGCCACCCGAGTCTCGATCGCCCCTTCCCTCCCCGCACTCTCCGGGACCGCGCTCTGCCGATCGAGGCTGAAGCGCGCGCCGCGTCGCGAGGAATCCTCGAGCACCGCGGTCCGGAACTCGGCGGGAGCCTGTCCGAAGTCGCTGGCCACGGCGGCGAACCGGGTTATCGCCGGACCCTGGTTCTGCGCCAGGCTCAGCTTCTGCCGCTCGTTGAGGATCAGCGCGAAATTGACCAGCTGCGCGATCAGCAGGGCGCCGCCGATCAGCAGCGCCATCTGGCCGATCAGGCTGCGGGGGAAGAGGCGCTTCACAGCCGCCGGACATCGGCGGCCAGGGTATAGCCGCCGCCCCATACCGTCTTGATCAGCTTCGGATCGGAAGGATCGGCCTCGATCTTCCGTCGCAGCCGGCTGATGTGATTGTCGATGCTGCGCTCGAAGGCGGCAAGCTCGCGTCCCTGGCTGAGGTCGAGCAGCTGGTCGCGGCTGAGCACCCTCTTCGGGTGAGTGACGAAAGCGAGCAGGAGATTGTACTCGCCGGTCGAGAGCGGCACTGCGACGCCCCCGGCGTCGACCAGCTCCCGCTCGCCGGTACGGAGCACCCAGGGACCAAAGGCATAGCCGTCCGCATCGGGCGCGTGGACGCTCTTGCCGCTCCCCTCGGTCCGGCGCAGCACCGCCTTGATCCGGGCGACGAGCTCGCGCGGGCTGAACGGCTTGGTGACGTAATCGTCGGCGCCGAGCTCCAGCCCGACGATCCGGTCGGTCTCCTCCGCCCTGGCGGTGAGCAGGATCACCGGCGTGCCGCTCGTGGCGCGAACGAAGCCGGTGAGCGCGAGACCGTCCTCGCCGGGCATCATCACGTCCAGGAGGATGAGGTCGATCGCGTGAGCGGCCAGCACCTGGCGGGCTGCCGCCGCATTGTCGGCCTTGGTGACGCGATAGCCGTTGCGCCCGAGATAGGCCGCCAGCGGCTCACGGATGTCGCGCTCGTCGTCGACCAGCAGGATGTGGGGCTCGTTCGCCATGCTTCGTCCTCAGGGCCGTGCGCCGGGCGCACGGCCTCTCTCCGTCTTACTCCGCCGGGACGGCGCGGTTCGCCGCCTGGCGCCGGGCGACTTCGCCGCGCCAGCGGCGGGTGCGCAACCACATCATGATGCCGGTGACGGCGAGCAGCGCCGGGATGATCCCGCCGGCGAAGATGATCGCCTGCCAGATCGCCCCCATGCCCGTCCCGTCGTGGAGCCGGCGCATCAACCGCGCGGTCGTCTCGGGCTGCGGCGGCTTCGGCGGGCTCGCCTTGCCGGTCGCGTCGTCGACGCTCACCTCGGCGATACCGCCCGGGCCCCGGAACGCGACCTTCCATTTCGGCTCCTTGCCCGCCGGCCAGGTGATGGTCGCGAGCGGACCGTTGGCGAAGCGCTCCGCCAGCACCCGGGCCACGTCCACGTCGATGCGGGTCTCGGCCGCGGGAACGGCGGCCATCCGCCGCATCCGTTCCGCCGGCGAGGGACCGGCGGGATCGCCGGAGATCTGGGCGAAGAAGGCCGGGAAGGAGATCCAGGCGCCGGTGAAGGACAGCATCGCCAGCGGGATCGCGATCCAGAATCCGGTGAGGTGATGAAGATTCGCGCTCGTCGTGGGCTGCCGTTTCCAGCGGAAGCCGCGGGAGACGCTGCCGGTCACCGGCCACCAGAGCCACAGGCCGGTCAACGACGAGAGCAGCATGAAGACACCGATCCAGCCGACGATCTGCCGTCCAACGCCGGGAACCATCAAGGAGCCGTGAAGCACGTGGAAGACGTGGACCAGGCCTTCGTTGCTGCTCGCGCGGTCGACGACTGCACCGCTCGCCGGGTCGAGATAGATCTGGGTCCGGACGGGACGGCCGCCGCCGGGCGCCGGAGCGCGCGTCGCGGTGGCGACGACTGCGCCCTTGCCATCCGGAAAGGCGATGCTGGCGAGAGTCTCGCCGGGCGCCAGCGCCTTGCGCGCCGCCGCTTCGTAGGCCGAGGCCGGCAGCGTCGCCGGGCTGGTGGCCCGCCGCTCCGGGTTCAGAGCTCCGTCCAAGGCGTCGTGCCACACCAGGGCCGAGCCGGTCAGCGAAATCGGAATGATCAGCACCGCGAGCGCGATGCCGATCCACTTGTGCACCTGGAACCAGATCTTGCGGAGCCGGAGAGTCGTCTGTCCTGCCATGTTACCTCGCTGGGCTGAGCGTCGCACTCATGCCGCCTCCGGGACAATTTGCAAGCTTTTTGCGAAACATTCGCAATAAGGCCCCGGGATCGCTCCCGGGGCCTTCCCTCGCTCAGAGGATGTTGCCGAGCACGGCGCCGATGATGCCGCTGGTGATCGCGACCAGCACCGCATCGTTGCCCGACTGGACCCACCGATAGCCGCGCGGCGCATCGTGTAGCCGGTAGGCGCGCGGATTGCTGATGATCCGGTAGTTGCTGGCGTAGCGGCTGTCGAAGCGCTCGCCCTTGCGCCAGTTGCGATACGCCTGGCGGCTGTCGCGCCTCTGGACCTGCTTCACCTTCACGACCTGGCGGCCGTTGTTCCGCTGCACGACCTTGGTGGTCTGCACCCGCTCGACGCGGCCCCGATCGCTGGCATGGCCGTAATCGCGTCCGTACGGGGCGGCGGCCGCGGGGGCGGCGACGACCGAAGCGGCGACGCCGGCGAGGATGATCTTCTTCAGAGTCTTCATGGTCTGTCTCCTGTGCGCCGTCGTTTCCGGCGTTGAGAGACAGATGCGCCCCGCCTGTCGTGCAACTTTGTCCGCATCGGCGGAAAAGTGTCGCGGAATGTCGCAGCTGTCACTCGGTCGCCGCGCGAGCAGGGCATTGCGAGGATGGCGAGGCGGGCGCCGTGGCGCTATCCTGGCGCCACGGCTCGCTTGTGCCCGCTACCCGGAGGGCGACGCATGAATGGGGAGTTGTGGGCGGGATTCGCCATCGCCTCGCTGATCGTGGGACTGCTGCCGGGTCCCGGCGTCACCAGCATCGTCGGCTACGCGCTGACCGCCGGTCTTCGTACCGCTCTGGCCTCCGTCTTCGGTGCGACCCTCGGCAATGCCGTGGCGATGGCGCTGTCGCTGGTCGGTGTCGGAGTCCTGCTCGCCGACTCGCCCGGTGCGTTCTTCCTGCTGAAGTGGATCGGCGCTGCCTATCTGGTCGTGCTCGGCGGCTACACCATGCTCGCCGCCCGCCGCGGCTCGCTGGTGGCGGATCGGGACGTGGGCGCGATCCGGCCGCGCACCGCGTTCTGGGGCACGTTCGCAATCACCTCGATCAATCCCAAGACGATCATCTTCTTCGTCGCCTTCACTCCGCAATTCATCTCGCCTGATCACGGCTATTGGCTGCAGGCGGCGCTGCTGCTGGCGACGTTCAGCGCCGTCGTCACGCTCAGCGACGGCTTCTACGCCGTGGCGGCGAGCTGGATCGCCGGGTTCCTCAAGGGGCCTGACGTTCGGCTGTGGTCGCAGCGCATCGGCGGCTCGGTCCTCATCGCCGCCGGGCTGCTCACCGTCGCCGCCTCCGCCTGAGGGCAGCGGTCCGCCCGCTCACTCGTGGCGCAGCGCGACGATCGGATCGAGCGCGGCGGCCCGCTGTGCCGGCGCGTAGCCGAAGATGATGCCGATCAGGGCCGAGAAGCCGAAGCTCACCAGATTGATCGCCGGATCGAAGGCGAACGGAACGCTCGCGGCCTTCGCAATGGCGATCGACGTGCCGAGCGCGACCGCGATCCCGAGGGCGCCGCCGATGCAGCAGAGGGTCACCGCTTCAGCGAGGAACTGCAGCCGCACCTCGTGGGACCGCGCGCCGATCGCGAGGCGAATGCCGATCTCGCGCGTCCTCTCGGTCACCGAGACCAGCATGATGTTCATGATCCCGACGCCGCCGACGATCAGCGAGATCGCGGCGATCGCCGCGAGGAAGACGGTCAGCACCTGGACCGAGCCGGAGACGGCCGCGGAGATCTGGGCCGTATCGACGATGTTGAAATCGTTCTGCTCCGACGGTTGCAGCAGTCGCTGCTCCCGCAGCAGGCCGATAACCGCGTTCTGGATGGCTAACGATCTCGCCTGACCGCGAACTCGACGATCTCGCGCAGCAGGCGGGAGCGCTCCCCGAAGGCGTGGAGGTGTGCGATCGCCTGCTCGACCAGCATGTCGGCCTGCCGGCGCGCCCGCTCGGCGCCGAGCAGCGAGACGAACGTCGCCTTGCCCTGGTCCTCGTCCTTGCGCAGCCGCTTGCCGGCCTTGGCCTCGTCGCCCTGGTTATCGAGGAGGTCGTCCGCAATCTGGAAGGCGAGGCCGAGGCACTGGGCGTAGCCGCGCAGGCCGGTGCGAAGCTCGGCCGGCGCGGCGCCCATGATCGCGCCGGCCTCGAGACACCAGCCGATCAGCGCGCCGGTCTTCAGGCGCTGCAGGCGGCTGATCGAATCGAGGTCCGGCATTCCGCCGGAGGCGAGCAGATCGAGCATCTGCCCGCCCGCCATACCCCCCGCTCCCGCCGCGGCGGCAAGCTCGCGAACCAGCTCGCAGCGTATCTCGGCGGAAGGATGGGTGGCGGGATCGGAGAGGATCTCGAACCCGAAGGCAAGCAGGGCGTCGCCGGCCAGCACCGCGGTCGCCTCGTCATAGGCGCGGTGGACCGTCGGCTTGCCGTGGCGTAAATCGTCGTCGTCCATGCACGGCAGATCGTCGTGGATGAGCGAATGGACGTGAATGCATTCCACCGCGAGCCCGGCGCGCAGCGCGCTGCTCCGCGGCACGTCGAACAGGCCGGCGCAGGCCTCGACGAGCAGCGGCCGCAGCCTTTTTCCGCCGCCGACGGCGGCGTGGCGCATCGCACGATAGAGCCGGCGCCGCGCGTCGTCCGGGTCGGGCAGCAGCGTCTCGAACAGCAGGTCGATGTCGGCCTGTGTCCGGCGCATCGACGCGCCGATCTCCGGGAGCGGTTGGGCGTGGCGGGTCAGCATGGCACCGCGACCCTTCGAAAGCTGGTGGTTTCCGTGGTGGTCGCAACCTGCGCGATTTCGACATCGTAGCGGCTGCGCAGGGCGTCGAGGATCCCCGCCACGCTGCTCTCCGGCGTCGAAGCCGCCGCGGTGAGGCCGATCGTCGATCCGGCGCGGAGTGCCGTCCAGTCGATCGCGGCCGCTTCCGCGACGAGCTGAACGGACGGGCAGCCGGCGTGCGACGCGACCTCGGCGAGGCGCCGGGCGTTGGAGGAGAAGTCCTCTCCGGCGACGATCACGGCGTCGGCCAGGCCCGCGATTTCGCGGACGGCCGCCTGGCGGTTGGTCGTCGCGTAGCAGATGTCGCTGCCCTGCGGCCCGGCGAGGCGCTCGAACCGCGCTTCGAGCGCAGTGACGACCGCGGCTGCCTCCTCCACCGAGAAGGTCGACTGGATCGCATAGGCGATCTCATCCTCGTCATCGAGGGCCAGCGACGCGACGTCCTCGGCGCTGCGAACCAGCACCGCCGCCCCTTCCGGCAAGTGGCCGAGCGTTCCGACGATTTCGGGATGGCCTTCGTGCCCGATCAGAAGGACGCGGCGGCCGCTCGCATGGTGCCGCTCGACCTCGCGGTGGATCTTCGCGACCAGGGGGCAGACGGCGTCGTAGACGATGAGGCCGCGGGCCCTTGCCTCCGTCCGGACGGCAGGGGCGACCCCGTGCGCCGAAAGGATGACCACGCCGCCTTCCGGCACCTCGTCGATCTCCTCGACGAAGCGGGCGCCTTCGGCCTCGAGGGCGCGGACGACGGCCAGATTGTGCACGATCGCGCGGCGGACGAACACCGGGGCGCCGTGCAGCGCCAGCGCGTCGCGAACCGCGTCGATCGCCCGCCGCACGCCGGCACAAAAGCCGCGAGGCGCCGCGAGCAGGACCCGCAATGCCGGACGCACGTCCGTATCCGGGCCGGTCTGGGGGCGTCCGTAATCGGCGGAGGCAGGCGGCTCGAGCATTCTCTTCCTATCCTTCCCCCACCTTTCCGTACGGGGCCGAGCGGGACCAAACCAAGCTGGACTAAAGCATGTATTGCATCCGCACCGTCTCGCGGTGGAAACCCGCGCCGAGATCGATGACCACCTGCCGGAACTTCGGAGCGCCGAAGCGCACCACGGGATTGCGCGAGAAGCCGAAGCCTTCACGCGGGATCGCGAGCATCGTGTCGAGCTTCCGGTTCGAATTCTCGTCGTGAAAGAGGGCGACGGCATAGGCTCCTGGCGTCATGCCGGAGAAGCGGACGAGGCTCGCGTCGGCCGCGACGCTGCGGGTGATCGCCTTGGGATCGCGCTTGCAGTCTGGGAAGTGCGCCGGCTCTCGCGTAAGGCAGATATGAATTACCCCTTTGGCATTGCGCAGCCGCTCGATCCTGAGCTCGAGCTCGGCCGAGGGCGCGGCACCGCCGAGGAAAACGGCCGCGCCGGCCAGGAGGATCGATCGGACCATGACCTCGACTGCTACCCGGCCGCGCGCTTGAACGCCATGCCGTCTTTTGGCCGGACCTGGTGACGCGCGCGGCGCCGCATCTCGTCATCGTCGGCGGCGGCCTTGCCGGCTGCCTGGCGGCGCTCGCGCTCGCGCAACGCCGCCCCGACATCGATTTCGTCCTGGTCGAGCAGCACGGCGCGTTCGGCGGCAACCATGTCTGGTCGTTCTTCGACGACGATGTCGACGCTGCGCATCGCTGGCTGATCGCGCCGCTGGTCGGCCACCATTGGGACCGGCACGCCGTCCATTTTCCGCGCCGCAGCCGTGAGCTCGGTTTCGGCTACAACAGCGTCCGCTCGTCCGCCCTCGATGCGGCGGTGCGGTCGCTGCTGCCGCCGGAGCGATATCGCCTGGCGCGGCAGGTGACCGATGTTTCGCCAGGCCACGTCGTCCTGGAGGGCGGCGAACGGATCGAAGCGGCCGCGGTGATCGACGCGCGCGGTCCCGCCCCGGCGCCGGGGCTCGACCTCGCCTGGCAGAAATTCGTCGGCCGCATCTACCGCACCGGCGATCCGCACGGCTGCATGCGGCCGGTGATCATGGACGCACGCTGCGCCCAGCGGGACGGCTATCGCTTCCTCTACACGCTGCCCTTCAGCGCCTCCGAGCTGCTCGTCGAGGACACCTATTACTCGACCTCGCCGGCGCTGGACCTGCTCGCCATCCGGGCCGGGCTGGACGCGCATGTCGGGCAGTCCGGCTGGGCCGAGGCGGAGGTGGTCGGCGAGGAGACCGGCGTCCTGCCCGTGCTGCTCGGCGGCGACATTGCGGCGCTATGGCCGGCTTCCGCGCCGCCCGTCGCGAAGCTTGGGCTGCGCGGCGGCTTCTTCCACCCGACCACCGGCTATTCGCTGCCCGATGCGGTGCGCAACGCCGTCCTTCTCACCGAGCAATCGGTGCTGACGGGCCCCGCCCTGCACGATGTCTTCCGCGCCCGCGCCGAAGCCCTGTGGCGAGAGCGGCGCTTCTTCACGCTGCTCAACCGGATGCTGTTCCGCGCCGCGGAGCCCGAGCAGCGTTATCGGGTGCTGGAGCATTTCTATCGGTTGCCGGAGGCGACGATCGCCCGCTTCTACGCGGCGCGGCTGACCAGGATCGACAAGCTGCGGATCCTGAGCGGACGTCCGCCGGTCCCCGTCGGGCGTGCTCTGGCCGCGATGCGGGAGCGGGGACGTTGAGCCGCGCCTGCGTCATAGGGTCCGGCTTCGGCGGCCTCGCGCTCGCGATCCGGCTCCAGTCGGCCGGGGTGGAGACGACGATCGTCGAGGCGCGCGACAAGCCCGGCGGGCGCGCCTATTTCTGGGAGAAGGACGGGCACGTCTTCGACGCCGGCCCCACCGTCATCACCGATCCCGCCTGCCTGAAGGAGCTCTGGTCGTTGAGCGGCGCCGACATGGCCGCGGACGTCGAGCTCATGCCGGTCTCGCCATTCTATCGGCTGTCCTGGCCGGACGGCACGACCTTCGACTATCTCGACGACGACGCTCGCCTCGCCGAGCAGATCGCGGCGCTCGATCCCGCCGATGTCGAAGGCTATCGCCGGTTCCTGCGCTACTCCGCCGGCGTCTATGCCGAAGGCTATGAGAAGCTGGGCGCCGTGCCATTCCTCGACTTCCGCGCCATGCTGAAGGCGGCGCCGCAGCTGGCGCGCTATCAGGCCTGGCGCTCGGTCTATTCGATCGTCTCCGGCTTCGTGCGCAACGAGAAATTGCGCCAGGCCCTTTCCTTTCACACCCTCCTCGTCGGCGGCAATCCGCTCACCACCAGCGCGATCTACGCGCTGATCCACAAGCTCGAGCGCGACGGCGGCGTCTGGTTCGCGCGCGGCGGCACCAACGCGCTCGTCCGCGGCATGGTTCGGCATTTCGAGCGCCTCGGCGGGAGGCTGCGGCTCGGCGATCCGGTCACCGCGATCGGCGTCGACGAAGCGGGCCGCGCACGGGACGTCGCCACGCGCAGCGGCTGGTCCGAACGCTTCGACGCGGTCGCGTCGAACGCGGACGTGGTGCGCACCTACGATATGCTGGGCCACAGCCGGGGACGCCAGGCGGCGGCACGCCTGCGGCGCAAGCGCTTCTCCCCGTCTCTCTTCGTGGTCCACTTCTCGACGTCGGGCAGCTGGCCGGAGGTGCCGCACCACAGCATTCTTTTCGGACCGCGCTACCAGGGACTGCTCGGCGACATCTATCGCGGCAAGAGCCTCGCCGCCGATCCGTCGCTCTACCTCCACCACCCGACGGCGACCGATCCGGGAACCGCTCCGGCCGGCAAGACGACCTTCTATGCCCTCGCCCCGGTGCCCCACCTCGGCCGCGCCCCACTCGACTGGGAGCGGGAAGGCCCAGCCTATGCGCAGCACATCCTGAGGATGGTCGAGCAGCGGATGCTTCCCGGCCTGTCACAGCGGCTCGAGACGGTCTTCCACTATGGGCCGCAGCAGTTCGAGACCGACCTCAACTCGCATCTCGGCTCCGCCTTCAGCCTCGAGCCGCGGCTCACCCAGAGCGCCTGGTTCCGGGTCCACAATCGCGATGCGAAGATCCCGAACCTCTATTTCGTCGGCGCCGGGACGCATCCGGGCGCCGGCATTCCCGGGGTCGTGGGCAGCGCCAAGGCGACGGCCGGCCTGATGCTGCAGGCGCTCGGCCGATGACCCGGGACGCGCTGGTCGCGGCCGCCGAGCAGGCGATCCGCCAAGGCTCCAAGTCGTTCCGCATGGCGAGCCGGCTGTTCGACCGAACCATTCGCGAACGCGCCTGGCTGCTCTATTGCTGGTGCCGTCACTGCGACGACGTGTGCGACGGCCAGGAGCTGGGCCGCGGCGGCAGCGTCGGCCCCGCGGCCATGGCGGATGCTTCGGCGCTCACCGAAACCGTCCTCGCCGGGGGAACGACAGGGCAGCTGCCGTTCGACGCGCTGGGCGCAGTGCTCGCGGAATGTCCGATACCGCACGGCTATGTCCGCGATCATCTCGCCGGCTTCGCCCTCGACGAGCGCGGCTGGTCGCCCCGGACCGAGGACGATCTGCTCCTCTATTGCTACCACGTCGCCGGCGCGGTGGGCTGCATGATGGCGGTGGTGATGGGCGTGCCTCCGGACGACGACGAGACCTTGGTACGCGCCTGCGACCTCGGCATCGCCTTCCAGCTTTCGAACATCGCCCGGGACATCAAGGAGGATCACGCCGCGGGCCGCTGCTACCTTCCGAGCGACTGGCTGGCGGAGGCGGGCGTCGAGCGCGACCGCCTGCTCGATCCGGAGCACCGCGCCACCCTCGTCGCGCTCGCCGCCCGGCTCTGCATTCTCGCCGAGCGCTACGAACATTCGGCCCGCGCCGGCATCCCCCGCCTGCCCTTCCGCGCGCGCTGGGCCGTGCTCGCGGCCGCCGGCATCTATGGGCGGATCGGCCGCCGCGTTCGGGCCCTCGGCCCCGCGGCTTGGGACGAGAGGGTGGTCGTGCCCAAGCGCACCAAGGCGGCGGTCATGCTGGGCGCGCTCGCCGGCGCCGCCACCGCCTGAATGCATTTCGGGATCATCGCCCCGCCTCTCGCCGGCCACTACGGGCCGCTCGCCGCGCTGGCGCGTGAGCTCGTCTCGCGCGGCCACAGGGCGACCTTCGTCCACCACGCCGGCGCGCAGCCGCTCGCCGCCCGCCACGGCGCCGCTTTCGTGCCGCTCCCCACGGGTTCCGCCGGCGAACATCGCCGGATCGGGGGCACGGTGCGCGAGATGGCGCGCCAGATGGAAATGCTCTGCCGCGAGGCGCCGCCGCTGTTCAGGGACCTCGGCGTCGATGCGATCCTCGCGGACCAGCTCGAGCCCGCCGGCGGCCTGATCGCGGAGCACCTCGAACTTCCCTTCGCCAGCGTCGCCTGCGCCCTGCCGATGAACCGGGAGGCCGGCGTGCCTCCGCCTTTCGTCGGCTGGCGCTACGATCCCTCGGCGAGCGGACTCCGCCGCAACCGCGGCGGCTGGACGGTGAGCGACGTCCTGATGCGCCCGCTCGGCCGCGCCATCGCGCGCCGGGCGGACGCCTGGGGCCTGGAGCCGCGACGCCGGCTGGAGGACTGCTTCTCCAGGCGCCTGCAGCTCGCCCAGGCCGTCCCGTCGATCGACTTCCCGCGACGCGCACTGCCGCCGCATTTCCACTACCTCGGGCCGTTCCGCCACAACGAGACGTCCGACTTCCGGCTGCCGGCGCTAAACGGCCGCCAATTCCTGTATTGCACGTTCGGAACGCTGCAGGGCTGGCGGGCGCGCCTGTTCGCCCGTGTCGCGGCGGCCTGCGCCGATCTCGGCCTCCCGCTCGTCCTCACCCATGGCGGCCGCCTGACCCAGAGGCAGGTCGCGCGCCTGCCCGGCGAGGTCCACGCTTTCGATTACCTGCCCCAGGAGGCGGTGCTCGACCGCGCGCCGCTGTGCATCACCCACGGCGGGTTCAACACCGTCCTCGACTGCCTCGCCCGCGGCAAGCCGCTCGTCGCGCTGCCGCTCGCCTTCGAGCAGGCGGCGATCGCGGCGCGCATCGCCCGCTCCGGCGCCGGGGAAACCGTCCCGCCGATGCGCGCCTCGCGCAAGCGGCTCGCCGCGGCGATCGCCCGCGTTCTGGAGGGCGGCCATGCCGCTGCCGCGCGGCGCATCGGCGAAGACATAGCGCAGGCGGGCGGCGTCGTCCGAGCCGCCGATCTCATCGAGGCGGGGCTGGGCTGAGCCGCCGCGCCCGCTCGGCCGGCAGGCGCCACCAGGGAAGCTGGGGGGCGAGATGATGCTCGTGATGATAGCCGAAGTGGAAGCAGCTGAGCAGCGACGCGAGGGTGCCGTAGCCGTTGCTCCGCGCCCGATGCCGGTCGGGGAAACGCCCGGCTCCGGGCCGGTGGGGAAGATAGGTGCCGAACAGGAACAGCTGGAGCGAGGAGAGGATCGCGGGCGTCGCCCAGAACAACAGCAGGTTGGGATATGGCGCGCCGAGCAGCAGGTAGATTGCGACGAGCAGGCTGAGCACCGCCAGCTCGCGAAGCCCGAAATACTGGCGGAAGAAAGCCGCATACCATCCCCAGAAGCGGCTCTTGTGGGAGACGGAGAAGTCCGGATCGTGAGCGGTCCCGGGCCGGCGATGATGCTCGAAATGCTTCGGCCGCAGGCGATCGAAGGAGAAGCCGGCATAAAGCGCCAGCGCGAGGCGTCCCACGGCGCGATTGAGCTTCGGGCGGCCGGGGGCGAGCGAGCCGTGCATGCAATCGTGCGCGACGATGAACAGGCCGACGTCGAGCCAGCAGAGCAAAGCGACGAGCAGGGCCGCGGCCGGGACACCGCCCTTCGCCAGCGGAAAGAAGAACACCGCATAGACGTGCAGCGCGGCCCAGGCCCCGACGATCGCGGCGGTGAGACCAAGGCCGATCGCCGTCTGCCGTTGCGGGCTCACGATCCGCTCCGGGCGCGCAGCACCCCGCGGAGCCGCGCGACGGGCGGCGCGTAGAGGAAGCCGAACGAGACGGCGCCTTCGCGGCCCCGCGTCGCGTGGTGAAGCCGGTGCGCCTGCACCAGCCGCTTCAGATAGCCGCGCCGCGGCGGCTTGACGAACGGCAGCCGGCGATGCACCAGCCCGTCGTGGAGCAGAGTGTAGAGCAGGCCGTAGACCAGGGTACCGGCGGCCACCCACCAGAGCGGCGGCCACAAGGCCGGCAGGACCAGGAACAGCAGCAGGCTGATCATGGCGAAGAGCAAACCGTAGAGATCGTTGCGCTCGAACAGGCCCTCGCGTCGCTCGTGATGCGAACGATGCCAGCCCCATCCCCAGCCGTGCATGACGTAGCGGTGGACGGCCCAGGCGCCGGCCTCCATCGCTAGGACGGTGACCGCAAGAAGGGCAATGTTGAGCAGCCAGGCAGGGCCCATCCGCAGTGAATAGGCGCGTGCCGAAAGCGGGTCCAGCTGGTCCTTTGACCTATCGGCACCGCCTCAGCCCCTGAGCCGCGCGCTCTCCACGATGCGCTCGAACTCCGGCAGCCCGGCCGGGAAATAGTGCATCTTCGCAGCGTCGAAGAGCGCCAGGTAGAAGCGGCCGTCGATGATCGCGCCCACGGCCCTGCCCTGGCGCTCGACCTCGTCGCCGCCGAGATGGGTGTAGTCGAACTGGAAACCGGAGCGGCCGAGGAAGGTACGCGGCTGGAGCCCGGTCATCTCGAAGCGCGTCGCTCCGCCGCGGATTCGGTAGAAGCTCTCGATCATTGCGGCGATGTCCTGCGGCGACATGTCGGCGCGGAAGTTCGGAACCAGCCGATCGGCCTTTCTGCGCTGGCGGACGATCCTTTTGTCGTTCTCCAGCCCGCCGATGAAGGTGAGGCCGTCGAGCAGCGGTCCGTTCAGCGTCCAATTCTCCTCCCGATCGATGTCGTAGCGTCCCCGCGGCGCCTTGTTCCAGGCGATGGTCGGCGTCACCAACATGGTGTCGCGCGCGACCGCCTCCGGCTCCGGCCGCACCAGCGAGTAGCGGCCGAGGCCGAGACCGCCGCCCGCACAGCCCGACAACAGTGCCAGCGCCGCGAGCCCCGGCGAGCACAAGCAACGGCGCATCCCTCGTCCTCCTCTCACTGGCTGAGCGTGTGCCGGACCATCGCGGCGTCCGGAGCCGTCGGCGCAAGCGCCAGATAGCGGCCGAGCGCCGCTCTGCCCTCCTCCCGCCGACCGCTCCTCAGCAGCGCGTAGCCGTGCGCCCGCCAAGCCTCCGGCGGAGCATCCGGGAAAGCGATGGCGGCCGCATAAGCATTCGCCGCCGCCGCGTCGTCGCCGCGGCGCCCGCGCAGCCGCCACACCTCGGCCTCATAATAATGCAGCAGCCCGTTCCATCCGTCCCTGGCGAGCGTGTTGATCAGGAAGAGGCTGGCGCCGGGATCGTTGAGCTTGACCTGATCGTCGAGGAACGTCTTTCGATGCGGCCCGATGGCGCGCAGGTAGCGCTCGCGACCGCGGTCGACCGTGCGTGCGCTCGTCAGCTCCGCGGCCGAGGCCCTCAAATCGATCATCCT
>NZ_SPDV01000002.1 GCF_004564275.1 Sphingomonas parva (ex Maeng et al. 2020)
GAGCGCCTCGGCCTCGTCGGTGATCGGGTCCGCGAAACCGCGCCGCATGACATCGCGATAGGACCAGTAGCGCTCCAGGCGGATTCCGCGCGAGGGCTTGCCCTCTGCCGGCGCCTCGGCCAGCGGCGCCGCCGCACCGTCCCGATCGACGGTGAGAATGCAGCCCGGCTCCAGCTTGAAGATGTGCCGGTAGATGGAGAAGGGCGCCGGGACATAGGTTCTGGCGGCGAACAGCCCCAGCGCGCGACGGTCGATCGTGCCTTCGAAGCCGGGATGCTCGCGCACCGACTTGAGCTCCGAAGCGAAGACGAAATCCTTGCCGACCCAGCCGTAATAGAGCGGCTTCTCGCCGAACCGGTCGCGGGCGAGCTGGAGCGTACGCTGCTTGCGGTCCCACAGGCCGAGCGAGAACATGCCGACGCACTTCTTGAGCGTCGCCTCGAGACCCCAGGCGGCGATGCACTCGACCAGCGTCTCGGTGTCCGAATGCCCGCGCCAGGCAATGCCGTTGCCCCCGGCGCTGCCGCCGGACGCCTCCAGCTCGACGCGCAGATCGGCATGGTTGTAGATCTCGCCATTGTAGGTGAGGACGTAGCGCCCGTCGGCCGATTCCATCGGCTGATGGCCGAGAGGCGAGAGATCGATGATCGACAACCGCCGATGTCCGAGCCCGATGCCGGCCTCCGCGTCGGTCCAGACGCCCCGGTCATCCGGCCCGCGATGCGCGATCGGATCGATCATCTTCTGAACATGCGCGGGATCGGCGCGTTCATGAGAGATAAGACCAGCTATGCCGCACATGTCGCTTCTGGTATCCTTGCAGACGTTTCTCGCTTCCTAGCGCAAAATCTTGTCGCGAGAACCCCCGTGAGCGCCCGCCGCGCAGGGTTGCGAAAGCTGGCGAGGACGCTAGGAGGGCGAGGGCGGGTTGAGAAGCGGGCGAGAGCTGGGATCGGCGCGCCTATAGCCGTAGATTTCGGAGCATAGCTTGTCGGACACTATTTACGTCACGCGCCCATATCTGCCGCCCCTCGCCGAATTCCTGCCGCTCCTGGAGCAGATCTGGGACAGTCGTGTCCTCACCAACAAGGGGCCGTTCCACGCGCAGCTCGAAGCTCGGCTCTGCGAGTATTTCGAGGCTGAGCACGTCGCCTTGATGACGAACGGCATGCTGGCGCTGTCGGTCGCGATCGACGCCGCCGCCTTGAGCGGGGAAATCATCACCACGCCTTATTCGTTCGTCGCGACCACGCATTCCGTGAAAATGGGCCAGTTGGAACCCGTCTTCGTCGATGTGCGGCCGGGCGACCTCAACATCGATCCCGATCTGATCGAGGCCGCGATCACGCCGCGCACCTCGGCGATTGTTGCGGTCCACTGCTACGGCAATCCATGTGATGTCGAGGCAATCCAGGCGATTGCCACGCGTCACGGCCTCAAGGTCATCTACGATGCCGCCCATGCGTTCGGTGTTCGCTATCGGGCCCGCAGCCTCCTCTCCTATGGAGACTTCTCGACTCTGAGCTTCCACGCGACGAAGGCGTTCAACACGTTCGAAGGGGGCGCCGTGGTGGTTCGCGATGGCGACGCGAACGTCGCCGTCGATCGTTTCCGCAACTTCGGCATCGCCGACGAGGTGACGATCCCCGCCGTCGGCACGAATGCGAAGATGAGCGAGTTCAACGCCGCGCTGGGCCTTCTCCAGCTCGAGCATTTCGAGCACGTCCGTTCCGAGCGCCGTCGTGTGGACGCGCTTTACCGTGCCGAGCTCGGAGAGCTGGACGGCCTCGATTGCCTCCCGATCCCCGCGGACACGGAACCAAACTTTTCCTATTTTCCGATTCTAGTCGGCCCGGAGTTCGGCGCAAGCCGCGACGCGCTCTACGAAGCGCTGAAGCAGCAGGGCGTCAACTCACGGCGCTATTTCTATCCACTCCTCTCGACGCTCCCTATGTACCGCGGCCTGCCGTCCGCTCAGGAGGAGCGGCTGCCGGTGGCAACGAGAGCGGCTCAGCGCGTCCTCTGTCTGCCGATTTATCCGGAGCTTTCCGAAGGTGACCAGCGCCGGATCATCGAAACGATCAAGGCTGCGCGATAGATCGCCGCCCGCAACCTAGACGGCGGCGCTCCTCAGCCGATTCGGCGCGCGGGATTGCCGAACATCGTCGCGCGCTCGGGAACGTTTCGAAGGGCGACACTGCCCAGTCCGATCGTTGCCCAGCTGCCGATCTTCTTGCCGGGATAGATCGTGCTCCCGGCCCCGAAGAGCACGCCTTCTCCTACCGTGACGTTGCCGTTGACGCTGACCGCCCCGAGCAACGAGGAGTAACTTCCGACGACGGAGTCGTGGCCGACTCCCGACCCGCCGTTGACGAGCACGTGCTCGCCGATCTCGCAATCGGAGGAGATCCGACAGAACGGAAAGATCGACGTGCCGGCGCCGATCCGCGCGCCCAGCCCGACCGCCGCGGATTCATGGATGTAGGTTTCCGCCTGCCAGCCGCGCGCGGCGAGAGCCAGCGCGACGCGCTTCTTTTCCGCGGGATCTGCAAATGCGATGATGAAGCGAGGCGGCGGACCCTGCCACGCCTCGGGACGAATCACCGGAAGGCCGTGACACGTGCCGCCCGCATCGTCCGCTTCCGAGATGAACGCTTCAACCTTGAAACGCTCGCGCGCCGCCGGTCCTGAGCCCGCTATCCAGCCGAGAAGCTCCCTGCCGAGCCCGCCCGCGCCGATGATGACGAAGGGGCTCATGCGGAAATGTTGGCCGATCGGCCGCCGTCCACGACCAGCTGATGGCCCGTAATCCAACGCGCCTGGTCGGACAGCAGCCACGCGACCGCCGCGTTGATGTCGGACGGGAAGCCGACACCGAGGGGATAGTCACGCGTCAGCCGCTCGGCGAGCTCGGCATCGTCGTACATCGCCTGGGTCATCGGCGTGCGGACGCTGCCCGGCAGAACCGAATTCACCCGCACCTCGGGCGCGAGCTCGACCGCCAGCGCCTTCATCAGGCCGTCGAGGCCAGCCTTGCTCGCACAATAAGCGGTGAAACCCTTCGCGCCGAACTGGCTGGCAATGCTCGAGATGAAGACGATCCCGTTCAGCGCCTTGCGATTGACGTTCTTGCGCGTCAGCACGCGCGCGATTTCCAACGCGGCGAGCACGTTGGTGTTCATCACGTCCTGGGCGTGGGTGATGCCGATGCTGCGCAATGGCAGCACCTTCAACATCGCGGCGCAATGGACGAAGCCGGAGACGGAGGCGCCGTGCTCCTGAAGAAAGCCGGACAGCGCACCGCCGAGCGTGCCGATGTCGGCCAGGTCGCGTGCCCAGCAGAGGTGCCGCTCGGGCGCATGGCAAGCCTGCCGCGTCAGCTCAAGACGATCGGCATCGCGGCCGCCCAGGATCAAGGGATATTCGGTCGACAACGCGACGGCCATCTCTCGGCCGATCCCCGACGACGCGCCGGTGATGAGGACGAAGGGCACGGACGCTGCTTGATCGGACATGCTGATCTCCAGAATACTAGCGAGCGAGATAGCCGCCGTCGACCACCATCACGGAGCCGGTGATCCATCGTCCGGTGTCCGCTGCCAGGAAGGCGACGGCATTCGCGATGTCTTCCGGCTTTCCGAAGCCCAGCGGGTGCAGGTCCTCGACCGCCTTCCTCTGCCCTTCGTCCCAGAGCTTTCCCGTCCGCTCCAACAATGGCGTTTGAACGAAGCCGGGGGCGATGCAGTTGACGCGTATGCCGCGTGGCGCCAGTTCCAGGGACAGGGAACGCGCCATGCCGTCCAGCGCGGCCTTGCTCATCGAATAAGCGATTGCTCCGATGGATCCGGCCATGCCCATCACGCTCGAGATGAACACGATCGAACCGTGCTCTCCAGCATACACCTTCCGGCTCGACATCGTCTTCCCGAGCATCAGCGCGGCCTCGGTATTTACCGCGAAGATCTTACGCCATCCTTCAACCTGCAGCGTCCGTACCGGCACGATCGCCTGGATGCCGGCGCAGTGCACGACGCCGTGCAGCGGTCCGTTGGCCGCCACGCAACGGCCGACGAGCGGCTCGATCGCCGGAATGTCCGAGAGGTCAGTCCGGTGCGGCTCGACCTGCCCGCCTCCGCGCAGCTCCGCCTGCACGGCCGAAAGCCCGGCCTCGTCGAGATCCACGATCGACAGGCGGGCTCCGAGGCGGTGCAGGAGAATCGCCGTGCTCCGGCCGATACCAGAGCTGGCGCCGGTCACGAGAAAATGGCGCCCGCTGAGATCGAGCGGATTCAACGGGGTGTTCACCGGGCTTACGCTGCTTTCTTGGCCGTGATCAGCTGGTACAGGTCTTCGACCGTGACCGCGCGCTGAAGCTCCTGCGCGGACATGTTCACGCCGAACTTGTCGTCCGCCATCGCGACGACCGAGAGCGTGGCGAGCGAATCCCAGCTCTCGAAGCTGGTGAGTTCGTCGCGCGGATTGACGGTGTCTTCTTCCAAAATCTCGGCCATCTCGGCCAGGAACTCATCCATTCTGATTATCCTCTTGATATTCGATCATTTCGCAGAAATTCAGCGGCCCAAGCTCCAGCAGCATCGCGCCCCAGGTGAGGCCCGCACCGAAACCGGCCAAGCAAACGCGCAACCTTTCCTCGACCAGCCGGGCCGACAGGTTCGACGTTGTGGCGACGGGGATCGTGACACCGCTCGAATTACCGAAATGTTCAACGACGTTGCTCGGCATCCTGTCGTAGGGCACGCCGAGCTTGTCGGCGAGCTTCTGCAACATGAATCGGTTCGGCTGGTGGAAGAGAAACGAGTCGATATCGGCGACGTCCGTATTCGTCTCGGCGAGCAGCCCGCGGATCAGCTCCGGGACCTCGGTAAGGACGAAGTTGAACACGGCCGAGCCGTCCATCTTCAGATTGTCGAGCGCACGGAAATTCCCTTCCTCGTCCTCGACCATTTCGGCCGTAGTCGCGTCAGAAGGGCGGCGGAGGCCCCCGGCGGGGATCATCAAGGCCTCTCGGCGAGCACCGTCCATCTTCAGCCGCGCCTCGATCGCAGGCGCCCCGGCGTCGCATTCCAGGATAGTGACGGACGCGGCGTCGCCGATGAGCGGATAGCTGTTGCGATCCCGTGGGGAGACCTTGCGGCTCATCACGTCGACGTTGACCAGGACCACCTTCCGGATCGTGGGCTGATCGAGAAGCATGAACGCCTGCATGATGCCAATGATGAACCCGGCGCAGCCCTGGTTCAGATCGATGCAGAAGACGTCGTGATGGAGCCCCAGCCGCCCGTGCACGACCTTGGACGTGCCGGGCATCAGGTGGTCGGGAGTCTGCGTGACGACGACGAGCGCATCGATCTCTTCGCGCTGAAGTTTGCCGCCCGCGAACAGGTGCTCGAGACCGGCAACCGCCAGATCCGACGAGGTCACCGCGCCGGCGACGATCCTGTGGCGATCGTAACCCATCACCTCGGCAAGCTTGATCGAGCGCTTCGGCGAGAAATTGAAGTTCGCCATCTCGTCGACGAACTTGCGCTCATGGGCAGGCACCACCGTCAGCATCCCGGTGATCGCCTTGCCACTGTAGGAGAGTTTCACGGCGTCACCCCGTTTCGCCGCAGCAGCGTCTCGATCGCCGCGATCGAATTGAAGTTGTCGGGAACGATTTCCATCCCGTCGATCGAGATGCCATAGGCCTTGTCGAGCTCGGACACGAGCGTGACGAGATCGAAGGAATCGAGCAGGCCTTCCTCGAAAAAGTCGGCGGCGCCGGTGAAATCTACCTCAGGCCGGACCTGGGCGAGGATCGCGGGTACTTTGCTCATGAATTCCGTTCCTTGTGCAAAATCATGATCCGGTCAAGCAGCCCGTCCGCGGCCGTCAATCACGGCGCCGCGTCGTTCGCGAGACCAGTGGCCATGCCCGTGCGCCTATCCGTCGAGCGGGCTCTCGATCAAGCGGGCGAGCTCGGGAAAGAAGGCCCTGTAGACGCCCAAGTGGCTTGCCCTCGCGAGCCTGACGGGCTCGGCGGATGCGCGGATCTTGGTGACATCCCTGTAGGAATAGGCCGCTCCCGAGAGGTCGACATAGCGCGCCTCGTGCTCGCCGGACGCGATCTTCAGGAGGTTGTTCTCAAAGACCTCACGAAAAGTGCGGAGGGAAAGGCCCATCACCGAGGCGAAGTCTCCGCCTTCGATTTCGAAAGCCGACTGCGCCACGACGGGGCCCGCGTCGACCTTCTGATTCGGCAGCAGTCGGTGGAGGGTCACGCCATAGGACGGCTCTCCGTTGCAGATCGCCGCGAAGATGCAGACCTCCGCGATCCCGCGGTATCTCTGGACGAGGCCGTTGTGGATATTGAAGAACTCGTTGCCAAGCGAGAGGAGCGCGTCGCTCAAGATAAACTTGTTGTTGATGGAGAAGACCTTGTCCTCCTCGAAGTCCTGCAGGACGGATGGCAGGTCCTCGCTGGGGTTGCCCGACTCGAGCAGCGGCACCTCCAGGCGCCGGAGCTTCGGGATCGCCGGGTCCCCCGGCGGGCAGCATACCGCGTTGACGCTCAAGCCGGCCGCGCGCGCGAACGCTACCGATTGCGAGAGCAGGGATCCGCCACCGACGAAGATCATCGTTCAGCCCGGCGCTCCGGCCGTGGCCTCGCAAAACGAGGCGACACCGCTTGCAGCCCCCCGTCTCGTGTCACTGGTCGGCCGCGAGGCTTTGCACCAGACCGTTGCGATCGATCTTCCCGTTGGGGTTCATCGGCAGCTGTTCCATCGAGTGGAAGGCGGTGGGCAGCATGTACTTCGGGAAGATCTCGGAAAGCGCCTGGCGGATCGTCGAAATCGGGACGTCGGCCCCGGATGGCTGGTAGAAGAGGGTGATCGCCTTCCGCGAATGGTCGTAGACGACGCAGGCATTCGCAATGCCGGGAATTCCCAGGACCTGGTGTTCGATCTCGGGGAGCTCGATGCGATAGCCCATGTGCTTGATCTGGAAGTCCTTGCGACCGGCAAGGAAGATCTGGCCGTTGGCGCGGCGAAGGGCCAGGTCGCCAGTGCGGTAGATCAATTCCGGGTAGCGCGTGTTGAGCGGATTCTGCACGAACGCCCGCGCCGTCTTCTCCGGATCGTTCCAATAGCCGTGAGCAAGCGAGCTGCCGCGGACGCAGAGCTCGCCCTGCTCGTCCACTGCGCAAGGCTGATTGGCCTCGTTGAGGATCAGGATATCGCTGTTGCGACAAGGGTAACCGATCGGAAGCGGCTGATCGTCGGGGATTTCGCCTTCAACGATGTAGTAGGTGCAGTCGACATGGATTTCGATCGGGCCGTAAAGGTTGACGAACTGCGCCTGCGGCAGCGCGCGGCGCCACATGTTGAGATGTCGCGTGGGGAATACCTCGCCGGCAAAGAATACCCTGCGAAGGGCGGGCAGCGCGATCTTGTCCAGCAGCCCCATATTCGCGATGTTCACCATGATCGATGGAACCCAGAACAGGAAGTCGATCTGTGCCTCGGCCAAGAACATCATCAACTTCGCCGGGAAGATCGGCAGCTCGTCGGGCACGATCACCAGCGTCGCACCCTTGGCGAGGCAGACGTTCAACTCCAGAGTGTAAATGTCGAAGTAGAACGGCGACAGGCTGCCGATCGTGTAGCTTTCGTCAAAATCGAACGTCTCGAACACCCAGTCCATGAAGTCGATCGTGCCGCGATGGCTCAGCACCACGCCCTTCGGGGTGCCGGTGGAGCCCGAGGTATTGATGATGCAGAGAGGATCGGTGTCGATGATCCGGTCTCGACGTTCGGTCAGCCATTGAAAGTCAGTGGCGCCGGGTTGCTCATGCGATTCCTCGACGAGCACGATCTGATCCTGCGCGATGCCCGCTGCGAGGACGTCTGCCGCGCGGTCGCGGGAGGTGATCACCAGCCGCGGACCGATGTTCAAGAGGATGTTCTTCAGCCGCTGCGGTGGGGACTTCACGTCGAGGTTGGAATAGAGGTTGCCGCTATAGACGACGGCCAGATCTGCGACGACCACGTCCGCCGATTTGGGCAGGTACACTGCGATCGGCTGGTTGAGCACGTCTGCCCGGGAGACGAGCACCGAAGCGAAATGCTTTGCCCGGCGCTCCAGCTCGGAGAAGGTGATCCGCGTCAAGCCGTCGACGATCGCAATCTTATCCGGATGGTGGCGTGCGGCGCCATTCTCAAAGTAGGCAAGCATGTTCGATTGCATCAGTCTCTCCGGCATGCATCAGAAGACCTGGATTTCGGATTAATCAGGCGCGGGTGGTTGGAGATCGGGGCACTGGATCGTCGCGAAGGCCTGATCCGGTCATTGCGGCGTCCTGGCGGGTCGCCAGTCGCCGACCGGCCGTGCCGCAGCGTGCGTCCGAGACCGCTCGGCGTCGGTCACATGGCGTTGGAGCACTCTGTCTCGCACGAATTTGATCCTGTAGGCCGGCGCGCCGGCGTCCCGCCCCGCTCCATTAAGAGTGCGGCGTCTGAAGGTCCAGAGGGATGATGGGGCAGCCGATCGCCTCGCGGAACGGGTTCCGAAGCGGCCGCCCGCGGCTGCTGGACGGATTCGCCTCTTCCCGCTAGGCAGCGCCCTCTGGTTCGTCGCACGCGCGCCGCCGGGGGGCGAAGAGCGTTCCTGGCGCGGGCTGGTTGCTCTTCGGCCGCGGGAGGTCCGATGGGACAGGCTGCGCGGTCGGCTCCAGCCGCTGAGCCCGCGCTGCATCCACTCGAGCTGAGGTGGAGGGGAACGGATCCCGCAGCCGAGGGATCGTGCTTCGCTTCACTCAGCGCAGAAGTGTACGTGGGTCCAGCAGAACGATGAGAGACGATATGCGTAAGCCCGAGTTCATCATCTTCGCGCCGTCCTTCGACGAGAATGTCGGCGGGCGGATCGTCCTCCACACCCTCTGCGCCCGCCTGAACGAGCTCGGCTACCCGGCCGCATTGTGGCCGATGTCGAAACCTCCCACCCGCCGCTGCTGGCAGTGGCCCACGCTGCGACGTCACCTCGGCTACCTGGCTCGCCGAGACGAGAAGCATTTCTCCACCGGTCCGTTCCCGAGAAGGATCGCGCGCTATCGCGACCTGGCGGGCGCAACGGTCGTTTACCCGGAAATGGTCGCCGGCAACCCGCTCGGAAGCGCCAGGGTGGCGCGGTGGTTCCTCCATCGGCCCGGCTTCCACACCGGAGGTCGCGTCGATTACGGCCCAGGCGAGATCTATTTCTTCTACGAGCCCGGCTTCAACGATCCGGCGATCAACCCGCATCCGGACCACCACCTTCAGCTTACCTATCTGAACCCGGCGTACCGACAGACAAACTTCGGGCCCCGTGAGGGAACATGCTATGTCGTCCGGAAGGGGGCGCTTCGGCCGTCGCTGAAGATCGATCGGCACCCTTCGGACGCGGTTTGCGTCGACGAGATGTCGCACGAGGAACGCGCCGCCGTGTTCAACAAGTGCACCGCTCTCTACTCGTACGACATGTACACGTTCTACAGCACCTATGCGGCGCTGTGCGGATGTGTTCCGATCGTCGTGCCTGACGAGGAGGTGACTGCTCAACAATGGGTCCCCGACCCCGAGCGCCGCTACGGTCTCGCCTATGGCGAGGACCAGGTCGGCTGGGCGATCAGGACGCGACCGGACCTGCTCGAACGCATCCGGCGCACGCGTGAGCTCGAGGACGACTACGTTCATGACTTCGTCGCGAAATGTCGCCGGCATTTCGGGTCGGCCGATGCCTGACGCGCTACCTTCGTGGGATCGAGGCGCCGCCTCTGCGGGCCTCTAGCACTCCTTCGGAGCCGCCTTGAGGCCGGGGCGCACCTCGACGTCGAGCGCGACAAAGATGCGGTTGCCGGCATCGTCGTCATAATAGGCGTTCTTGAACGGCGGGTGCGTCAGGGCGCGAAGCAGCGCCAGGTGCTCGCGGAGTGTGCCCCTCTGGTCGAGGTCAAGGGCGCAAAGCTCCCGGAAGTCGGAGATCGAATTGTAATTTCCCTCGATCTCAGGCTCGCTCGACAAATAGGCTCCCTGAACGATGGGCTTGAGGAAGCGGCGGATGAGCTCCTTCTCGAGGTCGATAACCTTGCGGTAAGCCGTGTACGATGTGTCGCCCTGCTCGAGCTTGACACGCTCCCTAGCAATGATCGGCCCAGCGTCGATCTCACGGTTCATCAGGTGGATGGTCGCACCCAGCGGAGCGCCGTTGAGGATGCTGAACACCTGCGGGTACCAGCCCCGATTGTAGGGATTGTAGCCCGGGTGGAAGTTTATGCAGGTGACGGCTTCGACGAGCCGCTCGGGAAAGATGCGCTTGCAGTGGAGGCTGAAGACCAGGTCGGCCGTATCGATCACCTCTTCAACCTGTGCCGGATCGCGCATGTTGATCGGCGTGCCGCCCAGCGAGATCAGGCCGCCGGGCGAGCGGTTCACCGAGGAGTAGCGCAAGCGGAACTCGCAGATGTCGGTGAGCGCTTGCTCCTTATGCTGCTGGAGCGCGAAACTCGCCAGCTCGGCATTGTCGGAGATGATTACGACGGTCTTGCGGGGTTCGCTGGTCAAGGATCCTACCTTCGAGTGGGCCGGCGTGGCCCGTCCTGTTCTGAGCTGGTCGCGACGGGAAGGCCCGCCGCAAGCGTGTGCGAGGAAGCGAGGCTGCGCATCACGAGAAGCGCGCGAGTCACGGGAGGTGCGCTTCGTCCCGGGTGTCCACCCCAGCCGTCACCGTCGCTGGCGAACTCCGGAGGTCGGGCAGGCTGCGGAGAGAGGGGATCGGAAGCACGGGAAAGTCAACCAGCCGCGGCTTCCGGCCGAGCAGGGACGAAGCGACGCCGGCGGGGGTCAGCAGCAGCGAGAGGAGCTTCGGCAGGGACCGCTTCATGTGACGCAGATGGTGGAACGGGTTGCGATGGACGAACATCGAGAACCGGATCAGAGCCAGGGTATGGCGCAGCCATCGCATCGGCTGGCGCAAGTACCACCGATCCGCCAGGTCGAGCAGCCGCGCATAGGAATAGACAACTTTGCGGGAGACCTTCACCGAGTTGGTCTGCGAACTGGGATTGTCGCGATGGTAGAAGCGCAGCGGCCCCGCATCGGCGACGAGAAAGGTCTTGTCCTGCGACATCTCGGTCAGAGGAGCCCCGAACAGGCAGACGTTCTCCATGACCTCGGGCGCGAAGTGTCGCTTCGCATCCTCCGCCTTGAGGGCGAAGCTGCCGTCGTGAATGTCCGCGCGGCAGTTCGACATCCAGCTGAGGCTGAATCTGGTTCCCGGCGCCAGCGGGGCGCCGATCATGCTGTCGGAGGCGGGGTCGACGATCCGGAAGAACAGCCCGGCCAAAGAGGCGTCCTTGCGGATCAGATGCCAGTTCTCGGCGACGCTGCGGAGCGCGTCCGGAAATAGCTCATCGTCATGGTCGATGATGACGACCGCTTCGCCGGTCGCTTTGGCAACGCCAGTGGCGACGGCGAGGCCGCCTCCCGAATTGCCCGGTAGCCGGTAGAGGCGCATGCCCCCCGTTCCGGGCGATGGGAGGGTCTTCAGGTAGTCGACAGTATCGTCGGTGGAGAAATCGTCGACGACAACCCACTCGAAGTCATGCAGGGTCTGTTCACTGAGTGAGCCATGAAGTCTGTCGATGAAGGCGCGAGCATTGTAGGTTGCCGTCACAACCGAGATCGTCGGCAGGCGCTGGGTCGCGCCTGCTGCGCCGGACGCAGGCGATATCAATGGGAACACCGAGGCTGAACGGGCGGCAACATCGCCATTCCTCTAGGAGCTTCATTTGAGCTTGTCAGCAAGGAATGCGCCTTGCGAGAGCCACTTGCCGCCGCATGCGGGAGGTGGACGCTTCGCCCGTTGTCCGATAGGGCGCCGTGAAGATGTCTATCGGGTGCGGGGGGGCGCGACGCGCTCCCGGGGGCGCTCGCGGGAAAGGTTCGGAAAGTGCTGAGACGGAGAGCCGCTGCCGCCGGTGCGTGGAGCGCCGCGGACGTGATCCTGCGCCAAGGCGTGGGCTTCGTCGTCTCGATCGTCCTGGCGCGCATTCTCACCCCGGCCGATTTCGGCCTGATGGCGCTGGTGCTCTTCTTCTCCAGCTTCTCGATCTATCTCGTTCAAGGTGGCATCTCCGCCGCGCTGATCCAGCGGCAGGACACGACGCTCCAGGAGGAGAGTGCGATTTTCTGGTGGAACCTGATCGGCAGCGTCGCCTTCGGCCTGCTGCTCGGGCTGGCCTCTCCCTGGATCGCCGATTTCTACGGCTACCCGCTGCTGCAGCCGCTGCTGTGGGTGGCCGCTCTCCAGATCGCGCTCACCGGTATCGGAGCGGTCCAGACCGCCCTGCTGACCCGCGAATTGCGGTTCGACCGATTGATGATCGCGGGCATTCCCGCGTCCCTCCTCTCCGGCATCGTCGGCGTGGCCGCGGCCGCGCAGGGCGCAGGCGTCTGGGCCCTCGCGCTGCAGAGTTGCCTCATGGCGGCGATCAACAGCGCCCTCATCTGGTTCATCAGCCCATGGCGCCCGATCGCCTTCTTTAGGCCCTCAGCGGTGCGCGGTCTGCTCGGCTTTGGTGCGTGGCTCGGCTTCTCCAATACTCTTGAGCTGGTCTACAGCCAGGGTTTCTCGCTCCTGATCGGCAAGCTCTACGGCGCGCGCGACCTTGGCCTCTACAGCCGCGCCGCGGGCACTCAGAACCTGCCCAGCGGCATCCTGTCGAGCGTTGTGTCCGGTCTCGCGTTCCCGATCTTCTCGGCCAAGGCGGACGATCCCGAGGCCCTCAGGCGGGGATTGAGAATGGCGGCCGGCTTGGCGATGCTCATCAACGTGCCGGCGATGGTCGGCCTCGCGCTCCTATCGAGCCTCGTCATAGAGGTCCTTTTCGGCGAGAAATGGGCGCCGGCGGCACCGATTCTCGCTATCCTTGCGTTCGTGGGAATCCTGTTGCCGATGCACGTCTTGAACCTCAAGCTGCTGCTCGCGCAGGGCCGGGCAGACACCTATTTCCGCATCGAGATCTACAAGAAGGTGATCGGCACCGGCTTCGTGGTCGGTGGCAGCCTGTTCGGCATCTTCGGGCTCGCGTACAGCCAGCTCGCCGTCGCGGTCGCCGCCTATTTCGTGAACACGATGCCGACTGCGCGGAACATCGGCTACGGCGGCTTCGCGCAGCTGCGCGATCTTGCCGGCATCTGGGGGGCAAGCCTTGGAATGGCCCTGGTCGTCCTGCTGCTTCGCCAGCACGTCCCGGGACCGCCGGCGGTCCAGCTCGTCGCCCTCACTGCGGCGGGCGGCGTCTCCTATCTCGCCTTGTGCTTCATCCTTCGGGTACCGAGCCTGTGGGAGGCGAAGAACGCCGCCGGGCACCTGATCGCGGATCGCCGCGCCCGCAGGCGCGGGGCGGCATCGCAGGACTGCGCGAGCGACGTTTCCGAGGCTCAGGGATGATGCAAGAACAAGCGCGTGGGCGCGAGTGATCGAGGTGTTTTCGGTGCCAGATAGACCTTCTATCTCGATAGCCATGGCTTCCTACCAGGGAGCCTCCTTCATCGAGGCTCAGCTGGAGAGCTTTGCGCAGCAGACTCTTCTGCCGGACGAGGTGGTGATCTGCGACGACGGTTCCTCCGACGGCACCGGAGACGTCGTTGCGCGCTTCGCGAAGGATGCGCCGTTCGCGATCCGCTTCCAGCCCAATCCGGAGCGGCTCGGCTACACGCGCAATTTTGAACGCGCCCTCACCCTGTGCAACGGAAGCCTGATCTTCATCAGCGATCAGGACGACGTGTGGCTTCCCGAAAAGCTCGCCACGGTCGTCGCCGCATTCGAGGCTCATCCGAGGGCCCGCGTGGTTGTTAACGACCAGATCATCACCGATCGCGAGATGGTCGACACAGGCATCACGAAGCTGGGCAACCTGCACCGCATGGGCATGACCAGCGACGGCCTCATCGAAGGGTGCTGCACGGCGCTTCGCAAGGAGTGGCGCGACCTGCTCTTCCCTATTCCGGACGGCGCCGGAGACTTGGTCCAACCGACCCTTCTCTCCTACGACCGCTGGATCAACGAGATGGCGATCCTGCTGGACGTACGTGAAATGGTCCCGCGCCCTCTGCAGTTGTTCAGGCGGCACGGCGGGAATGCGACGACGTGGCTGCTCAGCGAGCCGCGGAAGATCGGAACCCTTGATCTCGTCGGAACCCGCGCCAGGACGGTTCCGTCCGGGGCCTGGGCCGAACGCGCCCGGCTGCTGGGCTTCTATACGCATTGGCTTCAGGAGCGGCAGGACCTCCTGGCGGAGCAGGGCATCGGCATCGACCGGGCCATGAAGCGGGTCGAGCACGAACGGGAGAGCCTCGAGCGGCGCATCGCCCTGACCCGATCGCCGCTGCTTCGCCGCGTTCCGCAGATCGCGCGGATGCTCTTAGAAGGCCGCTATCGCTATTTCTACGGGTGGAAGAGCGCCCTGCGCGACGTCGTACGCGCCGAAAGGTAGGGTCGCCGGTTGCTGCCTCTAGCGGCAGCTGTTAACGCGCCGCCAGCGCGTACCGATTCACGCTCGCGCATCGAATAGGGACCTGAATGAAGGGCATCATTCTCGCGGGGGGTAGTGGTACTCGGCTCTACCCGGCGACCATTGCGGTTTCCAAGCAGCTTCTGCCTGTCTTCGACAAGCCGATGATCTATTATCCACTGTCCGTGCTGATGCTGGCGGGCATCAAAGATATACTGATCATCTCGACGCCGCGCGACCTGCCGCTCTTCCAAACGCTGCTCGGCGACGGCGAAGCCTTCGGCATCAATCTGGCCTATGCCGAGCAGCCCAGTCCCAATGGTCTGGCCGAGGCCTTCCTCATCGGGCGCGACTTCATCGGCGGTGACTCCGCCGCTTTGGTGCTCGGTGACAATATCTTCTACGGCAGTGGTCTCGCGCAGATGGCGGCCGATGCCGCGGCCAAGCCCAAGGGCGCGACGATCTTCGCTTACCATGTCGACGATCCCGAGCGTTACGGCGTCGCCGAATTCGATCCGCGGACGGGTCGGGTCCTTTCGATCGAGGAGAAGCCGGCCAACCCGAAATCGAATTGGGCGGTCACCGGCCTCTATTTCTACGATTCCGACGTCGTCGACATCGCCGGCTCGATCGCTCCATCGGCGCGCGGCGAGCTCGAGATAACCGACGTCAACAAGGCCTATCTCGAGCGCGGCGATCTCAGCGTCTGCCGTCTTGGCCGTGGCTACGCCTGGCTCGACACGGGAACGCACGAGAGTCTGCACGAAGCTTCGTCCTTCGTGCGGACGATCGAGCACCGGCAGGGCATCAAGATTGCCTGTCCCGAGGAAATTGGGTTCAACGCCGGCTACGTCAGCGCGGACCGGCTCCTGGCGCGGGCCGCGGAGCTCGGCAAGACCGGCTATGCCGCCTACCTGAGGATGCTGGCGGAGGGCGCGCGATGATCATGCGGCCGCTCGAGCTGCCCGACGTCGTCGAGATCCTGCCGGTGCGAAGGTCCGACGAGCGCGGCTTCTTTTCGGAGGTCTGGAGGGCCGACGCCTTGGAGAGCGAGGGTATCTCGATCGACTGGGTGCAGGACAATCACAGCTTCTCGGCGACTGCCGGGGTGATCAGGGGTCTGCACTTCCAGACACCTCCGTGTGCGCAGGACAAGCTCGTCCGCGTCACTCGCGGCTCGATCTTCGATGTGGCGGTCGATATCCGGCAGGGGTCGCCGACGTTCGGCCGCTGGGTGGGTTTGGTGATCTCGGCCGAAAAGTGGAACCAGATCCTGGTGCCGAAGGGCTTCGCCCACGGCTTCATGACGCTCGAGCCTAATTGCGAGGTCCTCTACAAGGTGTCGGCACCCTATGCTCCGGCGCACGACCGGGCGATCCGTTACGACGATCCGGCGATCGGCGTCGAGTGGCCGGACGTGGAGGCCGATGTGCTGCTGTCGCAGAAGGACGCCAGCGCTCCGCGGCTGGCTTACGTAGAAACGGGATTCGTCTATGAGCGTGAGCATGATTGATACCATACTCGTCACCGGCGGCGCCGGCTTCATCGGCTCCGCGGTCTGTCGCCATCTGGTCAAGACCGGCGCCTATCGAGTCATCAATCTCGATCGACTGACCTACGCCGGCAACCTGGACTCGCTGCGCGAGATCGAAAGTGACCCGAACTATCGCTTCGTGCAGGGCGACATCGGCGATCGGGACCTCGTCCTCGGCCTGCTGGAGGCGGAGAAGGTAACCGGCATCATGCATCTCGCGGCGGAGAGCCATGTGGATCGCTCCATCGATGGACCTGCCGCGTTCATCGAGACGAACGTGGTGGGAACGTTCCAGCTGCTCGACGCGGCCCTCAAATATTGGAGCGGTTTGGGCGACGAGCGCCGCAAGCGCTTCCGCTTCCACCACATCTCGACCGACGAGGTGTTCGGTGATCTTCCCTTCGACGGGGGGCTTTTCACCGAGGAGACGCCTTATGCCCCGTCCTCTCCTTATTCGGCTTCGAAGGCCGCTTCGGACCATCTGGTTCGCGCCTGGCACCATACTTACGGCCTGCCAGTTGTGCTCTCCAACTGCTCGAACAATTACGGCCCGTATCACTTTCCCGAGAAGCTCATCCCTCTCGTCATCCTGAACGGGCTCGAGGGCAAGAGCCTCCCCGTCTACGGCGCGGGTGCAAACGTGCGGGACTGGCTCTTCGTCGAAGACCATGCGCGCGCCCTCGAGCTCGTTCTCACCCGCGGCGAGGTCGGCGAGAGCTACAACATCGGCGGGCGCGAGGAGCGGACCAATCTCTCCGTGGTGGAAACCATATGTGATCTGCTCGACGCACGCGCCCCGCTTCCCTCCGGCCCGAGGCGGGAACTGATCCGCTTCGTCACGGACAGGCCTGGTCACGACCGGCGCTATGCGATCGACGCCAGCAAGATCGAGCGGGAGCTTGGCTGGCGTCCGGCCGAGACGTTCGACAGCGGTCTCGCCAAGACGGTTGACTGGTATCTCGCGAATGAATGGTGGTGGCGGCCGATCCGCGAGCAGCGCTACGCCGGCGAGCGCCTCGGCGCGGCCTGAGCGTGAAGATCCTCGTTACCGGGCGTGCCGGGCAGCTCGCGCTCAGCCTGGCCGAGCGTGCGTCGTACTTCCCAGGCATCGAGCTGGTATTCGTGGGACGCCCCGAGCTGGACCTCGAAGATCCGACCAGCCTCGAGCGCGCCATTGCCGGCGCGCGGCCTGACGTCGTCCTCAACGCCGCGGCTTATACGGCGGTCGATCAAGCCGAGAGCGATATCGACACGGCGCGCAAGGTGAACGCAGAGGCGGCCGGCTATCTCGGCCGCGCAGCGCGCGCCGCCGGAGCGCGCATGATCCAGATTTCAACGGACTATGTCTTCGACGGGGAAGCCGCCGAGCCGTACAGCGAGGATGCGGCGATCGCTCCGATCAATATCTACGGCCGCACCAAGGCCGAGGGCGAGGCGGCGGTGCGCGAGGCTCTCGAGGAGCACATCATCGTGCGGACATCGTGGGTGTTCAGCCCGTTCGGCAAGAACTTCGTGCGCACGATGCTCTCCGTCGCGCAAACACGCGAAACCCTGACGGTCGTCGATGATCAGATCGGCTGTCCCTCCTCGGCGCTCGACTTGGCGGATGGGATTCTCTCGATGATCGCGCGTTGGCAGCGCGATCCCCGCCACGGCCTCGGCCGAACCTACCACCTGGTCGGCGGCGGCTCGTGCAGCTGGGCCGATTTCGCGCGGCAGATCTTCGCGACGAGCGCCGCTCATGGTGGCCCGACGGCGCAGGTCACGGGCGTGAGGAGCGCGCAATGGCCGACGCCGGCACGGCGCCCGCGCAATTCGCGGCTCGACACCAGCCGCTTCATCGAGACCTTCGGGTATCGGCCACCGCACTGGCGCGACGCGACGGCGCAGGTCGTCGCGAGGCTGCTCGCACAGAACTGACCCTTCGCATAGGTGCGCCGGCGCTCGTCAGGCCGGCACGGCGTCCAGCATCAGCCGCAGGTAGCGCTCGCACGTCTGGCGGCCGGACAACGCCTCCGCCTGCGCCTGCAAGGCGGCGCGGTCGATGGGCTCGGCCAGCCTCGCCCGCATCGCGTCGGCCAGCGCCGCCTCATCGCCGACTGGCACCAGGGTACCGAAGCGACCTCCATCCAGGATCTCGCGAGGGCCGCTCCTGCAGTCGGTGCTCACGATCCGAAGGCCCGATCGCAGCGCTTCCACCAGCACCAGCGGATAGCCCTCGAAGTCCGACGACATGACGAACAGATCCGCCGAGGCGTAGAACGGCCACGGGTCGGAGGTGAAGCCTGGAAGGACCACCTGTTCGCGAACGTCTTCCGCCTCGATCGTCTGCTCGAGCTGCTCGCGCAGCGGTCCCTCGCCGACGATCATCAGCCTCGCCCGGGGTCCTCGAAAGGCGCGTGCAAAGGCGCGCACGAGCAGGGGGTGGTTCTTCTCGCCCTTGAGCGAGCCGACGGTGATGATCCGGGTCTCCGCATCGCCCCAGAGACGATCGATGTCGGGGCGGGGCTGCAGGTTGGCGGGAGGACCCGCCACCGGATTGTAGATCACCTCGATCGCGCTCCGGTCGAGTCCGCTGAGCCGGGCGAGATCGTCGGCCGCCTCGTTCGCCACCATCACGCGCGCCTCGGCGCGCGGATAGAGCAGCCGCACGCTCCATTTCAGGAAAGCGTGGATCAGCGGCCTTGAGCGCGGATATTGCTTGGACAGGATCGTGTGGTCGCTGGTCACGATCCGGGTGCTGCTGCCGGCGAGAGCGCGCGCGACGATCGCGGCGATGGTGAGCGGCCACATTGACACCTGCACCGCCTGCGGCTGACGCTCCTTCAGATAGCGAGCGAAGGCGGGAATGGCGCTCCGGATGCGGGAGGTGCCGAGATCCACAAGGTGGATCCCCGCCGGCAGCGCTGCCAGCAACGCGCCTTCGGCGCGCATCAGAACGAGATCCACCTCGTGCCCTGCCGCGACGAAATACTCGGCGAGGGTAAGGGCCACGCGCTCTGCTCCGCCACCGCCCATGTCCGGCAGCAGCAGCGCCACCCGCCGCGATCGGGCAGTCTCCCGGAAGGCTTCGGAGGTTCCGCTGCGAACGGTGAAACGATCGTCATTCATGCGTCGAGCTCGTCCTCGCAAACAGGGAAGTTCGTACCGGCGGGCGGCTGTCTAGCGGGCGACCGGGGATTTTACCAATCCATGGCGGACTGCTTGCACCGATCGGGGGGGCGGTGCATGAGCCGCCGGAGTCCGCGTGTGGGGAGACTTAAGATTTCAGTGCCTTCCGAGCATGAGCCCGGCCTTTCGGTTCTCTACATCACCTACGATGGGCTCACCGATCCCCTCGGTCGTTCGCAAGTCCTGCCCTATCTCGCAGGCCTGACGAAGCTCGGCCACCGCATTCACGTTCTCAGCTGCGAAAAGCAGGCACGCGAGGCCTCGGACGGTGCCCGGATCCGCGCGCTATGCGAGGCGGCTGGCATCGGCTGGCACCCGATCCGCTACCACAAGAGCCCGCCGATCCTCTCGTCGGTCTACGACATGGCCATGCTGAGGCGCGCGGCCGAGCGTCTTCACCGTCGCCATCGCTTCGACGTCGTTCATTGCCGCAGCTACATCCCGGCGATGGCAGGGCTCCATCTGAAGCACCGCCAGGGTGTCAGGTTCCTGTTCGACATGCGGGGGTTCTGGCCCGACGAACGCGTCGAGGGGCACAGCTGGCCGCAGATCAACCCGGTATTCCGCGCCGTCTACGGCTACTTCAAGTCGGTCGAGAGGCGGCTGCTGCGCGGCGCCGATCACATCATCAGTCTCACCCACGCCGGCAAGCGGCAGCTTCTCACCCGGGCCGAGCTGCAGATCCCGGCGCCGCAGGACGCCATCACCGTCATCCCCTGCTGCGTCGATTTCGATCATTTCCCGCTCACCACCCGCGACGGGCGTCAGGCGGCCCGTCGCATGCTGGGGCTTCCCCAGGAGGCACGCGTGGTTGCCTATCTCGGCTCGCTCGGGTCCTGGTACATGCTGGACGAGATGCTCGACTTCTTCCGGGTGTGTCTGGAGCGCGACGCGAACGCGCGGTTCCTGTTTGTCACGCACGATGCGCCGGAACCGATCCTGCAGGCGGCTCGCACGCGCGGGATCGGGACCGATCGGCTGCTCATCCGTCCGGCTTCGCGCGAGGAGGTGCCGCAGTTCATGTGCGCGGCCGACTTCGGCCTGTTCTTCATCAAGCCCGTCTTCTCGAAACTGGCGAGCTCCCCGACCAAGATGGGCGAGATGCTCGCGCTCGGGCTGCCGGTCGTCACAAATTCCGGTGTCGGGGATGTCGCCGAGATCGTCGAGGAGACCGGCTCCGGCGTCGCTATCGACCGGTTCGACGACGAAGCCTATCGGGAGGCGCTGGAGCGCATCGACGGCCTGTCCATGACACCGGAAATGCACCGGGAGCGCGCATTGCCGTGGTTCGACGTCGAGCTCGGCATCGCGCGTTACGACCGCGTCTATCGGGACCTTGCCGCTTCAGCGGGTTGAGCGAGCGATTGAAGCAGCCCGACGAGCCGAGGGGCGTGCACCTGCAGGGAATAATCCGCTTCGATACGAGCCCGGGCGGCTCGGCCGAACTGGCGGCGCAGCGCTGCGTCGACGATCAGCCGCTTCAGCGCTGAGCGCCACGCATCAGGGTCCGTGACCAGGAAGCCGTCTGTTCCGTCGGTGACGATCGTGCTGTTCACGCCGACGGGGGAGGCGACGACGGGGAGGCCGCAGGCCATGTACTGGATCAGCTTGTAGCCGCTCTTGCCGCGCGCCCATTCCTCGTCGGGAAGAGGCATGATGCCGATGTCCATGGCCTGGACGTCGGCGACTTCAGTCGCCTCGCTCCAGGTGACGAAGTCGAGGCCCGGAAACGCATCGGCTTTGGCCTGGGTGCCGGCGCCGACCACCCGGAACCGAACCGGAAGCTCCGCGCGCAGCGATTGCAGGACGGACAGCAGCGGTCGCATGTAAGACCAGGTGGATGGCGAGCCGATCCAGCCGACGACCACTTCGTCACCGCCGCGGCCGTTGCTCCCCGGCCGGTAGAGCTGGGTGTCCACCACCGTGGGGAGGAGCATCGTGCGGCGGCAGAAGCGCTTCGCATAGCGCTCCAGATATTCATTCCCGCAACAGGCCGCCGCGGCGCCGGCGAGCAATGGCTGAAGCTTGCCGGCCAGCAGGGCACGAACCAGAGGTCGGGGGCTGGAATCGTAATTGTGGAAGAAGGCATCGTCGAAATCGACGACCACCGGCTTACCGCTTCGAAACGCGAGGCGCTCGAAAGACGCAGGCAGATAGGGAAAGGCCTCGGCGTAGATCCAGATGAGGTCTGCGTCTGGGGCGCGGGCGAGCAAAGCCATCCGTTCGAAGTAGGCGCGCGCGATGGCGCTTCGCGAGTAGCCCCTGCCGGTGGCAAGGTTTGCAACGTAATCCTGGCCTAGGAGGGCCTGGTAGCGCACCTCGAATCCCGATTGTTCGAGATACGGAAGATATTGCAACAATCGCTGCCGCGTGCTCGCCGCCAGGGATCCGTAACGTGTCAGCGCCAAGACTTTCACCGGCGTTGGTCCGACCGGATCCGCGTTCGGAGTATCTTCGCATTCGCGGGGCGCGAGAGCGGCATCGTTCAAGGGAGGTCCTTCGAGTGAGCACCGCAGCCTGGTGGCGTGGGTGATACGGGCAGCGCTTGGCGAGGGCAAGCCAGGCACAACCCGGCCTGCGCGAGCCCGTCAGACGGCGCCGCCGATCGGATAAACCTGGTAAGGCAGCCAATATTCCGAATGCGCGGCGAAGTTCAGCCAAACGTATTGGATCAGCGCGGAATAGCCTATGATCCCGACCGCGACCTGGCTGTTCCGGCGGCCGTTTCCGCCGAGCACGTCCGGCAGGCGCGAGAGAACAAACATCTGCAGCGGGATGAGGTAGAGGGAGAGTCGGTCCACGGCGGTGGTGGCATCCGTGAACATGAGGATGACGAGAGCGCCGATCGATGCGATCGAGAAGTTGCGCCAGAGCTTCCGCTGCTGATCGTCCAACCCGAAGCGGCGCTGGAGCAGCAGATAGACGAGCGCCGGCGGCAGGTTCATGCCGACACGGATGGCCGCTCCCTGGGAGGAGAGCTCCGCCTCAACGTAGTTTTGCATCAGGGCGTCCACCGACGCCGAGACGAACAGATAATAAACAAGGGCAGCCGTGGCGGCGAGCATCGGCACGATGACGATCCTCTGTCGCGTTGCGGCGAGGCCGACGATCGGCAGAACGACGATGGCGGATTTGTGGAATGTCGCCGCCGCGATGATGTAGAAAGAGAAACGGAGCAGCGAGGCCCGATCGACCACGGACAGGCCGGCGAGAATGAAACCGATAGCCACCGCCTGCCGCGTGTAGCCCATTCCGACTACGATGATCAGGTAGGGAACCGCGATCAGGATCGAAAGCCAGGGATTGCTCTGGCGGCGGGCGAACCTCACCAAGCCCCAGACGAACAATGCGGCGCAGGTAAGGTTTACGAACCATATGTCGAAGCCGAGCCAGTGGCTGACCCAGTTGAGCACACTGAAAGCCGGATCGGAGTCGATCAGCGCTTCGGAGAACCTCTTGTAGCTGACGTTGAGGTAGATATCCTCGTAGTTGAACCAGTCGCCCCCCACCTCATAACGCAGCCCGACCATCAGCGCGGTGAAGAGGCCGGCGACTATGAGGAGCGGCGTCGGGCCTCCCGCCGCGGTAAGGGAGCGACGGCGGTACTCGATTGAACCGGCAGCGAAGATCGAGAACAGAAGCCAGTAGGGAAGCAAGGTCGCTCCGCGCGCATGAACTGGGAAGATGATCCCGGGCGTATAGGACGACCGACTCGCCGCGTCCACAGCCCCTGCATTGCGTCTGCTGCTCCAAGCTGTTCAAAGGCGCCCATGACTCAGAAGACCGTGCTGATCTCGATCAACGCCGCGTGGAACATCGTGAACTTCCGCGGCGCCCTCATCCGCGGGCTGCTCGACGATGGCTACCGCCTCCTGGCCCTGGCGCCTCCCGATGCTTATGCCCACCGCCTGGCCGAGATGGGGGTCGAATATCATCCCATCGCGATGGACAAGAAGGGCATCTCGCCGACACGCGATCTCGCGCTGCTCGCGAGGTATCGAGCGGAGCTGAAGCGGCTGCGGCCGGACGTGTTTCTCGGCTTCACCGCCAAGCCGAACGTCTACGGATCGCTTGCCGCGCAGTCGCTCGGCATCCGCGTCATCAACAACGTCTCCGGTCTCGGCACCGCGTTCATTCGCAAGACATGGCTGACCAGCGTCGTGTCCGCCCTCTACCGCCTTGCCTTTCGGCGCTCGTCGACGGTTTTCTTCCAGAACGAGGAGGACCTCAGCCTCTTCCTTGAGGAGAGGATCGTCTCCCCGGGCAAGGCGATGCTGCTGCCCGGTTCGGGAGTCGATCTCGCGCGATTTTCCCCTCAGGTCCCTGCCGCTCGCGGCCGCCCTTCGTTCCTGCTCGTCGCTCGGCTGCTCAGGGACAAGGGCGTTGTCGAATTCGTCGAAGCCGCCCGCACCCTGCGCGGAGAATTGCCCGATTGGCGCTTCCAGCTGCTCGGCTTCCTCGACGCCGAGAACCGCACCGCCGTCTCCCGCGCCGAGGTGACCGCCTGGCAGGAGGAGGGAGTGATCGATTATCTGGAGCATGCGGACGACGTGCGGCCGTTTCTGGCGGCGGCGGAGAGCGTCGTGCTTCCCTCCTACCGCGAAGGCATGCCGCGCAGCCTGCTCGAGGCCGCTGCCATGGGAAAGCCGCTCATCGCGACCGACGTCCCCGGGTGCCGGCACGTGGTCGATGACGGCGTGAACGGCTTTCTCTGCGCGCCTGAAGACGCGGCCTCCCTGGCCGCCGCCATGAGGAAGATGGCCGGCCTGTCCGCCGCGGAGCGCGCCCGCCTGGGCAAGGCCGCTCGCGCGAAGGCCGAGGTAGAGTTCGATGAGCGTAAGGTCGTCCAACTGTACCGCGCCGCCATCTCCGCGGCGGTGAACAGTTGAAGGGCGAATTGGCGCGTCGCGTCTCCGGGCGCGAAGCCTCAGTCTGCGCTGATATGCCTCGCGCGCGGCGCCGAGCCTTGCGATGTCTGCTGGCCACGCGCCCTAGGCCGCGCCTCGGCCATCAGTGCTAGGCACACCGCGAAAACGGCGCTGATCGCAGCGGTGCGCAATGGGAACTCGACGAAGCTGTGGGCGAGAATGACCGCGCTGCCGATGGTGGCCGCCCGCGCGAATGGGTCTGGATCCGTAGCGCGCCAGACTCGCACCACGCGCCAGAGCCACCACATCAAGAAGGCGAGAATCAGCGCCGCCCCGGGAACCCCGAACTCGAGCCAGAGCTCGAGATAGTCGTTATGCGCGTGGTTCATGTACCAGCGATCGACCTGCTGCGGATCCTCGTACATCGGGTAGATTTGGGGAAAGGTCCCGAGGCCGGAGCCGACCGGTAGATAGTCGCCCGCGGCCTCGATCGTGGTGTTGAAAGACGTGTAGCGCGAGGTGGTGGACTGCCGTGCTTCGCTGGTGGTCAGATTGTTTCCGAAGCCCGAGCCGAGCACAAGCGCAACCGATCCCACGAGGAGGGCTACGACGAGCAGGCCGCTCCACGAGGGCGCCTGACGGCGACGAAATACCAGCATGAGGGCCGTCGCCGCAATCGTTGGGATCATCAGGCCAAGCCCGGCCAACGAGCGATTGACGAGAATACCAACCAGCAGGACCGCAAGGGCGCCCAGCAGGACCGTGAGCAGTCCCGACGTGCGCTGAACCGAGCTTCCGCGCTTTGATGCGGAGAGGTACACGGCTCCGAGGAACGGAATGGCGACAACCAGGAGCTCGGCCATGTTGTTGGTGTTGGCGAAGAAACCCACGGCCGCGTCGGCGTTGGTGATGCGATAGAAATAGAGCGGAGAACCTGCTCCGGCGGAAAGCTGCAGCGCGCCGAGGCCCACGCTGGCGGCTGTGACCACGAGGAGCGAAGCGGCCAGCCATGAGGGTTTGAATCCGCCGATCCGCAAGATGCCGAGCAGCACTGCGACGGCGGGTAGCATCCATAGTGCGGACGCGACCGTCTTCGACGGCGCCAGCGATAGCGGCATCCACGGCAACGGGCGGCCCAGCAGCTCGAAACCCTTCGCGATCGGCTCACGCCCTGGAAGAATTGTCCAGAGGGAGGGAGGCAGCGGCACGAGCTGGATGAGGACAACGGCAGTCGCGACGGACAGAAGCACGATCAGGCTCCGCGCGGCCGAAGTCATCGGCGTGCTGCGTCTGGCGACGATGCCCCAGATCAGGATAGGAAGGGCGAGGAGCTGGAGGGCGAGGTTGGCCCAGAAGCCGCCACCGCTTGCGCCGCCGAGAAGCAGGCAGAGAGTGAGATAGGCCGGAACCAGGCCGAGCCGCAATGTGTGCTTCACGATCCTGACTTCCCGATCTTCATGTCGCGAATGGTAACGCTCTGCTCCGTGGGGAATTCCGCCGCCACGCCGAGGAGCGTTAGCGCCTGGGCCGGGCACCCGCCTGCCGGCACGGTGAACTCGCCGCCCAACTTGCGGGGAGTGAAGTTGATCTTGGTGAGGGGCAGGTCGAGCAGCACCGGGCCTTTGGGGTGGCAGCTCAGTCGCCAAACCAGACGGCTTCCCTCGCCGCTCGCGTCTCCTTCGGCAGTGAGTTCGATTCGGTACCGTCCAGGAGCGAGCAGCAGCAATTGGTGCGCGAGCTCGGCATCGGCCCGCCCGTAGAACGTTGCCTGGAGGCCGCCTCCGCTTACGCGCTCGCCCACGCCGTTGGCATTGGCGGCGAAGCGCCAGTTGAACGGAGGCAAGCCCGGTCGACCCTGGAAGGCACCATCATAGATGCTCTTGGCCCCGGTCCCGGTCGCTTGCCCGCCGAAGCTCTGCCAAAGCCGATACGCTCGCCCGAGGTCGCCCTTCTCGACCAGCCGCGTGAGCAGGGCCGTTTGCCATCCCGAAGCACTGGTTGCCGTCGCGGCGTTACCCGCCAGGCTGACGATCACGTCGGGAGAGGTGCTCGTGGTGGCAAGCCGCGCGAGCACCGCATCGCGAAGCGCCGGGTTTGTCGCCAGCACGTCCCTCAGCGCGGGGAGGCTGCGGGGGTCCCCAGCCATTCGGGTGAGCTCCGGCACGAGAACGTCGGTGGTCCGGGTGACGAGTTTCGCCAGAGCCGCCATCTCCTGCGCCGCCTCGCGCGTGCGGCCGGTCTGCATGTAGCGATCGAGCAGCACCAGTCGGGTGAGACGGGATCGGGGATTGCGGCGGCGCGCCTCGAGCAGCAGTCGATGGGCACGTGCCTGGTCGCGTTGTACCAGCGCGTCCACCGCGGCGAGCAGGAAAGGCTCCTCCGCGAGCGCGTCTCGATCGAGCGCTTCGATCGCGCGCACGCGGGTCGCTGCTCTGACATCACCGTTGCGTGCGCGGAACTCGTTCATCGCGGCGCCGATCCGCACCTGCGGATCGTTCGGCGCCAGCACCGCCGCCTTGGCGGGGGCGCGGCTCGCAAAACTGGCGACCGTCGCGGTCTTTACCGCATGCCAGCCAGCCAGAGCGCCGACGGGGGCGAGCACGAGGACAGCCAGCCAGCGCGGCCGGCGCGGCCCCCGATGACGTTCGTGATCAGCTCTCACGCTGGGCAATCAGCCTGATCTCGCGCTCCCGGCTGCCGACCCCGCCGTAACGGTAGGGCTCGTAGCCATAGCCGTAACCATAGCCGTGAGCGCGGTGACGATACTTCGTCAGCACCGCGCCGGCGAGATTACCGCCCGAGGCACGGAGACGGTTCAGCGCGTCGACCGCAGCGCCGGTCCGCGTTTTGCCGCTCTCGATCACGAGCAGGGTGGCTCGGCAGGTGGCAGCGAGCAGCGGCGCATCGGCGAGCCCGAGAACCGGCGGGCCATCGACGATGACCATGTCGTAGGTGCTGGCGGCTTCCGCGATGATGGCCTTCATCCGGGCGGAGGCGAGCAACTCGGCCGGGTTCGGCGGCAGCGGTCCGCACGGCAGCAGCGAAAGCCCCTCGAACTGCGTCTTCACGACATGTCCGGTCACCGGATCACCGTTGGTGAGCAGCTTGGAGAGCCCCTCGCTCGGCTCGGTGCTGGTCACAAAGGCCGGCGTCCGCAGATCGCTGTCGATCAACAGCACCGAGTTCCCGAGGCGCGCGAAGCCTTGGGCAAGCGCCAGCGTGGTGCTCGACTTGCCTTCGGCGGCGCGCGTGCTCGTGATCAGCAACGTCTTGGGAGCGCCGCTCTCGGTGGTGAACTGGAGCGACGTGCGCAGCGACGAATACGCCTCTGAGATCGGCGACGACTGATCCTGCAGTTCCTCCGCGATCGCGCCCTGCCCCTTCTTCTTCGGAATGACTCCGAGGGAAGGCAGGCGCAGTTTCTCACGCACGTCGTCGGGCGTCTTAACCGTGTCGTTCAGGAATTCGAGCGCCAGCGCCGTACCAAATCCGATGACAAGGCCGAGGATTAGGCCTGCGGCGAGGTTCAGCAGCAGGTTGGGGCTGTAGGGGCCTCCCGGCGGCTCAGCGCGGTCAACCACCGACACGGTGTTCGTGCCGATCCCGCCGGCGACACCGATCTCCTTGTAGCGTTGCAGCAATGCGTCATAGAGTGAACGGTTCGTGTCCACCTCGCGCTGGATGATATTGTACTGGATGCGTTCGCCGCGCTCAGTGAGCACGCTGTTCTTCAGCCGCTGGACCTGCCCCTGCAGCTTCTGCTCCTCGGCCATCGCAGCCTGGTATTCGGCGAGCAACGTGCTGGTCTTGCCGCCGGCGACCGCGTTCCGCTCCTGAGCGATTTCCTCGCCCAGAGCCTCGATGCGGCTGCGCAGCCGAACCATGTCGGGATAGTCGGGCTTAAAGGAGGAGAGCTTTTCCTGATATTCGGCCTGCAGGCCGGCGCGCGGGCTGCGAAGCGCCGCAGTGCTGTCGATGACGGCCGCCGCGTTGAGGCGGGCTGACTGGCGGTAACGCTGCTCGGCCGCGATCCGGCGGGTCTGCGCCTGGGCCAAGGCATCGTTGAGCGCGATCAGAGACGCGCCCTGCAGTGAGCTGGTGTCGCCCGGCGTGCCACCGTCCTGACCACCGGTTGTAGCCGTGGTGATCAGCCCCTCCGCCTGGGCATAGGCGACGAGCCGACGCTCGCCGTTTTCGAGCTCGCCCTTCACCTTGGCAATCTGACGCTCGAGGAACTGACGGGCGTAGGAAGAGGCCTCGTAGCGGCGCTCGAGATTCGAATTGATGTAGTTGTCCGCGAAGCTGTTCGTGATCTGTGCCGCCAGCGCCGGCGATTCGGAAACGAAAGCAATCTTGACGATGCGGCTGTTTGGAACCGGGTTTACCTCGAGACCGCCCATCAGCTTCCCGGTCGCGATCTTCAGACGCGTATTACGATCGGCCTGAACCGGGACGAACTCGTTGTTGCCCGGGAGGTTGAGTTCCTGAGCGACCCGTTGCGCGAGGCTGCGGCTGGCGAGCAGGCCGACCTGCGTGGCCATGTAGTCGCGGTCGTTGCTGACGCGCGGCGTGCCCGTCTTCCGCTCGTCGAGAATTTCGACGGTGGGCGGGTTGATCTCGAGCGTCGCGGTCGAGCGATACAGCGGCGTAGTCAGGAACGTGAACACAACGGCGCAGGCGATGCCCACGGCAACCGCACCAAGGATGAGCCACCGCCATTCCGACAGGATTCGCCACAACGTGGCGAGATTGATGTCGGGCATGGTGCCGGTGTTGTAACTCTGCTGCCCCCATTGCTGCGGCAGGGCGAGGTCACTCCCGGTGTTCGGTGCGAGCGGCCAGATCGGCTGCGCGCCGGCGGGCTCGATGTTGTTGTTGCTCATGGGTAGCGTGGCTGCCTTTCAGCGAGTCTGCCGGAACGCTCTAGGCGAAGCGCTCAGAAGTTTAGCGGGTTGAAGAGGCCGAGGATCGGAAGCGATTGCAAAACCTCGCGCTGCACCTGCTTCACGCGGGAGCCGTCCACGACAACGATGTCGCCGCTGTAGATGCGAGGATCCTCGATCTTGCCGCGACGGATGTCGGTCAGGTCGAAGGCTGCGGCCATTCGCTGGCCACCGATCTGACGAAATACGGCGACGCGGCGCGGGTTTGAAAATTCGTCCGTGCCCTTTGCCAGCGCAATCGCCTGGATCAGTGTCATTTTGCCGTTCACAGGGAACATGCCGGGGTTGCGCACCGCGCCGTCGACGGTCACCTGCCGCGTCGTGGAGGAAACCACGCCGACGTTGATGTCGGGAGACTGGAGATATTTCGCGCCCAGCAGCTCCGTGAGCTTACGGTCGAGCTGCTCCGTCGTGAGATCGACAGCGCGAACGCTGCCGATCAGCGGCATCGATAGATTGCCGAGGAGGTCCACCTCATAGTCGCCGGAAAGGTCCGGAACCTGGAACACGCTCACCTTCAACTTGTCGAGCGGGGCGATCCGGTAGTCGCTCTCGAGCACCGACAAAGCAGGCGAGTCAGGTTCGCCAAATTGCTCGGCCGACGGGTGATAAGGGATGGTGCCCCCGCGCGATCCTGCGCAGGCAGCGAGGGCCGCGAGCAGGCGCAGGCTGCACGCCCGCCTTCTGTGCGTCGGCAGTCATCGACACGGGCGATCCTAAATTCTGCAAAATTTGTTCCCTCAAACTAACGTATGCGGCTCTTGGGTCAACCCATATTGCTGTTCATTGAACCCACGGCAGCGGAATTGGACTGTTGAATCAGTAGGATGCGGGAAAGGTCTCAAGCTCAGTCCAGCTTCCCCGCAACCGACTCAGGCCCCGACCTTCGCTCCCCTCGTTTCGGTCGCAAGATACCAGCGCTTCGATCCTTCGATCGCGAGAGCCGTCAGAACCCCGCTGTGGTAGGCACCGGTGTCGATCGCGATCCTGTTCGGCCGTTCCTCCACCTCGTCCACGATGGTGTGGCCATGAACGACGATGAACCCGTGTTCCTTGGCATCGCTCAGGAACGGGTCGCGAATCCAGCGCAGATCGTGCCGATCCTGCTCCTCCAGACCCACCCCCGGCCGAATGCCGGCGTGGACGAAAAGATAGTCGCCGAAGCGGAAGGTGTCCCCGAAGCTTTCCAGGAAATCCCGATGCTCCCGGGGCACCTTGCTGCGGATCATCTCGATCGCCGCTTTCTCATCCATGCGGCGGAGAGCGTCAGCATTCACTCCATAGCTTTCCGCACACTCGGCGCCGCCGAATTTCAGCCAGCTCGGCAGGATGTCGGCGTCGCCGTCCAGGATGCGGAGCAGGATTTCCTCATGATTGCCGGACAGAAACACCGGGCGGGCGAAGTCGGGTCGGTAGGTACGAAGCCGTTCGACGACCCCCGCCGAATCCGGGCCGCGATCGATGAGGTCGCCCAGAAAGACGATGAAGTTGCGCGCCGCGGGCCGCGAGGCGATGTCCGTCTCGATGAGTCGGAGGACCTTCTCGAGCAAATCGAGCCTGCCATGGATGTCGCCGACCGCATAAGCGCGTGCGCCTTCCTTCCCGCGGCTCGTGTTGCGGCCTGCCAGGCCGCCCCTCAGCCTGTCGAAAATACCCACGATAAACTCCTCGGTCCGATGGGCGACAAATCCGCCTCCCATGTCCTTGCTGATGCTGTTCTAACTGCGGCGTGCCCGCCGGCCCCCAGCCGCGCCGCCTCCCGAGCCGAGTTCTGGTCCGGCGTCGTGTGGAGCGCTGGTGACGTCATTTGCCCGCGATGTCAATTTGCTGCGCGCCGGATTGCCGCTGGCTGAACGAGAGTCGGCGTCGTTGCTCAGTCGAACAGCTTGCCCGGGTTCATGATCCCGAGTGGATCGAGCGCCTGCTTGATCGCCCGCTGCGCATCGAGGCGGGCTGGCGGCGAGGTGCGCAGAAAGACCTCCCGCTTCATCTGTCCGATGCCGTGCTCTGCGGAGATCGAGCCACTGGCGGCGATCACCATATCGTAGACCATCGACGAAGCGGCCGATCCTTCCTCCTCCAGCCATCGATCCGCCGCCGCTCCGGAGGGTGCCTGGACGTTGAAGTGCACGTTGCCGTCGCCAAGGTGACCGAAGGCGATGACCCTGGCGCCCGGAAACCGGCGTTCGACCGCGGTCCGCGCCTCCTCGATGAAGCGCGGCATCGCGGAGACCGGAACGGAAATGTCGTGCTTGAGCGCCGGCCCGTCGAGCCGCTCGGCTTCGGACACGCTCTCGCGCAGTCGCCAGAGTGCCTCGGCCTGCGCCTGCGAGGTCGCGATGGCGGCATCCAGCACCAGGCCCTGCTCCACAGCCTCGACCAGCGCGTCCTGAAGCGTTTCCGCGGCGGGTGCCGCCCCATGCGGCGCCACCGCCTCGATCAGGACGTTCCAGGCATGGGGCGCAGCGAGCGGGGCGCGCGTTCCTGCGATCCGCCGCAGCACGAGGTCGAGCGCGTTCGCCGGCACCAGCTCGAAGCTCTCTACCGCATCGCCGGTTCGCGCCTCCAGCCGGCGCAGCAGGGTGAGGGCAGCCTCGGGGGACTCGAGGCCGGCCCATGCGACGGCCGACGAGCCGGGGCTGGCGACCAGCCGCAGGCTGGCCGCGGTGACGATCCCGAGCGTCCCTTCCGCCCCGACCAGCAACTGCCGGAGGTCGTAGCCGCGATTGTCTTTCCGCAACGCCGAGAGCTCTTCGTAGAGGCTGCCGTCCGGGAGCACGGCTTCGAGCCCGAGGACGAGCGAGCGCATCGGCCCGAAGCGGAGCACCTGCGTTCCGCCGGCATTGGTCGAGACCAGCCCGCCCACGGTCGCCGAACCCTTGGCGGCAAGCGAAAGCGGGAAGCGCCGCCCGATGCCCTGGGCGGCCTCGTGAACCCGGCTCAACACCACGCCGGCTTCGGCGACCAGCATGTTGTCGCTCTCGGACACGCTGCGGATCGAGCTCATCCGGCGAAGCGAGAGGAGCAAAGCCTCCCCGCCGGCTGGCGGAGTCGCACCGCCGACCATCGAGGTGTTGCCGCCCTGTGGAACGAGTCCGACGCCGCTGTCCGCGCACCGGCCGACGATCGCCTGCACTTCGGCGACCGTGGACGGAGACAGGAGTGCCCGCGCCACACCGCGGTAGCGGCCCCGCCAGTCGGTGAGCCACGGCTCGAGATCGGCCGGATCGCGGCTGAACCCGCGCGGGCCAAGAAGCGTCTGGAGGTCGGACAGCAAGGCATCGGAAGGCGGGTTCGCCATCCGCCCTCACTGGCCCAAGCCGGAGGGGGAGGCAATGCTGCTGTCAGCCTGCGGCGTGGCTGGGTGGTTCCGGAGGCGCTTCCGCGCGGCGTGATCAGGCTCTAGGAAGGCGCGACTCCTTCGGGAGCGGGCAGAGGCCGAGTGGGAGACTGACGTGGAATTGAGGCTGGTTGGACGCGCCGCAATCATATCTGGATTTGTCTTGCTCGCCGGCTGCGACCCCGCGCCGGAAGTTCCTGCCGATGGGTCGATCAATCAGCCCCTACCCGCCTCGATCTGCACCGAGGCCACGAAGTCTCTGGAGACGCTGAGCAAATCCGGCAGCTTCGAATATGACCGTGAGGGCAATGCCACGCTCCAGCAGGACATCTGGCTGCAGCTCGGATCGGCTGGGCAGAATCAGCTCACTCAGGCGCTTGCCTTTGCGGCCGCCTGCGCCACCGGAAAAACGCCGCGGGAGCAGCAGGTTCTGGTCCGAGCTGATGACGGACGCACGTTGAGCAACCGCACGGTGGAAATCGCGCCGGATACCGACCTGCTCTTCGACCAGGATCGCTGAGCCCAGCGGGGCGGCAGCGAACCGGCTAAAAAGCCCGGAACACCCTTTTGTTCCGTCATTCCGGCGGTATTTTTTCGCATCCCGTCGCATTGCCAAGGTCTTCCAATTCCATCACTTTCCGGCGTAATGAATGTCGTTACGGGAGCGATGCTTTTTGAGGAAGACGAGCGTCCTTTTGTCTACTGCCGCTGCCGGCGCGATGACTGTCGCGTCGCCTGCGGGCGCGCAGATGCCAGCACCCTCCGCATCGCAGTCGCCGCCTGCCGCGTCGGAGGAGGCCATCGTCCCCGACAGCCAGTTCGAGGAGGCACTCCCGCCGCTCGATCCTGCCCTGGGTCAGCCGCTCGAGCCGCTCGAGGATTTCGATGTGAAGGACGCGCCGCCGGTGACGGCGCAAGGCGAGATCATTCCGGACGCGCCGATCTCCGACCCCGCCCTCACCGAGCCTCTCAGTCCACTCGCCACCTTCGATGTTCAGACGCCGCCGGCCGGAACCGAGAGCGAGGAGGATGCTCCGGGGCCGGTGGAGCCGGTCCGTTATACGCTCGAGATTGAAGGTCTCGACCAGGTCGGGCTGGAAGGCAATTTCCGCGACCTGTCCGCGTTGGAGGATGCCGACGGAGAGGCCACCAACGGCTCGCAGGTTCAACAGCGCGCCGACGAGGACGAGCTGCTCGCAGTGCGGCTGCTGCGCTCGGAAGGCTATTATGATGCGACGGCCGTATCGACGATCGAGCAGCTTCCGGAGCCCGGCCGGCTGCGCGTCGTGCTCACCGCCGTTCCGGGCCAGCGCTACAGTTTCGGGCAGATCGCGATCACGGGACCCGAAACGCAGCCGCCCGGCATTGCTCGCGAGGCGCTGCCTCTGAAAAGCGGGCAGCCGATCGTGGCCATCGACGTCGAAGCTGCCGAGGCGAACGTTCGCCTGCGTCTGCCGCAGCAGGGCTATCCTTTCGCCGAGGTCGGCCTGCGCGACATCCTGCTCGATCCCGCCACCAGGCTCGGAGACTACACTTTGCCGGTCGAGCCCGGACCCCGATCGAGCTTCGCCGGCTTCACCACCGAAGGCGACCTCGCCTTCGATGCCGAGCATGTCGGCGTGCTCGCCCGGTTCAGGCGCGGCGAACTGTTCGATCAGCGCAAGGTGGACGATCTGCGCGAGGCGATGATCGCCACCAACCTGTTCTCCACAGTGTCGGCAGAGCCGGTCCGAACCGGAGAGACCGCGCCTGACGGCACCGAATATGTGAACATCCTTGTCCGTCAGGACGCCGGACCGGCCCGCTCCCTCGCCGGGAGCGTGGGCTACAGCACCGGCGAAGGCTTCCGCGCCGAAGGCACGTGGGAGCATCGCAACTTCTTTCCGCCGGAAGGCGCCATCCGGGCGACGGCGATTGCCGGGACGCAGGAGCAGACGGTGCGCTTGCAGTTCCGGCGCGCCAACGCGGGCAAGCGCGACCGCACCGTCCTTGTCCAGGCCGAGGCAGGGCGGCGCGACTATGCCGCCTTCCGCGGCTACACCGCCCGGCTCCATGGCCTGATCTCGCGCGAATCCACGCCGATCTGGCAGAAGAAGTGGACCTGGGCCTATGGCGCCGAGATCATCGCCACCAACGAGAGCCGGATCGGCGAGCCGGAGCTGTCGATCGGCGACGCCTTCTTCCTTGCCGGCGTCACCGGTCAGCTCGGCTACGATGCTTCGAACAGCCTGCTGGACCCGACCCGCGGGTTCCGTCTTCTTGGCCGGATCAATCCCGAAACATCGCTGCGCGACCCTGGACAACCCTATGTCCGCAATTTCCTCGACGGCAGCGCCTATTTCCCGGCTACCGACAGCCTGACGATCGCCGGACGCGCCCGTGTCGGCTCGATCTACGGAGCAGAGTTGAACGAGTTGGCGCCGTCGCGCAGAATCTATGCCGGCGGCGGCGGCTCCGTTCGCGGCTTCGGCTATCAGGAGCTCGGCCCGAAGGAGGTGCTTCCGAATCCCAAGTTCGATCCCACCGATCCGGACGAGAAGGACGATCCTACGATCCTGGTGCCGACCGGCGGCCGCAGTGTCGTCGAATTCGCGCTCGAGGCGCGCTATCGATTCGGCAATTACGGAATCGTCCCGTTCATCGACGCTGGTCAGGTCTATACCAGCCAGTATCCCAAGCTCTCCGATCTCCGCTTCGGCGTCGGTATCGGCGGCCGCCTGTACACCAATTTCGGGCCGATCCGCGCCGACGTGGCGATCCCGCTGGGCCGCCGCGAGGGTGAGTCGAAGGTCGCAGTCTACGTCTCGATCGGGCAGGCCTTCTGATGGCGGATCAGGGCCCGATCGACACCCCTGAGGATCCCGCTCCGGCCGCCGCACCCGCACGCCGTCGGCGGGGCCGCGCCGTCGCCAAGTGGACCGGCATCGGCATCCTCGGTCTTGTCGCCCTGTTCGGCGCCTTCTTCCTTTGGCTGAACTCAGAGCTCGGCCATCGCTACGTCGTCCGCCAGATCAACAATCTCGAGATGGCGTCGGGGCTCGACATCGATGTGGGCCGGATCGAAGGCTCACTGTTCGGCGAGCTCAAGCTCCACGACATCAAGCTGCGCGACCCCAAGGGCCTGTTCTTCGTTGCGCCCGAGGCGACGCTGGACTGGCGGCCGCTCGCCTACTTCCGCAACCAGATCGACATCCGCGGCCTCACCATTCCCGAGGCGAGGCTCTACCGTCTGCCCGAGCTGCGCCCAGGCGATCCCAATGCGCCCCTGCTTCCCGACATCGACATCGACATCGGCCGATTTTCGGTGGGAAGGATCCATGTCGATCCCGCCGTCACCGGCTATCGACACCTTCTCGGGCTCAGCGGCCGCGCCAAGATCGCCGACGGGCGCGCGCAGGTGGCGCTCGATGCCGGCGCCCTTGCCGCGCCGAACCTCCCCGGCGGCGACAAGCTCGTTCTCCGGCTCGATGCCGTGCCGGAGCAGAATCGTTTGGGCATCGGCCTGCGCATCGAGGCACCGGCCAATGGTTTTGTCGCCGGGCTGACGGGTGTCCGCCAGCCGCTCGGCGTGCTCGTCACCGGCGCCGGCAATTGGACGAATTGGCAGGGTCGCGCCCGCGCTATGTTGGGCGGCAAGCCATTCGCCAACGTCGCGATCGGTGCGAAGAACGGCACCTTCAGCTTCAACGGTCCCATTCAGCCCGGCACGTTGCTTCCGGAAGGTCCTGCCCGGCGGCTCTTCTCCTCGGTCCAACTCGGCCTGGTGACCACCTTCGCCGAGCGCCGCGCAGACATGCGGCTGCGGCTCAACTCCTCGGCGATCGCGCTCGCCGCCGAGGGCCTGGTCGACCTAGGCCAAAGCCGATTCCAGAACCTCAAGGTCGCCGGCCGCCTGCTTCAGCCCGGTGCCATTGCGCCGAACCTCACGGCCCGCGGGTTCGAGGTCGCCGCCGTTCTCAACGGTGCGTTCGCCACGCCGTTCGCCGCATATGACGTGAAGGCGGATGCGCTCGGCTTCAACGGCACCGTCCTCGAGGGCTTCACCGCGCGCGGCCGCGCCAAGGTCGACGCAGATCGGATCCGCATTCCCGTCTCCGCCCGTGCCCGCCGCGTCAGCGGGCTCGATCCGTCGGTCGGCGGCCTCCTTACCAATGTCGCCGTCGACGGCACCGTCTTCGTCAGCGGCACGCGCCTGGTCTCCGACGATCTTCGCGTCCGCTCCGACCGGCTGAACGCGACGATCGTGCTCGCCGCCGACATGGCGCGCGGCCTTTACCGCGCTGGGATCCAGGGAACGCTGAACAATTACCAGCTCGACGGCGTCGGCCTGCTCGACATCACCACCAACATGAATGTCACGACCTCCGCAGGCGGCTTCGGCCTCGACGGCCGCGTGGCGGTGCGGACGAAGCGGATCGACAACGCCACGGCGCGCGATTTCCTGGGTGGCAACGCCACCGCGTCCGCTCGGGTCCGGATGGATCCGGCCGGCGCGATCGTGCTGAACGACATAAGGCTCAACTCGCCGGGATTGAGAGTGACGTCCGGCAACGGCAGCTGGCGCCCGAACGGCAGCATCGACTTCCGCGTCGCCGGCGTGTCTCGCGATTACGGACCGCTGGCTGTCGTCGTGACCGGAACGGTGGACCGGCCGCAGGTCCAGCTCCGGGCAGCCAATCCGGGCTTCGGCATCGGTCCGCGCGACGTCACCGCCAGCATTCGCGCCACCGGGAACGGCTATCGGGTCAACGCCGCCGGTCAGTCGCAATACGGGCCGTTCACCGCCGACGTGACGATCGTCCAGGGGCGGACGATGACGCTGGACGTCCATCGTCTGCTTTTCGCCGGCATGACCTTCACCGGCCGCGTGACGCAGAGCGCCGCAGGACCGTTCGTCGGCACCCTGGCGATGACCGGTGAGGGGATGAGCGGCACCATCCGCCTCGCCGCCGCCGGGCGCTACCAGCGCGCCGATGTGGATGCGACGGCAAACGGAGCGCGGATCCCCGGCGATACGCCGATCCTGATCCAGCGGGCGATCGTGAACGCCAGCGTGATCCTCTATCCGGATGCGCCCCATGTGGTCGGCGATGCCCAATTCGCCGGCGTGCGCAGCGACAATTTCCATCTCGCCCGCGGCCGGGTGCGCGCCGATTACCGCGGCGGACGGGGCACTGCCCAAGTGTTCGCCGAAGGCTCGAGCGGCGTTCCGTTCCGCGTTGCCGCGAACGTGGCGCTCGCCCCTGACGTGATCCGCGCGGCTGCCCAGGGACAGGTGAACAACATCCCGTTCCGCCTCGCCCGGCCGGCCGAGATCCGCCCGGTCGCCGGTGGCTGGCAGCTGTCGCCCGCCCAGATCGTCCTGCCGCAGGGGAACGTCCTGCTCGCCGGCCGCACCGGCGCCGCCGGGACCGTAATCCAGTCGCGGTTGAACGATTTCGATCTCTCGATCCTCAACGCTTTCTCTCCGGCCCTCGGCGTCGGCGGCCGCGCTTCCGGCAGCATCGATTTCGCCCAGCCGGCCGGTTCGGCCTTTCCGCGTGCCGACGCACGGCTCAACGTCACGGGGTTCACCCGCTCCGGCGTGGCGACGCGGTCGCCGCCCGTCGATCTGGCGCTTGCCGGCGCCCTCCGGCCTGAGGGGGGCACGGCTGCTGCCGTGATACGCCGCGGCGGCAACGTCGTCGGCAGGGCTCAGGTTCGCCTGCAGCCGGTGGGTCCCGGCGCGGGCGGCTGGATGGAGCGCCTGCTCGCCGCACCCCTCCAGGGTGGTATTCGCTACAATGGCCCGGCTGACGTCCTCTGGTCGTTCAGCGGCATGACGAGCCAGCAGCTTTCCGGTCCGATCGGCATCGCGGCCGATTTCAGTGGACGGGTGCAGGCGCCGCAGCTGAATGGCGTCATCCGCGCCAACAACCTCATCTTCACCGACGAGACCTATGGCACCCGGATCACCAACCTCGCCGTCCAGGGCCGGTTCACCAATTCCGACCTGCAGATCGACCGCATATCCGGACGGGCCGGAGAGGGCACGATCGAGGGCCAGGGCCGGATCGGCTTCGCCGCCAATTCGGGCTTCCCGATGGACGTACGCGTGAACCTCCAGGATGCGCAGCTCGCCCGTAGCGACAATATCGGCGCGACGGTGAGCGGCAATCTGGCGATCACCAACAGCCGGGCCAACGGCGCGTTGATCGCGGGCGATCTCAACATCCCGAATGTCCGCTACCAGATCATCCGCCAGGGCGCGGCGCAGGTCGTCGAACTGCAGGGCGTTCGCCGCAAGGGCGAGCCGCTGCCGGTGCCCGGCGCGGAGGAGCAGGCCTCCGGCACGCCGAGCAACTGGAAGCTGGATCTGCGTGTCCGGGCCGACAACCAGCTGTTCATCTCCGGCATGGGCCTGGAGTCCGAATGGTCCGCCGATCTCAGGATCCAGGGCACGACGGCCACGCCGACGATCGTCGGAGAGGCGGATGTGATCCGCGGTACCTTCAGCTTCAGCGGGCGGCGCTTCGATCTCACCCGCGGCCATATCGCCTTCACCGGCGCGCGACCCCCCAACCCGCGCATCGATCTGGTCGCCACCGCGGACGTCGAGGATGTGACCGTCAATATCAACGTCAGCGGAAGCGCCAACAATCCGCAGATTGCTTTCACCTCGACGCCGGCCCTGCCGCAGGACGAATTGCTTTCGCGGATCCTGTTTGGCGGCTCGATCAGCGAGATATCGGCCCTGCAGGCGGTGCAGCTCGCCTCGTCGCTCAACAGCCTGCGCGGCGGCGGTGGCGGATTGAACCCGCTGGGCAAGCTTCGGTCGGCCACCGGCCTGGACCGCCTGCGCGTGCTCGGTGCCGACGAGACCACCGGCCGCGGCACGGCCGTGGCCGCCGGTTTCTACATCTCGAACGACATCTATCTCGAGTTGATCACCGACGCCCGCGGCTATACCGCCACGCAGATCGAGGTCGCGCTCTCCCGCGCGCTCTCCGTCCTGTTCCAGGCGGGCTCGCAGGGCAACTCCAGCCTGAACGCCCGCTACCGCAAGCAATATTGAGAATCGGGTGGACTGGCATCTTACCAAGGAGTGGCTCTCCGCCACGACGCATCTCGACATGGACGCGCTCCATGTTCACGCCGGCGTGCTCCTGCAGATCGCCGTGGCGCTGCTGCTGCGCAAGCGCCTCTCCAGCCCCTGGCCCTGGCTGGCCGTGCTGGCCGTGACTCTCGCCAACGAGATCTACGACTATCGCTACGAGGTCTGGCCCAATCGCGGCGACCAGCGGGCCGAGTCGCTGCGCGATCTCTGGAACACGCTGCTGCTTCCGAGCGTGATCCTCGTCATCGCCCGATATCTTCCTTCGCTGTTTTCCGCACAGGCCCGGGAGGCGGAGCCGCTCGGGGACGTCTCAGCCGCCGATGCGGGTGAGGCCGGCGCCGCGTGCTGCGAGGCCAGGCAAGGCTCGCAATAAGAGCAGGGCCGCTTCCCGGACGGGCCTTTCCGCTATCCGGCGCAGCGCCTCGGCGATCACGATCGGGCGGCGGCTTCGACGGGCAAAGTCCGATTGCCACTCCGGCGCCGCGCGGCCCGCGAGCAGCGCTTCCGCCGCGCTCCGCCCGCTCTCGAGCGCGATCGCAATGCCGTCGCCGGCGAGAGAAGCGATCACCGCCGCCTGGTCTCCCAGCCGATAGACGTCGCGCCCGGTCCTGCGGGCCCGCCAGCCGTAGGGGACCCCCGCCACTGCGCTCCACGGTCCGACCTCGCCGGCTTCCAGCCGTGCGGCGAGCGCCGGCAGCTCCGCCGCGAGCGCCCGGACGAGCGGTTCCGCGCCGCCGGCCGCCTTCAGCCGCGCCCGCGATGCGGAGAGGCAGAGATTGACCTGCCCATCGTCCTGGATGAGCAGGCCGGCATAGCCGCCGTCGAACAGGTGGAGCTCGATCCAGCCGTCGAGATCGCGGGCCAGATCGCGCCCCGGAGCGAGCGCGGCGCGCAGGCCGATCGGCGCCTCGGCGATCGCCGCATCGCGTTCGGCGCCGCGCATCTCGTGCTTACCGGTTGCCAGCAGCAGCGCATCGGCCACGATCTCCTCGCCGTCGTCCAACCGGATGCGAAGGCTGTCCGCCGCGCGCACGGTGCGTCCCCGGACGATCTCCGCGCCGGCGCGTGCCGCCGCATCGAGCAGGGCCTCGTCCAGCGTGCGCCGTGAGAGGCCCGCGGCGCGGTAAGGCAGCGCCGCCTCGACCGTGCGGCGACTGGAGACCAGGCGCAGCCTCTTGATCGGGCGGGCGCCGAGCGCGCCCGGATCGATGCCGAGACGGTGCAGCGCTGCGAGCGAATCCCATCCCAGGAAGCCGCCGCACACCACGTCGCGAGGCGCAGCGTTTCGTTCGAACAGCAGCGGCCGCGCACCGCCTTGGCCAAGGCGGATCGCGGCGGCGGCACCCGCCGGCCCGCCGCCGACGATCAGCGCAGCCGCTCGACGCATAGTCGAAACGGAAAACGGCGGACCACGCGAGCCTCGGAGACACCCGCGGCCGCGAGCAGCGGGCGCCACTCGTGGGGGCGAAAGGCCCTGGCGATCGAAAGCTGGCCATCCTCACGGACGATGCGGTGCACCCGGAGCAGCCGGGCGAGGAAGGGGTAGCCGAAATAGGAAAAAGGGTGGCGGTGGAGGTCGTTGACCAGCCAGCCACGTGCCGTGTTCGCCTCCATCCACGCGAGGAAGGTGCGAAGCTCCTCGTCTTCCATATGATGGGCGACGAGACTCGAGACGACGAGGTCGAACTGCCCCTGGTCGCGATAGTCGCCGGTCCGCCACACAATTCCGCTGCCCGGCGGTGTGGCCGCACGAGCGACGGCTTCGCTTTTGGGATTGAGATCGACCCCGACCAGATCGGCGGTCTTGCGAGCGCGCCTGGCCCAATGTGCGATGCGTCGGAGCATGCCGCCGTCTCCGAAGCCCACATCGAGGAGGCTGAACCGATCGAGCCTCGCCGTCGCCTGCCTGACGAACGACAGGGTAGGACGTGCGGCGAGCGTCCAGACGTTCACGCGGCCGAGATCGGAGAGGACGGCATCGTAGACGGCCGGCGGAAGGGCAGGGTCATCCATCTGCTCATCGGCGCGGACGCGGGCCTGCAGCCTCCTCACAGGGTCCGCCGGAAGTGGAAGCCCTCCGCCGCGAGGCCCGGTCCGAAGGCCAGGGCGACGCCGCGCCGCCGCTCCGGCTGCGCCAGCAGCCTGGCGAGGACGAACGGCAGCGTCGAGGATGACATGTTGCCGAACTCGGCGAGCACCGCGCGGGACTCGGCGAGCGCCTCGGACGCAAGGCCGAGTCCGTGCTCGACGGCGTCGAGCACCGAGCGGCCGCCGGCGTGCACCGCCCAGGCATCGATCTCGCCTACGTCGACGCCGTCCAGCATGGCCGATCGGACGCCCGGGTCCTGCAGCGCCCCGGCGATCCGGCCGGGCACTTCGCCAGACAGCTCCATGGCGAAACCGGTGTCGCCGATCGTCCAGCGGATCAACCCAGCCGATTCGGGCAAGGTCGCGGCGAACGGACGCTCGAGCGCGAGCCCCGGCCCTTCGCCGCTGACGATCATTGCGGCTGCGCCGTCGCCGAACTGCAGCATCGCGAGCAGCGGCTCCACACGGCTCTCGAACTGCAGATGGAGGCTGGAGAGCTCGACCGTTACCACGAGGACCCGCGCTTGCGGTTCCGACCGCGCGATATGATAGGCGACGCGCAAGGCCGAGATCGCGGCATAGCAGCCCATGAAGCCGACCAGCGTCCGCTCGATGTCGCCTGGAAGGCCAAGCTCCGCCGCGATGATCTGGTCGATGCCGGGCGCAACGAAGCCGGTACAGCTGGCCACGACGAGATGTGTGATGCCGGCGAGCGCGCCCAGCGCCCGAATGGCCTGCAAAGCCAGCCGCGGCGCCTGCTCGGCATAGATCGCCATCCGGGCGGCCGTGCCCGGCTGTCCGGCATGATAGAAACCGCCGGCCGAGACGGGCGAGCCCCCGCCCCCGGTCTGCGGTAGCACCGACCATCTGTGGCCGATGCCTGACCTCTCCGCCATGCGACGGAACAGGGCGCGCTGACGCGGATCGGCGATCTGCGTTTCCGCCCAATCGATGAAGGCGTGGTGGACGTCATGGCCCGGGACGGCAGTGCCGATCGCGTTGATGCAGGCTGTACGCGTGGTCATGCTCCCGAGACTGCGAACCTGGTTCTCTCGAACCGCCGAGCGCCTCGTCCGGTAGGTGGCGGGATACGCCGCAAACGTTCAAGGACCTCGCACCCGACTAACGGGTGCCGGTGATAGATGCACGTAGCTCGATCGAGTTCCCGAACAGGAGTGTCGCACCGGACGGTCCGATCCGGTTCTTACGGTCGAAAGGCCGGTGCGCAGGCGGGCTTGACGTTCCGCACATCAGTCCGCAGAGGCACGTCCGCTGGTCCCGAGCAGGGCCGGCCTTGGTTTCGCGTGGTATCAGAGGCCCGACTGCGGATGTGGATCGATAATTTCCTGAAATCGATGGGACTGTCCTACACGACCCGTCACCATATGGCGGAGCGTGTCCGCCGTACCGACTGGCGCTTCCTCGGCGCTGTCATCGCGCTGTTCGGCTCGCTCGGGGCCATCATCTTCGTCATCGCCTGAACGAAAGAGCAGCGTCCTGCTTCCGCGGGCGATGGCCTCTCGGCACGAATATAAGCCGCTTGGCTGGGCGCCATGGCGCTGAACCATGCGCCTTGGTGCCAGGTGCCGGCACGATGCGGCACGCGATCGTTCAGGACGAAGGGATGGTGCCCAGGGGCGGGATCGAACCACCGACACCGTGATTTTCAGTCACGTGCTCTACCAACTGAGCTACCTGGGCGTCACCGCGAGTGCGGACGAGCGGGCCTATAGAAGGGGTTATCGCTCGCTGTCCAGCCCGTCTGGCGGAAATTCGTCCGCCGGTGGTCCCGGGACGCGGTAGGAATCTCCCAGCCAGTTGAGGAGATCGCGATCGCGGCACCCTTGGCTGCAAAAGGGCGTGTGGGTCTGCGTCGGCGGCTTTCCGCAAAGCGGGCAGCCCGCGCGCTTCCTAGGCATGGCGGCTGTGGACATGGCCCGCCGATATGGCGAGGCCTGGATCGGCCTGCAAGGATACGGCCATTCCGATCCTGCGGGAGAGGGTGTCGAGCCATGAAGGATTGGCCTCGATCCGCGCGATAATCGGCGGCGCGGCGGTGATCGTGCGGCCGCCCGCGCCGCTGCTGCGCTCCGCCTGGCGGAGCAGGGCGCGCGCTGCTGCACCGACGGGATCCGCCTGAACGATCTCGGCAAGCGAGGCGCGGCTGCGACGACGCACGATCTGGAGAAATCCGAAGCCGTTCACCCCGGTTCGTTCGAAGGGCTGGGGCAGAACGGCGTCGAGCGCGGCCGCGGCCGCCTGCCGCTCGGCCTTCCCGGTCAGTGTGGGAAGATCGATGCCGATCGATCCTCCGATGTCCATTCGCCGGATCGTCCGACCGGCCGCCTCTGCTCCGGCGGCGGCGAGTGCGGCCGGTGGCAGGGCGCCGTCGACGTCGAACAAGGTCATCGCCGGCGTGAGACTCATCCGCAGCGCGCCGCCCCGGAAAGCAATTTCCCCCGACAGAGCTTCCTCGAGAAGCTCCGACCAGCCCGCTTCTTCGAAGGGATCATGGCCCGGCGGCGGCGCCGCCGCCGCGCCGACGCGTTCCGCCAGCGGGGGGGCGTCGCGCGGCGGCGCCTCGGTCGTGCGGGCGCGGGCAAGCTTCGGACGGCCTCGTTCCGGGATCGGCTCGCGTGTGATCTCGATCCGGATCGCCTGCCCTTGGGTGAGATGTGCGGGCAGCGGCTCGATCAGCGCCTCGCCGCCCTCGAATCGCGCAAGGCCACGGCGGCCCGGCACATGGATTTCGGCCAGTCGCGCCGGCAGCACCGCGCCCAGCCTTGATCCCCCGGGAAGCTCGATCGCCGCTTCGACGATGCGGCCGTCTTCGACGAGGATCGCCCGGTTCTCACCGATGCCCTCCTCGTAGATCCACTCAGCCAAGGTCGTATCCGGCGGCGCGCAACAGGGTCCGCGTCTCGTACAAGGGCAGTCCCATGATGCCGGAAAAGCTGCCGGAGATGGTGCGGATCAACGCCTCGGCGCGTCCCTGAATAGCATAGGCGCCAGCTTTGCCGCGCCACTCCCCGCTGGCGAGATAGGAGTCGAGCTCGTCGGCGCCGAAGCGCTTGAAGGTGACGATGCTGGTCGAGAGCCGATGGTGTGCCCTGCCTTCCGCGTCGATCAGGGTGATGGCGGACAGGACGCGGTGGCGTCGGCCGGAGAGGAGCTCGAGAGTTCGTCGCGCCTCCGTCTCGTCGTCGGTCTTCGGGAGGATGCGGCGGCCCGCAGCGACGACGGTATCGGCGGCGAGAACCAGCGCACCGGCTGCGGGCACCGCCGCCGCTTTCTCCGCCGCAACGCGCGCAGCATAGATGGGAGGACGCTCACCCGGGCGCGGCGTCTCGTCGATATCGGCGGGAATCACGGCATCGGGAACCACGCCGATCCGTCCGAGCAGCTCGAGCCGCCGGGGGCTGGACGAAGCAAGGACGAGCCGCACCGGGCCCGGCTTACTTGAAGCGATAGGTGATCCGACCCTTGGTCAAATCGTACGGGGTCAGCTCGACCAGGACTTCGTCGCCGACGAGGACGCGGATGCGGTTCTTGCGCATCTTGCCCGCGGTATGACCGAGGATTTCGTGATTGTTCTCGAGCCGGACGCGGAACATGGCGTTGGGCAGCAGCTCCACCACCTGCCCCCGCATTTCGAGAAGTTCTTCCTTGGCCAAAACCTGCCTCAATCCTTGAAAACCGCGCTGCCCATAGCGGCTAGATCCGAAAAAGGGAAGCTGGCGCAGGCCGGCGGGAGCGGCGTGGGTGGTTGCACCGCCACTTCGCCAAAGAAAAGGGCCCGCCCGGTCTCCCGGACGGACCCCCATTCATAAAAGAAAGTGATCGCGATCAGCCGCCGGTGCCGCCGGCCAGCGCGGCAAGCAGCAGCAGAGCGACGATGTTGGTGATCTTGATCATCGGGTTCACCGCCGGGCCGGCCGTGTCCTTGTACGGATCGCCGACAGTGTCGCCGGTCACCGCGGCCTTGTGGGCCTCGGAGCCCTTCCCGCCGTGATTGCCGTCTTCAATGAACTTCTTGGCATTGTCCCAGGCGCCGCCGCCCGAAGTCATGGAAATGGCGACGAACAGGCCCGAGACGATCACCCCGAGCAGCAGGGCGCCGAGGGCGGCGAAGCCCTGCTCGCGTCCGGCGATCAGCGAAATGCCGAAGAACACCGCGATCGGCGCCAGCACCGGCAGCAGCGACGGCACGATCATCTCGCGGATCGCCGCCTTGGTGACGAGATCGACGGTGCGGGCATAGTTCGGGCGGCTGGTGCCCTCCATGATGCCGCTGTTGCTACGGAATTGCTCACGGACGTCGAGCACCACCTCGCCGGCGGCGCGGCCGACCGCGGTCATCCCCATCGCCCCGAACAGATAGGGGAGCAGCGCGCCGAGCAGCAGACCGACGACGACATAGGGATTGGACAGCGAGAAATCGACGCCGCCGGCGCCGATGCCGAGCTCGCCCGCGAACTCCCTGAGGTCGGTCGTATAGGCGCCGAACAGCACCAGGGCGGCGAGACCGGCCGAGCCGATCGCATAGCCCTTGGTGACCGCCTTGGTGGTGTTGCCGACCGCGTCCAGCGCGTCGGTGCGGCCGCGGACCTCGTCCTCGAGCCCCGCCATCTCGGCAATGCCGCCGGCATTGTCGGTGACTGGCCCGTACGCGTCGAGCGCGACCACCATGCCGGCGAGTGCCAGCATCGAGGTGGCGGCGAAGGCGATGCCGATCAGGCCGGCAAGCTGGTAGGAGACGATCATGCCGACGCAGATCACCAGCGTCGGCAGGGCGGTGGATTCGAGGCTGATCGCCAGGCCCTGGATCACGTTGGTTCCGTGACCAGTGACGGAGGCCTTCGCGATCGAGCGGACCGGCCGGTAGTTGGTGCCGGTATAATATTCGGTGATCCAGACGAGCAGGGCGGTGACGCCCAATCCGACGAGCATGCAGTAGAACAGGTCCATGCCGGTGAAGCCGCCGGCGAGGGCGTCGGCCGCGACGCCGGGATCGACCTCGGGCCCGGCCGCCTCGCGGGCGCTGCCGAGCGGCGTATTCATATTGCCCTCGAGCGTGCGCCAGGTGACGTAGAACAGCGCCGGTATCGAGAGCAGAGCGGTGGTCCAGAAGCCCTTGTAGAGGGCCCCCATGATCGACTGCTTGCCGCCCAGGCGCACCATGTAGGTGCCGATGATCGAGGTGAGGATGCAGACGCCGCCGATGATCAGCGGCAGGCTCATCAGCTGGGTGAGCTGCTCGGTGCTGCCGGAGACGAGGAGGGCGATCAGCACCATGGTCGCGCCGACGGTGACGACATAGGTTTCGAACAGATCGGCGGCCATGCCGGCACAGTCGCCGACATTGTCGCCGACATTGTCGGCGATCACGGCGGGGTTGCGGGGGTCGTCCTCGGGAATTCCCGCCTCGACCTTGCCGACCAGATCGGCGCCGACGTCGGCGGCCTTGGTGAAGATGCCGCCGCCGAGCCGCGCGAAGATCGAGATCAGCGAGGCGCCGAAGGCGAGGGAGACGAGCGAATCGACGACGACGCGCGCATTGGGCGCCTCGCCCTGAACCTCGACGAGGAAGTAGAAGAAGCCGGATATGGCGAGGAGTGCGAGGCCGGCAACGAGCATGCCGGTGACCGCGCCGGAGCGGAAGGCAGTGGTGAGCCCCCGCTGCAGAGACAGCCGTGACGCCTCGGCGGTGCGGACGTTAGCGCGTACCGAGATGTTCATGCCGATATAGCCGGCGGCGCCCGAGAGGACGGCGCCGAGGACGAAGCCCGCGGCTTCAACCGGCCCGAGGAGCACGCCAACGAGGATGGCGACGATGACGCCGACGATGGCGATGGTGGTGTACTGCCGGCCGAGATAGGCCTTGGCGCCTTCCTGGATCGCGCCGGCGATCTGGACCATCCGCTCGTTGCCCGCCGACTGGACGAGCACCTGGCGACTGGTGACGATGCCGTAGACCACAGCGGCGATGCCGCAAATTATGGCAATCAACACGACTGTCATTGGCTTCCTTCCCCTTATTGCGCCGGGTCGGGCCGTGCCCCCGGAGGCGTTCCCGCCCGGGCGTGGCAAGGTTCTAGGGGCTGGAACAGTCAGAATGCAACTGAACTGATCGCATCGACTTGGCACGCGCGAGTTGATCGAGTCCGGCCCGCCTCAGCGATGCTCCCAGCCAAGGCTCTCGGGACGTGGTACCAAGTCCTCGCCGTCGCGCAGACTGAGGCCCGACCCGTCCTCGACACGTCCGATCGGTAGCAAGGAAAGACCTAATTCTTTTGCAAGTGCGAAGATTTCTTGCGCTGCAGCAAAGGGCGCAGAGAACAGAAGCTCGTAATCGTCCCCGGCTGTCGCCGCCACCAGGCGCGCCGCACGGCCAGACCCGCCATATTCGACCAGCTCAGACGAAAGCGGCATGCGGGCGAGATCGATCAGAATGGCCACGCCGCTTGCGTCGGCCATGCGGCCCGCATCGATCAGCAGGCCGTCGGACACGTCCATCATCGCGCCGACCAGCGGCGCCAGCCGGCCGCCGGCGGACAGACGGGGCGACGGGCGGCGGTAGCGCCGTACCAGCGCCTCTGCTCCGGGCTGGCCGTCCCTCAGGATCCTGAGGCCGGCGCCCGCATCGCCGATCGTACCGCTGACCCAGAGCGTCTGCCCTGCCTTGGCGCCCGAGCGGCTCGGCACCCGCCCCGCCGAAGTGCCGATCGCGGTGAGACCCAGAGCGCGTGGCGCTGTTGCGGGCACCGAGACGGTGTCGCCGCCGAGCAGCGGCAGGGAGAAGGCCGCGAGCGCCTCTTCGAGGCCTGCGAGGAACGCACGATCCCAGCCGGCGTCGCCGCGCAGGCTGTAGCCCATCAAGGCTCCCAACGGTCGCGCGCCCTTGGCGGCGAGGTCCGAGAGGTTCACGGCCAGCAGCTTCCAGGCGACGTCGCCCGGCGGATCGTCCGCCAGGAAGTGCACGCCCTCGACGACCATGTCGTGCGTCAGGACCAGCCTCGTGCCGCCGAGCTCGAGCACTGCGGCGTCGTCGGCAAGGCCTCGCGCAGCAGGATCGGTGGCCAGCCGGCGAAGGGCGGAGATGAAGGCCGTCTCGGAACTCACCAGCGGGCTATACCGCTGCGGCGCCGGCGATGGGAACGGCCGCCGTTTACGACCTTACCGCCTTGGCCACGGCGTCGAGCAGACCGTTGACGAATGCCGCTTCCTTCTTGTCGTAAAAGGCCTTCGCCACATCGACATATTCGGAGATGATCGTGCCGGTGGGCACGTCGATCCGCGCCACCAGCTCGTAGGCGCCGGCGCGAAGGATCTGCCGCATCGGACGATCAAGCCGGTGCAGCGACCAGCCGCTCGCCAGCTTGGAGGCGACGAGATCGTCCAGCTCGCCTGAGCGCGCGTGCACGCCCGCGACGAGATCGTCGAAGAAGTCGATCTCCGCATCCTCATATTCCACACCCTCGATCGTCGCGCCGAGGCGGTGATGGTGAAATTCGTGGAGCAAGGTCGGAATCGGGGTCTGCTCCATCTCGTGCTGGTAGAGCGCCTGGACGGCGGCGAGCCGGGCGGCGGAGCGGGACTTGGAGCGAGCGGAGGTCTTTGCCATGGGACGCGGCCCATAGCGGCAGCACGGGGGTGCGGCCAAGCGGAAAGGTTGGCCTAGTCGCGGGTGTCCGCCAGGAAGTCGCGGATCGCGGCGGTGACGGTGCCCGGCTCTTCCCAGGTGATGAAGTGGCCGGCGCTCGGCGAGGTGACGATCCTAAGGTCCTTCACCACCGAGTCGAGCCCTTCGAGCTGGATCGGCAGCAGGGCCGGGTCCTTCAGGCCCCAGACCACGAGCGTCGGCATGCGCAGCTTCGGGAACGGGGCGCGGGTCCACAGCGGCAGCGAGGCCTGTTCGCCCGAGGCGGGTACCTCCAGAGTCGAGGCGCGATACCAGTTGAGCATCGCGGTGAGCGCGCCTGGCTGCTTCCACTCGTCGAGATAGGCCTGCCGCTCCTCCACCGGGAGCTTGGTCGGATCGGAATGGCTGAGCAGCACGCGCTCGAGGAAGGTTTCGAACCCCATTGCTGTAATCGCCGCCTCGGCGGTCGGGCTCCGGAAGAAGCGGATGTATTGCGAGGCCTCGCGCTGGGCTTCGTCCTCGATCAGACTGCTTTGGAAGACGTAGGGGTGCGGCGCGTTGACGATGACGAGGCGCTTCACGCGGAGGGGGTGAAGCAGGGCCGCCGTCCAGGCGATCGCCCCGCCCCAATCGTGGCCGGCGAGCGTGAAATGTTTGACCTCGAGCGCATCCATCAGCGCCAGCGCGTCGGCGACGATCTTGTCCGTCTGGTAGCTCTCGACTCCCTCGGGCCGGTCGGACCCGGCGAATCCCCGCTGGTCTGGCACGACCACGAAATGATCCTGCGAGAGTTCGGCGAACTGGTTGCGCCAGGTTCGATGCGATTCGGGAAAGCCGTGGAGGAGGAGGATCGCCGGTGCGTCCCGCGGACCGGCCAAAGCGACGTTCAACCCGACGCCGGTCGAAAGCTCGATACGCTGGACTTCCATCCTCAGCTCCTCCCCTGCCTGATCAGGGATAGCTTACCGTCTTCGGCACTTCGGGCAGCGGGATGAACTCGTCATGATCATCGGGCGGCAGATCGAAGCGGCCTTCCTTCCAGTCGTGACGGGCCTGGCGGATCCGGTCCCGGCGCGACGAGACGAAATTCCACCAGACGTGCCGCGGTCCGTCGAGCGGTGCGCCACCGCACAGCATGACATGCGCGCCGGTATCCGAGCGCAGCGTGGCGCGCGTCCCCGGTCGAAGGACGTAGAGCGTGCCTCTCTCCAGCCGAAGGCCGTCCAGCATCGCTTCGCCTTCCGCGAGGTAGACGGCGCGCTCGTCTGCTTCGGGATCGATCGGCATAGCGCCGCCGTCGCGCAGGTGGATGTCGGCGTAGATCGTCTCGCTGTGGCAGGTGACCGGGGACGTGGCGCCCCACAGAGTACCCATCACCACCCGCGCCTGCCCCTCGCTGCCCTGAACCACCGGCAGCGCATCCCTGGGAACATGCTCGAAAGCCGGATCGATCTCCTCCTTGGCGCTGGGCAGCGCGAGCCAGGTCTGGATGCCGCTGAGCTCCGGCCCCGCCGGCCGCAGGGACGCGGGCGAGCGCTCCGAATGGCTGATCCCGCGCCCCGCCGTCATCAGGTTCACGGCGCCCGGCTCGATCGTCCGGAACGTGCCGAGCGAATCGCGGTGGTCGATCGCGCCGGCGAACAGATAGGTGACGGTGGCGAGATTGATGTGCGGGTGCGGCCGCACGTCGATGCCGCCGCCTTCCGGCAGGTGTGCGGGGCCCATCTGGTCGAAGAAGATGAAGGGGCCGACCGTCGTCCTCTCCCGGTGCGGCAGTGTGCGGTGCACCTTGAAGCCGCCAAGGTCGTGAGTCGTCGGGAGCAGCGTCTGGAGAATCAGATCGTCTTCGGTCACGTCAGAATGTCTCCTCCAGCTCGCTGTACAGGCTCTCGGTCGCCCGGCCTGCTCTGTAGGCCGCAACCATTCGTCTCGGCGACCAGAAAAATCCGAATGCAACCAGGGGTGCGCAGAACAACGTCGCGCCCCAGTTCCGATAACGGCCGGCCCCGAGCTCCCAGATGGCCATCTGGAATTCGCCGCGCATCGTCATCGGATATCCGGCCATCAGATGGTGCAGGTCGTGCGCCGCGATCGCCGACCGCCGCCAGCGAAAGTTCGGGAAGCGAAGGACGAACGGCCCGACCGGGCAGGTCCAGCTCGCCTCGTCGGCAGCGGGCGCTTCTCCGGCCCGGAGGCATCGCAGCGCCTCGTCGCGGCTCAGGCGACGGTCCTTGCCGCGGTCAGTTCCGCCTGCTCGGGAGACACGGCGCTCAGCGCGCGCGACGTCAGCGGTGTCAGACCGCGCCGCGGCGGTAGGTTCGTCGGCAGCTTCACGTCCCACGCCAGCCCCAGCCTTTCGAGCAGCTGGACGAAACGATAGCCGAGATCGATCTGGCCCGGATAGAGGCCGTGACGTGCCGAGCTCGGGAAGGCGTGGTGATTGCCGTGCCAGCTTTCGCCCATCGTCGGGATCGCGAGCAGCGCCACGTTCGACGCCTGGATCACCGCGCCGTCCACGCTCCAGTCGTCAGGGGCCCCGGTGTGCGCGAAATAGGAGATGCACCAGTGCATCGTCGTGCAGGCCGAAACTCGCACGAACACGCCCCAGACCAGCCACGGCAGCCCGCCGCCGAGCCACAGAAGCGCCGCGATCGGCAATTGCTGCTGCATCCAGGTGCGATCGAGGAACCGGTAGAAGGGATCGTCGGCAACCGGCCCCGGCGCGAATGCCGGCGGGCGGGCGAGCTCCAGCCGGAAATGCAGATAATAGAAGCCGTCGATCAGCCACGGCTTGCCGTGGCGCAGGAACCAGTGGCAGTCCGGCTGCCGCTGGGCCCAGTCGCGGCTGTCGTGGAGACGGATCGTCCAGATCGGTCCGCCGATACCGACTGCCGTCCCCAGCCACATCAGCACCCGATCGACCCATTTCGGCGCTTCGAAGCTGCGATGGATGAGCCTGCGGTGAAAGCCGACCGAATGGCCCGCGCAGAGCGTGACTCCCGCCGTGGCAAGGAAGATCAGAAAAGCTCCCCAGCTGAAGGTGAGCGGCGCAAGGACGAGGGCGGCTGCGAGCATCCCGCCGTTCCACAGCGACCGTGGCGGATCCCAACGCACGCGTCCTGCAACGGGGCTGGCCTGCTCCAGACCGGTCAGGGAGTTGACCTTGAACGCGCCGGCTGCAGCGCCCCCTGCCACACTCATCTCTTTGCCCTCCCGAATGCTCGGTCGATCAGCCGTGCCGCCCGCCCGCCGGCGCCGATCAACCGCCTCAGGACGGCGGGAGAGAGACGGTGCGCCTGGGCGTCGATCGCGGCGATGTCTTCCACCAGCCCCAGCAGGTCGCGGGTCCGGGCGGCCAGGACCGTTCCGGCAGGCGCCTCTGCCGCGGCGGACCTGATCGTTTCGAGCGCTGGCCCGAGTTCGCGGGCGCGGCGGACTTCGAGCGCGCGAACCACCAGATCCCAGGGATCTGCGCCCGTGGCCCAGCCGCTGCTCCCGTCGCGCCACGCCAGCCGGTGCGCCTCCAGCCAGCCCAGTGCCCGATCGACGTCTTCGGCCGCCAGCCCGGTCGCCGCCCCAAGCTGCTCCGCAGTGGCGAAACGGCCGTCGAGATAGAGGCAGCCATGAACGCGACACGCCTCGGCGGGCACCCCCCAGCGGGGTCCGACGTCCGCCAGCCAATCGATCAGCCGCTGCCGCGCGCGCTCCGCTCCGGCAGCCGCGTCGCTCACTCGCCCGGCGCCCTCGCCTTGATTGCCAGCGCGTGAATCCGGTCCTTGAGAAGGTCCGCGAGCGCCGCGTTGACCGCGCGCTGCCGCGCCACCCTATTCATGCCGTGAAAGCGACCGGCGACGATCTCGACGGTGAAGTGGCTCTCCCCGCGCGAATCGTGTCCGGCGTGACCGCGATGCTGCTCGCTGTCGTCGATCACGCGCAGGCTCTCGGGAGCGAGCGCGGCGTGCAAGCGTTGGGCGATTTCCTGGGCGACGGGGCCGGTTAAATGCTCTGCCATGGCGCCTATATACGGCTTTCGACGACGAAAGGTATTGCGTGGCGACGGCGGGCAAGCGGCAGACCCGGTTTCACGGCCGAGTGGAGGGGCAGGGGCATTGCGCCCATCCGGGGTGCGACGCGCCCGGCGAGTTTCGCGCGCCCTCCGGCCGTGGCTCCAGCTTCGACGGGCCCGGCGACTGGCGCTGGCTCTGCCTCGACCATGTCCGCGAATTCAATTCCGGCTACAATTATTTCGAAGGCATGGATGCCGACGAAATCGAGGCGGCGCAGCGTCCCTACGGCGGGTGGGACCGCGAGACCCGTGCCTTCGCCACCGCCGGTGGAGACAGGCCGCCCAAATGGGCCGATTTCTCCGACCCGCTCGACGCTATCGGGGCTCGCTTCCAGCGTGCTCCAGGATCGGAGAAACCTCGCGCCGACGGCCGCGAGCTGAGCGCCCAGGACCGCAAGTCGCTGAAGATTCTCGGCCTCGGCGTCGACGTCGACCGCCGCGCGCTGCGTGAGCGCTACGCCGAGCTCGTGCGCCGCTATCACCCCGATCGCAACGGTGGAGACCGCAGCCATGAGAAAGCGTTGCAGGCCGTGATCGAGGCCTATACGCAGCTCAAATCCCGCCCCGCCTTCGCCTGATCCCATTCGGAAGAGAGACTATGGCCGACCTCGCCAATTCGAACCCCGCCAGCCGCGGCGCCACGGTGATGGACGCGCCCGACAAGATGGTGAAGGTGCGCGACGTCTTCGGCGTCGACAGCGACATGGAGGTGCCCGCCTTCTCCGAAGCCGACGAGCGCGTGCCCGATCTCGATCCGGCCTATGTCTTCGACGCGGACACGACGCTGGCGATTTGCGCCGGCTTCGGCAAGAATCGCCGCGTGATGGTCCAGGGTTATCACGGGACCGGCAAGTCGACCCACATCGAGCAGGTGGCGGCGCGTCTCAACTGGCCGCTGATCCGGATCAACCTCGACGCGCACATCAGTCGCATCGATCTTATCGGCCGTGACGCCATCGTGCTGCGGGAGGGCCAGCAGGTCACGGAATTCCGTGAAGGGCTGCTGCCCTGGGCGCTGCAGACGCCGACCGCGCTCGTGTTCGACGAATATGATGCCGGACGCCCGGACGTGATGTTCGTCATTCAGCGCGTCCTCGAGACCGAGGGCAAGCTGACGCTGCTCGATCAGAACCGCGTGATCCGCCCCCACCCCTATTTCCGTCTGTTCGCCACCACCAACACGGTCGGCCTCGGCGACACGACGGGCCTCTATCACGGCACCCAGCAGATCAATCAGGGCCAGATGGACCGCTGGAACATCGTCGTGACCCTGAACTACCTCCCGGCCGAGATCGAGGCCCGCATCGTGCTCGCCAAATCGGGCGAATACGATCACGAGGGCGGCCGCCAGGAGGTGGAGCGGATGATCAAGGTTGCGGAGCTCACCCGCAGCGGCTTCATGAACGGGGACATCTCCACCGTGATGAGCCCGCGCTCGGTGATCAGCTGGGCGCAAAACGCGCTGATCTTCAACGACATCGGGTTCGCCTTCCGCGTCACCTTCCTCAACAAGTGCGACGAGGCCGAGCGGCCGATGATCGCCGAATATTATCAGCGCGTCTTCGGGAAGGACCTGCCGGAGAGCGTCGTCGGGGCGGCCTGATTGCGACAGGATGAAAACCCTCTCGAAGCCTTCCGCCAGGCGCTGACCGGCGCCGCCCGGGCGATCGCGCGGGAGCCGGAGCTCGAGCTCGGATACAGCGCGGACCAGCCCGGGGCGTCGGGCAAGGCGGTCAAGGTGCCGATGCCGGGCCGAACGCTCCCGGCGCGGGAGGTTGCCGAGGCGCGCGGCTATGCCGACTCCGCGGCGCTGAAGCTTCGCCACCACGATTCTGCCCTCCACGCACGCCGGGCGCCTCCCGACGATGTTGCGCGCGCGGTGTTCGACGCGGCGGAGCAGGCACGGGTCGAAGCGCTCGGAGCGCGCGGCATGGAAGGAATCCGCGCGAACCTTTCCTCGATGGCCGAGATGCGGATGCGAACCGATCCGATTACTCGGGCACGCAATCGCGCCGAAGTGCCGCTCGGCACGGCGCTGGGGCTCATCGTCCGCCAGCGCCTGACCGGGGAGGAGGCGCCGGAGGCCGCGCGGGCGGGGCTCGAGCTCGTTTCCGGCTGGATCGAGGAGAAGGCGGGGGCCGATCTCGACGCGCTGCCCCTCGTGCTCGACGATCAAGCGGCGTTCGCCGCTCTTGCGACGCGCGTTCTGCAGGACCTCGAGCTGGTCGAGAAGGACGTCGAGGCCGAGAAGGACCCCGAAGGCGAGGCCGAGAGCGAGGGCGAGCAGCCGGACGAGGGCGAGGAGTCCGACGAGGAGAATGAGGACGAATCCGGCGGCGGCGAAGGCGAGGCCGATATCCGCATCGAGCAGGGCGAATCCGAAAGCGAGGAGAGCGAGAGCGACTTCCGCGAGGAGGAGATGGCCGAGGGGGAGGAGGGGCTCGGGGACGAGGGCGAGGAGGGCATGCTGCCGGTCCGCCCGAACCGTCCGTTGTCCGATCTCCCGCCGCAGTTCGATTATCGGGTGTTCACCACCAAATATGACGAGGTGGTCGAGGCGGGAGAGCTTTGCGACGAGGCGGAGCTGACGCGGCTTCGCGCCTATCTCGATCAGCAGCTCACCCATCTCCAGGGAGCGGTCACGAAACTCGCCAACCGCCTGCAGCGCCGCCTCATGGCGCAGCAGTCGCGAAGCTGGGATTTCGATCAGGAAGAGGGCCTGCTCGATGCGGCGCGGCTGGCGCGGGTCATCGTCAATCCCGCCCACTCCCTTTCCTACAAGATCGAGCGGGACACGGATTTCCGGGACACCGTCGTCACCCTGCTGATCGACAACAGCGGCTCGATGCGCGGCCGGCCGATCTCCATTGCCGCGATCTCCGCGGACATCATGGCGCGGACACTGGAGCGCTGCGGCGTGAAGGTGGAGATCCTGGGGTTCACCACCCGCGCCTGGAAGGGTGGGCAGGCGCGCGAGCAGTGGCTCGCCGCCGGCCGTCCGGCGTCGCCGGGCCGACTCAACGACCTCCGGCACATCGTCTACAAGCAAGCGGACGAGCCCTGGCGACGGGCGCGCAGGAACCTCGGCCTGATGATGCGCGAGGGGCTGCTCAAGGAGAATATCGACGGCGAGGCCCTGCTCTGGGCGCACAACCGGCTGATCGGGCGGCCCGAGGAGCGCAAGATCCTGATGGTGATCTCGGACGGAGCGCCGGTCGACGATTCGACGCTTTCGGTGAACACCGGCACCTATCTGGAACGGCATCTGCGGCAGATGATAGGCTGGATCGAGGAGCGGTCGCCGGTGGAGCTGATCGCGATTGGCATCGGCCACGATGTGACGCGTTATTATCAGCGCGCGGTCACCATCATGGACGCGGAGCAGCTCGGCGGGACCATGGTCGAGCAGCTTGCCGCCTTGTTCGACACCTATTGAGACGGCGCGGGACGCCGAGAGAACATGGGCCGGCGCCCCCTGAAGGAAGCGCCGGCCCGCCCTCGTTAAGCAACGGGAGGGGAATCATTCCCGCCCCGGCTCCGGCGAAACACTCTTGCCGGACGCGCTCGGGGCGGAATTCCTGCGATCAGTAACGGTAGCGGCGGCCTTCGTAGCGGCAGCCGGACTTGTCGATCGCGCGGCCGGCGAGGGCGCCGAGCGCGCCGCCGAGGATCGCGCCGGTCGTGCCGCTGTCGCGACGGCCCCAGCGGCTGCGTCCACCCCGATCGATCGAGCGGCCGGCGATGGCGCCGGCCACGCCGCCGACGATCGTTCCGGTCGTGCCGCTGCAACGGCGCCCGTCTCGATAGTCGCGGTCGTCATAGCCATAGCCACGGCGGCCATAGCCATCGTACCGGCCGTAACGATCATAGCGATCCGAACGATCGTAGCGATCGTAATAGCCGTCGCCATAGCCGTAGCCGCGCGGGGCGGCCTCGGCGGCAGCGGGGATCGCCGTCAATGCGGTCACCGCAGCGGCGGCAGCGAGCGTAGCCTTCTTGAACATCGTACCAACTCCTTCCGACGGTCCGGTCGGCGCTTCCAGAGGTTCTGCGCCTACCGCGCGAGCACCGGCCTTCGTCGACACCGTGCTGTTATGGTGCGATTCGCTTGAGCCCGTGCTGAATGGCCGTGTCAGCCGAGGTTCAGCCAAAAACCGGTGGCGGAGCGTGTCCGCGGCCCTAGAAGAACGCTGTGCGCGTCGTCTCCGCTCTGCTGTTCCTGTTCTTCCTCGGCACCTTCGCGCCGGTGCGGCTGATGCCGCCCAACCCTCCGCCCGCCGTTGCGTTCGTGAGCTTCGAGCCTCTGGAGTGGAGAGGGCGTCGGCCTGTCGGGCCCCTCCGCTGGCTTGGCGCCTGGAGGCTGGAGAGCAACGATTGGCGGTTCGGCGGTCTTTCGGCGATGCACGTCGAGAACGGCAAGGTGCTCGCGGTGAGCGACTCCGGCTGGATGATCCGCTTCCCGCTCGTTGATGAGGGGCCCGGACGGGCGACCATCTCGCCGTTGCCGGGGCGGCTCGGCGCCACCGCCCGCAAGCCGGACCGGGACGTCGAATCGCTCGTCGTCCACGGCCGCTATCTGTGGCTGGGGATGGAACGGAAGAATGCGGTGTGGCGCTTTGCGGGTCCCGTCTGGCAGGAAGACGGCCGGGCGCGGCCCGCCGGGATGGCGAAATGGAGCGAGAATCGCGGTGCCGAGACGATGGTGCGGCTTCGCGACGGCCGCTTCCTGGTCATCGCCGAGGGCGCCAGGAACGGCCTGAGCGAGGTCCTCATCTTCCTCGGCGATCCCGCCACGCCCGGCACCACCGCGATTCGCATGCGCTACAAGCCGCCGCAGGGCTATCGCGTGACCGACGGCGCCTTGTTGCCGGACGGGCGCGTTCTGCTCCTCCACCGCCGCACCAAGCTCTTCGAGGGAATCACCGCGAAGCTTGCGCTGGCGGATCTGTCGGCCGCCAAGCAAGGCGATCTCCTCGTTCCGCAGGAGATTGCGGCGCTGGCGCCGCCGCAGCCGGTAGACAATATGGAGGCGCTGAGCGTGACGCGCGAGAACGGGCGGACGATCGTCTGGATCGCATCGGACGACAATTACATGCCCTTGCAGAGGACCTTGCTGCTGAAGTTCGCGCTGGACTGAGCCGGGAAAGCGCGCAAACGGCGAAAAGCGCCATCGCAACGGGTGCGATGGCGCTTTTCGAATCGAGCGGGGAAGCCGGACCTCGCCGGCTCCGTCGCGGTCAGGCCGCGGCGGTCTCCGATGCCTTCTTCGCGATCTCGCGCTTCAGACGGCGGGCCTTGAGGCTCAGCTTCTCGTCCGAGGTCTTGGCGAGCCAATTGTCGAGGCCGCCGACATGCTCGACCGAACGCAGGCCGTTCATCGACACGCGCAGCTTCACGCCGCGGCCGAGCGCGTCGGAAAGAAGCGTCACGTTCTGCAGGTTCGGCAGGAAGGTGCGCTTGGTCTTGTTGTTGGCGTGGGAAACATTGTGTCCCACCTGCCGGCCCTTGCCGGTCAGCTCGCAAATGCGCGACATGGTCTCTCGTCCTGATTGATGCGGGGAGACATGTCCCCGGAAAACCGGGCGGCGGATAGCGTCGGCAGGCGCTCGCGTCAACCCGATTCCCTCTGCAACGGCCGGCAGGAGAGGCGAGACGATCGTTGCGGATGTGCAACCGATTGCCCCCGCGGCCGTTATGGCGGGCAGGAGGGACCCTATGCTGCGCGCGATCCTGATCATCCTTGCCCTTGTCATTCTGGTGCTGATCGGAATGACGGCCACCGGTTGGCTGACCTGGTTCCAGTCTCCCAACGGCCAGACCACGACCCTGCAGCCGAAGGTGAACGATCTCGACGTCGGCACCACCACGGCGAACGTCCAGGTGCCGACGGTCGGGACGACGACGAAGCAGGTCGACGTCCCGACGGTGACCGTCGACAACGGTGCGCAGCCCAGCGCGCAGTGACGCCGCTTCCGGGGGGTCGCTCCGGAAGCTGGACCTTGATCAAGCCTAGTTCACGCCATCGGCGGAAGCGGGGAGCGCTTCCACCTCAGCCGATCGCGCTTTACGGGGGCGGCATGGTCCGCCCGTTCACCGAACCGATGTCCGTCGCGCTCGACGAGGCGCGTGAGGCGGCGCGCGCCGGCGAGGTGCCGGTCGGCGCGGTCGTCACCCGCGGCGGCGAGATCGTCGCCCGCGGCCGCAACCGGATGCGCGACGGCAGCGATCCCACCGCCCATGCCGAGATGGTGGCGCTCCGCGCCGCCGCCGAGGTGCTGGGCACGTCGCGGCTCGACCAATGCGATCTCTGGGTGACGCTGGAGCCCTGCGCGATGTGCGCCGGCGCGATCGCCCTGGCGCGGGTCTCGCGCCTCTATTTCGGTGCCGGCGATCCGAAGGGCGGGGCGGTCCATCACGGCCCGCGCCTCTTTTCGCAGCCGACCTGCCACCATGCGCCGGACGTCTATGCCGGCATCGGCGAGGAAGCCTCCTCCGCGCTGCTCAGGGACTTCTTCCGGGAGCGGCGCTGATCATCGCTTCGGGCTGCGCCGTACGGAGCAAATCGAGCAGCCGTCCCGTCCCGTGTGCGGGAGGGGACGGCAGTCAAGAGATTATGCGTTGGCTTCGACCGGAACGATCCGGATCTCGACGCGGCGGTTGGCGGCACGCTCCGCCTCGGTGCTGTTGTCGTTGCCGGCCAGCGGCTGCGAAGAGCCGAAGCCCTGGGTCGCGATCCGGGCGCTCTGCACGCCGCGGGCGCTGAGATAGCTCGCCACCGACTGGGCCCGGCGCTGCGACAGCGGGATGTTGATGGCGTCGCCGCCAGAGGGATCGGTGTGGCCGTAGACGTCGATCATCGTCGACGGATAGCTGGACAGCGTCTGGGCGACCTGATCGAGCGTCGACTGGAATTGCGGCTGGATCTCCGCGCTGTTGATCGGGAAGGTGATCCCGGCCGGCATGGTCAGCAGCAGCTCGTTGCCCTGGCGATCGATCTCGACGCCGGTGCCGGCGGTCCTGTCGCGCAGTTCCTTCTCCTGGCGATCCATGTAGGTGCCCAGCGCGCCGCCGGCGATCGCGCCGATGCCGGCACCGACGATCTTCTCGGTGCGATCGCGCCGGCCGCCGATGAGATCGCCGCCGAAATAGCCGACCACGGCGCCGACCGCGGTGCCGATCGCGCCCTTGGTGGAGATGCTGCGCTCGCCCGTCTCCGGGTTGGTGACGCAGGCCGCGGTGGTGCTGAGGAGGGCGGCGGCCGCGAGGCTGCCGACGAGACGCTTGGACATACGCATACGCATTCCTTTCCCGAAAAGGGGACTGGTTGAATGCTCGCATGAACCGCCTGCCGGGGCCGCTTGGTCCCCGCCGGGGCACGCAGATGGCGGAAGAGGTTGTCGCGGCCGAAAGGATGCGTCTAAGAGGGTGGCGCGCCATGCCAGCCTCTGCGCCTTCCCCCTTTCCCTGGATCGACGTCATCGTCATCCTGCTGCTGATCGCGCTGAACGGCGTGTTCGCGATGGCGGAGCTCGCCATCGTCTCGTCGCGAAAGCCGCGCCTGCGCGCGCTCGCCAAGGCGGGAAGCCGCGGTGCCCAGACGGCGATCGATCTCGCTGCCGAGCCGGGCCGCTTCCTCTCGGCCGTACAGATCGGAATCAGCCTGATCGGCATTCTCGCCGGCGCCTATTCGGGGGCAAGCCTTGGCGGCCCGGTGGCGGAGCGCCTCGCCGGCCTTGGCATGGACCCGGAAACGGCGAAGAGCGTCGGGTTCGGCATCGTCATCATCATCGTGACCTACGGGTCTCTGGTGATCGGCGAGCTCGTTCCGAAGCAATTTGCGCTTCGCTCGCCCGAATCGATCGCCGCGGTCATGGCGATCCCGATGCTGTGGATCGCGAAGGCGACGGCACCGCTCGTCTGGCTGCTCGACCGCACCAGCGCCCTCATCTTCCGGCTGCTGAGGCTGCGCCGCGAGGAGTCGAACAAGGTTACGGCAGAGGAGCTGCAGCTCGTCGTCGCGGAGGCGCACAGCGCCGGCGTGCTCGAGGAATATGAGCGGGCGATCATCTCCGGCGTCGTGCGTCTCGCCGATCGGCCGACCCGCGAGGTGATGACGCCGCGCACCGAGATCGACTGGATCGATGCCGACGCGACTCCCGAGGAGCTGCGCGAGCTGCTGCGCACCACCGAGCATAGCCGGCTGCCGGTGGCCGAGGGCGACGTCGATAAATTGCTGGGCGTCGTCCAGGCCCGCGACATCGTCTCGGCCTTCATCGAGCAGAGGGAGCTCGATCTGAGGGCGCTGGTCCGCCCGGCGCCGGTGGTCGCCGATCAGATGGACGCGATGGATACGATGGCCGTGCTCCGCGATGCCGAGGTGCCGATCGCCTTCGTCCACGACGAATACGGCCATTTCGAAGGCATCGTCACCCCCGCCGATCTGCTTGCCGCGCTGGCCGGCGTCTTCGCCACCGATTTCGAGGGCGGGCGAGAGGCGCCGCTGGTCGAGCGCGAGGACGGCAGCTGGTGGGTGTCGGGTTCGCTCCCCGCCGATCTTCTCTCCGATCGCCTCGGGATCAACCTGCCGGACGACCGCGACTATGCGACCACCGCCGGCTTCGCCCTCGCCGTGCTCAAGCACATCCCGGAGGTTGGCGAGCGCTTCTCCTACGGCGGCTGGCGTTTCGAGATCGTCGACATGGACGGCTTCAAGATCGACAAGCTTCTCGCCAGCGAGATTGTCCGCAAGCGCCGCGGCGGGTGATCCAGCCGCCGCGGCGGCCGCCGCCGCGACGGCGGATCATCGCTGGAACCTGGGAGCCTCAGGCTCCGCCGAGCTTCCCGAAAGCGCTTTCGAAACCCTCGGTGTCGCCGCGGGCGAGGTAAGCCGCCTGCTCGGACACGCGGTCGCGGGCAAGGCGGCCCTTGAAGGCCCCCATCCGCTCGTCCAGCAGGGCGATTTCATTGGGGGTGAGGCGGGCGAGCTGCTCGAAACGGGTGAAGCCGGCGGCGTTGAGCTGGGCGGCGAGCTTCGGTCCCACGCCCTTCAGCGTCTGGAGATTGTCCGGCGGCCCGTCGGCGGGCGCGACCAGGGGGTGCGCCTCGACGCCCAGGATCTGGCCCGCGACGTCCTTCGCCGCGGCGGCGCCTTCGTCGGCGACTCCGCGACCCTCGGCAAGGTCGATGCTGCGCGCGCTCGACGTCGGCGAAAGAGGACGGCTTTCCGCTCCGGAGAGGGAGACTCGCTGCTTTGGCCGGCGCAGGAACAGGACGAGCAGCAGGATTACGGCGGCGAAAATTGCGCCAGCAACGATCAGGGTGGTGTTGTCGAAATTCATGGCAGAGGCGTCTCCTGCGCGTGTGCTTGCGAGATCGTGTCGGCTGGCGGAGCGGCGGCGCGGCGTCCCTTGAAGATCCAATAGGAAACCACGAGGCCGATCAGCAGGCCGAGCAGCAAGGCGATGAACTGGGTTTCTGCGACGAACAGCATTTTGGGCTCCTAGTCGAGGAAGCTCTGGCGCTTGCGGCGGCCGAAGAGCAGGGCGCCGAGGGCGAGCCCGATGAGATAGGCGACCGCCACCGCGATCAGCGTCTCGACGAGCAGCGGCAGGCCCGACCCGGCAGGCTCGTCGTCCCAGCGGACGTTCGCGATGCCGGGGACGGCCCGCACATAATCCTTTACGCCGAACTGGCTGCCAAGGCCCTCGCGCTGGAGATCGTTGGCGGGGCCGCTGATGATCGCTGTCCGCGCCAGCGGATCGCGCGCCATGCGCACGGTGATGCCGGGCAGCTCGGCATCCGCCGTCGCGGCGACCGCCTGTCTCTCCAGATGGCCGACGAGGGCTTCGCCCTGGCCGCCGGGCCCGTGCCAGACCCAGGCCATCAGCATGGCCGCGGCCAGGCCGATGAGGATCTTGACCGGTACGTTCATTCCTACCTCCTGAACCTTGACGCCAGTCTATGGCAGATTGTTCCGCTGTCCAGCAGGTCCCAGCTGCGCCCGCGCGTCTCAGCCCCGACGAGCAATCTCCCGCCAGCCGATGTCGCTGCGGCAGAAGCCGTCGGGAAAATCGATCGCCTCGATCGCGGCATAGGCCGCCGCACGCGCCTCCGCCACGTCGCTGCCGACCGCCGTCACGTTCAGCACCCGGCCGCCGTTCGCCACCAGGCGGCCCTCCTGCACGGCCGTTCCGGCGTGGAAGATCTTCACGCGCGCGTCGCCGGCTTCGGGAAGAGCGATCGTTGCGCCCTTGTCGGGTGTCCCCGGATAGCCTCTCGCCGCCATCACCACCGTGAGCGCGGCACCGTCGCGCATCCGCGGCGGCTCGGCCTCGCCCAGACGGCCGCGGGCCACCGCCTCGAGAAGATCGAGCAGGTCCGTCTCGAGCCGCATCATCAGCACCTGGCATTCGGGATCGCCGAACCGCGCATTGTATTCGATCAGCTTGGGTCCCTCCGCGGTCAGCATCAGCCCGGCATAGAGCACGCCGGAGTAAGGCGTACCCTGCTGCGCAAGCGCCGCGATCGTCGGTCGGACGATCTCGTCGATCGCCTGCCGTTCGAGCGCCGGCGTCAGGATCGAGGCGGGACTGTAGGCGCCCATCCCACCGGTATTGGGGCCGGTGTCGCCGTCGCCCACCCGCTTGTGATCCTGCGCGGAGCCGAAGGCGACGAGATCGATACCGTCGGTCAGCACGAAGAAGCTCGCTTCCTCGCCAGTGAGGAACTCCTCGATCACCACCGAGGCGCCGGCGTCGCCGAAGCTGCCGTCGAACATCGTCGCCAGCGCGGCCTCGGCCTCGGCGGCGGTCTCGGCGATGATCACGCCCTTCCCCGCAGCGAGACCATCCGCCTTGATCACCACCGGAAGGGAGAATTCCGGCAGCGCCGCCTCGGCCGCGAGCCGATCGGATGCCCGCACGTAGCGCGCCGTCGGAATGTCGTGCCGTGCGCAAAGGTCCTTGGTGAAGCCCTTCGACCCTTCGAGTTGGGCGGGGACCTTGTTCGGGCCGAAGACGGCGTAGCCCATGGTCCGCAGATTGTCGGCAAGCCCGTCGACCAGCGGCCCCTCGGGCCCGATCACGACCAGGCCGATCGCTTCCTTGCGGCAGAAGTCCACCACCGCGCGATGGTCTGCGGGATCAAGGTCGACCAGCGTGGCATGCTCGGCTATGCCCGGGTTACCGGGCGCCGCGAACAATCTGCCGAGCCGCGGCGATTGCGCGAGCTTCCAGGCGAGCGCATGCTCGCGGCCGCCCGAGCCAAGCAGCAGGACATTCATGGACGATTTCCCTCCAGGCCCCGGAATTCCCGGCACGACGACAAATGAGGGGGCGCTCCTAGCAAGCGAGGCGCCGGGCGACAACGCGCCCGCCATGTCGGTCTCGGACCTGTCGTTGCGGCTGAAGCGGACGGTCGAGGATGCGTTCGGCTTCGTGCGGGTGCGGGGCGAGGTGAGCGGCTGGAAGCGTGCCGCCTCCGGCCATTGCTACCTCTGCCTCAAGGACGACAAGGCCGTCATCGACGGCGTGCTTTGGAAGGCCGGCGCCGCCGCTTTGCCGTTTCGTCCCGAAGACGGCATCGAGGTGATCGCCACCGGCAAGCTCACCACCTATCCCGGTCGCTCGCGCTACCAGATCGTCATCGAGCGGCTCGAACTCGCGGGGCAGGGCGCGCTGATGGCGCTGCTCGACAAGCGCCGCCGGGCGCTCGCCGCCGAAGGGCTGTTCGATGCCGCACGCAAGAAGCGCCTGCCGTTTGCGCCGCGGGTGATCGGCGTCGTCACGTCGCCCACGGGCGCGGTCATCCGCGACATCCTCCACCGGCTCGAGGACCGCTGCCCCTGTCACGTCATCGTCTGGCCCGTTCAGGTCCAGGGGGAGACGGCTGCCGGTCAGGTCGCGGCGGCCGTGCGGGGCTTCGACGCGATGCGGCGGGGCGGGCCGATCCCGCGTCCGGATCTCGTCATCGTGGCGCGTGGCGGCGGGTCGATCGAGGATCTCTGGGCTTTCAACGAGGAAGAGGTGGTACGCGCCGTCGCCGCCTGCTCGATCCCCATCGTCTCTGCCGTCGGGCACGAGACCGATACCTCGCTCTGCGATTTTGCGGCGGACGTGCGCGCGCCGACCCCCACCGCAGCCGCCGAAATGGCGGTGCCGGTCCGCGCCGAGCTCGTCGCGCAACTGCGCGAAGTCGGACAGAGGATGGGCCGCTGCGCCATGCGTGCGATCGAGCGCGCCTCGGAGAAGCTGCAGGTCTGTCTGCGCCACTATCCGGCGCGGGACCAGTTGCTCGCCCCGCAACAGCAGCGCCTCGACGAGATGAGCGAACGGCTGCCGCGGGCGCTCGGCGCCCGCCTCGGCCACGCCCGCGGCGATCTCGGACGTGCCGCCGGCGCGCTCCGCCCCTCGCTTCTCGTCGCGGCCGCTCGCCGCGGACGGGAGCGGCTCGATGCGCTGTGGCGGGTTGCCCAGCTTGCCCATCCCAATCGTCCGCTCGAACGCGGCTATGCGCGGGTCGAGGATCGCGGCGGCAAGACCTTGATCTCGTCCGCCGCGGCGCGCGCCGCCGGGCGTCTGCGCCTGGTCTTCGCGGACGGCAGCGTCGATGCGACGGCCGGAGATGCGCCGTCGCCGCCCACGGAACGGCCGCGACGCGAGCCCCGCCGCCCTTCGGCGAGCGGACGCGAGCAGCCGACTCTGCTTTAGGAGAGCAGGTGGTCTTGAGCACGGCGTCTCCGGCTCCTAAGTCTCGGGCGAGATCGAGGACTCATTCATGCTGATGACGAACAAGGGGCGTGAGGCCCGCGTCCATTATATGGCCGGCACGTTCCGCCTGCTCAGCGCGGGCGATCATGTCGTTTGCGCGGTGACCAAGCAGCAGATCCCTCTCGACGCGCTGCGCTATTGGAGCGTCGCCCGGCAGGAGCCCTATGTCTCCGCCGAAGCCTCGGTCGAGGCGGAAGGGCGCGGCTGAGGCGCCACGCGCCGGACAGAAGGCTATCCGACTAGCGGCGGGCGCGTCGCGGCATTTTCTTGCCGCCTCCAAGCCGCGGCGGGGCAGGCGCCCTCTGTGGCATTTCGGCTACATCGCTGGCCGAATTATCGCGGCGGCCGCGGCCGCCGCTTTACAAGCAAAAGGCACAGGCGGAACTTGCCGGCAGGTCACGCGGCGCCAGCAGAGTCGTGGCGATCCAGGGATGACAATCAGAAGCGGAGGCTTCGCGGCCTCCGGTTGTCAGCCCGTGAGGATCATCGTGACGTCCACCTGCAAACCGACCCATAGCCTCCTGCGCGGCGGCGCCGCTTTGTCCGTGCTCGCGATCTTCGGTGCCGGCCTGGCAAGTCCCGCCTACGCCCAGAGTGCCACCGCGCAGCAGTCCACCAGCCTGACTCCGGAGGGTGACGAGCCGGTCGCACCGCTCGCCAATTCGGCCGAGCCGAGCGAGGAGGAAGCGATCGTCGTTACCGGCACGCTGTTCCGGTCAACGACCGGCGCGACGCCGTCGCCCGTCACCGTGGTCACCGCCGAGACGCTCGAGCAGCGCGGCATCAACACCACGCAGGAGGCCATCCAGCGCCTCGCCTCGAACAATGGACCGGCACTGACCAACTCGTTCACCGCCAACGGCGCCTTCGCGGCCGGCGCATCCGCCGTGTCGCTGCGCGGCCTCAGCACCAATTCGACCCTGGTGCTGTTCGATGGAATGCGCGCCGCTTATTACCCGCTCGCCGACGATGCGACCCGCAATTTCGTCGATCTCAACACCATCCCCGACGACATCGTCGACCGCATCGAGGTGCTGCGCGACGGCGCATCGTCCACCTATGGAGCGGATGCGATCGCCGGCGTGGTCAACGTCATCACCAAGAAGCAGATCACGGGGATCAGCGGCCGGGCCGAGGCCGGCATCAGCCAGCGCGGCGACGCCGCCAATCATCGCCTCAGCCTCACCGCCGGCTGGGGCGATCTCGATGATCAAGGATTCAACGCCTATCTCAGCGGCTTCTATTACGATCAGGACCAGCTGTTTAACCGCGACCGGCCCTATCCGTACAATTCGCAGAATCAGACCGGCATCTGTCTCGGCAGCGTCTGCGGTCCGAACATCGGTCCGAACGGGGGCTCGATCAATCCATCCGACGGGGGTTATTCCGGTTTCTCGACGACGACCGACGCGAGCCTTTTCGCGACGACCTTCTTCGTCGCGCCGGCCGGGCCTGCCAATGCCGCGGAGACCGGTCGCTACCAGTTCCTCAATCCGGCGGCGGGCTGCATCGCCGGCGAGACCCCTTATACCCTGACCGCCGCCGAGTTCGCGGCAGACGCCCGGGCGCCGCAGACCGTCTGCCAGGGCGATCTCGTCAGTCAGTACGGCGTGATCTCGCCCAACATCCAGCGCTGGGGCGCCTCCTTCCGCGCCACCGGGCGGCTGGGGGACGACATGGAGGCCTTCTTCCAGGCCAATTTCCTGCAGAGCAAGGTCGATTACGATGGCCTGCCCGCGAGCATCCGCCGCAACGGGCCGACCGGGATCAACTTTCCCCGCTTCAGCACGGCGGCTTTCGCGGGCGGCGCCAATGCGCCCGGCTCGTTCATCCTCGCGCTGCCGGTCTACGTGTGCCCGCTGGTGAACAACCTGCCGGATCCGAACTGCAACGCGGCCAATCCCAACGCCCAGCTGAATCCGAACAACCCGTTCGCCGCCTCAGGCCAGGTCGCACGAATCCTCGGTCGTATCCCGAACCTCCTCGAATATAACGAGACGAAGAGCCGCACCTATCGCGCGGCCGCCGGGATCACCGGCGGGCTGTGGAACGACTGGAGCTTCTCCGTCGACGGCGTGGCGATGCGCACCGATCTGAGGCGCACCTCCAACGGCTACATCCAGATTCAGAACCTGCTGAACGTGATTGCGGACGGTCGCTACAATTTCGTCAATCCGCTGGCCAACACGCAGGCGACGCTGGATTACATCTCGCCGGACAACATCACCGACTCGAATTCGCAGCTCTATTCAGCCCAGGCGACGATCGGCGGCCCCGTGCTCGCGCTGCCGGGCGGCGATCTGAAGGTTGGTGCCGGTGTTTCGATCCGCTACGAATCGGTGGACGCTCCCAGCGCCAATTCCGATCTGAATGGGCCGACTCAGCGTTATTTCGTGCTCAACGCCTTCGGCACCAGCGGCAGCCGCACGGTGCGCTCGGCTTATGCCGAGATCGATGCGCCGATCCTCGATCAGCTGGAGATCAACGCCTCCGGCCGCTTCGACGATTATTCGAGCGGCCAGAGCGCCTTCTCGCCCAAGGTCGGCGCGAAGTTCACGCCCTTCCGTCAACTGGCGCTGCGCGGCACCTGGTCCCGCGGCTTCCGCATCCCAAGCTTCGCGGAGGCCAACGCGATCCCGACGACCGGGTTCGTGACGGCGACCCAGTCGCTCTACAACGACGCCTTCCTGGCTCAATACGGCTGCTCGCTGGCGACGTTCAACAGCTGCCCGGCCTATGTCCGCAGCGCCAGCTATGGCCAGACCACGCTGGCCAGCCCCGATCTCGAGCCCGAAAAGTCGCGCAGCTTCACGGCCGGGCTGATCGCGGAGCCGATCCGCAACGTCAGCTTCAGCGTCGACTATTTCAACATCAAGAAGACGGGGGCGATCACCACGCCGAGCAACAGCCCGGCGCTGCTCGCTTATTATTCCGGTCAGCCGATTCCGGCAGGCTACAACGTCATCCCGGATTCGGCCTCGCCGGATTTCCCAGGCGCATTGCCGCGCGTGGCCTTCGTCCAGTCGCAGCTGATCAACGCCAACACGATCCGTTCCGAGGGGCTCGATTTCGCCGCCTCCGCGCGATTCGATCTCGGCGGCGGCATCCGCTTCACGACCTCGGCCGAGGCGAGCTACATCATCAATCTCAGCACCACCTTCCCGGATGGGACTACCGAAAGCTACGAGGGGACGCTCGGCAATTTCAATCTGACGGCCGGCTCGGGTACGCCGAAATGGCACGGCAGCTGGCAGAACACCCTCGAGTGGGACAAGTGGACACTGAGCGCGACCGCCGACTATTTCGGCGGCTACAATCTCTCGGCCGCCGACCAGGGCACCGAGCCCGGCGATTGCGGGCTGCTCTCCGCTCAGTTCGTGCGCTGCGACGTGCCCCGTTACATCACCGTCGACGTGGCGACGAGCTGGGAGGTCAACGACAATCTGCGCTTCTACCTGAACGTGCTCAACGTCCTCGACGATCTGCCGCCGATCGATCCGGTGACTTATGGCGCCAACAACTACAACCCGGTCCAGGGCGGCACCGGCATCTTCGGTCGCTCGTTCCGCGCCGGCGTCAGGGTGAACTTCTAAGCCTGAGTGCAGAGGCCGCAGAGGGGCAGGGCGCATGCCCTGCCCCTTTTTCCGTCATCCGATCTCCGGCCGCAATGCTGCTGGCCGTCGGAGCCGAGGTCAGGCCGCTTCCGCCGCCTGCTCTCCCGTTGCGATGCGCAGCGCGCCGTCGCCCTCGTCGACACGCACCGACGCCCCGTCGCGCACCTCGCCGCGCAGGATCGCGTCGGCGAGCGGGTCCTGCAGGTATTTCTGCACCGCTCTCTTCAGAGGTCGCGCACCGTAGACCGGATCGTAGCCGACCCGGCCGAGCCAGGCCCGCGCCGCCTCGCTGAGGTCGAGCCGGATCTTGCGATCGGCGAGCAACTTGCCGAGCCGCGAGACCTGAATGTCGACGATCGGCCCCATGTGCTCCGCCGCCAGCCGGTGGAACAGGATGATTTCGTCCAGGCGATTGAGGAACTCGGGCCGGAAATGGGCGCGGACGATCTCCATCACCTGCGGCTCGACCTCCTCGACCTTCTGGCCGTCGGCCAAACCGGTCAGATACTGGCTGCCGAGGTTCGAGGTCAGGATGATGATCGTGTTGGTGAAATCGACCGTGCGGCCCTGGCCGTCGGTCAGCCGTCCGTCGTCGAGCACCTGGAGGAGGATGTTGAAGACGTCGCCATGCGCCTTCTCGACCTCGTCGAACAGCACGACCTGATAGGGCCGTCGCCGCACTGCCTCGGTCAGTACGCCCCCTTCCTCATAGCCGACATAGCCCGGGGGCGCGCCGATCAGCCGCGCGACCGAGTGCTTCTCCATGAACTCGGACATGTCGATCCGGACCATTGCCGAGGCATCGTCGAACAGGAATTCGGCCAGCGCCTTGGTGAGCTCGGTCTTGCCGACGCCGGTCGGGCCGAGGAACAGGAACGAGCCCATCGGCCGGTTCGGGTCCTGCAGGCCGGCACGGGCCCGGCGGATCGCGCGCGACACCGCTTCGACCGCATCGCTCTGGCCGATCACGCGCTTGCCGATCTCCTGCTCCATCTGGAGGAGCTTCGTCCGCTCGCCCTCCAGCATCCGCTCCATCGGGATGCCGGTCCAGCGCGCGACGACCGAGGCGATGTCCTCGGACGTCACCTCCTCGCGCAGCATCGCGCTTTCGCTCGCCGCCTGGGCCGAGGCGAGCTGCTTCTCGAGCTCGGGGATTCGCCCGTATTGGAGCTCGCCCGCCTTGGCGAGGTCGCCGGCACGCTGCGCTTGCTCCAGCTCGAGCCGGGCCGCGTCGAGCTGCTCCTTGAGCTTGCCCTCGGCCGAGATCTTCTCCTTCTCCGCCTGCCAACGTTGGGTGAGCTCGGCCGATTGCTGCTCGAGCTCGGCGAGCTCCGCCTCGAGCGCCGAGAGGCGGTCGCGCGACGCCGCGTCGCTCTCCTTCTTCAGCGCCTCGCGCTCGATCTTGAGCTGGATGATCCGCCGGTCCAGCGTCTCGATCTCTTCGGGCTTCGACTCCACCTCCATGCGCAGCCGCGAGGCGGCCTCGTCCATCAGGTCGATCGCCTTGTCGGGCAGGAAGCGGTCGGTGATGTAGCGGTTGGAGAGCGTCGCTGCCGAGACGAGCGCGCCGTCGGTGATCCTCACGCCATGGTGGAGCTCGTATTTCTCCTTGAGGCCGCGCAGGATCGAGATCGTGTCTTCGACCGTGGGCTCGCCGATGAACACCGGCTGGAAGCGCCGCTGCAGGGCCGGGTCCTTCTCGACATACTTCCTGTATTCATCGAGCGTCGTCGCGCCGATGCAGTGCAGCTCACCGCGGGCGAGTGCCGGCTTGAGCAGGTTGCCGGCGTCCATCGCGCCTTCGCTCTTCCCCGCGCCGATCAGCGTATGCATCTCGTCGATGAACAGGATGACGTCGCCCGCCGCCTGCTTCACCTCGTCGAGCACGCCCTTCAGCCGCTCCTCGAACTCGCCGCGATATTTCGCGCCGGCGATCAGCGAACCCATGTCGAGCGCCATCAACCGCCGGTCCTTCAGGCTGTCCGGCACGTCTCCATTGGCAATGCGCAGCGCCAGGCCTTCGGCGATCGCGGTCTTGCCGACCCCCGGATCGCCGATCAGCACCGGATTGTTCTTGGTCCGCCGCGCCAGGATCTGGACGGTCCGGCGGATTTCCTCGTCGCGGCCGATGACGGGATCGAGCTTGCCCTCGCGGGCCGCTTCGGTGAGGTCGCGCGCGAACTTCTTCAGCGCGTCATAGCGGTCCTCGGCCGTCTGGGTATCGGCGGTGCGGCCGCCACGCAGCTCGTTGATCGCGGCGTTAAGGGCTTCGGGCCGCACGCCCGCATCCTGGAGCGCCTTGCCCGCGTCCGTCTTCGACATGGTGAGGGCGAGCAGCATCCGCTCGACCGTCACGTAGCTGTCACCGGCTTTCTGCGCGATCTGCTCGGCGCTATCGAGCACGCGGATCGTCTCGCCGTCGAGCGACGGCGCCGCGGTCGCTCCGCTGCCCGAGACCACCGGCACCTTGGCCAGCAACTCGTCCACCTCGCGTGCGGTCGCCTGGGCGCTGCCGCCGGCCCGGGCTATGAGCCCGGATGCCATGCCCTGCTCGTCCTCGATCAGCGCTTTCAGCAGATGCGCCGGCGCAATGCGCTGATGGTTCATGCGCGCCGCAACCGTCTGCGCCGCCTGCAAAAACCCGCGCGCCCGCTCGGTGAATTTTTCCAGGTTCATCGGACCCTCTCTTTTGCCCTTTGCAGAAGATATGGTGTTGCTCAAAGGCAACACAAGGGGCGGCCGGCAGCCGACCGCGACTGCTCCGCATCCTCCGCCAGCGCCCTCGCCCCGATAAAGCTTCAGCGTTGGTCCCGAAAGGCAAGGAGAGTGGCGCGATGGCAAATCAACATGTGTTGACATGCGGCCGCGCCGGCGCGTAAGTCAGCAGCTGTTGACATGCTGCTCCGGCCTGCGGGCCGAGCCGGCGGCGAGCGCTCCAACTTCCGGAGCGGGTTCAGGATTGGAATATGGCACGCCTCAAGTCTCTCGCAGCGCACCCTTTCTCGATGGGCGTTCTCGGCTTCACCGTCGGGGCAGTGACATTCTTCCTGCAGCACGGCCTGCCGTTCTAGGCAGCAGGGAAAAGGTGGGCCGCGAATTCCTTCGGAGGAGGCGGAGCGGGCGCGCGGTGGGTCGGCGTGTCCGTTCCATTCTGCTCCTTCCGGTCGTGCTGGCCGCGGCGGCCTGCGGCCGACAGGCGGAGCCTTCGCCGCACGGGCGGGCCGAGATCGAGCAGGCCGTCGACCAGGCGCAGGCGCTTGCGGAGCAGAGCGCCGACAATGCCAGCAGCGGCGCCGAGGCGTCTTCACGAAACAGGAGCCATTGAGACGCCATGGATGCAGGGCCCGACGAGGCGCAACAGCTTCACGACACACTCGAGTTCATCGGCCTGCGGGCGCACGCCACCACGGTGGGACTGCTTCAGCTCTGCTCCGAGCTCGTCCGCGCGGGCGTGATCGATCTTGAAGCGGTCGAGCGGATCAAGAATGCGATCCACCAGGAGATCACGCTTGCCCATCGCCGCGGCCACGGCCGGGAGGAGTTCGCCATGACGCTGAAGCAGCGCCTGGACGCGATCTTTCCCCACGGAGAACAAGGCGATCGCGGCGCCGCGATCGGCGACGTTCGCGAGTTGAAGACCGCGCTCGACCCGAAAGGCTGATGCCTCGCGGTCGTCCCGCTGAACCGCGTGCGCCGCTGTCCGACGTTCCTTCTCGGGTAGTTTTGCGGACGTTCTAGAACTTGCCCGCGACGCCGACCCTCGCCGCGGTCTTACCGCCGCCGGCACAGGAGAAGCCGGCGGTAAGGGCGAGCGGCTCCTCGAGGGTCCGCCGGTGGGAAATGCTCGGGCGAGGCCGCGGGGGCCTCGCCCAGCCGCTTACCAGACCTTCACGCGGCTCTTCGGCTCGAGATAGAGCTTCTGGCCCGGCTTCACCTGGAACGCCGGATACCAGGCGTCGAGGTTGCGCACCGTCTGCACGCGCCACATCGCCGGGGCGTGAACGTCGGTAGCGATGCGGGCGCGCAGCGCCTTGTCGCGCATCTTGCTGCGCCAGCCCTGGGCGAAGGCGAGGAAGAAGCGCTGATCGCCTGTCAGGCCGTTGATCACCGGCGCCGGCTTGCCGCCGAGCGACTTGTGATAGGCCTCATAGGCGGCGGCGAGACCGGCAACGTCGGCGATGTTCTCGCCCAGCTCCTGTTCGCCCTTGAGGTTGAGTCCCGGTAGCGCCTCATAAGCGTCATATTGCGCGGCCAGCGCCGCGCCCGCCTGCTCGAAGCGCTTAAGATCGGCCGGCGTCCACCAGTTGCGCAGCTTGCCGCTCGAATCGAAATCGGCGCCGAGATTGTCGAAGCTGTGGCTGATCTCGTGGCCGATCACCGATCCGATCGCGCCGTAATTGGCCGCCGCGTCGAACTTCGCGTCGAAATAAGGAGATTCGAGGATTGCCGCCGGGAAGTTCAGCGCATTCTGCAGCGGCAGGTTGATGGCGTTCACCGTCTGCGGCGTCATCCACCATTCGCTGCGATCGACCGGCTTTCCGATCTTCGCGATCTGGTGGAGATATTCATAATCCTGCGCCCGCCACGCATTGCCGAACGGGTCGTCAGCCCGGATCTCGAGCGAGGAATAGTCGCGCCACTGATCGGGGTAGCCGACGCCGACCTCAAGCACCTGCAGCTTGCGCCGCGCTTCGGCCTTGGTCTCCGGCGCCATCCAGTCGAGCGCCGCCACTCGCGCGTCGAACGCCGCGACGATGTTCTTCACCATCGCTTCGATCTCGGCCTTGGACGAGGCGGGGAAATAGCGCTCGGCGTAGATCTTGCCCACTGCGTCGCCGAGGTTTCCGTTGACGGAGGCGATCGCCCGGCGCTCGCGGCTCTGCTGCGCCGGGGTGCCGTTCATCGTCTTGCCGTAAAAATCGAAGTGGGCGTCGTCGAGCGCCTTGGGGAGCACCGACGAATATTGGTTGAGCGTGTGGAAGGCGAGCCAGTCCTGCCAGCTCTGCAGCGGCTCGCTGCCGACCAGGCGCGCAAGGCCGGTCACCGCGGCCGGCTGCCAGACCGAGAAATCCTGCTGATCGGGAAGCCGCGCCGCCTGCCAGAAGCCGGTCCAGTCCAGACCCGGAGCCTTTGCGGCGAAATCGCCACGCTTCCACGCCTCGACCTTGTGCGCGTCCTGGCTGCTCTGGATGTCGGCATGAGCCGCGGCGATCTTCGCCTCGAGTGCCACAATCCGGTCGGCGCGCGCCGCCGGCTCGGAGAGGCCGCCGAGCGTCAGCAACCGTTCCACGTAGGCGCGATAGGCGGTGCGCAGCTCCGCCATCTCCGGCTTGTCCGAGAGATAGTAATCGCGATCCGGCAGGCCGAGGCCGCCTTGCATCAGATAGGGGACGGTGACGTCGGGCCGCGCGAGGTCCTGAGTGACGAACAGGCCGAACAGGTTCTCGGTCCAGAAATTGGTCGCGTTCAGCGAGTCGGTGTCTGCGCGCAAATTGGCGCCAAGCTTGGCGGCAAGCGCGGCCTTGTCCCTGATCGCCGCGATCCGCGCGAGCTCGGGCTGAACAGGCGCGAGGCCGCGCCGCTCGATTGCCGCCGTATCGAGATAGGCGGCATAATAATCGGCGATGCGCCGGGCATCGCTACCCGCCGCCGGCTTCGCGGCGCCGACGCCCTGGATGATCTCGGCATTGCGCTTCTCGGCCTTCAGGAACACGTCGTAGCCGACGCCGATGCTCGAACGGTCCGCCGGGATCTCGGCCGACTTGCGCCAGGCGCCGTTGGCATAAGCATCGAAATCGTCGCCGGGAACGACACTCCGGTCGATGTAGCTGGTGTCGACTCCGGCCAGCGCCGCCGCCGCGAGCGCCGGCGCGGCCACGACGGCCGCGCAACCGAAAAGGAAGACGTGGGAGAGATTGCGCATGGGGAAACCTCGGGAGAAGAGAGCGTTGCGCCTGATCTAGGTCTTGTTCGGCCACTCGACCAGAGCGTCAGCCGGAGCTCAGCCGATTTCGGCAATCCCGGGCAAGGGCGGTCGCCTCGTTTCCGCCGCACCCATTGCGGACGGCGCGAAGCCGTGGAACGAAACGCGCGCGACGCGAAGAATGGGTCGGTCGTGGGGGAGAGTGCGATGAGAGGCGATGTGCCGTGGCGGAGGGCCCTTCTCGCTGCGATCCTGCTGGCGGTCACGGCACCCGCCTGCGAGTCCTCCGAGGCTGGCCGGTCCGGCGCGGCGCAGCCCGAGATCGTGCGGATCTGGCGCGGGGCGGCGCCCGGCTCCGAGACCTGGACCGGCGACGAGGTCGAGCTCGACGCGGAGCTGCCGGTCTCCGGGAAGGTCCACATCGTCACGAACGTAAGCAACCCCACGCTCACCGTCTTCCGCCCGGAAGGTCCGGCGGCGAGCAGGACGGCGGTTGTGGTCCTGCCCGGCGGCGCGTTCCGCGCTCTGGCGTGGGACATGGACGGTCTCGAGGTCGGGCGGTGGCTGGCCGCGCGCGGCGTCACCGCTTTCGTGCTGAAATACCGTGTCCGGCCGCCAGGCGACGAGGCGCCGACGGGCCCCGAGAGCTTCGATGCCTTTCTGGCGCGAACCGAGCCGGCCCGCCGCCTCGCCGTGGCGGATGCCGTGCAGGCGCTCCGCCTCGTCCGCGCGGACACCGCGAAATACGGTATTGCGCCGGATCGGGTGGGCATGATCGGCTTCTCCGCCGGCGCGATCGTTACGATGGACGCGGCGCTTGCCCCGGATCCCGCGACGCGCCCCGACTTTGCGGTAAGCGTCTACGGCGCGATGCCGGCGGCGCAGGCTCCAGCGGCTGGCGCACCGCCGGTGTTCGTCGTCGCTGCGCAGGACGATCCCCAGGTGCCGTCGCGGAAGAGCGTCGAAATCTACCAAGCCTGGACCCGCGCCGGCCTCCCCGCCGAGCTCCACCTCTACGAGAAAGGCGGGCACGGCTTCGGCATGCGTCCCCGCGGCCTCGCCGCCGACAAATGGCCGCTCGCTCTCGAGGCGTGGCTTCAGGCGCGGGGATTGCTGGGCGGTCGATCCTCCGGACGATGAACGATCTGTCGCTCTGACGCGGGGAGAGGGGCAAATGAAAGCCGGACTGCGGGGCGGTGCGGCGCACACGGAGAATGCTCGCCGCCCTCAATTGTACCGAGTGGGGAGCGAGGCAGACGTGGAGCCGCACGCCGCTTACTCGAGTTACGTCACTCCGCCGCGATCGCGCCGCCTTCGTCCACATCGGGCCCCGGCTCGGCCACGATCCCCTGGTCGAGGCTCTGTTCCTGCTGCGCCAATCGTTCGGCTTCGGAGGGGCAGATGCCGAACCGTTCCGCGACGTCCGGCGCGAAGCGGAGCAGGTCCGGTCGCAGCTTCAGCAGGCTGATGTCCTTGGCCTTGCCCTCCATCATCACGTCGAACTCGAGGCCTTCGGCCGTGCGCATGAAGGTCGCGAACTCGAACGGGTTCGTGAAGTCGGCGTGGCCGGTCCAGATCGGCGGCACCAGCACCGTCTTCACCCGCGCCGCGGCCTTCAGCGGCGCCTTGGTCACCTCGCCTTTGCGGGTCTTGCCGGCCTTCAGCCGCGCCCGCTCTCCAGCCGAGACGCTGCGCTTCACTTCACGCATTTCGGTGCGCGGCGAGGAAAAGTGGATCTTGGGCCGGACCCCATCCGGCCAGGTGGCGAGGAACCGCTCGAGCGTCGGGCGCATCTCGAGCCGCTCCGGATTCAGGCACCAGAAGTGCTGGTAGTCGAACACGAGGCGCACGCCGGTTCGCTCGTGGATCCAGAGCACGTCGGCGGCCGAGAAGCGGATGTCGTCATTCTCGAGAACGAGCCGCCGCTTCACATGGTCGGGGCACTGCTCCCAGCCCTCGATCCAGCGCGCGCGGCTTGCCTCGTGATCACCATAGACTCCGCCGACATGGGTGACGAGCACGGCCTCGTCGCCGGCGCCCATTCGATCGAGCATCTCCGCCTGGGAGGCGAAATCCCAGATGCTCTTCGCGGTGAGCTTCGGATCGGGGCTGTTCAGCAGGACGTATTGCGACGGATGAAAGGAGAGGCGGATGTCGTACTCGCGCGCCTTGCGGCCGAACGCAGCAAGCTCCGCGTCGCTCTCCGCCACCATGTCGTGAAACTGCGGCATGTCCGGATGGGTGGCATAAGGTGCGAGGTCCGAGCTCAGCCGGTACATGTCGAGGCCCACCTCACGGAGATAGTCGAGGATCTGATCGACATGCTCCAGCGAGCATTTGAGGTGCGGGTTCTTCTGCCAGCGCCGCGTGTCGTTGCTCTTCAGCCCCGGTCGCCCCATTGCCTTCACTGGAAAGCCGAGCCTCAGCGGCCTGTTGATCTTGCTCATGCCTCTACCTGTGTCTCCGGAGAGCCGAGCCTCGCGACGAATGCTCTCCTATTTCCGGGGCGGGCCGGCGGCGCCTTCGGGTCGGCGTCGAACCTCGGCCGATGGTCAATCCCTCGGCACTCCGTCCGTTCCTACCGGCTTTGAGCCGTAACCAGGGAACAGCGCATCCTCTTGACGGTTGGCTGGGCAGATTCCGAGGAGGAGACCATGCCCGATATCGCGCAAGCGAAGATCCTGATCATCGCCACCAACGGCTTCGAGGACTCGGAGCTGATGGATCCGCTGAACACCCTGAAGCAACGCGGAGCCGACGTGACGCTCGCCTCGCTGTCGCGCGACGAAATCGAGGGCGACAAGGGTGCCACGATCACGCCGGACGCGGAGCTCGGCGAGGTAGACATTCGCGCCTTCGACGCTCTCCTGCTGCCCGGCGGCACGAAGAACCCGGACAAGCTGCGAACCGAGGATGAAGTGGTCGAGACCGTCCGATCTTTCGTCGAGGCGGGGAAGCCGGTCGCCGCCATCTGCCACGGCCCCTGGCTGCTTGCCGAGGCCGATGTGATCCGCGGCCGCACCGTCACCAGCTGGCCCTCGATCCGCACCGACCTGCGCAACGCCGGCGCCAATGTCGTTGATCAGGAAGTGGCGAAAGACGGCAATCTCGTCACCAGTCGCAAGCCGGAGGACATACCCGCCTTCACCGAAGCCTTCATCGCGCTGGTCGAAACAGCGGATGCGGGGCTGGCTACGGCCTGAACGTCGCGGGAGCGTGGCCAGCGCGGCTAACGACGCTGCGGTGCCTGCGCTCCCCGCCATTCGCGCCCCGGCAGCTCGCTGCGGAACGTCTCGATTGCGCCTCGGTCCTGCAGGGTGACGTAGACGGTCCGACCGTCGCCGCCGCCGAAGGCGAGGTTGCTCGGCAATTTGCCCTTGAGCGCAACTTCGCGCACCAGCGATCCGTCCGGCGCGAGCACCGCCACCTTTCCGGCCCCGTGGCGGGTCACGTAGAGGTTGCCGGCCATGTCGCACCGCATGCCGTCGAGACCATGGTCGGGGAAGCTGGCGAACAGGCGCTTGCCCGACAGCGAGCCGTCACTCGCGCGATCATAGAGCCAGATCCGGCGCTGCACGCTTTCCGCGACGTAGAGGCGATGGCCGTCCGGGCTGACCTCGATCCCGTTGGTCGTGCCCATTCCGTCCTCGACGATCGCGGCCGTGGCGGAGCGGCCGATCCGCCAGATCTGTCCGGTACCGTTCTTCCAGTCTGGGTCGCTCGCATAGACGTCGCCATCCGGCGCGAGCGCGATGTCATTGGGTTGGTTCGCTCCGCGCAGCTCGGCATAGGTCGCGATCGTGCCCCTCGGCGTCACGGCGAGGATACGGTGGCCCCTGTAGTCGGCGACCAGCATCCGACCGTCCCTCAGGAAACGAATGCCGTTGCCGATGCTGCCGGCGGGAAGGGTGACGAAGAGGGCCGCTTCTCCCGACACGCGGCCGGGCTCCCCAACGCGGCCGATCGTGCCCTCGCGCCCGAAATTGACGACGTAGAGCGCACCGTCGGGACCAACCGCCGGACCCTCGATTCCGCTGGTGAAGACGCCGTCGCCGACGAGGTCTGTGGCGACCCATGCGGGCGTAACGGTGGCGCTGGGCACGGCGCATGCGCCGAGCAGGGCGGCCGTTACGATCGACAGAAATCCGGCTTGTCTCATCTATCCTCCCAGCCGCACCCCATCCGATGCGCGCGATCGCTGCGCGCGGCGCCGTCATTCATCCGATAGGATGTCGCTGCCCGCGACATCAATCCTTCCGCTGCGGAGGGAAAGGCGCCCGGCGCCTCAGCCGCCCACGACCATGCCTGCGACGATCGCTGCCGGAAGGCCGAACACGAGGGTGGAACCGAACAGGGCGATCTCGATCTTTTCGCGAAGGGTCATGTCTAGTCTCCCGTGATTGCTGCCGCGGCTCGCGGCGGCTCCTGGACCTGAAATGTAGCCAAGCTCGCGCGGCAGGTGGCATCGAAGGCCTTGACCCTGGCCGCAGACTCTGCGGTTCATTGGCCTGATGGCCGCAACAATCGCTCTCGACCGAATCGACCGGCGGATCCTCGCCTGCCTGCAGGCGGAGGGGCGGCTCACCAACCAGGCACTGTCCGAACGGGTGGCGCTCTCGCCCAGCGCCTGCCTCGCGCGCGTGCGCCGGCTGGAGCGAGCGGGCGTGATCGAAGGTTATCATGCGCGGCTCGATCCGTTCAGCCTCGGTGCCGGACTGGTCCTGTTCGCCGAAGTGACGCTGAAGGCGCACGGTCCGGGCGATCTTGCCCGTTTCGAAGCGGCGGTGAAGGCGCTTCCGCAGATCGTCGAGGTCTCGCACGTCAGCGGCGCGTTCGACTATCTGCTGAAGGTCGTGGTGGCCGATATGGCCGAGTGGACCCGGCTCGGCGAGCAGCTCACTGCCGCGAGCGTCGGCGGCGACCGCATCAACACCCATGTCCTGATGGGCAAGCCCAAGGTCTTCGTCGGCTATCCGGTGCCGACCGACTGACGAATCGCGTCGCCAGCGGTTTCGTGGTGGGCAGGACGATCTGCTCTCCGGTCGGCGGCTTTCCGCAGACCCTGCGGAAAACCGCTCGCTCTTCGCCCCTAAATGCGGCGCCGGTCGAGGTATAAGACTTCAACGCAAAGGCGAAGGCGCAGACCTCTGCGAGCGGGCGGTCGTGAAGGCCTATCGCTCACGAGATAATTCCCCGCGGCCATGGGTGCCGAGGCCGCCGCGCCGCGCATCGCCCTGAGGAGACGAAGCCATGAAACCCCATTCTCGTCCTGTGCCGACACCAAGCCCGGTACAGGCGCCGTCCCGCCACCGTGCGGAGCGTCAGAGTGCGCTCCTCGACGCGGCGTTGCGCGACACCTTTCCGGCGAGCGACCCAGTGAGTGTCGTCCTCGCCGACTGAAGCCGCCGGGCCGCCACCGGCCCTTCGCCCTCCCGAACACTTGTGCGGTCCGCCTCCGCCGAGGAAGCCGGCCGCAAGGCATCAAAGGAGCCATCGATGCTGAAGCATATTCTCGTCGCCACCGATTTCTCGACCCGCTCGGATCGCGCCTTGCGTCGCGCTACCCTGTTGGCGCGCGGCGCCTCGGCCCGGCTCACCCTGGTTCATGTCGTCGACGGCGATCGGCCCGTCGACCTCGTCCGCTCCGAGGTCGCGGCCGCCGCCGCGATCCTGAAGGAGACGGCGCGCACTCTCGGCACATTCGATGATGTCGCGGCGACGCCGGCTGTCGTCACAGGAGACGCCGCCTCGGCGATACTGGACGCCGCCGACGTCACTGGCGCCGATCTGATCGTGCTCGGCCCGCATCGGCGTCGGCTGCGGGACGTCTTCGTCGGCACGACGGCCGAGCGGACGATCGCCCGAAGTCCGCGTCCCGTGCTGATGGCCGCCGGCGTACCGTCCGCGCCTTATGCGAGCGCCCTGCTTGCGCTGGATCCGGCCGCCGAGCCGTCGCTCGCCGCCCGCCTGCGCGACCTGGACACTCTCGGCGCTCGCACGGTCGTCGCCATGCACGCCTTCGACGTTCCGGCGCTGGGCGTGATGCAGCGCGGACCGGCGGAGCAGGCCGCGATCGACGACTATCTGACGGGTCGAGCCCGCGACGCCGAAAGCGCGCTGAAGCGCTGTGTGGCACAAAGCGGGCTCGGGAAGACCGCACGCCGCGTGGTGCCGATCCATGGCACAACCGGGAGAACCATCCTCGAAGCGGCCGACGAGGCGGAGACGTCGCTGATCGTCGTCGGCACGAGCCAGCGGACCGGCCTCGCTCGCTTCGTCGTCGGCAGCGTCGCCGAAGACGTCGTTTCGCATGCCGAGCGGGATGTGCTCGTCATTCCCCAAGTGTCGCGCGGAGCGGAGCGAGACATCGGGGTTGGCGACGGCAGCTGCGCCCGCAAGCTCGAGGGCCTTCCAGTCGGCTGACGAAGCCGAACATTCTGGCCCGATCCGTCCTGCCACGTTAGAGAGGCGCGATGCAGTGGATCATCCGGCACTGGACGTGGCTCGCGCCGGCGATCGGCTGGACCCTCATCGCGCTCGGCTTCGGCGGCGCCTTGCCCGCCGTGCTGCTCGCCCTCGGCCTCATCCTTGCCGTCCTTGCGGCGGTGCACCACGCCGAGCTGATCGCGCACCGTGTCGGAGAGCCGTTCGGCACCTTTCTGCTCGCCGTCGCCGTGACGGTGATCGAGCTGGGGCTCATCGTCACCTTGATGTCGGCGGGAGGCGCCGACGCGGCGACGCTCGCACGCGATACCGTTTTCGCTGCCGTGATGATCATCCTCAACGGACTGCTCGGCATCTGCATCCTGATCGGCGCCATCCGCCACCGCGAGCAGGCCTTCCGTCAGACGGGGGTGAGCGCGTCGCTCGCGACGATCTGCGCGCTGACGACGCTCACTCTGGTGCTGCCGAATTTCACGGTGAGCGAGCCAGGGCCGGTCTACGCACCCTCTCAGCTCGCCTTCGTGGCGGTCGTCTCAGTCCTCCTCTACGGCACGTTCGTCGCGGTCCAGTCCGTCCGCCATCGCGACTATTTCCTGCCGCCCATGTCTCTCGCCGCCGACGAGGACGTCCATGCCGATCCCCCCACCAACAGGCAGACTCTCGTTTCCTCCCTGCTGCTCGTCGCCTGCCTCGTCGCCGTGGTTCTCCTGGCCAAGTCGCTGGCGCCGCCGATCGAGGCAGCGGTCGCCTCCGTCGGCGCTCCGCGCAGCGTCGTCGGCGTCATCATCGCGGCGCTGGTTTTGCTTCCCGAGAGCGTCGCGGCGGTGCGCGCGGCGCTCGCCAACCGGCTCCAGACCAGCCTCAATCTCGGCCTGGGCTCGGCCCTCGCGACGATCGGCCTCTCGATCCCGGCCGTCGCGGCTCTCTCGTTGGCGGTGGAGCTGCCGATCGCCCTCGGTCTCGATCCCAAGGGAATCGTGCTCCTCTTCCTGACCCTGATCGTCACCTCGCTGACCCTCGCCACCGGGCGCACCACGATCCTCCAGGGCGTCGTTCACCTGGTCATCCTCGGCGTCTATCTGTTCACGACCGTGGTGCCATGATGGCTGTCGCTGTTCGCCGGATCGAGGGTCTGGAAGCCGGATGATGCGGCGGGCAGCGGCCGCGTTTCTGTGCATGGCGCTAGGTGCTTGGGAGGCGAGCCCTCTCGTTACGTCCAGGCCGGTGCCGATCGTCTCGCGGAGCGGCGAATTGCCGCGTTCGTCGGCCACGGATGGGATCTCGACAGGGGCGGCAACGCGGTCAACGACTTCTTACCCGCCGCACAGCCGCGCCGAGACACGGCCTCTGCGCCACCCGCCGACTGAGCTGCTGGCGGCCGCGAACGCGGGGCCTGTTTTTCCCCTGTTTCGCCGTCGTGCCAGGCTCGGGCTCGGCGCGCCTGCCGAGCCCGAGCCCCTGTCTCAGCGCTTCGCCTTGGGGGCGTTGGGCGCCAGCGTCTTTCCGAAGAAGCTGTCCGAATACCAGCGCGGCGCCTCAGGCGCGTCGGCGATCTCCCTGGCGATCAGATAGTTGAGCTTCGCGAACTTGGCGCCCGCCTGCCAGTCGAACGGCAGGTTCAGGTCGTCCTTGGGGCTGTGGTAGGCGCCCGAGAGGAAGCCGGTGAACTTCTCCTGCCCGCCGTTCTCGAAGCCGGTCATCAGGAACACCGACGGAATGCCCTGCTGGACGAAGCGATAATGATCGGAGCGGGTGAACAGGCCTTCCTGCGGCAGCGGATCGGGGCTGAGCTTGACCCCCATGCGGGCGCCGGCGCGCGCGACGATCGGCCCCATGGTGGAATGCTCGGCACCGAATGCGATCACGTCCTTGAAGTCGTAGAGCAGGACCGGCATGTCGAGGTTGACGACACCGACGAGCTTCTCGACCGCCGGATTGTTCGCGAGATATTGTGCGCCGAGCAGGCCGTCCTCCTCGGCCGTGACCGCCGCCAAGAGGATCGACCGCTTCGGCCGCTGGCCGCCGCTGGTCATCGCCCGCGCGACCTCGATCAGCGTCGCGACGCCGGTCGCATTGTCCATCGCGCCGTTGTGGATGTCGTCGTCACCTTCCCGGTCGTGCACGCCGAGCCCGTCGAGATGCGCCATCAGCAGCACGTGCTCGGCGGCGAGGGTCGGATCCGAACCGGGCAGGACCGCGAGCACGTTGGGGCTGGTCGTGCGCTCGACGGTGCTCGCCTGATCGAAGCGCACGCGCGGCTTCAGCGCAAAGCCCTTCGGCTTGCTCCCCTCGCGCTCGGCGTCCGCGAGCACCTGGGCGAGCGTCCGCGGCGCGCCGGCAAACAGCGCTTCGGCGGCCGGCGTGTCGAACGTGGCCCGGAAGCCGATAGCCGGGGCGGGCGAGAAGGCCTTGCCGTCCTTGCCGACCCAGCTCATCGCCGGCTCTCCGGCGCGCGCCACGGCCCGCGCCCAGGGGCGCATCGCCGCCTCGCGCGTGGTGCGGAGCGAGATGATTCCGGCGGCGCCGTTCTTCTCGGCCATCCGCCTTTTCTCGCTGTTCAGGTGGGCGGCGATGTCGCTCGGCAGGCCCTTGGGCGTGCCGCCGAGCATGGCGACGATCTTTCCGCGGACGTCGAGGCCCTTGTAGTCGTCGATGCCGATCTCCGGCGCGTCGATGCCGTAGCCGACGAACACCACGGGTGCCTCGAATGTCCGAGGTCCTTGCTCCGCACTCGGGCTCACCGTGACCTCGGCGCCATGGGCGAAGCGCCGCCCGCCGACGGTCACCGCCGACCTGCTCGGATCGATTGCGAACTTCACGAACGGAACCTGCTGATACCAGCTGTCGCCATTGGCCGGCTTGAGGCCCAGCCCCTCGAATTGTGTGGCGACGTACAGAGCGCCGAGATCGTAGCCGCGGGTGCCGGCGTCGCGGCCCTCCAGGCGGTCATCGCCCAGGAAGGCGACGTGCGAGCGGAACCGCTCGGGCGTGAACTCCGGCTCGCCGGCAGGCGCTTGGGCGAAACTGATCGAGGAAGCGGTGAGGGCAAGAAGGGCAGTACCGAACAACGCGTGACGCATGGGATTTCCCGGGATATTGAGCGAAGGCGGGCACTTCCTACAGCAATTTTCAGCGGCCGCGATAGCCGCGGGGTAGCCGGATCTTGCCTATCTCTCGTCTGGCGGCGCCATGCCTCAGGGCGAACCGCCGAGCGCGGCGAAGCAGCGGACCGTGGCGGTTGCGCGTCGCGCCACCCTTTGTATGGTGGCGCGCGATAACAGATTCGGAGAATTGCCGATGCGCAGCATGCTGCTCCCCCTCCTCATGCTCGGTGCCTTCGCCTTGCCGGCGTGCACGACGACAGCGGACGACGGGGGCGGCGGAACGGTCGCCTCGAGCAGCGAGGCGACGCCCGCGGCCGAGGCGGCGCCCGCCGATCAGGGCCTCGCCTCGGTCGCCTCGCTCGTCGAGCAGGTCAACATCCCCTACGAGCAATTCACCCTCGACAACGGACTGCGCGTCATCGTTCACGAGGATCGCAAGGCGCCCGTCGCCGCCGTCTCCGTATGGTACAATGTCGGGTCCAAGGACGAGCCGGCCGGCAAGACCGGCTTCGCGCACCTGTTCGAGCATTTGATGTTCAACGGCTCGGAAAACGCGCCGGGCGACTATTTCGAGCCGCTGAAGGAAATCGGCGCCACCGATTTCAACGGCACGACCTGGTTCGACCGCACCAACTATTTCCAGACCGTTCCGCGGCCGGCGCTGGAACGCGCCTTGTTCCTCGAGAGCGACCGTATGGGTCACCTGCTCGGCGCCGTCACCCAGGAGAAGCTGACCAACCAGATCGGAGTCGTCCAGAACGAGAAGCGCCAGGGCGACAACGAGCCGTTCGGCCTCGTCGAATACGCCCAGCTCGAGGCGCTCTTCCCCGAGGGGCACCCCTATCACCACTCGACGATCGGCTCGATGGCCGATCTCGACAAGGCGAGCCTGGCCGACGTCAAGCAATGGTTCCGCTCTCGCTACGGCCCGAACAACGCGGTTCTGGTGATCGCGGGCGACGTCTCGGCCGCAGAGGCGCGGCCGCTGGTCGAGAAGTATTTCGGCGACATTCCCCGCGGACCGGTCAACAACCCGGCCCGGGCCGACGTGCCGACGCTGTCGGCGGCCAAGTCCGAGGTGATGCACGATCGCGTCGCCAATACCCGCCTCTACCGCAACTGGGCGGTGCCCGGCCTGCTCAGCGAGGACATGGTTCCGCTCGATGTCGCTGCCGGCATCCTCGGCGGCCTTGCCAGCTCCCGCCTCGACAACGAGCTCGTCCGCAAGGACCAGACCGCCGTCCGCGTCACGGCCTCGCTACAGCCGTTCCACCGCGTCAGCCTGTTCGAGGTCACCGCGGACGTGAAGCCCGGCGTCGATCCGGACGTCGTCGCCCGACGTCTCGATGCGATCCTCGCGGATTACATCGCCAACGGTCCGACCGAGGACGAGGTGCAACGGATGGTGACGAGCGACGTCGCCGGCCGGATCCGCGGCCTTGAGCAGGTCGGCGGTTTCGGCGGCAAGGCCGTCGCCCTGGCCGAGGGCACGCTCTACGCCAACGATCCGGAATTCTATCGCAAGCAGCTGCTCGCTTATGCCCGCGTGACGCCTGAGGACGTGCGCAAGGCGATGCAGAAGTGGCTGACCCGCCCGGTGTACGCGCTCCGCGTCGATCCCGGCGAGCGTGGTGCCTATGAGGAAGCGGCTGCCTCCAAGGGCAGCGCGGCAAGCCAGCGTCCGCGTTACTATCGCCGTCCGCAGGCCGGCGAGAAGCCGCTGGCGCCGCTGCCGTTCGTCGCCGAAGATCAGTCGGGCGGCGGCGCGACCGCGCAGCAGCCGACCGCCAAGCGGCCGCTTCCGCCGGTCGGCGCGATCGGCAATCTCGACTTCCCGGAGGTCGAGCGGGCAACCCTCTCGAACGGCATTCCAATCGTCTATGCCCGCCGCACGGCTGTCCCGGTCACCCGAGTGACGCTGGAGTTCAACGCCGGCGTTGCCGCGGACCCCGCCAACGCACTCGGCACCCAGTCGCTGATGCTCGAGCTGCTGACCGAGGGCACGACCACCCGCAACTCCATCCAGATCGCCGAGGAGCAGGAGCGGCTCGGCGCCGGGATCGGAACGGGCGCGTCGCTCGACCGCACCGTCGTCGGCCTCGACGCGCTGACTCCGAACCTCGGCCGCTCGCTCGATCTGCTCGCCGACGTCGTCCGCAACCCGGCTTTCGATCCGGGCGAGGTGGAGCGGCTGCGCGCGCAGCAGCTCACCCGCATCGCGCAGGAGCTCACGCAGCCGGGGACGATCGCCGCGCGCACCCTGCCGGCGGCGCTCTACGGAACGGCGCATCCCTACGGCCGCTCGCCGACCGGGACCGGTGATCCGGACGTGGTTCGCCGTCTCACTCGCGACGATCTGATCCGCTTCCACCAGGCGTGGATCCGGCCGGACAACCTCACCATCTTCGCGGTGGGCGACGTGCCGCTGGCCGAGCTCGTCCCGCAGCTCGAGGCGAGGTTTGGCAACTGGGCCGCGCCCGCGTCGCCCAAGGGTACAAAGACCTTCGCGGCGACTCCGCCGGCGCCGCGCTCGCGGATCATCCTGGTCGATCGGCCGCAGTCCCCGCAGTCGCTGATCTCCGCGGGCTACGTCCTGCCCGTCCGCGGCACCGAGGATCTGCTGCTGCTGACCTCCGCCAACGAGGTGCTCGGCGGCGACTTCCTGTCGCGCATCAACATGGATCTGCGCGAGACCAAGGGCTGGTCCTACGGCTCATCGAGCTCGGTCAGCCTGCGCGAGGATCTCGTGCCCTATGTGATCAGCGCGCCGGTCCAGGCCGACAAGACCGGTCCGGCGATCCGGGAGCTGATGTCGCAGATCAGCGGCTTCACCGGCGCGAACGGGGTCACCGCGACCGAGCTCCAGCGGGTCATCAACGGCAATACCCGCGAGCTCGCCGGGCAGTTCGAGACTTCGGGAGCGGTGCTCAGCGCGCTGCGCTCCAACGCGCTGTATCGGCGACCCGACAATTATTGGGAGACGATCGCTGACCGCTACCGGGGAATGACGGCCGCGCAGCTCGATCAGGCCGCGCGCAAGGTGATCGATCCGAAGAAGATCGTTTGGGTCGTGGTCGGCGATGCCGCCAAGGTCCGCCCGCAGCTGACCGGCCTCGGCCTTCCTGTCGAGGTCATCAAGCCGGCGGCGGCGACCCCGCCAGCCGCCGCGCCGGCGCAATAAGAGGGCATTCGCAAGAAGGGCCGCCGCAGCGAACCTGCGGCGGCCCTTTTCCATGTCTGGCGAGGCCGGGCGCCGGCGGCCCGGCGCTCCGAACTTCTACCGCATCAGCCTCGTGACATGCCCCATCTTGCGGCCCCGGCGCGCCTCACCCTTGCCGTAGAGGTGGAGGTGGGCGGTGCGGTCGGCAAGGATATCTGCCCATCGGTCGGCGGCGTCGCCGAGCAGGTTCCACATCTCCACTCGCGCCGCGACCAGGTCCGTCGCGCCGAGCGGCAGACCGCAGATCGCACGAACATGATTCTCGAACTGCGAGGTGAGGGCGCCCTCGATCGTCCAGTGTCCGCTATTGTGGACCCGCGGCGCCATTTCGTTGAACATCGGCCCCTCGGGTGTCGCGAAGAACTCGAGCGTCAGCACGCCGACATAATCGAGCGCGTCGGCGACCTCACGGGCCAGCGCCTCGGCCTCGCGAATCTGGGGCGCGAGCTCCGCCGGCGCCGGCGCTTCCGAACGGGCGAGGATACCGTCTTCATGGGTGTTGCGCGGGACCGGCCAGGTCACGGTCTCGCCGTCCTCGCCGCGGCAGAGGAGAACGGAGAATTCGGCGCTGAAATCGACGAACGCCTCCAGGATCGACGGCGCGCCGCGAACGGCCTCCCAGGCCCCGGCGGCATCTTCCGGTGCCAGGATTCGGGCCTGACCCTTGCCGTCATAGCCGAAGCGGCGCGTCTTGAGCACCGCCGGCGTCCCGACCTCCGCCAGCGCGGCATCGAGCTCCTCCCGGCTCGAGACGGCGGCGAAGCGCGGCGGACGACCGCCGAGATCACGCACGAAGCTCTTCTCGCGCATCCGGTCCTGCGCGATCTCGAGGGCGCGGCGCGGCGGGTAGAGCGGCGCCTCGGCTGCGAGCGCGCTCAGCGGTCCGGCGGCGATGTTCTCGAACTCATAGGTGGCGACATCGACGCTGGCGCCGAAGCGGGCGAGCGCCGTCTCGTCGTCCCAGCCGCCGCGGGTGAACAGGGCCGACACTTCGGCCGCTGGCGGAGCCTCGTCGGGCGCATAGACATGGCATTTGTAGCCCAGCTGCGCGGCGGCGACGGCAAGCATGCGGCCGAGCTGGCCGCCGCCGACGATCCCGATCGTGGCGCCGGGCGGGATCGTCATTCCGGGCTCTCCGCGACGCTCTCGGTCTGCCGCTGCCGCCAGTCGTCGAGGCGCGCGGCCAGCGCCGGGTCCGAGGTTGCAAGGATGGCCGCGGCGAGCAGGCCGGCGTTGATCGCCCCGGCCTTGCCGATCGCCAGGGTGCCAACCGGTATGCCGCCGGGCATCTGGACGATCGAGAGGAGGCTGTCCATGCCGGACAGCGCCTTCGATTCCACCGGTACGCCGAGCACCGGCAGCCGGGTCATCGCCGCCGCCATGCCGGGCAGATGGGCCGCGCCCCCGGCGCCGGCGACGATCACCTTCAGACCGCGCGCGGCGGCACCCCTGGCATAATCGTACAGTCGCTCGGGGGTACGATGGGCGGAGACGACTTTCGTCTCATAGGCGACGCCGAGCTCGTCGAGCGTCTCGGCGGCATGGCGCATCGTCTCCCAATCCGAGCGGCTGCCCATGATGATCCCGACGACTGCCATGCCCCACCCTCTCCAACGCGGCGATGCGGCACCTCTAATCGGGCCTCTTGAGAGTGGCAACGGGCGGCGCGGCTCACCGTTTCGGGGCGCCTTGCGTCCGGGTGCGGGGGCGAGCACAGGCGCTCCGCTCGTGTCATCGTCAGGCCACGACAGGAGCATGTCTGGAAAGCGCGATGCGAGGCCTTCGTGCTATCTTAACCAAGTGCGGCATAGGGTGGCCGCATGTCCGACCAGTCGACCCGCTTCGCCGCCGAATCCTCCGCCAGCCTCGCGCAGGAGAACGAGCTTCTGCGTGCCGCCCTTGCCGACGCGCAGCGCCGGATCGAGCAGCTGGAAGCGCTGGCGGAAGGCGATGCGCTGACCGGTCTCGCCAATGCCCGCCGCTTCGCGCAGGAGGTGGAACGGGTCGCCGGTCATGCCGCGCGCCACGGGACGCCCGCCGCCCTGATCTCGTTCGAGCTGAAGGGGATCGAGGCGATCGTCGCGCGTCATGGCGAGCCGGTCGGTCAGGCCGCCATCGCTCAGGTCGCCCGCACCCTCGGCGGCCTGATCCGCGCGACAGACCAGCTGGCGCGCACCGATGAGGTGGGCTTCGGCCTGCTCGTCGACCATCTCGATCAGAACAGCGCGATCGAGACCGGGGAGCGGCTGGCCCGCTGTATCGCCCGCGCGCCGCTCGACCTCGCCGGCGCCCAAATCCCGCTGGAGGTGATCGTCGCGACCACCGGCATCATGCCGGGAGATGAGGCCGGCGCCGTGCTCGCCCGTGCCGCCCGCAACCTCAGCCGGGCCCGCGAGGAGGCCTGAGCGTCCTTCGCTCCCGAGCAGGTGGAACGTCGGTCCCGCCGCGGCTAGGCTTCCGGCCGCGTCCAGATCCAGCTTCCGCCGATCGCCGCCGCGGCCAGCGGCACGAGGCTCCATGGGAGCGGCGCGAAGACTAATCCGGTCGCCGCGCTGATCGCGAACGCAAGCAGCGCCGCTCGCTTGCCGCGCCTGCTGATCGCGCCGCGGCTGCGCCACGCGACGATGTGCGGTCCGAAGCGCGGATGGCGCACCAGCCAGGCTTCGAGCGGCGGATGGCCTCGCGCGAAGAAGAATGCGGCAAGCAGTACGAACGGCACCGTCGGCAGCAGCGGCAGCACTGCGCCCGCCGCAGCCAGGATCAGCGAGAGCGTGCCGAGGAAGATGTAGGCCAGGCGCATCCCGGCCCCTTCTTCACCGCTCGTGGAGGTAGTAGCGCTCGACTTCCGCAAGATCGTCGTCGAGCTGGTAGACGATCGGCTTGCCGGTCGGGATCTCGAGGCTTGCGATCTCCTCGTCCGAGATGCCGGAGAGGTGCTTGACGAGCGCCCGTAGCGAATTGCCGTGGGCAGAGATCAGCACCCGGTTTCCGGCCTTGAGCGCAGGCGCGATCCGTGCCTCCCAATAAGGCAGAACGCGCGCGATCGTATCCTTGAGGCTCTCCGTCGCGGGCACTTGGATGCCGTCGTAGCGGCGGTCGGCGGCGAGATCGTAGGGGCTGCCAGCCTCCATCGGCGGCGGCGGAATGTCGAACGATCGCCGCCAGATGCGGACCTGCTCCTCGCCGTGCTTGGCCGCGGTCTCCGCCTTGTTGAGGCCGGTCAGGCCGCCGTAATGCCTCTCGTTGAGGCGCCAGTCCTTCTCCACGGGCAGCCACAGCCGCCGCATCTCCTCGAGCGCGAGGTTCAGCGTCCGGATCGCGCGGGTCTGCAGACTGGTGAAGCAGAGATCGAAATCCAGGCCTTTCGCCTGCATCAGTACGCCGGCCTCGCGGGCTTCCTCGACACCCTTGTTGGTGAGATCGACGTCCCACCAGCCGGTGAAGCGATTCTCCAGGTTCCAGGCCGATTGGCCATGACGGATGAGGACCAGGCTCGGCATCAGCGCTTCCCTGCCGGAATTTCGTCGATGATCGCGTAAAGTGCGTCCATGCAGGCGCGGGCGAGCAGGCGGCAGCGGTCCGGCGACCAGCCGTAGACCGGATCCGGCATGTCCTCATTGTCCTTGAACGGCATCTCCAGCGTCATCGAGACGGCGCCGAACCGCTCGGCCAGTTGCGCCGTCGACATCGACATGTTGGCCTGCCCTGGCTTGGCGATCTCATAACCCTGCTTGGTCTGGAAATCGGGGGTGACGCGGACGAGCTCGTCGCTGAACCGGTCGAACAGGCCCTGCTGCCGCTCGTTCCAGCTGGGAATGCCTTCGAAGCCGGCGAGGAAATTGGCCGGGATCGCCTCGTCGCCATGCACGTCCATCGCGAAATCAACGCCGGTGCGGTCCATCTCGTTGCGAACGCACAGCACTTCCGGGCTGCGCTCCGCGCTCGGCGCGTGCCATTCGCGATTGAGGTTGGTGCCGACCGCGTTGGTGCGCAGGTGGCCGCGGCGGGTGCCGTCCGGATTCATGTTCGGCACGATGTGGAAGGTGGCGCGGTCGCGCAGGCGGCGGGACACCGGATCCGAATCGTCCAGCAGGCGCTCGATCGCGCCCTCCATCCACCATTCGGCCATCGATTCGCCAGGATGCTGACGGGCGTAGAGCCAGACCTGCAGGGGGCCATCGCCGATCGAGAGATAGTCGATCTCCTGGCCGTCGAGGCTCTGCCCGAGGGCGCGGTAGCGGACCGCCGGATGGGCCGCGGCCGTGGCGACGAGATCGTGGTGCATCTCCATCGTGTACGGCGCGAAATAGGCGAACCAGACGCTGTTCGCCTCCGGCGTGACCCGGATGGTGAGGATGCCGCTCTCGTAGCTGGTGTCGGTGCGGACCCACTCTTCGCGATCATAGGACATGCAGGCACGATAGCCGTCCCAGCCGAGCGGGTAGGCGGAGCCGGCGCAATTGAGGATGCGCAGTTCCACCGGCTGGCCGGCTGCGCCGGTGAGGCGGAACGAAAACCATTGGTAGAAATCGGAGGACTGGTCCTTGACGATCTCGAGGTCCAGGCGGTTGCCGTCGATGGCGACCAGGCGAATGTTGCCGCCGTCGAAGGCGCTCGTAACGGAGAGGGTCATCGAACCCTGATAGTGCGGCCCGACTCCCCGGGGAAGTCCCGAAACAGGGCGCTCGCGAGGCGCTCGACGGCGGCGGGCGTGGCGGCCGCGGCGCTTCCTGTCCGAGCCTCGGTCACCGCCCGTCCTTCCCAGAATACGGTGGCGTCCGAACGCCTCCGAATGGCCACCTCGAGGAGGGTGGCGGTGATGTCGGCGGAAGTACCGGCGGGCACGGTTGCCGCGACGCCGCGGCCGATCCGCGCGGCGCTCAGCGTCGCGATCGCCTCCCGGCTGCCCTGCTCGACGTCGATCAGGGCGATCTGCTCCGATTGGCCGGTGGTATCCACCACGGTCCAGCCGAGCCGGGTCAGCTCGCGCGCGATCGTCGCCGCCACCGCCGGATAGTCCGGGCGATTGACGTCGGCCCGGTCGAACGGTTCGATCGCGATCTGCGTCTTGGCGATCGAGGGGCCGCCGAGGTGGAACCGGGCCACCTCCACGTCTCCGCCGCCGCTGCCGTTGCCGCCGCCGGTCGCGCAGGCGGACAGGGCAAGCGCCAGCAGCATCGCTCCGCCACGCAGAAAAGCTGTTTTCATTCCGGCACCTCCTGGTCTAGCGGCAGCGTTCGTACAGGCCTGTAACGATCGTTCAGCGCATCTGCCGCTCAACGGTTCCCGAGAGGAAAGATGGACATGACGGGTTCGAAGCCGACGGTGCTGGTCACGGGCGGAGCAGGCTATATCGGCAGCCATGCGGTCCTGGCACTGCTCGATGCCGGCTGGCGGGTGGTGGTGATCGATAATCTCACCACCGGGTTCGAATGGGCGGTGCCGAAGGAGGCGGTGTTCGCCAAGGGCGACATCGCCGATCAGGCGCTGGTCGGCCGGCTGATCGAGGGACACGGCATCGGCGCGATCATCCATTTCGCCGGATCGATCGTCGTGCCCGAATCGGTCGAGAACCCGCTCAAATATTACGAGAACAATACGGTGAAGAGCCGGGCTCTGATCGAAAGCGCCGTGCGGGGCGGGGTCAAGCATTTCATCTTCTCCTCGACCGCCGCGACCTATGGCATTCCCGAGCAGGTGCCGGTCACCGAGACCGCCCGAACCCAGCCGATCAATCCCTACGGCTGGTCGAAGCTGATGACCGAGCGGATGCTCGCGGACGTCGCCTTCGCCCATCCGATCAACTTCTGCGCCCTACGGTATTTCAACGTCGCCGGGGCGGATCCGCGCGGCCGCTCGGGCCAGTCGACCGCCGGCGCGACGCACCTGATCAAGGTCGCGGTCGAGACGGCGACCGGCAAGCGCGGTCACGTGGCGGTCTACGGCACCGACTACGAGACGCCGGACGGCACCGGCGTGCGCGACTATATCCACGTCAGCGATCTCGCCGATGCGCACGTTCATGCGCTCGAGAAATTGATCGAGGATCCGTCCTCCAGCCACATCATGAACTGCGGCTACGGCCGTGGTTTCTCGGTGCTCGAGGTGCTCGACGCGGTCGACCGGGTCACCAACATGACGATCGAGCGCAAGATGGAGCCCCGGCGCGCCGGGGATCCCGGCAGCCTCGTCGCGGACAACGGCAAGATCATCGAGACGCTGCCGTGGCGGCCGAAGCTCGCTGATCTCGAGACGATCGTCCAGCATGCCCTCGCCTGGGAGCGCAAGCTCGCCGAGCGTGGTTGACCGCCTGCGGTGCCCGGCGACGCCGCGGCGGCTCCGGAACCGCAGAATCGCTTGACTTGCGGCCGCTCCGCCCATAGGTGGGCGCCTCATTTTCCAGCAATTCGATTTGAAAGACAGGTCGTTCGGCCATGAAGATCCGCAACTCGCTCAAGTCCCTCAAGTCGCGCCACCGCGACTGCCGCGTGATCCGCCGCCGTGGCCGCACCTACGTCATCAACAAGACGAATCGCCGCTTCAAGGCTCGCCAGGGCTAAGCCCGCGCGGGACCCGGGCATGTGCGCCCGCCTTACCGGCGGGCGTTTTCGTGCGTGGTCCCTGCCGAGTCCCCGATGACCTTGCCTGACGCCCAGCCGGTGGATCGCCCGACGGCCGTCGTCTTCGACGTCGGCAACGTCCTCTACGGCTGGGATCCGGAGAGCTTCCTCGCGCGGCAATTGCCCGAGGACGAGGCGCGGCTGCGCTTCATCGAGGACGTCGGTCTGTGGGAATGGCACGATTCGCTCGACGGCGGACGTGATTTCGCCGAGGCGGCCGCCGACCTCAGCGGACGCTTTCCCGAATATGCCCATTTGATCTCTGCCTGGGGCGATCGCTTCGGCGAGACGATCACCGATCCGATCCCCGGCGTCCATGCCCTGGTCGAGGCGCTCGACGCCCGCGGCGTGCCGCTGTTCGCGATCACCAACTTCTCAGGTGATTTCTGGCCGCCGTTTCGTGCGCGGGAGGAAGCCTTCTTCGGCCGGTTCCGGGACATCGTCGTCTCCGGCACCGAAAAGATGATGAAGCCGGATCCGGCGATCTACTATCTGGCGCTTGACCGCTTCGGTCTGCGCCCCGATCAGGCCCTGTTCGTCGACGATCGCGTGATCAACGTGGAGGGGGCTCGCGCCGTCGGCATGCGCGCCCACCTCTTCACCGACGCCGACGACCTGCGCCGGCGCCTGGAGGCCGAAGCGCTGCTCTGAACCTTCTGCCGTTTCGCGCTTTCAACGAACGATGCGGCAGAGGTGGCCATCGAGATTGTGGCTGGTGAGGCACGGCCAGAGCGCGGGAAACGTCGCGCGCGACGCCGCGGACGCGGCGGGCCAGGCGATGATCGATCTCGCCGTCCGTGACGTCGACATTCCGTTGAGCCCGCTCGGCCAGCGCCAGGCCCACGCGCTCGGCGAATGGTTCGCCAAGCTTCCGGAGGAAGAGCGGCCTCAGGTCGTCCTCTCTTCGCCTTATGTCCGCGCGCAGGAAACTGCGAAGGCAATCTGCGCCGCCGGCGGTACCACGTCCGACGCCAAGAAGCTGGTCGTCGACGAACGGCTGCGCGAACGGGAGTTCGGCATCCTCGACAGGCTGACGACGATCGGCATCCAGGAGCGCTATCCGGACCAGGCGGAGCATCGCGCCCTCCTCGGCAAATTCTATCACCGCCCGCCCGGCGGGGAGAGCTGGGCGGACGTGATCCTGCGCCTCCGCAGCGCCCTCGACACAATCAGTCTCCATTATGCCGACAAGCGCGTGCTGGTCGCCTGTCACCAGGTGGTCGTGCTCTGCTTCCGCTACATCCTCGAGGAGATGAGCGAGGCGCAGGTGATCGGCATCAGCCGGGAGAGCAATGTCCTGAACTGCGGTGTCTGCGAATATGCGTTCGAGCCGGACGACGACGCGCTCTGCGCGCCGAGCCTCGTCCGCTACAACCACGCCGCACCGTTGATCCAGGAGCAGGCGCCGGTCACCGCCGAGCCCGAGGCGATCGTGGGGGTGCGGTGAGCGCGCCGGAGACGCTCGATCGGGAATTGCTCCGCCGCTTCCCGCTGCCGAACCACCCCGATGGCGGCGACAAGGAGGAGAGGGGGCGCGTCCTCGTCATCGCCGGCAGCCGCGAGCTCGCCGGCGCCGCCTATCTCGCCGGCATCGGCGGCCTGCGCGCGGGCGCCGGCAAGCTCCAGATCGCCACCGCGGCCAGCGTTTCGGTACAGCTCGGCGTCGCCATTCCCGAAGCGCGGGTGATCGGCCTCGAGGAGACGGAGGAGGGGTGCCTCGCGCCGAGCGGCATCGAGCCGCTGCTTCGTTGGGCCGAGAGCGCGCAGGCGATCATGATCGGCTGCGGTCTCCAGCATGGGCGGCCTCTCGACGAACTGCTCGACGCGCTGTTCGGCGCCCGTCTCGACCGGCCCCTGGTGCTCGACGCGGCGGTGCTCGGCTCGCTCGCGCCGCGCGCAGCGGCCCTTCGCGCCTGGCCAGGCGGCGCGATCCTCCTCCCTCACGCGGGAGAGATGGCACGCCTGCTCGAATGGGAGCCCGAAAGGGTGGCGGGAGATCCCCGCGCTGCGGCGGCGACCGCAGCCGAGCGCTTCAACGCAGTGGCGCTGATCAAGGGACAATATAGCCACATCGTCGCGCCCGACGGCCGCGCCTTCCGCTTCGAAGGCGGCGGCGTCGGCCTCGCCACCTCGGGCTCGGGGGATACGCTCGCCGGCATCGTCGGCGGCCTCGCCGCCCGTGGTGCCGATCCGCTCACCGCTGCCCTCTGGGGCGTCTACCTCCACGGTGAGGCGGGCCGGCGGCTGGCGAAGGAGGTCGGCCGAATCGGTTTCCTGGCGCGCGAATTGCTCGATCAGGTGCCGAAGCTGCTCGAGAGCTGATCAGCCCTCGCCGGCGCGGTACCGCTCGAGCTCGTCGCCGACAAGCCGGACGATATGGATGACGTTGGTCGATCCCGGGGTCCCGAACGGCACGCCGGCGGTGACGATGATCCGCTGACCGCCCTTGGCGATGCCGTGGCGCAGCGCCATGCGCTTCGACTTGGCGATCATCTCCTCGAAGCTCGCCACGTCGCGGGTGCGCACCGCATGCGCGCCCCACAGGAGGCCGAGGCGACGGGCCGTCCGCTCGGACGGCGTCAGCACCAGCATCGGCACCGCGGGACGCTCGCGAGAGACGCGGCGCGCGGTCGAGCCGGACGAGGTGAAGCAAACGATCGCCGCGGCGCTTACCGTGCCCACCATCGTGTTGGCGGCATGCGCGATGGCGTCGGCGGTGGTCGCCTCCGGTAAGGTCTCGGTGAAGTGAACGCGGGCGGCGTGGCTCGGATCGGCTTCGACGCTGGTCGCGATGCCGTTCATGATCGTCACCGCCTCGATCGGGAAGGAACCCGACGCGCTCTCGGCGGAGAGCATCACGGCGTCCGCGCCGTCGTAGACAGCGGTCGCCACGTCCGAGACCTCGGCGCGGGTCGGCGTCGGCGCGCTGATCATCGATTCGAGCATCTGTGTCGCGACCACCACCGGGCGGCCGAGGCGGCGCGCCGCCTCGACGATTCGTTTCTGGAGCGGCGGCACTTCCTCCGGGGGAAGCTCGACGCCGAGGTCGCCGCGCGCGACCATCACGGCGTCGGCGAGCTCGAGGATTCCTTCCAGCCGGTCGATCGCCGCCGGTTTCTCGATCTTGGCGAGGAGCGAGGCGCGTCCGGCAATCAGGCGCCGCGCCTCCGCAACGTCTTCGGGCCGCTGCACGAACGACAGCGCGATCCAGTCGACGCCCTGCTCCAGCGCGAAGGCGAGATCGGCGCGATCTTTCTCGGTCAGCGCGGCAAGCGGCAGCACGACGTCGGGCACGTTCAGGCCCTTGTTGTTCGAGATGCGTCCGCCGACCTCGATCTTCGCCTCGATGCGGTCCGCCGTCACCGACACGACGCGGGCGACGATCTTGCCGTCGTCGATCAGCAGCCGTGTGCCGGGCTCCACCGCCTCGTAGATTTCCTTGTGCGGCAGGTTCGCCCGGCTCGCGTCGCCCGGAGTCTCGTCGCGGTCGAAGACATAGGTCTGGCCGTTCTCCAGCACCGCCCCGCCATCCGCGAACTTGCCGACGCGCAGCTTCGGCCCCTGAAGATCGGCGAGGATCGTGGTCGGCCGCTCCAGATCCTTCTCGAGCGAGCGGATCGTCCGGATCAGCTTCAGATGGTCCTCATGGCTGCCGTGGCTCATGTTGACCCGGAAGGCGTCCGCGCCCGCTTCGGCGAGCTTGCGGATCATTTCCGGCGAGTTGCTCGCCGGCCCCAGGGTCGCGAGGATGCGGACCTTGCGGGTGCGCGGGGTGAATTTGCTGGGCTTGGTTTCGCTGTTCGGCATCCGGCGGGGCATTAATCACTTCTGCCGACGTTTCAACTCAGGCATTCCACGGCTTGAGCCTTGGAGCCCCAGGTCCTAGAGGCGCCGCTTCATTTCATCACATCCCGGGGTAGGGCAAATGGCAGAAGGTACGGTTGCGGCCGAGGAGCTGCGGCTTCTCATCGAGCGAATCGAGCGTCTCGAGGAAGAGAAGAAGGCGATCGCCGACGACGTGAAGGACGTCTATCTCGAGGCCAAGTCGCGCGGCTACGATACCAAGACGATGCGGGCGATCATCCGCCTGCGGAAGATGGAGGCACACGCCCGCCAGGAAGCGGACGCGCTCCTCGAGACCTACAAGGCGGCGCTCGGCATCGAGTGAGGCTCCGCGACTCGGGCGGCGGCGCGGTGTCCCGCGCCCGCCGTGCGGGCGCTTCCCCCTCCGCCGATCAGCGTTTACACAGCGCCGTCTTCCAAACCATTCGAAGGTGAGTTGCGGCTATGGCCGGCCACAGCAAGTTCAAGAACATCATGCACCGCAAGGGCGCGCAGGATAAGAAGCGCTCCGCGATGTTTTCCAAGCTGTCGCGCGAGATCACCGTCGCGGCGAAGATGGGCACCCCGGATCCGGCGATGAACCCACGCCTGCGCGCCGCCGTGCTGGCCGCCAAGGCGCAATCGATGCCGAAGGACAACATCCAGCGCGCCATCGAAAAGGCGTCCGGCGGCGACGCCGACAATTACGAGGAGCTGCGCTACGAGGGTTTCGGCCCCGGCGGCGTCTCGCTGATAGTCGATGCGTTGACCGACAATCGCAACCGCACCGCCACCAACGTTCGCACGATCTTCTCGAAGAACGGCGGCAATCTCGGCGCCTCCGGATCGGTCAGCCATGGCTTCGACCGGCTCGGCCTGATCACCTATCCGGCTGCCGCGGGCAGCGCCGACGCCGTGCTCGAGGCGGCGATCGAGGCCGGCGCGGAGGATGTCGAATCGGACGAGGACGGTCACCAGGTGTGGACCGCCCAGGAGAGCCTGCACGAGGTCGCCAAGGCGCTGGAGAGCTCGCTTGGCGAGGCCGAGAGCACCAAGCTCGCCTGGCGCCCGCAGACCCCCGTCTCGGTCGATGGTGACGACGCCGGCCAGCTCCTCAAGCTGATCGACGCGCTCGAGGACGACGACGACGTCCAGACCGTCTGGGGCAATTACGAAGTCTCCGACGAGGTCCTCGAGAAGCTCGGTTAGCATGGCCGGAACGCCGGCCGAGGAGGCGTTTCGCTCTTCACGGCCAGCATCCACTCCGCCATCATCAAGGCTATGCCGATCAACCCCGCCATGGCCCGCACGCAATGATCATCCTCGGCCTTGACCCCGGCCTCGCCTGCACCGGCTGGGGCGTGATCCGCGCCGACGGAAACCGTCTCGGCCACGTTGCCAATGGTCAGATCCGTACCGATGCGAAGGCGGCGCTCTCCGCGCGCCTCAGCCTGCTCTACGAGGGCCTCGGCGCGGTGCTCGACCAGCACCAGCCCGCCGCGGCGGCCGTCGAGGAGGTGTTCGTGAACGAGAATCCGCAGTCGACGCTGAAGCTCGGCCAGGCGCGCGGAGTCGTCCTGCTCTCCGCCGCCCGCCACGGCCTCGTCGTCGGCGAATATGCGCCAAGCCTGGTCAAGAAGGCGGTGGTCGGCACCGGCGGCGCCGACAAGGCGCAGGTCCATGCCATGGTCTCGCGGCTGCTGCCCGGTGTGAAGATTGCCGGCGCCGATGCCGCCGACGCCCTCGCCGTCGCCATCACCCACGCCCATCATCTCGCCAGCGCCCGCGCACTCGGAAGCCACGCGGCATGATCGCGAAGCTGCGCGGCCTGCTCGACGGCTTCACCGCCGAGACGGCGGTGATCGACGTGAACGGCGTCGGCTATCTCGTCTTCGCCTCCTCGCGGACCCTCTCGGCGCTAGGTGCGATCGGCAGCGAAGTGGTGATCCATACCGAGATGCAGGTGTCGGAGGACGACATCCGCCTGATCGGCTTCGCGACGGGCGAGGAGCGCGACTGGTTCCGCCTGCTACGCTCGGTCCAGGGCGTCGGCACCAAGGTGGCGCTCGCCATCCTTTCGGCGCTCTCGGCCGACGAGATTCACCGCGCCATCGCCAGCGGCGATCATCGCATGCTCGGCCGAGCCAATGGGGTCGGCCCGAAGCTCGCGCAACGCATCGCGCACGAGCTCAAGGACAAGGCCGGCGGCGTGGTGCTTGGCGCAGGCGTGCCGGGCGTGGCGCCGCCGCCGCCCGGCAGCGTCAGCGCCGATGCCGCCTCGGCCCTCGCCAATCTCGGCTTCAAGCCCGGCGAGGCGGCCGCCGCCGTCGCCAAGGCGGAGGCGGAGCTCGGCCCCGGCACGACGCTCGACGCCCTGGTACGCGCCGCGCTCAAGAAAGCGGCGCGCTGATCGGCAGCGACAAGATAGGCCCTCGACAGCCCGCTGAGGTGCACTAAAGCTGCCGCGGTGGAGCAGGAACGTATCGTGAGCGGCGGCCGCCGTCCGGAGGATCTCGACGCGGCGCTGAGGCCGAAGACGCTCGATGAATTCGTCGGGCAGAAGGCGGCGCGGGAGAACCTGCGCGTCTTCATCCAGGCCGCCAAGAGCCGCGGCGACGCGCTCGATCACGTTCTCTTCTTCGGGCCGCCTGGGCTCGGGAAGACGACGCTCGCCCAGATCATCGCTCGAGAACTCGGCGTCGGCTTCCGCGCGACCTCCGGCCCGGTCATTGCCAAATCGGGAGATCTCGCGGCGCTGCTCACCAATCTCGAGGACGGTGACGTGCTGTTCATCGACGAGATCCATCGGATGAGTCCTGCGGTCGAGGAAGTGCTCTATCCGGCGATGGAGGACCGCGCGCTCGACCTGATGATCGGCGAAGGACCGTCGGCGCGCTCCGTGCGGATCGATCTGCCCCGCTTCACCCTTGTCGGCGCGACGACCCGGCAGGGGCTGATCACCACCCCCCTTCGCGATCGCTTCGGCATTCCCGTGCGGCTGCAATTCTACTCTGTGGAAGAGCTCGAGCAGGTCGTCCGCCGCGCCGCGCGGCTGCTCGACCTGCCGATGACCTCAGACGGAGCGCACGAGGTTGCGCGACGCTCGCGGGGCACCCCGCGCATCGCCGGACGGCTGCTGCGCAGGGTCCGCGACTTCGCGCATGCCGCGGGGCACGAGGAGGTCGATGCGAAAGCGGCCGACGCTGCCCTCAACCGTATGGAGGTCGATCAGCTCGGCCTCGATGCCATGGACCGTCGCTACCTCCACATGATCGCCGACATCTACAAGGGCGGGCCGGTCGGCGTGGAAACTCTGGCCGCTGGCCTTTCCGAGCCGCGCGACACGATCGAGGAAGTGATCGAGCCCTATCTGATCCAGCTCGGCCTGATCGCCCGCACGGCGCGCGGGCGCTGCCTCAACGGGCGCGGCTGGACGCATCTGGGGCTGACGCCGCCGCGAAATGGCCAGGACGGGCTGTTCGACTGACAACGAGAGGGAGGGGACATGGGGATCTTGGGGAAACTGGCGCTCGGCGCGCTTTTGGCGGTCGGAGCGCCCGTGCTCGCGCAGCAGCAGGCTCCCGCCGCGCCGCCGGCTCCGGCGGGCGCGCCCGATTACACCCAGGCGGCAAGCTGGCTGTGCCTGCCGGGCCGCGCCGACATCTGCGCCGAGCCGATCCCGACTACCGCGCTCAATCCGAACGGCTACGGCTCGACCGGCCAGGCGAAGCCGGCGGCAAATCCGAAGATCGACTGCTTCTACGTCTATCCCACCGTCTCGCGCGACGCGGGCCTGAACTCGGACCTGCAGGCCGGTCCGGAGGAGACCTATACCGCCCAGGCCCAGTTCGCCCGCTTCGCCGGCGTCTGCCGTCCGTTCGCGCCGATCTATCGACAGGCGACGCTCGCGGCCCTGCTCGGCCAGCTTTCCGGGGGTGGCGGTGCGGCCCAGGCGATGGCCACGGCCTATGAGGACGTGCTCGCCGCCTGGCGCGACTATCTCCAGAACCGCAATCAGGGGCGTCCGTTCGTGCTGATCGGCCACAGCCAGGGCACGATCCACCTGACCCGTCTGCTCGCCTCCGAGATCGAGAATGGACCGGCCGCTTCGAGGATGCTCTCGGCGATCCTGCTCGGCTTTCCGGTCGAGGTCCCCGAGGGCGCGCTGGTCGGCGGAACCTTCAAGAAGATGCCCTTGTGCAGCCGCGTCGGCGAGACCGGCTGCGTGATCACCTACACGTCGTTTCGCGCCACCAACCCGCCCCCGCCCGGTGCGATGTTCGGCCGCGCGACGACGCCCGGCATGACCGCCGCCTGCACGAACCCCGCGCGGCTACGCAAGGAAAGCACCGCGCTGGACAGCTATTGGCCGACCGGCGTGTTGCTGAGCGGCAATCCGGACACCATCCGATGGTCGAGCGAGGGGGCGCCGCCGAGCACCTATCTGAGGACAGAGGGCCTGGTCTCTGCGACCTGTGTCAATCGGGGGCCGGTCGGCTATCTGTCCGTGATGGTGAGTGCCGATCCCGCGGACGCGCGCACCGACGAGATCCCTGGCGACGTCGCGGTGGCCGGACGACCGCTGCCCGGCTGGGGCATGCACCTTGCCGACATGTCTCTCGCGCAAGGCGATCTGATCGCCCTCGTCGAGGCGCAGGCGGCGGCGCGGCGCTGACCAGCGCTCGACGCAGAAACCCTTCGGCTCGTCCCGCGACGGCCGAAGGGGCTTGCCCCCCATGACTCCCGCTCCCTAGACGCCGAAGCGATGGGCGGGGAAATGCCACTTCCGGCGAACGGCGTGCTTCAGGGCGGCACGCACCTGTTTCCCGTGCGCGTCTATTTCGAGGACACGGACGTCGCCGGTATCGTTTATTACGCCAATTATCTCCGCTTCATGGAGCGGGCGCGCTCGGACATGCTGCGCGCGATCGGCGTCGATCAGCGCGGCGCGCTGGAAGCGGGCGAAGGCGTCTATGCGGTGGCCGAGGTCGCGGTCCGCTACAAGGCACCGGCAAAGCTCGGCGACGACCTTCTCGTCGTCACGAAGATCGAGGAGATACGCGCGGCGAGCGTGCTCATTCATCAACAGGTCATCCGGGGAGAGGAATTGCTCGTCGACGCGCATGTGACGGCCGCCTTCCTCACTCCGGAAGGCCGTCCCAGGCGCCAGCCGCGCGCCTGGGTCGCAGAGTTCCAGCGGCTGCAAGGAGAGAAATGAGCGTGGCGAATGTCGAGATGGCGAGCAGTGCGATGTCGCCGGTGGCCCTGTTTCTCCAGGCGGATATCGTCGTCAAGGCGGTGATGATCGGCCTGCTCCTGGCCAGCTTGTGGACCTGGGCGATCATCATCGGACATTGGCTCAAGGTTCGCCGCCTCTCCGCCGGAAGCGAGACGTTCGAGCGCGATTTCTGGAAGGCCGACGACATCGACCGCTTCTACGATCAGCGCGGCAAGGAAGACGTGCCGAGCGCCAAGGTCTTTGCCGCCGGCCTCACCGAATGGCGCCGCTCGACCGCCGGCGCGCGGGTGGACCGTGAAGGGACGCGCGCCCGCCTGGCCGTGGCGATGCACGCCGCGGTCGGCGCGGAGGTCGATCGCATCGCCAGTCGGCTCAACATCCTCGCGACCGTCGGCTCCGTCGCGCCGTTCGTCGGCCTGTTCGGCACGGTCTGGGGGATCATGCGCAGCTTCACCGCAATCGCCGGCGCCAACAACACCAGCCTCGCCGTGGTCGCGCCGGGCATTGCCGAGGCGCTGTTTGCCACCGCCCTCGGCCTGTTCGCCGCCATCCCGGCGGTCATCGCCTACAACCGCATGACCTATGGCGTGAACCGCATCGAGGCCCGCCTGCAGCGCTTCGCCGACGGCTTCCACGGCACGTTGAGCCGCGAGCTGGACCAGGAGGGCTGATCATGGCGATGGGCCCCATCCACAGCGGCGGGCAAAGGAGCCGTCGCACGCCGATGGCCGAGATCAACGTCACGCCGATGGTCGACGTGATGCTGGTGCTGCTGATCATCTTCATGGTCACGGCGCCGCTGCTCACCGCCGGCGTGCCGGTCGATCTGCCCGACAGCAAGGCAGGCGCTCTCGACCAGGAGCAGGAGCCGGTGCAGATCTCGCTCGATCCGTCGGGCGCGATCTTCCTCGGCGACACGCCGGTGCCGGCCGAAGAGCTTGGCGCGCGGCTCGCCGCGATTGCCTCCGGCGCTACTGAGAAAGGCGGTCCGCGCGTATTCCTGCGCGCCGATCGCGGCCTCGACTACGGCCGCGTGATGGCCGTGATGGGCGAGATCAACAATGCAGGCCTCCGCAAGGTCGCCCTGGTGACCGTCGCCGGCGAGGGCCAGTGATGGACCGGACGGAGGCGACTGGCTTCGGTATCGCGTTCGCGGGGCATGCCGCCCTGCTCGCGGCGCTGTCGCTCGGCCTCGCCACCGTCCACATGCCGGTCCGCAACGATCCGATCGAGGTTTCGCTGGTCGACGAGGTCGCGCTGCAAAGCGCGTCTCCAACGCCAACGCTCGAGGCGCCCGCGCCGATGCTGGGAGAGGTGGAAGGCCCGCCGGAGCCCGTTGCCGCGCCTTCGCTCCCCGAGCCGACGCCAACGCCGCAGGTCGAGCCGCAGCCGCAGCCGCGCGTCGAGCCCAGGGCCGCGCCGCCCGCGCCCGCCCCGCGGCCGACGCCGCAGCCGGTGCGTCGTCCGCCTCAGCCCCAGCCACAGCCGAAAGCGGCACCGCCGAAGGCTGCGCCCAAACCGGCTCCGCCCAGGAGCAACCCCAAGCCGGCCCCCGGCGGCCAGGCGCAATCAAAGGCGTCCAACAATCCGCGCTCGACCGGGCGCCTCGACGGCCTGCTGAGCGGCATCGGCGCGACGCCCTCGCAGAGCAAGTCGACCACGCCGCCGGCCAGCACGATTGGCTCAGCGCAGCGGAGCGCCCTTCGCGCCGAGGTTCAGCGCCAGCTCAAGCCGCACTGGAAAGCGCCGACGGGCGCCGATGCCGAGCAGTTGCGCACCGTCGTGACGGTGACGCTGTCGCGTAGCGGTGCGGTCGTCGACATCGGCGATATCGAAACGACCGGTATCACTGCGAGCAACCGCGCGCAGGTGAAACTGCATCAGGAGCAGGCGGTGCGGGCCATCCGCCTCGCCGCTCCGTTCCGCCTGCCCGCCGAATATTATGAGGCCTGGAAGGTCATCCAGCCCACCTTCGACAGGAGGCTCTAGCCATGGCCTTGCTGCCCCTGCTCGCCGGACTCATCGCCTGTCTAGCCGCCAGCGTGGCGGCACAGGCAGCAGGTGAGGCCATGCCTCCGACGCGCACCTCAGAGGCGACGATGCGACAGCCGGGGAGGGCGGAGCACGCACGGCTCGCACTCGAGGTCATCCGGCAGGTGAAGCCGCACTGGAAGGCTCCTGCCGGAGCCGGCGCCGAGCAGATGCAGACGACGGTCGAGTTGACCCTGTCTCCCACGGGCGAAATCACGAATGTCGAACCGATCGGCACGACCGGTGCGACGACCGCCACGGCCGCCCTGGTCAAGCGGCATCAAGACAATGCCGTCCGCGCGATCCGTCGGGCGGCGCCCTTTCGACTTCCACCTCAATCCTACGATGCTTGGAAAGTTATCCGGCTGACGTTCGACAGAAGGCTATCGAAATGAAGAAACTGATCCTGGCCAGCCTCGCCCTGGGCGTCGCGACCGCTTCTGCCGCCCAGGGGCCGCTCAGCGTCGACGTGACCGACACCAGCGCCGAGGACATGACGATCGCGGTTCCGGTGATGCCGACGCCGGAGACGGTCGGCACCGTCGCCGGCACCACCGAAGCGCTCGGCCGCCAGGTGGCCGAAGTGGTCGCAGGCGATCTCTCGCGCAGCGGCCTGTTCAAGCCGGTCGGCCCGGGCGGTGTTCGCGCCGTGAGCTTTCCGGAGGTCACGGCGCCCGCCTTCGAACATTGGGCCGGCACGGGCGCTGCCGCGCTCGTCCAGGGGTTCGTTCGCGCCAATGCCGACGGGCAGCTCACCGTCGGCTGTTATCTCTACGATGTCGCCCTCAGATCGGAGCTGACCCGCGCCGGCTACGTGGTGGCGCCGCGCGACTGGCGCCGGGCAGCGCACAAATGCGCCGACGCCATCTATGCCCGCCTCTCCGGCGAGAGCCCGTTTTTCGACAGTCGCATCGCCTATATCGCGGAGAGCGGCCCGAAGGATCGGCGGGTGAAGCGGCTGGCGATCATGGATTCGGATGGGGCGAACCATCGCTTCCTGACCAACGGCCAGTCGACCGTGCTGACGCCGCGCTTCTCGCCGGACTACAAGCAGATCGTCTACCTCAGCTACATCGACAACCGGCCGCGGATCTACATCTACGACATCGGCACCGGCCGGCAGCGGGTGGTCACCGAGAGCGCGAACCAGACCTTCGCGCCGCGCTTCTCGCCCGACGGTCGCTGGATCCTCTACTCGATGGCCGTCGCCGGCAATACCGACATCTACCGCGTCTCGGTGAATGGCGGGCCGTCGCAACGCTTGACCAACACGCCCGGCATCGACGTCGGCGGCAGCTATTCGCCGGACGGCTCGCGGATCGTGTTCGAGAGCGATCGCTCGGGCAAGCAGCAGCTCTACGTGATGAATGCCGATGGCTCGAACCAGCACCGGATCAGCTTCGGCGGAGGCTCTTATGCCACGCCGGAATGGAGTCCCCGCGGCGATCTGATCGCGTTCACCAAGATCGCCGGCAACTTCCGCATCGGCGTGATGACCCCGGACGGCAGCGGTGAGCGGCTGCTCACCAACAGCTGGCAGGACGAAAGCCCCACCTGGTCGCCCAACGGGCGGGTGCTGCAGTTCTTCCGCACCGGCCAGGGACGAAATGGCGGCTCGAGCGTGTGGCAGGTCGATCTGACTGGCGTGAACGAGCGCCGGATCCCGACGCCACTGGAGGGATCGGACCCAACCTGGGGGCCGCTCCTGCCGTGACAGATTTGCAAGAGGAGAAGACGATGAACTCAGCCAGCCTCAAGATCGTCGCGATCGCCGCTGCGCTCGCCCTGACCGCGGGCTGCGGGAAGAAGGACCCGAAGGAAATTCCGCCGCCTCCGGCCGGATCCGAGGGCACGACCACCGGCAATGACGGGACTGGCCAGGACGTCGGGACGACCGTGGTACCCGGCTCGCGCGCCGACTTCCTCCGCACCGTCGGGCAAGGCCAGGATCGGATCTTCTTCGAGACGGACAGCTATTCGGTCGACGACGAGGATCGCCGCATCCTCGACGCGCAGGCCGCCTGGCTGCAGGCGAACCCGAACGTGCGGGTGACGATCGAGGGTCACGCCGATGAGCGCGGGACCCGCGAGTACAACCTCGCTCTTGGCGACCGCCGCGCCAACGCCGCCAAGAACTACCTCCAGAGCCGCGGCATCTCGCCGACCCGGATGAACGTCATCAGCTGGGGCAAGGAACGCCCCGAGGCGCTGGGCTCCGACGAGAGCGCCTGGGCCCAGAACCGCCGTGCGGTGACGGTGGTGCCGGAATGAGGCGGTCTCCCCCTCTCCCGGTCTGCGGGAGAGGGGGGCGAATCAGTGTGTGACCCGTGTCGATTGAAGGCCGCCTTTCTCCTGCGCGGAGAGGAGAGTTCTACGAAAGCGCCTCGTCCAGCAGTCGTCCGAGCCGAAGCCCGCCGCGCGCGATCTGCTTGCGAATGACCGGCACGAGCCGCCGCGTGGTCGCCTCGTCGATCGTCGGTCGCGCTGTCGGAGTCGGGCCGCAGGGATCGCCTAGCACGGTAGCGTAGGCGTAATCCCGGCTCGCTTCCCAGCTCTCGCGGCTCCAATCCTCGATCGAGCCCTGAGCCGCAACGGCGCGCTCGCCGGGGTCGAGCTCCGACAGGATGCCTGCCGCCTCGCCTGGAGGATTGGAGATGCCGCGATCGGCAAGATAGCCGTCCCAGATCGAGTGAAGGTTGGTACGCCCGCCGATCACGCCGTAATTGGCGCCGAGGCGGTTGCCGCCGAGATCGCCCCGATCCCCGGCGTGCAGCGGCATGTGCAGATCGCCGACGAAATGGGCGAGGAAGGCGAGCGCCATCAGCCGCTCCCGGACCGGCAGGGTCTCGTCAGCAAGCAGCTTGGCGTTCCGCTCGATCTGCGCGGACACGCAATTGCCGTCCTTGCAGGCTTCCTTCAGGTCGAACGGCTTGCACACGTCGACATTCTGATAATGCCAGGACGCGCTGTAGCTGAACCGCTCCTTCAGCGTCTTGATGCAGTCCGGCCAGTACGCGGCGTCCTCGATGTCGCGGATCGGACAGGTCGGAGTTTCGAGCGTCCGGGCCTGGGCGATCAGCCGGTCGATCTTCGCCCGGGTCGCCGGGCTGGCGGTCATGTAGCCGATCCGGCCGACGGTATGATGGCCATATTCCCACCAGGCAGCCGCGGGCGATGCGGCAAGCAGGAGGGCGAGGAAGGGGAGGATACGCTTGAACATCGGGATACTCGTGCGCTGCAGCCGGCCGCCGGAAACGACCGCGCTTATCTGACTGATTTTGCGGCTATTCGTCCGCGTAGATGGCGACTCGGCGGCCATCCGCCGAAGCAACGCCGCGATACATTCCGGGCGTGTTGAACGCAAAGGCCGCCTCGCCTGCTGACGTCACGACGATCACGCCGCCGGTCCCGCCCAGCGCTCCGACGTCGGCGATCACGCTGTCCGCGGCGGTTCGCACGCCTTCGCCCAGCATCCGCATGCGCGCGCAGATCTCCTGAGCGACGGTCGCCCGGATGAAGAATTCGCCGGCCCCGGTCGCCGAGACCGCACCGGCGCGATCGTCGGCATAGGTGCCGCAGCCGATCAGCGGAGTGTCGCCGATCCGCGCCCAACGTTTGCCGGTGAGACCGCCGGTCGAGGTGGCGGCCGCCACATGTCCGTTCGAATCGACTGCGACCGCGCCGACGGTGCCGTATTTCAGGTCCGCATCGAAATAGTCGGCCTGTGAGCGCATGTCCTCGAGCGCGGCGCGGCGCTCCGGCGTCGCGAAATATTCCGGCGGTGCCTGCTCGAGATCGTGATCGCGCGAGAATTGATCGGCGCCCTCGCGGCTGAGGAAGACATGGGGGCTTTGCTCCATCACCGTTCGGGCGAGGGTGATCGGATTTCGGGTGGCGGTCACGCCGGCGACGGCTCCGGCGTTCCGGTTGCGGCCGTCCATGATGGCGGCATCCATCTCGATCGTGCCCTGGTAGGTGAAGACCGATCCGCGACCGGCGTTGAAATGTGCATCGTCCTCGAGTTCCCGGGCAGTCGCCTCGACCGCGTCCAGCGCGCTGCCGCCGGCCTCCAGGATCGCCGCGCCGGTCTTCAACGCGTGGTCCAGCGCCGCCCGGATCGCCCCCTCCTGCTCCGCGGACAGGAGATGCCTCTCGATGACCCCCGCGCCGCCGTGGATGACCAGCTTCCAGGGTGTCGAACGATCGCTCATCGGGGGCTCCGCTTCCGGCCAGAGGGTAACGCCCCCGTCCCCTATCCGTGCCGGGGCGCACCGGCAACCGGCCTGCCGAATCTGCTTGCTCTCAGATTGCGATATAAATATGATATCATTATTAGGGAGGGCATGGATGATGATCTCGTCTCAAGGAAATTCCGATCTGCGGGCACTTCGTCTCTCGCGCGAGCGCCAGGCGCAGACGTTCAGCGGCTATGCGATGCTGCTGGTGCTCCTGTTGTTCGCCGCTGCGGCGATCGGCGGCTTCGCGCTGATCGCGTCGCGCATTCCTCTGCCTGGGGCGGCCCTGTTCGTCCTTGGCGTCCTCGGCGCCTTGTTCGTCGCGGCGGGCTTCTACTTCCTGCAGCCGAACCAGGCGGCGGCGATCCTGCTGTTCGGCGATTATCGCGGAACCGATCGCAAGGCCGGCCTACGCTGGCGCTGGCCCTGGCTTACCCGAACCAAGATCTCCACGCGTGTGCACAACGTCACGTCGGAGCGGCTGAAGGTGAACGACCTTCGCGGCAATCCGATCGAGATTGCGTCGAACGTCGTCTGGCGGGTCACCGACACCGCCCAAGCCCTGTACGACGTCGATGATTACACCAAGTTCGTCTTCGTCCAGATCGAGAGCGCGGTCCGCGCCATCGGAGCGCGCTACCCTTATGACGACATCGAGCATCAGGAGACGACGCTGCGCGGCCATGCCGACGTGGTCAGTGAGGAATTGAAGACGGAGCTCCAGGACCGCGTTTCGGTCGCCGGCATCACGATCGACGAATGCCGCCTGACCCACCTCGCTTATGCCGCCGAGATCGCCCAGGCGATGCTGCGCCGCCAGCAGGCCGAGGCGGTGATCGCCGCGCGGCAGAAGCTGGTCACCGGCGCCGTGACCATGGTGGAGAGCGCGCTGCAGATGCTTTCCGAAAAGGAGGTCGTCGAGCTGGACGACGAACGCCGGGCCGCCATGGTCTCGAACCTGATGGTCGTGCTTTGTTCGGAGCGGGACACGCAGCCCGTGGTCAACACCGGCACGCTCTACCAATAGCCTCACCATGCCCGCGCCGAAAAAGGCCTTCCCGCTGCGCATCGAGCCTACTTTGTGGGAAGCGCTCGAACGCGCGGCGGCGGCCGATCTGCGCAGCGTCAACGCAGAAATCGAATGCCTGCTGCGCGAGGCGCTGCAGCGGCGGGGCGTGCGGATCGCCCCGCCCGAGCAGCGCCGCCGCGGCCGCCCGCCGAAGGACGAAAAGGGGGAGGGCTGATCACGCCTGCACCGAAAGTCCTCCGGTCCCGCACAAGGTCCGTATCGGTGCGACTTTCGCCTTGAGGGTCAAGGGCCTATATAGAGCTCATGTCCGTTCGTCCGTGGCGCGATATCGCGCGCCGTCCATCTCGCCAGATCATGGTCGGCAATGTCGCCGTGGGCGGCGACGCGCCGGTCACCGTCCAAACGATGACCAACACCGTCACTGCCGACGCGAAGGCGACGATCGACCAGATCCGCCGTTGCGAGGAGGCCGGCGCCGACATCATCCGGGTCTCGTGCCCGGACGAAGCGTCGACGGCCGCGCTGCGCGAGATCGTTCGCGCCGCCAGGGTGCCGATCGTCGCCGACATCCATTTCCACTACAAGCGTGCGCTCGAGGCGGCGGACGCCGGCGCCGCGTGCCTGCGCATCAACCCCGGCAACATCGGCTCGGCCGAGCGGGTGCGCGAGGTCGTGAATGCGGCGAAAGCGAACGGCTGCGCGATCCGCATCGGCGTGAACGCCGGCAGCCTGGAGCGCGACCTGCTCGAGAAATATGGCGAGCCCTGCCCGGAGGCGCTGGTGGAGAGCGCGCTCGATCACATCCGCTTGCTCGAGGATCACGACTTCCGTGAATACAAGGTGGCGGTGAAGGCATCGGACGTCGTCCTCGCGGTCGCCGCCTATCAGCAGCTCGCCGAAGCGGTCGATTGCCCGCTGCATCTCGGCATCACCGAGGCCGGCGGCCTGCGCGGCGGCACGGTGAAGAGCGCCATCGGCATCGGCTCGCTGCTGTGGTTCGGTATCGGCGATACGATCCGCGTCTCGCTATCGGCGGAGCCGGAGGAGGAAGTGCGGGTCGGCTACGAGATCCTGAAGAGCCTTGGCATTCGCAATCGCGGCGTCCGGGTCGTCTCCTGCCCGTCCTGTGCACGCCAGGGCTTCGACGTGATCCGCACCGTGCAGACGCTCGAGGACAGGCTCGCCCATATTCGGACCCCGATGTCGCTTTCGGTGCTCGGCTGCGTGGTAAACGGCCCCGGCGAGGCCCGCGAGACCGACATCGGCATCACCGGCGGCGGCAACGGCAAGCACATGGTCTTCCTCTCCGGCGTCACCGATCACCACGTCCGCGACGAGGAGATGGTCGATCACATTGTAAGATTGGTCGAGGCGAAAGCCGCCGAGATCGAGGCGGCGACGGCGCGGGACCCCGTCGAGGTCGCCGCCGAGTGAGCGCCCATTGTTGCCACGACAAGGGCCATGAGCTCGAGCGGATCGCGCTGCACAAGGACATAAGGCGCGTTCTCGTCGTGGTAATGATGCTGAATGCGATGATGTTCATCCTCGAATTCGGGGCCGGTCTCATCGCGGATTCCGCGGCGCTGATGGCCGACTCAGTCGACATGCTCGGCGATGCGGCAGTCTACGCGATCAGCCTTTACGCGCTTGATCGATCGCTGCGCTGGCGGGCCGGCATGGCGCTGGCGAAGGGCGGCTTCATCCTGCTGCTCGGCGTCGGTGTGCTGATCGAGATCGTCGTCAAGATCGTCTGGGGCCATCCGCCCATCTCCAGCGTGATGCTGCTCTTCGGCGGCATGGCGCTGGTCGCCAACCTCTGCTGCGTCGCCTTGCTGTGGCCTTATCGCCGCCACGACGTGAACCTTTCCAGCACGTTCGAATGCTCGCGCAATGACGTGCTCGCCAATGTCGGGGTCCTGGCTGCCGCCACGCTCGTCTCGCTCACCGCCTCGCCCTGGCCCGATGCGGTAATTGCTGCGATCATCGCCTTCCTCTTCTTCCGCTCGGCCCTGCGAGTGGTGCGCGAGGCGTGGCCTCAATATCGCGGCGTCGCCCCCGCCGCGGCCGAATAGCGAGGGGCGCCGAGGGAACCGCGAACGCAGGGGCGCTGTTCTCGCCTCCATGAAGATCAAAGCCGTGGAATGGCCCGCCTTCTCCGAATGGCGGCAGGTTCTTACCCGCACCTGGAAGGAATCCGGGGACGATAATGTCGGCCTGCTGGCAGCCGGTGTCGCTTTCTATCTCTTCCTCGCGTTCGTCCCCCTGCTTGCCTCGGTTGTGCTGACCTACGGCCTGGTCGCAGATCCGCAGACGGTCTCCGAGCACATCCAGACGCTGGCGCGCACCTTGCCCCGGGAGGCGGCCTCGATCATCGCCGACCAGCTGCAGGCGATCACCGGCGATCAGAGCGCCGGCAAGGGCCTGGGCCTGCTGCTCGCCATTGGCCTCGCCCTCTATGGAGCCAGCAAGGGCGCTGCGGCGATCGTGACGGCGCTGAACGTGGCTTATGAGGTGAAGGAGACGCGAGGCTTCATCGCGCGCACATTCCTCTCGATCGCGATCACCGTCGGGATGGTGGCGATGCTGCTGGTTGCGACCCTCGCCATCTCGGCCGTCGGCTTCATCGAGACCCTCCTGCCGTTCAGCTCGCCCGTGGTCCACGTCCTGCTGCAGGGCCTGGCGCTGCTCGGCGCCGGCGCGATCGTCAGCGCCGGAATCGCTCTGGTCTATCGCTACGGTCCCAACCGGCCCGACGCGCCGTGGCGGTGGATCACGCCCGGATCGGCCGTCGCGACATTGCTCTGGGTGCTCGCCAGCCTCGGCTTCAGCTTCTACGTCTCGAAATTCGGAAATTACAATGCGACCTACGGCGCGCTCGGCGGCGTCGTCGTGTTCCTCACCTGGCTTTATCTGACCGGCTATATCCTGCTGATGGGCGGCGAGCTCAACTCCGAACTCGAACGCCAGCAGGCGGCGAAGGACCCGGCGGCGGCGGCGGTGGCGGGTCCGCAGCCGGGCAAGGAGGTCGCTGCTGCACCGACTCCCGCTCGACACGCCTCGCCCGTCCGTCACGCGTCGGTTGCCGAAGCGACCGTCGCGGCGCCACGAGCCACCAAAAAGCCGGAACGCCGCAGCCGGCTCGCCCCGGCGGCGCTGCTGGTCGGCGGCGCGGCAGTCGGCGCGCTCCTCCGCGGACGCCGCCACCCGCGCACAGACATCCAGTTGTTCCATTATCCGAGCGAAGGCGGCGCCGTCCGCCAGTAGCGCCGCGAGGTTCAGTCCTTCCGCATCGCCGTCTCGGCGAGGCTCTCCGCCTCGATCAGCAGCGCGTCCTCGGCCAGCCCGGTCGCGGTCGCCTCCCGGCCGACGATCACCAGCACCGGCACGGCCATCGGCGAGACGCGGTCGAGCGGCACGTGGATCATCGTCCCCTGCGCGCGATCGAGCAGCCGCGCCAGCCTGCTGACGTCGGTCAGCCGCGTCCTCGCGTCCTCCCATGCCGCGCGCAGCAGCAGATGATCCGGCTCGTAGCGGCGCAGCACGTCGTAGATGAGGTCAGTCGAGAAGGTGACCTGCTTGCCCGACTTTCGCTTCCCCGGGTGCTGGCGTTCGACCAGGCCGCCGATCACCGCCACCTCACGGAAGGCGCGCTTCAGCAGGTTCGAGCCCTGCACCCACTCGACGAACTCGTCTTCGAGGATGTCGGGTGAGAACAATGCGGCCGGATCCTCGATCGGCTCCAGCCCGTAGCAGGCAAGCGCATAATCGTTGGAGACGAAGCCGAGCGGCTTGAGGCCGGCGCTCTCCATCCGCCGGGTGATCAGCATGCCGAGCGACTGATGCGCGTTCCAGCCTTCGAAGCTGTACGCAACCATGTAGTGGCGGTGTTCGTGCGGGAAGGTCTCGACGAGCAGCTGGTCCGGTGCCGGCAGGGTAGAGCGATAGTCCTGGACCTCGAGCCAGTCGCGAACGTCGTCCGGAAAGCGCCGCCACTGCTCCCGGTCGTGAAGGAAGGCGCGGACACGGTCGGCGAGGTTGGTCGACATCGCCATGCGCGCGCCCATGTAGGTAGGGATCCGCGCCGATTTGGATGAGGCCTGGACGAGGAGATCGGTGCCGTCGATCCGCTCGACCTCGAGAACCAGTCCCGCGAAGAAGAACGTGTCTCCGGGCGAGAGGGTCGATCCGAAATATTCCTCCACCGTGCCGAGCTTGCGCCCGTTGCGGAAGCGCACGTCGAGCAGGGGGGCGTCGACGATGATTCCGGCGTTCATCCGGTGCTGCTGGATGAACCGCGGATGCGAGACTCGCCATATGATTGCACCGTCCTCCGGACCCTCCTCGCGAGTGAGCCGGCGGAAACGGTCGTAGGCGCGCAGCGCATAGCCGCCGCTCTCGATATAGCCGAGGACCTGGCGAAAGAGATCGGCGGAAAGGCCGGCATAAGGCGCCGCCGAACGCACCTCGTCGAGCATCTCCTCCTCGCGGAAAGGCGCCGCGCAGGCGGCGGCCATGATGTGCTGGGCGAGCACGTCCAGGGCGCCGGCGCGGAAAATCTCCGGATCCAGCTCCCCCTCCTCGATCGCATCGAGCGCGGCACGGGCCTCGAGATATTCGAAGCGATTGCCTGGAACGAGGATCGCCTCGCTCGGCTCGTCGAGCCTGTGGTTGGCGCGACCGATCCGCTGCAGCAGGCGCGACGAGCCTTTCGGCGCACCCATCTGGATGACCAGATCGACGTCGCCCCAGTCGACACCGAGGTCGAGGCTGGCGGTGCAGACCAGCGCGCGCAGCTTCCCGGCGGCGACCGCCGCCTCGACCTTGCGCCGCGCCTCGATCGAGAGGGAGCCGTGATGGATGCCGATCGGCAGATGCTGCTCATTGACCGTCCAAAGATCCTGGAAGATCAGCTCGGCGAGGCTCCGCGTGTTGCAGAAGATCAGCGTGGTCTTGTGGCGCTCGATCTCCCGCATCACGTTCTCGCTCGCCCAGCGGCCGGAATGGCCGGACCAGGGGATGCGCTCGTCCGCCGGAAGCATGATCGCGATCTCGGCCTCCGCCCCGGGGTCGCCGAGGACCAGCTCGACCGTCTCGATATCGCCGTGCGGGGCCAGCCATCCCTGATAGGCTTCGGGATCGGAGACTGTCGCCGAAAGGGCAACGCGGCGCAGCCCGGGCGCGAGCTTCTGCAGGCGCGCCAGGGCGAGGGACAGCAGGTCGCCGCGCTTGCCGGTGGCGAAGGCATGGACCTCGTCGATGACGATCGTCCTGAGCCCAGCGAACAGCAGCGTGCTGTCTTCGTGGCTGAGCAGCAGGCTGAGGCTTTCGGGGGTGGTCAGAAGCATGTGCGGCGGCCGCACCCGCTGCCGGGCCTTGCGATCCGACGGCGTATCCCCCGTGCGGGTCTCCACCCGGATGGGCAGGCCCATCTCCTCGATCGGCGTCAGCAGGTTGCGCTGCACGTCGACGGCGAGCGCCTTCAGCGGGGAGACGTAGAGGGTGTGAAGCCCTTCGGCGGGCGCCTCCGCCAGCTCTATGATGCTGGGCAGGAACCCGGCGAGCGTCTTGCCGGCGCCGGTTGCCGCCACCAGCAAGGCGTTGCGGCCGCGGCGCGCGGCGGCGAGCATATCGAGCTGGTGGCGCCGCGGCGCCCAGCCCTTGCCTGCAAACCAGTCGGCGACCACCGGCGGCAGCGCCGGTGCGCCTCGTTCAATGACGGGCGGCGCAGCCTCGTCAGCCAAGGTTCGGCCCGCGCGCTGCTGCCGCGTCTCCCGCAGCCTCAGCGAACCTCGTCTTGCCCCCGGCGGCGGGCCTCCTCCTCATCGTAAAGCTCGTGCGTCGACCGTTCGGTGCGATCGATGCCGCTCCGCGACTTGCGGTTGCGCAGGAATGCCCAAGCGAGCACGACGAGCAGGAGAAGAGGTCCGACGATGTTGAGAAGCGCCCAATTGGTTCCACCCGCGTCCATGGTCCGATCCTTCCACTCTGTGGGCCGCGGCTTTGCACCGGCGGCGTTTCGAACCATATAGCTCTCAATGGCCCGTCTCGGTTCCTGGATCGAGCCTTTTCCCGAAGGCATCTACGTCAAACCCGCCGACGCGTGGGTGGACCCGTCGTCGCCGAAGCCGCGGGCGCTCGTCACCCACGGCCATTCCGATCACGCCCGTGGCGGGCATGACCAGGTCTGGGCGACGCCCGAGACGCTGGCGATCATGGACTGCCGTTACGGCCCTCAGCCGGGCGGCCATGCCGTCGCTTATGGCGAGGTGCTGCGGATCGGCGAGGTGGACGTCAGCTTCGTGCCCGCCGGGCATGTCCTCGGCTCGGCCCAGATCGTCCTGGAACACAAGGGGGAGCGGGTGGTCGTCTCGGGCGACTACAAGCGCCGGCCCGATCCCACCTGCGCGCCGTTCCAGCCGGTGCCCTGCGACGTCTTCGTCACCGAGGCGACCTTCGGGCTCCCCGTCTTCCGCCATCCGAACACCGCCAGCGAGATGGATCGCCTGCTCCTGCGCCTGCGCGAGAATCCGGAGCGCTGCGTCCTGGTCGGCGCTTACGCGCTGGGCAAGGCGCAGAGGCTGATCGCGGAACTGCGGGGCCGCGGCTATCACGAGCCGATCTATATCCACGGAGCCCTGCAGCGGCTGTGCGACCTCTATCGGGAGCAGGGCGTGGATCTCGGCGACATCCGCCCGGCGACCGGCGCCGCCAAGGACGCGCTCCGCGGCCATATCGTCGTCGCGCCGCCCGGCGCCCTCAACGATCGCTGGTCCCGCCGGCTGCCGGAGCCGATCACGGCGATGGCGTCGGGCTGGATGCGGGTCCGGCAAAGGGCCCGCCAGCGCAATGTCGAATTGCCGCTGATCGTTTCCGATCATGCCGACTGGGACGAGCTCACCGACACCATTTCCGAGCTCCAGCCGCGCGAGGTCTGGATCACCCACGGCCGCGAGGACGCGCTGATGCACTGGTGCATGACCCGCCAGATCAAGGCGCGCGAGCTCAACCTCGTCGGCCGCGAGGACGAGGACGATTAAAGGTTGGCGATCGCCAGCGCGACGAGGGCCGCGACGATCAGGATCGACCAGCGAACGCCCCGCTCGATCGCGAAATTGCCGGTTCGGGAAAGCGTGAAGGCGCTGGCCGGCATGATCAGGACGAACAGACCAAGAGTGAGCGCGAAGCCGGCCTTCCAGCCGATCGCGGACCAGCCGAAGAAGGCGAGCGCCGCCCAGAGGATGCAGAACAGCAGGGCTTCGGGATAGATCTTCGGCATCAATGCTGGGTCTCCGGCTCACGCGACACGCCCGACAGGGCGAGCTGGGCATCGATCTGGGCGAGCAGCCGCGCCAGGCCGGCTTCGTCCCTGGCCTCGGCACGGGCGACGAGCACGTCCTGGGTGTTCGAGGCGCGCAGCAGCCACCAGCCGTCGTCGGTGCTGACCCGTGCTCCGTCGGTGCGATCCACGGTGGCGCCCTGCGCTTGGAGCCGGGCGAGGACCTCCTCGATCACCACGAACTTGCGAGTCTCGTCCGCCTGAAAGCGCAGCTCTGGTGTATTGACGAGCGGCGGCATGGCCGATCGGAGCGCGGTGAGGGAGCTGCCGAGCCGGCTGACGGCGCGGATCAGCCGCACCGCTGCGTAGATCCCGTCGTCGAAGCCGTACCATTCGTGAGCGAAGAAGATGTGCCCGCTCATCTCGCCCGCCAAAGGTGCGCCGGTCTCCTTCATCTTCGACTTCATAAGGCTATGGCCGGTCTTCCACATGAGAGGCGTGCCGCCGAGCTCGGCGATCCGGTCGTAAAGGGCCTGACTTGCCTTGACGTCACCGATGATCGTCGAGCCGGGAAGCGCCTCCAGCACCGGCTCGGCGAGGATGGAGAGCAATTGGTCACCCCAGACCACGCGACCCTCGCCGTCGACCGCGCCGATGCGATCCGCGTCCCCGTCGAACGCGACGCCGAAATCGAGCCCGTGATCGGCGACGAGGCGCTTGAGGTCGGCGAGATTCGTCTCCACCGTCGGATCGGGATGGTGGTTGGGAAAGCGGCCGTCGATATTCGTGTAGAGGGTGAGATGCTCCCCGGGGAGGCGCTTCACCAGCCGCTCGATAACCGGTCCAGCGGCGCCGTTGCCCGCATCCCAGCCGATCCGGAAAGCGGCGCCGTCGAAATCCTGGACGAGACGGTCGACATAGGCATCGATGAGGTCGATGTCCGCGACGCGACCGGCGCCCTCTTCCCAATCGGCGGCCGCGCTGATCGCGCCGAGCTGCTGAATCATCGAACCGAAGAAGGGACCGTGGCGCAGCACCATCTTGAAGCCGTTATATTCGGCCGGATTGTGGCTGCCGGTGACCATGATGCCCGCGTCGACACCGATCGTCGCCTCTGCGAAATAGAGCATGGCCGTCGGGCCCAGACCGATCCGGGTCACGTCGAGGCCACTCTGCGTCAGCCCCTGGATCAGCGCCGCCTCCAGGGCGCGCGACGTGGTTCGTCCGTCACGCCCGACCACGATCGTCCGGCCGCCGTCGCGCCGCACCACCGTGCCGAAGCTGCGCCCGATGGCGTAAGCGTCGTCCTCGCCGAGCGTCGTGCCGACGACCCCGCGTATGTCGTATTCGCGCAGGGCGACCGGGTTGAGGGTACGGCTCATCTGTAGCTCTGCTCCGGCGCCAAATGGATCAGGACGCGCGAGGCGTTCTGCGGGTCTTGTCGGCGATCAGCGTGTCGCGGGCGGCGTTCACCCGCTCGGCGAGATCGGCCGAGCCGCCGGCGTCTGGATGAACACGTGCGATCAGGCGGCGATGCGCGGCGCGTATTTCCTCGAGCGTCGCGGTCTCGGACACGCCGAGCAGACGCCGGGCATCCTCGATCGGCATCTGCATCGGCGGCGAGAGCTGACGGCGGCGATGCGCGGCCCAGAGCAGCGCGCCCGCCATCAGCACCGCGCCGATCAACAGCTTGCCGGTGGTGAGCAGCCGAAAGCCGAGGAGGAAGACGATCGCGGCAGTGGCATCATCGAGCGTGAAGCCCTTGAGCCGGCCGGTTGCCCAAGCCCAGAGCAATGCGCCCGCGGCGGCAAGGATCAGGATGCCGCCCACCGGCCTCAGCCGGCCGCCGCCGCGCGCGGGGCCGCCTCCGCTTCCTGCGGCAGGCTGAGCGCGGCGATCATCTCGCGCAGCTCCTGGCGCGCGGCGATGTGGGCGATGCCGACCTCTCCCAGCTGCGCGAGATCGAGCAGGGTGAGGCCCTTGGGAAAGAGCTCGCGATAGATCACGCGCTCGCCGAGACCCGGAATGATCCGAAAGCCTACTCGCCGCGAGAGCTCGCCGAGCGCTTCGCCGACGCGGCGCATGTTGCGGGCCTCGACGTGCTGCATGCGGTTGCGGAGCACGACCCAGTCAACGCTGGCGCCGTGCGTCTTTGCGCGCTGCGTCCGGCTGTTCCAGACCAGCTCGGCGTAGAAGCTCGGACGGCGGACCCGATAGGTCTCCGGATCGACCTGGCCGATGAGATCGAGATCGACGAAACTGTCGTTGATCGGGGTCACCAGCGTATCGGCGCGCAGCATCGCCTCGCGGGCATGCGGGTCGTCACGGCCGGGGGTGTCGATCACCACCACGTCCATGTCGCGGCCGATCTCGTCCATCAGCTCGCTCAGCGTGTGCCGGGCCGGATCGAACGTGTCGTGCTTCGGCATCGGCAGGGCCACGCCGGTGCGCTTGATCGTCTCCGTGCGATTGTCGAGATAGCGGCCGAGGGTGCGCTGCCGCGTGTCGAGGTCGAGCGCCGCCACCCGCCGGCCCCCGGCGGCCAGGGCGACGGCGGTATGCACCGCCGTGGTGGATTTGCCGGTGCCGCCTTTTTCGTTGGCGAAAACGATGAAGTGCGGCGCCGCGCCAGCCATGGTCCGAACTGCTTCCTCTTGATCTTGCCCGCGACCCCCCGCAAGGGGCCGTGCTTTCAGCAAATTCTCTATCGGAGGCCATCCGGCGGTGCAAACGGTCCGTGACATCGATACGCTGCGACGCGCGGTCGCCGAGCTTCGCGCCGACGGCGGCACAATCGCCTTCGTGCCGACGATGGGCGCCCTGCACGCCGGCCATATGGCCTTGGCCGCCGAGGGGCGGCGACGGGCCAAGCATCTCGTCGCCTCGATCTTCGTCAATCCCACTCAATTCGCTCCGAGCGAGGATCTTTCTACCTACCCGCGGCGGGAGGCCTCCGACGCGCGCATGCTCGAAGACGGAGGCTGCGACATCCTGTGGGCGCCCGATGTCGCGATCATGTATCCCGAAGGTCACGCGACGACCGTGACCGTCGCCGGCGTCAGCGCGGACCTCGACGGCGCGGCCCGGCCCGGGCACTTCGCCGGCGTGGCCACCGTCGTCGCCAAGCTCCTCAACCAGGTCCAGCCCGATATCGCCCTCTTCGGCGAGAAGGATTATCAGCAGCTCGCCGTCATCCGGCGCATGGTCATTGATCTGGATGTTCCGGTCGAGATCGTCGGGGTGCCGACGCAGCGCGACGCCGACGGCCTCGCCCTCTCCTCCCGGAACGCCTATCTGACCGAGGAGGAACGCCGGGCCGCCCGCGCCCTGCCGCGCGCGCTCGGCGAGGCCGCGGGCGCGATCAAGGCGGGGGGAGACGTCGCATCCGCTCTCGCCGCGGCCCGCGACAAGCTTGCGCGCGCCGGATTCGATCCGATCGACTATGTCGAGCTGCGCGATGCGGAGACTCTCGCGCCGCTGGACGATGTCCGCCGTCCCGCGCGCCTCCTCGCGGCTGCGCGTATCGGGCGTACTCGGCTGATCGACAATCTGGCGGTCGGCTGAGGCGCAGTCTTGCCGCTTGGTGCAAGGGCTTGGCTGGTCACCGCGGCGTTAACCTTTATTTTAAACTAGAGGGCGCAGGGTGTCCCCCGACACGCAAACAAGGGGGCATGTCATGGCTACCAGTCTCAAGTCCGCCGCGTTCCTGCTCAATAGCCGAATCGCCGACGCGCTCGAAGGAGACGTGCAGGCGCTCTATGATCTCGGTGTCGCCTATTCGACCGGCACGAACGGGCTCTGCGTCGACCTCATCGAAGCACACAAATGGTTCAACCTTGCGGCCCTGAACGGCAGCCGGGAGGCGCAGACCTGCCGCGCGGAGATCGCCGAGGAGATGACCGCGCGCGAGATCGCGGAGGCGCAGCGCCAGGCCCGGGCCTGGCTGTCCGAATCCATGGTTCGCCGCGCCGCCTGATCCGCTCGCCGGATTAGCGAAGGCGCTCGCTCAGTCGCGAACCGCGGCGACGACGTGCGGCCAAGCCCGCGCGCTGACCGCGAAGGCCATGTGGCTGCAGTGGAGCTCGATCGCGACATCGCGTTCGCCCTCCTGGCCTCGCGCACATTCCGGAGCTACCACGCCGTCCCGTCGCGACCACAAGGCGACCGTCGGCACCGGCGGCTTTTCCGAGAGCACGGTCTCGATCGGCGGTGCATCCACCGGGTGGCGGGCGACCAGCTCGTAAAGGCGCCAGGCGTTGTTGGCGCGCGGATGCCCGGAGAAAGGCGAGCCGAGAGTCACTACCTTGGCGACGAGATCGGGCCGGCGTTTCGCGACTTCTCGCGCATAGATCCCGCCAAGGCTCCATCCCACCAGCACCGCGGGACCGGCTTCCGCAAAGGCTTCGAGGCGCGCGACGATCTTCTCGAGCGTGTCGGGCCTGGCGCCGCGGTTCAGCCCCATTCCCCAGCCGGTGACCCGATAGCCGGAGCGCGCGAGCGCCCGCTGCAATCCCAATGTGCTTCGATCGGTGGCGAGAAAGCCTGGGATCACCATCACCCGCGGACCGTCTTCCGGACCCAGCGGGCCAAGGCGGCCGAATGCGCGATGGAGGCGGGCGGCCAGCGCGAAGGGCTCGCGTATCAGCAGCCGCAGCGGCGGCCGCGCGACACGGACTTCAGAGATATTCGCCCCCCATCAGGGCCTGCAGCGCCTTGGGGAGCCGCACGCGCCCATCGGCCTGCTGATGGTTCTCGAGCAGCGGCACGAGAATGCGGGGCGAGGCGAGGGCGGTGTTGTTGAGGGTGTGAGCAAAGCGCACCTTGCGCTCGCCGTCGCGCCAGCGGAGGTTGGCCCGCCGCGCCTGCCAATCGTGCAGGGTCGAGCAGCTGTGCGTCTCTCGATACTTGCCGAGTGAGGGCACCCAACTCTCGATGTCGTTCATCCGGAACTTGCCCAAGCCCATGTCCCCGGTCGAGGTTTCGACGACCTGATACGGGATCTCGAGGTCCTTGAGCAGCGCTTCGGCGTTCGCCAGCAGCCGCCGGTGCCATTCGGCCGAGACCTCGGGATCGTCCTCGCAGATGACATATTGCTCGAGCTTGTAGAATTGGTGAACGCGCAGCAGTCCGCGAACGTCGCGGCCCGCGCTGCCAGCCTCGCGGCGGAAGCAGGGCGAGTAGCCGGCGTAGAGGATCGGCAGCTGGCTCGCCTCGAGGATCTCACCGCTATGAAGCGAAGTCAGCGCGATCTCGCCAGTTCCGGCGAGATAGAGATCGTCCTTCTCGATCTGATAGGCTTCCTCCTCATGACCCGGAAAATGTCCGGTGGCGACGAAGGCCTGCGGCTTGGCCAGCGCCGGCACCGTCATCAGGGTGAAGCCGTCGGCGGCAAGCCTTTGCTGCGCATGGAACATCAAAGCCTGCTCGAGAAGCGCCAGCCGTCCCTTGAGGCAATATTGCCGTGAGCCGGCGACCTGAGTGATCCGGCCGAGATCGGCCCAGTCGTTCATCTCGACCAGAGCGACATGGTCGCGCGGCTCGAAACCGAATTCGGGCGGCGTGCCTTCGGTCCGGATGACGACGTTGGCGCTCTCGTCGCGACCGACCGGGGCGCCGTCCCACGGGATGTTGGGCACGCGAAGCAGCAGCCCGTTCAGCGCCTCCGACTTCTCGGCCAGCGCAGCTTCCGCTTCGGCCGCCTCGGCACCGAACGCCTTGGCCTTGGCGCCGAGTGCCGGCCGCTCGGCCGGATCGGCAGTCTTGAAGCTGGCGCTGATCTCGTTCCTCTGACGGCGGAGCTCGTCGATCCGGCTCTTCAGCTCCCTGACCTCCCCGTCGAGTTCGAGCAGGCGCTCGATGTCGATCGCAGCGTTCTTCTGCTCCGCCGCGGTACGCACCACGTCGGGATTTTCACGGATGAAGTTGAGGCTCAGCATGGCCCGGGCCTAGCCGTCCTTGCCGGTTCTGCCAATCCCGGCCGGTGGCCCAAGGTTCTGCAAGCGCTTGCCGGAGCAAGATGGTTAATCGATAGTTGAGGCGGCGTAAGGTTGAGCAACCGGAACGGCGGGAGAGAGGGTGACGCGACTGACCTTGTTCTGCGGTGTGGCCGGGCTGGTGCTCGCCAGTCCGTCACCGCCCGCAATCGGCGCGAGCGAGAGGCCGGTCCCCTGTGCCAGTCCCAGGGCCTGCCTCGTGCCCGACGAGGACCTCGCGCTGGTTTCACGCCTTCCCCTCGCCGCACCGGAGCTCGGAACCGACGTCGCCGGGGCAGCTGGCGCCGCAGTTGACAGGGCTCGAGCAGCTCCGACGATTGTTGCCGAAGCCGGCCCAATGGCGCCGCCGCCTGCCGCACCGGCCCCGCGGCCGCAATCTTCGGTCCGCATCGTCGTCAGCCTGCCGCAGCAGAAGCTGTACGTGTTCAAGGCCGGAGAGCTGGTCGCATCCTCCACCGTTTCAACGGGACGAAAAGGCTATGCGACTCCCGTGGGCCGCTTTCCGATCCTTCAGAAGAAGGTCAAGCACCGCTCCACTACCTACGACAATGCGCCCATGCCTTATATGCAGCGGCTGACCTGGTCGGGTGTCGCGCTCCACGCCGGCCACGTCACGGGCCGACCCGCGTCGCATGGATGCATACGTCTGCCCCATAGCTTCGCACGGAAGCTCTATGGGATGACCAACTTCGGCACGACCGTCACCATCACGCGAGAGCGGCCGAGCTCGCCCGGCGAGGCGTTGAAGCTGTCCTGAGGGCGGCTGCGCCGCTTCGATCCCGAGGCAGGATTGGCGGAGCCGCCGCCTTCGGCAGGCGTTGATGGCGCCATGACGGAGAGAGTCGAAGACAGGAGTGAAGCGGCGGTTGTCCGATCGGAGCTCGTCGCCCTTCAGGCGGTGCTGATCGCTCTCTGCCGGCGGCTCGCCCAGGACTCGCCCGATCTCGCGCCGACCGTCTGCCGCGCGTTCGACGATGCCGAGGCGATCCTCACGGGAGTGGCGATGAAGATGGGGCTGGGCGATCCGAACGGTTCGGCCGTCGCAGCGCTGCGGGTCGTGGAGGAGATACGCGCCGGCGCGATCGCGGACGAACGCGCCTGCAGCCGCCCGGACGACGATCTCGGTAAGCCGGATCGGCGCAGCGGTCGAAAATAATCCACCCCGACGCCAACGGCCCGGGCGTCCATGTCCTCTCGAAGATCCGCTTAGAAACGGAAACCGACCGACCCGACGATCTGGCTGCGCGACAGGCGGGCTTCGTCGGTCGAGTAGCGATAGAAGTGGCGGAGACGGAGGGATTCGAACCCTCGGTAGGAGTAATCCCCCTACGGCGGTTTAGCAAACCGCTGGTTTCAGCCACTCACCCACGTCTCCGGAAGCGCCGAAGCCGGGGCTATAGCGAGGCCTTGGCCGCGGTTCAACCGCGCTCGCGCAACTTCGTGGCGGCACGATCGGACGCTCCGGCGCGCGTTCGATTCGCCTCGCCGCGTGTTCATTGTGATGAAACCTGGGGCCGTTTAGCCTTTGTTCACCATCATCACGCCGGGCAGGGGCCAAGCCATGTTTTCCACCAATTTGCTGAAGCTCGCCGCTGCCGCGGCGCTTGCGCTGGCCGGCACGGCCGCCGGCGCGCAGGTCACCACGGTCGATCCGAACGCCGCCGTTTCAGGCGAGCCGGCGCCCGTCACCGCCACCCCGGAGCCGGAAGCGCAGGGGGAATGGACCCCGGTCGATCAGGGCGCTGACCAGCAGAGCGATCCCGCGCCCTCGAGCCAGGACAGCGTCGCCGCGCCGTCGGACGCGAGCAGCCGCGCCAGCGCTGCCGCCGGCAAGGGCACGATCTCGCGCAACGACGTGTTCAGCGCCGCCGAGGGCGTGTTCGGCAAGGGCGCGGAAGGCCTGGCCGATCTGATCGAGGACCTGCTCCGCGATCGCGGCGAGCCGACCGCCTACATCACCGGCCGTGAAGCCGGCGCCGCGATCGTCGCGGGCGTCCGCTACGGCTCGGGCACGCTCCACCACCAGATCGAGGGCGACAAGCCGATCTACTGGACCGGTCCGTCGGTCGGCTTCGATTTCGGCGCCGACGCCAGCAAGGTGTTCGTGCTGGTCTACAACCTCCACGACGGCGAGCAGATCTTCCGCCGTTATGCGGCGGCCGAGGGCAACGCCTATGTCGTCGGCGGTTTCACGGCCAGCTACCTGCGTCGCGGCGACGTTGCGCTCATTCCCGTGCGCCTCGGTGTCGGCGCGCGTCTCGGTGTCAATGCCGGCTACATGCGGTTCAGCAAGAAGAACCGCTGGCTGCCGTTCTGATCTGCAAAGCCCCTCCCCGACGCGGGAGGGGCACGTCAGGGCCGTTTCAGGTCACCAGCCTTTTCAAGCCTTCGATCGTATCGGCCTCCGCCGCCGGCTTGTCGCGTCGGATACGCGAAACCCGCGGAAAGCGCATCGCCAGACCCGATTTGTGCCGCTTCGATTCATGGATCGAATCGAAAGCGACCTCGAGAACAAGGCTCTTCTCCACCTCGCGGACCGGCCCGAAGCGCTGCATCGTGTTGTTGCGGACGAAGCGATCCAGCCACATCAGCTCCTCGTCCGTGAAGCCGAAATACGCCTTTCCGACCGGCGACAGCTCGCCTTCCGAAGTCCAGCAGCCGAACGTATAGTCGCTGTAGTATGAGGAGCGCTTGCCACTCCCTCGCGCGGCGTACATCAGCACGCAATCAGCGGTCAGCGGGTCACGCTTCCATTTGTACCAGAGACCCGTCTTCCGGCCCGCGAGGTAAGGGCTGTCCCTCCGCTTCAGCATGACGCCCTCGATCGCAACGTCGCGCGCGCCGGCGCGTATCCTCTCCAGCTCCTCGAAGCTTTCCGCCGCGATCAGCGCCGAGACATCGAATCGCTCGGAATCCAGGCTTCCGGCGAACCGCTCGAGCCGCTCGCGGCGGAGGTTCCAGGGAAGAGGCCGAAGGTCCTCCCGCCGGTCGAACAGCAGATCGTAGAGCCGCACGAAGGCTGGGTAGTCGCGCAGCATCTTCGGTGAGACGCTCTTGCGACCGAGCCGTTGCTGGAGAGCGTTGAAGCTCGCGGCGGCTCCGCCGTGCTCGTCCGCGCCCTGCGCTTCGCCCTTGACCAGCAGCTCGCCGTCGAGAACGCCGTCAGCGCGAAACGCCTCGGCCACTTCGGGAAAGCTGCCGGTAATGTCGTCCCCGGCGCGGCTGTAGAGCCGGGTCTGCCCGGCGACACCAACGATCTGGACGCGGATCCCGTCCCATTTCCACTCGGCTGCATAGTCGTCCATCGAGACGCGCAGATCCTCGAGCGGGTGGGCGAGCATGAAAGGCCGGAAGACCGGCACGTTCTCGGCCGTCGGCTGAGCGCCGCGGCCTTCGGCCCAGTCGAACAAGGGCAGATAGGGCGGGCCGAGGCCGTGCCAGACCTCCTCCACCGCATCGACCTCCAGCCCGAACGCGGCGGCGAGCGCCATCTTGGCGAGTCGCGCGGACACGCCGATCCGAAGCTCTCCCGTGGCGAGCTTCAGCAGAGCGTAGCGGCCGTTCGCGTCGAGGTGGTCGAGCATCTGCGCGAGGGCGGCGGGTGCCTCGCTGCGTCCAAGCCCCTGCAGCCGCTCGACCACGTTCGAGATGCGCAAAGTCCCGTCGTCGATCTCCGCCGGCTGCTCGACCCGCTTCGGCCAGAGGAGGGACGCGGTCTCGGCGAGATCGCCGACATAGTCCCAGCTCATGTAGAAGAGAGCCGGATCGACGCGTTCCTCTACGATACCGCGGATCGCCGCGGCCTTCACCGCCGGCAGGTTCAACTCGCCGGTCAGCGCGGCCAGCGCGTACCCCCGGTCCGGATCGGGGGTGCGCCGCAGGTAATCGCCGATCAGCTTCAGCTTGCCGTTGCGCGAGCGGGTGTAGACGAGGGCGTCGAGGAGCTGGGAGAAGTCGCGCATCGCCTCCGTAACGAACCGGGGGCTCCCGGTTTCCCTCCTTCGGCGGGTAGGCGTCGCCCCAGGTTTACACCAGCCGCCAGGCGTTCACCGCGACGATGAAGGCGAGGAGGAGAAAGAGGATCGCCGCCGTCATCCGAATGGCGCGCAGCGGCACCAGGCGGGCGAGCCCGTCCCCGAGCACTGCGGCTGGGATGCTCGCCGCCAGCACCCCCGCCGTCGCGCCCGCGGCTGCGAGCAGCAAGGATTCGAACCGCGCGGCAATCGAGAATGTCAGGAACTGGGTCTTGTCGCCGAATTCGGCGATGAACAGGCAGACGAAGGCGGCGAGGAACGGACCGAATCGTTCCGAGACCAGAATGCGCGGAGTCCTGCGCGTGACGAGCCCGGCGATGCCGGCGAAGAGCAGCGAAAGCCCGACCAGCAGCGACAGCGCCCTGATCGTGACGAAATCGTGGACCAGGACTCCGCCCACTGCCGCGATCAGCGCGTGTATCAGCGCCGCCAGGGCGACACCGGCAAGGATCGGCGCCGGGCGCGCATACCGGATGGCAAGCGCAGCGACGAGCAGCTGGGTCTTGTCGCCCCATTCCGCCAGGCCGGCGGCGACAAAGGCTGCGAGGAGCGCGTCCAAGGCTTCAGGCGCCGAGGCGCACCGACACGGACGCGATCAGCGCCTCGCTGGTCCGGTCGTCGACCGTCTCGCAGCCGATCGCGTCCTGGAGACGCGCAAGATAGAGCGCCGTGGGGCAGGCCCGGACGTCCGACGAATCGCTGTCCGCGATGGCGCGCTCGAGCGCTTGGGCAAGGCGCACCACCGGAGTCAGCCCGTAGGCTGCGGCGAACGTCCGAATCGCGCCGACCCGCGCCGTGAACTCGGCCGCGCCAAGCCGGCTTCCTGCGCGGGTCAGGGCGGCGAGGCGATCGCACAGCTCCGCACGCACCAGCAGCAACGCGTCCTGTCCGTGGCCCATACCGCCTCCCGTGTCCGAGAATGAAGAGAATGCGCCGACATGGTTGCCGAAGTATGAAGGTGGTGCCCCGGCGCTGCCGGGGCATGCGCTGCTACTCCGCATCGGGAGCGCGAGGTCGGCTTCCACGGCCGCTCTTGACACAGGCTGCACTTCGCGGCAGAGGCGGCGGCGCATGGAAGCGGCGGCTGCGCCGCTTTTTTTCATCCATTTCCAATTCGAAGAGGCTGTCATGGCCAAGCCGACAACCGTCAAGATCAAGCTCGTCAGCACCGCCGACACCGGCTTCTTCTACGTCACGAAGAAGAACCCGCGGAACATCACTGAGAAGATGACCTTCCGCAAGTACGACCCGGTCGCGCGCAAGCACGTCGAGTTCAAGGAAGCCAAGATCAAGTAAGGCGCTGCGGACCGCTTCGGTCCGCGGAAGTCCGGCTTAAGAGGCGTCGCCGCGCAAGCGGCGGGCGCCTTTTTCGCGTACGCGCTCGATTCGCCGCCGGAGAGCCGCAACTGGTTCGGCGAACCGAAGCGACGGCCCTCTAGAAAAGCCGCGGTTCGGCACTGCCGAGATCGCCGGGTGCTTGCTCTTCCTTGCCCGCATCGCCCGGCACCGAACGATCCGCAGGATCGGTGTCGTGCGCCACATCCTGCGCGCGCGGAGCACTCTCGCCCGCGCCGGCCGCGGCTTCCGGGACGGGTGCTTCCGATGCTTCGCTTTCCGGGTCGGGCGGGGAGCGCTCGGCCGGGGCGCCCATCGCCTCGGAAGGCCGCGCGACTGCCGCTTCGAGCAGGGCCGCGACTGCAGCCACGAACTTCATCACCGAAATGGGCTTGGACACATAGCCTTCGGCCCCGGCATCGCGGATTCTCTCTTCGTCGCCCTTCGCTGCGTAAGCGGTCACCGCCATGATCGGGATGTGCTTCAGGCTGTCGTCTCCCTTCATCTGCTCGATCAGCTCCAGGCCGCTGATGTGCGGCATCTGGATGTCCATGACGACCAGATCCGGAACGAAGGCGCGGGCGCGATCGATCGCCTCGCGGCCGTCGCGCACCGGTTCGGCCGCGTATCCGTGCGCGCGCAGCAGGTCGCAGAAGAGCTTCAGGTTGAGTTCGTTGTCCTCGACAACGAGGATTTTTTGTACCACGCGCCCCTAGTAGGCGATGACGATTCCCGACACAAACGATCCTGAAGCCCTCGCTCTCGCCGCCCTCGGCTGGGCGCTCTCGGACCAGGCGCGTGCCGAGCGGCTGCTGGCGCTCACCGGTCTCGCACCCGACGATCTGCGATCGCGCCTCGGCGATCCCTCGCTCCTCGCCGCAGTCATCGGCTTTCTCGAATCCTATGAACCGGACCTCGTCGCCTGTGCGGACGCGCTCGGCGTTCCGCCCGCCGCGCTGATCGAGGCCAGAAGGAGGCTCGAAGCGTGAACCGCCCGCTTCTCATCACGGACTGCGACGAAGTCCTGCTCAACATGATTTCCCATTTCGCGGAATGGGTCGGTGAGGCGCACGGGCTGTCGTTCGATCTTTATGCAGACAGCTTCCAGTCCGCGCTCAGCGATTCCCAGGGACGCCGCCTGCCGGAGGAGCGAATCTGGCCGCTGCTCGATTCGTTCTTCCGGACCGAGATGGACCGCCAGAACATCGTGCCCGGCGCGGTCGAGGCTCTGGCGGCGATCGCCGAGCAGGCGGATATCGTCATACTCACCAATATCGGCGACGAGCATGAGGCAGGGCGCGTCGAGCAGCTCGGCCGTTTCGAAATCCGTCATCGGGTGCTGTGCAATCGGGGCGGCAAGGGTCGCCCCGTCCGTGAGCTGGTCGAGCAGATGCAGCCTTCGGCGGTGGTGTTCGTGGACGATCTCAGCGTCCATCACGAATCGGTGGCGAACCACGCCCCCGACGTGTGGCGCCTGCACATGATCGCCGAGCCTAAGCTTGCACAGGTGGTGCCGCCGGCGCCGCACGCCCACGCCCGCATCGATGGCTGGGCCGAGGCCGCCGACTGGATCCGGGCGCGCTTCTCCGAAGGGCGGGCCCCCGCAGACATGGAGAAGGAAGAGCAATGACGGGAACCGTCCTCATCACCGGCGCGACCTCCGGAATTGGCGCCGCCGCGGCCCGCCGCTTCGCTGGCGCCGGCTACAGGGTGGTCGCGACCGGGCGGCGGCGGGAACGGCTGGACGCCCTCGCGGCGGAGCTGGGCGCGGAGAAGGTGCACGCCATCCCCCTCGACATGCGCGACGAGGCGGCGATTCTTGCGGCCATCGCGAGCCTGCCGGCGGCCTTCAAAGACGTCGACATTTTGCTCAACAACGCCGGCCTCGCGAAAGGTATGGAGACGGCGCAGGAGGCCGATCTCGCCAATTGGCGCGAGATGGTGGAGACCAACGTGCTCGGTCTCGTCACGATCACCCGCGCCCTGCTGCCGACCCTGATCGCTCGCAAGGGGGCGATCATAAATCTGAGCTCGATCGCCGGCACTTACCCCTATCGCTTCGGCAACGTCTACGGCGGCACCAAGGCTTTCGTGACGCAATTCTCGCTCAACCTGCGCTGCGATCTGCACGGCACCGGCGTCCGCGTCACCTCGATCGAGCCGGGAATGGTCGAGACCGAGTTCACCGTCGTCAGGACCGGCGGGGACCAGGCGGCCTCCGACGCTCTTTATGCGAACATGGATCCAATGACCGCCGAGGACATCGCGGAGACGATCTTCTGGGTGGCGAGCCAGCCCAAGCACCTGAACCTGAACCGGATCGAGATCATGCCGGTCAACCAGAGCTTCGCCGGTTTTGCGATCGCGCGCAACGAAACCGCGGCTTGACCGCTTCAGTCCCCAACTGCTTGAGACCGAAACCATGACCGATATTCATTCCCGCCTCGCCGAGCTCGGCATCGCCCTTCCGGAAGCTGCTGCGCCGGTCGCCGCCTACGTGCCGACTGTCCTTGCCGGCAACCTGCTCCACATCTCCGGCCAGGTCTCGTTCGAGAACGGCGCCCTCCTCACGGGCCGGCTCGGCGAGGACCGCGATCTGGATTACGGCGTGCGCGCCGCCCGCGCCTGCGGCCTCATGCTGCTGGCGCAAATCGAGAAGGCGGTCGGTCTCGGCCGCGTCGAGCGGATCGTCAAGCTCGGCGTCTTCGTCAACAGCGCCGGCAGCTTCACCGATCAGCCGAAGGTCGCGAACGGCGCCTCCGAGCTGATGGAGCAGGTGTTCGGCGAGGCCGGGCGGCACGCGCGCAGCGCCGTCGGCGTGCCCGTCCTGCCGCTGGGGGCCGCGGTCGAGATCGATGCGATCGTCGCGCTCCGGCCGGCCTGATCCCTACCTCCTCGCGGTCGTGCCGGTTGCCCATCGCGGGCTTCATGGAAACGGTCGCGTCGAGAACAGCCGCGCCGCCTTCGAGGCGGCGATCGCGGCCGGCCACGGTATCGAGCTCGATGTCCAGGCGAGCCGCGACGGCGAGGCGATGGTCTTTCACGACGCCCGCCTCGACCGGCTGACGGCCGAGACCGGACTCGTGTCGGCGCGCACCGCGGGAGAGCTTTCCGGAATCACCCTGCTGGGCAGCGACGATTCCATCCTTCCGCTCGCCAAGGTGCTGAGGCTCGTCGGCGGCCGGGTGCCGCTGCTCATCGAGGCGAAGGCGCCGCGCGGCAATGCCGCCGTCCTCGCCCGGGCGGTCGCCCAGACCCTCGAAGATTATCGCGGTGCGGTAGGCGTCATGTCGTTCAATCCGGGCGTGCCGCACTGGCTTGAGCGCCACGCGCCGCAGGTGCTGCGCGGCCTCGTCGTCAGCGAGGCGGAGAAAAGGGGGTTGCGGGGACGGCTCGAGCGCCTCGCCAGCCTGGCGTGGGCCGAGCCCGATTTCCTCGCCTACGACGTCCGCGACCTCCCCTCGAAGCTCGCAGGCGCGTTTCGGGAGGCCGGCAAGCCGCTCCTGACATGGACGGTGCGCAGCGAGGCGGATCGCGCTCGCGCGGGGGCGCACGCCGATCAGGTCATCCACGAGCTGCCGGTCGATGTCTGAGGTGATCGCCCGTATCGCACGCGGCGTCGGGTCGTTCGAGGCCGAAGCCTGGGACGCCTGCGCGGGAAGCGAAAATCCGTTCCTCAGCCATGCCTTCCTCTCCGCGCTCGAGGAATCGGGCAGCGCCACCGGCAGGACCGGCTGGCAACCGGTGCCGATCGCGATCGACGGAGCGGACGGCGCCCTCGCCGGCGTGGTACCCGCCTATCTGAAGAGCCACAGCCAGGGCGAATATGTCTTCGATCACGGCTGGGCCTCGGCCTGGGAGAGAGCGGGCGGAGACTATTATCCCAAGCTTCAGATCGCCATTCCCTTCACCCCAGTGCCGGGTCGCCGCCTGCTCGCACGCGATCCTGGACTCGCGCCGGCGCTGATCGCTGCCGCCGAGACGGTGGTGCGTCAGCACGATCTCTCCTCCGGTCACGCGACCTTCATCGCGCCGGAGGAGGTCCCCGTCTTCGAGGCTGCTGGATGGCTGATCCGCGCCGATAGCCAGTTTCACTGGCACAACGAGGCGTATCGAAGCTTCGACGATTTCCTTGCGGCCCTTTCGTCGCGCAAGCGCAAGGCGATCCGCAAGGAACGGGCCGCCGCGCTCAACGGCCTAGCGGTCGAGCACGTCACCGGAGACGCGATCACCGAGCGTCATTGGGATGCCTTCTGGACCTTCTACCAGGACACCGGGTCGCGCAAATGGGGCAGGCCCTATCTCACGCGCGCCTTCTTCTCCCTGTTGGGCGAGCGGCTCGCGGACCGGATCCTGCTGATCTTCGCGCTGAAGGACGGGGAGCCGATCGCGGGTGCGCTGAATCTCATCGGCAGCGACGCTCTCTACGGGCGTTATTGGGGAACGCTGGCCGAGGTGCCGCATCTCCACTTCGAAATCTGCTATTACCAGGCCATCGAGGCGGCGATCGCTCGTGGCCTCACCCGCGTCGAGGCGGGGGCTCAGGGCGCTCACAAGCTCGCTCGAGGCTATCGGCCGGTCCCGACTTTCTCGGCCCACTTCATCCCCGATCCGGGCTTCCGCGCGGCCGTCGCCGAGTTCCTCGAGGCGGAGCGCGCGGCGGTCGCCGACGAGATCGAGCAGCTCGCCGACTTCACGCCCTTTCGAAAGGGCTGAGGGCGCTCGACGCGGGGGCGATCAGGACTTCTCCGGCTCCACGACGGGCGTCGCCACCTCGGCCGGAACGCGCAACGGCCTCCCGCTCTCCTTGTCGAGGATCGCCCAGGTCGTGCGCGCCCGGACGCGCGGCTTGCCGTCCTCGCCGACGAACTCGACGTGGCGATCGAACCGCGCGCCGCGCGGCCCTTCGGGGATCCATGTCCGCCCGATCACGGTCTCGCCCGGCAGGGCCGCGCGGAGATAGTCGATCTCGTGCCGGGTCACGACCCAGATATAAGCCGTCTGGTGCTCCGCCGGGGCGACCGCCTGCCAATGGGCGGTGGCGATGTCCTGGATCCAGCGCACCCAGACGGCATTGTTGACGTGGCCGAGCTCGTCGATGTCGGCTTCGGTGGCCGTGATCCTGATCTCGAACGGAGGCACCGTAGCGTCAGCCTTTCGCGGCGGTGAGGCCGGGCCTCACCTGCCTTCGCCGATCTGGGTGAGCACGAAGGCATAAGCTTCCGCCACCTCGTGCAGCCGTTCCCAGCGACCCGATTTGCCGCCGTGACCGGCACCCATGTTGATCTTGAGCAGCAGCAGATTGTCGTCGGTCTTGGTGGCGCGAAGCTTTGCCGCCCATTTCGCCGGCTCCCAATAGGTCACGCGCGGATCGTTGAGGCCGCCGGTGATCAGCATCGGCGGATAGGGCTGTGCCTTCACCTGGTCGTACGGGCTGTACGAGCGGATATATTCGAACGCCGCTTTGTCGGTGATCGGATTGCCCCATTCCGGCCATTCGCCGGGGGTGAGCGGCAGGCTCTCGTCCTGCATGGTGTTGAGGACGTCGACGAACGGCACGTCGGCGACGACCGCCCCCCATAGCTCGGGATCGGAGTTGACGATCGCGCCCATCAGTTCGCCGCCGGCGGATCCGCCCTGCGTGCCGATGTTGCCCGGGCTGGCGAAGCCGGCGGCGATCAGGCCTTTCGCGGCATCGACGAAGTCGTTGAACGTGTTGGTGCGCTTGTCGAGCTTGCCGTCCAGGAACCAGCCGTAGCCGAGATCGTCGCCGCCGCGGATGTGAGCAATGGCATAAGCATAGCCGCGATCGAGCAGGCTGACGCGCGAGGTCGAGAAGCTCGGCGGCACCGCATAGCCATAGGCGCCATAGCCGTAGAGGAAGAGCTTGCCCTTGCCGTTCTTCTCGAAGCCTTTTCGGTAGACCACCGAGACCGGGACCTTCTTGCCGTCGCGCGTCGGCAGCATCAGCCGCTCGCTGACATATTGGCCCGGGTCGTAGCCGGACGGGATCTCCTGCACCTTCAGCGTCTCGAGCCGGTTGTCGGCAGGGTGGTAATCATAGACCGTCTGCGGGGTGACCATCGACGAATAGCTGAGGCGATAGGCTTCGGGCGCGTATTCGGCGTTGCCGGCGAAGCCGGCGCTGTAGGTCGCCTCCTTGAACGGAATCCGCTCCTCCTCGCCCGCATACGTCCGCAAGCGAAGCTGATCGAGGCCGTCCACCCGCTCGCTGATCGCGAGATGGTCTCGATAGGCCGTCACGCCGCGCAGATAGACGCGATCGGAGCCCGGGATGACGGTCTTCCAGGCGTCCGGGCGCGCCGGATCTGCCTCGGCCAGACGGAAATTGACGTGCTCGTCGTTGGTGAGGATCCACAGCTTCCCGTGCGAGGCGTCCACCGCATATTGCCGCTTCTCCTTGCGCGGAGAGATCAGCGTCAGCGGCGCCTCGGGATCGGCGGCGGAGACGAAGCGGACCTCGTTGGTCGCATTGTCGCCCGTCGAAATGAAGATCAGGCTGCGGTCCTGCGACTTGGAGACGCCGACGGTGAAGCCGAGCTCCTTGGTTTCCTCGTAGAGCGTCCTGTCGCTTTCGATCGCGGCGCCAAGCCGATGGTAGCGCGCGCGGTACGAGCGCCAATTGTCGTTCACCTCGGTGAACACCACCCCCTTGCTGTCGCTGGTCCACACCGGCGAGCCGATCCCGACTTTGGTCACCGTCTCGATATCCTTGCCGGTCGCGAGGTCGCGGATACGAAGCTCGAACCGCTCCGAGCCGTTGTCGTCGACCAGGGTGGCGGCCAGCCGGCCGTCGGGGCTCACCTCGATCGCGCCAAGACGATAATACTCCCGCCCCGCCGCTTCGGCGGCCTCGTCGAGCATCACCTGCTCGGCGCCGCCGGCCACAGGCTTCCTGTACCAGGTGCGGTATTGCGCGCCCGGCTTGAACGCCCACCAGTAGAGCCAATCGCCGTCGCGCGCCGGCACGGAGGATTCGTCCTCCTTCACCCGGCCCTTCATCTCCTCGAACAGCGTCTCGACCAGCGCCTTGTGCGGCTTCATCGCCGCTTCGAAATAGGAATTCTCGGCCTTGAGGTAGGCGAGCACGTCCTCGTCATCGACCTTCGGATAGCCTTGGTCCTTCAGCCAGAAATAGGGGTCCTCGACCGTGTAGCCGTGGCGTTCGTAGCTGTACGGGCGCTGCTCGGCCCGGGGCGGCGCGGGAAGGTTCGAAGCTGTGGTCATGCTGGCTTTCTGAGGCTGCTCGGTCGTTGCGCAGGATGCGGCGAGAGCGAGGATGGGCAGGAACAGATAGGGCTTCAAGTAGGGCTCCCGATATGGCGCGGCGATCTGGCGCCGCCCTGCGATAGGGATTACTTAGCCGCCGGTCATCAGCCGAGGAAGATACGACATGTCCAGCTACGAAGCCCGCCTCCAGGCCCTGCGCGAGCAGTTGAAGGCCGATCGGCTCGACGGCTTCGTCGTGCCGCTGACTGACGAGCATATGAGCGAATATGTCGGCAGCTACGCCCAGCGGCTGGCGTGGCTGACCGGCTTCCAGGGCTCGGCGGGCTCGGCGGTGGTGCTTCCGGAGGAAGCGGCGATCTTCACCGACGGCCGCTATACGCTGCAGGTGCGCGATCAGGTGGACGGACGACACTGGAGCTATCAGTCGGTGCCGGAGACCAGCGTCGCCGACTGGCTGAAGGCGCATGCCCCCGACGGGGCGCGGATCGGCTACGACCCATGGCTGCATACACGCGACTGGGTCGCGAGAGCGCGCCAGGCGCTGGCGGACCGGGGCGCCGAGCTCGTCGCGGTGGAGCGTAATCCCATCGATCGGGTGTGGGCGGACAGGCCTGAGCCGTCCAAGGCGCGGCTCGTCGCGCATCCGGACGAATTTGCCGGCAAGTCGTCTGCCGCCAAGCGCCAGGAGATGGCCGATTGGCTGAAGGCGCAGCAGGCTGATGCCGCGGTCCTGTCGGCGCTCGACTCCATTGCCTGGACTTTCAACGTGCGAGGACAGGACGTCGAGCACACGCCGGTCGCGCTCTCGTTCGCGCTCGTGCACCAGGATGGCACCGCAGATCTGTTCGTCGCCTCCGAGAAGCTCGGCGACGATGTGCGCCAGCATCTCGGCAACGGCGTCCGGCTCCACGAGCGCCACGCCTTCGAGCCGCACCTGCGCAGCATGGCAGGCAAGACGGTGGTGGCAGATCCGGAACGCGCCGTGGCCGCGATCTTCGAGGCGCTGACCGGCGCTGGCGCGCGCGTAGTGGCCAGGCGCGATCCCGCGGTGCTGCCGAAAGCGATCAAGAACGGCACCGAGATCGCGGGCCACCATGCCGCTCAGGCGCGCGACGGAGCAGCGCTGACTCGCTTCCTCCACTGGCTGTTCGTCGAGGCGCCGAAGGGTGGCGTCGACGAACTTTCGGCGGTCGAGCGGCTGCAGGCATTCCGCCAGGCGTGCGGCGATCTTCGCGACACCAGCTTCGACACCATCTCCGGCGCCGGCCCGAACGGCGCGATTGTCCACTATCGGGTGAGCGAGGAGACCAACCGGCCGCTCGAGATGGACTCGCTCTACCTGGTCGATTCAGGCGGGCAATATCCCGACGGAACCACCGACGTGACCAGAACCGTAGCGATCGGCACGCCGACGGCTGAGATGAAGGACCGGTTCACCCGGGTTCTGAAGGGCCATATCGCCATCGCAACCGCCCTCTTTCCGGCAGGCACGCGCGGCAGCCAGCTCGATACGCTCGCCCGGCAGTATCTTTGGCAGGCGGGGCTCGATTACGCCCACGGCACTGGCCATGGCGTCGGCTCCTATCTCGCGGTTCACGAGGGGCCGCAGCGCATCTCGCCGGTCGGTAGCAGTCAATCGGGCGGCGACGAGCCGCTCCAGGCGGGCATGATTCTCTCGAACGAGCCCGGCTACTACAAGACCGGCGAATACGGGATCCGTATCGAAAATCTGGTGCTGGTCGCCGCACGCGACGTCACAGGGGCGGAGAAGCCCGTGCTCGGCTTCGAGACTCTGACCTGGGCGCCCATTGACCGCAATCTGATCGATCGCGGGCTGCTCAGCGCGGAGGAGCGCGCCTGGGTGGATGCCTATCACCGCCGCACCCTCGAGATCGTCGGACCCCAGCTCGACGGCGAAGCGCTGGAATGGGCGAGAGGGGCCTGCGCGCCGCTCTGACCGCCGATCCGCGGGAGGGCGTCTATTCCTCCTTAGGGGCTGCGTCGCCCGGAGCCTCTTCCCCTCGTGCCTGGGCCTTGCGGCGCCTCAGGTTCTGACGCAGGGCCTCGGCGAGCCGGCGGGCGCGGTCTTCATCGGCTTTGGACATGCCGAAAACTACGCTGGGGCGCGGAGGTGGCGCAAGCTGCCTTGACAGGACCGGCGGCCCCGGCCATAGGCCCGCCGTCTCCCGACAGGCGATGATGCTGCCGTAGCTCAGTGGTAGAGCGCATCCTTGGTAAGGCTGAGGTCGTGAGTTCAATCCTCACCGGCAGCACCATCGCCCGTCGGGACGTCGCGCAGAGGCGCGGCGCCTCCTGTGGCCTCGACGAGCCAGCCGGCAGCCCAGGTCAGACGGAATTTTCCTTCAGATAGCGCGCGGCGACTGAGGCATTGCGGCCAGCGCTGCGGCAAGGCTGGCCTCCCTCGCCTCATCCTGCGCCAGTCGAACCTCGAACTGGGCGAGGACCTGCTCCGCCACCTTGGTACAGGCGCCGACCTCGCGCAGATGGCCGAGAATCTGACGCTGCAGGCGGATGTGCTTCTGACCTTCGGCAATGGAGGCGCGCGCCGCCTCGATCTCGATCTGCAGGTCCTTCATCCCGTATCGATAGGACCCTTCTTGATCTGGATCAATGTGGACTGTCCCGTGTCGGCGTCGCGGGTGAGACAGCCTTGCTTCCCCTCTTGTCCGCCCTTGGCCTTGCAATCGTGGTGCTCGTCCCCATCTCTGTTGTCTGCTGCATCGCTATTGACGGTTTCTGGCGCTTCGCGGCTCCTTTCTCCCTCTCTCTCGGCTCGCAACCGGATCGGCGCTTTAGCCTGCTCCGTCTTCTGCCGACGCGATTCAGTCGTTTGGCTGCGTGAGGAGGAAAGGAAACATCATGACCGTTCAGCTGCAGGGCGCCGCCTGACATGGCGAAGGAAGAGCTGCTGACCCTCGAAGGGCGAATCGACGAGATCTATCCCGACGGCCGCTTCGGCGTATCCCTCGATAACGACCATCGGATCATCGCGTACACGGCCGGAAAGATGCGCCGTTTCCGCATCAAGTCCGTCGTCGGCGACCGCGTCCATGTCGAAATGACCCCCTACGACCTCAGCAAGGGCCGGATCGTTTTCCGCGAAAGAATTCCTGGCCAGGGGCCGGGCCCGCGTCGCGGTTCCAGGCGTTGAGGAGGACGTACCACAAAGAGGCGCGTTGGATCGCGCCAGGAGTGAAATGAAGACACGTAAACGACCCAAATTGTACCCGCCCAAAGCCCTGCTGTGGGAGGGCCCTATTCCGGCGCTTCCCAAGGCAGACGCCGGGTCTGTTCCGCCGGCGGCGATCCTGCCGCCTGGCGAGCTCCGCCGGATCGTCCGAGAGATGCTCGGCTGAGACCCTGACGCCCCCCTCGGACATGAGGGGGGCTTTTTCATGATTGGATATTCAAGATGCCCACAGCACAGCTCCGCCCGTACCTGATTGCGCAGGACGACGAAGGCCAGTTCCGGATCACGATCCGGGAGACGCGCTACAACAGTCAGGGCTACCCGCTGGTCAAGGCGACGCTCCAGGAGGAGACCTTCAAGAGCGTCCACGCGGCACGAACCTTCGCCCGCGAGCATCTCGGTGCCCAGGCCGGCGAGTTCGCGCTGAAGTAAGGCCGGAGCTCCAGCGCCTGTCCGGGCGCCGGGGCTCGCGATACGCTGCGGGGCTCCTCCACGGAGGCCGACTTCTGGTTCGGGAGGAGGGCGCACGATTCGATGACGGTGCGCTTGGCACGAATGAGAGCCGCCATGGACTCGCTCTGCGCCCGATCGAGCTCGACTTCAAAGTCGAAATTCAGCGCAACTCGCCACGATCGACAGTCAGGAGATTCGTCCCGCGGACGTCCCTGCCCGACGGTGCGCTATTCTTTCCGACGCCGATCCGGTCCTTTCGTCATCGCGGCGAAGCGCTGTCCCGGGCGGCGGAGGTGAGGGATCAGTGGCCCTTGTTCACCATCATCTGCAGCACGGCCGGATGCAGCGGCCGGACGAATGCGCAGCCGAGCAGGTGGCCGCTCATCCAGACGACGCGGCTGTGCCACGTCTCGAGACCGGGCAGCTTCAGCCAGACATCCGTGCCAACCGGCAGCTCGAGATGGGTCGCGGCGCGAAATCCGTGCGTCGAAAGGTCGAGGATCTGGACGGTCACTGCGCTGGCGCCGCGCTGGCGAAGCCCGGCGCCGAGCACGACCTCGGTGCGTGCGGCCTGACGAACCTCGTCGAACGGCTCGGTGGAAAGCTGGCCGGTCAGCCCGCTCATTCTACTCTCCCGGGACGGCGATGCCGACGGACACGCCCCACAGGTGCGCCAGCTTCTTCTCGTGCTCGCTCATGTCCTCGCCCATGAGGCGCGGCCGCCGGAACCGCGGCGTGTTCTGATCGGTGGTGGTCCGCTTGAGCTGAACCAGAACCTCGCTCTCGTCGATCATATAGGCGAATTCGAGGCCGGCTCGGCCTTCGCCGGTCCACGCAACCCGCGCGGGCACGCAGATCGATCCGCGACAGAAGACGACGTCGCTGTTGACCGGGGGAATGCACTTGCCCTCTATCAACGCGCCTTTCTGGGAAAGATCGCGCAGCCGCACGTCCGTCTCCGCCGGGCCGCTCCGCAGCTTGGCGGCGAGCAGGACGCGAGCCCGCTTCGAGCTCCTCTTGCCCGCTGCCGGACCATCCACAAAGCTCTGCACGCCCATCTACCAGATCCCCAATAAAGCTCTGACGGCACGCTTACGCCCGAGGCGCCTAACTTGTGGTAAACGCCGCGACCGGAATTGCGCGGCGGGCGGCGCCTCGCGAGCTTGGCGGGCGAGCCGAAAAGAAGCGCGTTGACCTCGCCACGGCGCGGCTTATGCGCCGCCGCATGCGATTCTTCTCCGACAATGCCGCCGCGGTCTGCCCCGAAGTGATGGAGGCTCTCGCCGCCGCCAATGCACTCGACACCGCTTACGACGGCGACCGCTGGAGCCAGCGCCTCGACGGTGTGTTTTCCGATCTTTTCGAGACGCAGGTCACCGCCCTCTGGGTTGCGACAGGCACCGCGGCAAACTCGCTCGCCCTGGCGGCGCTGTGCCCCCCTTGGGGGAGCATTGTCTGCCACCGCGATGCGCACATCCAGAACGACGAGTGTGGTGCGCCCGAATTCTACACGAACGGCGCCAAGCTCCTGCTCGGCGAGGGAGAGGGTGCCAAGCTGACGCCGGAGACGGTGAGGGGGCTGGTCTCCGGGATCCGCAAGGACGTCCATCAGGTGCAGCCGGCGGCGATCTCGATCACCAACGCAACCGAATACGGCCTGGTCTACACGCCGGATGAAGTTGCTGCGCTCGGTGATCTGGCGCGCTCACATGGTCTCGCCCTGCACATGGACGGCGCCCGCTTCGCCAACGCTGTGGTGCGGCTCGGTTGCTCGGTCGCAGACGTCACCTGGCGCGCTGGAGTCGACGCTCTCAGCTTCGGCTTCGCCAAGAATGGTGGAATGTCTGCGGAAGTGCTGATCTTCTTCGGCGAGACGCATCGTCAGGCGACGCTCTACAGGCGCAAGCGCGCCGGCCACCTTCTGTCGAAGGGCCGCTTCATGGCGGCGCAGGTTCTGGCGATGCTGGAGAACGACGTCTGGCTGCGGAACGCCCGCGCCGCGAACGACGCTGCGGCGCGCCTCGCCGCCGCAGCCGGCGATAGGCTTGTCCTTCCGGTCGAGGCCAACGAGGTCTTCCTTCGCGTCACCGCGCAGGAAGCGCAGGCTCTGCGTGATCAGGGTTTCGACTTCTACGATTGGGGTGTCGGCGAAGCGCGCCTGGTGACCAGCTGGGACTCCGACGTGCAGGCGGTGGACAGGCTGGCCGCGGCCATCTCCGCGCTGTGACGGGAAGCCTCCTTCAGCCGAGGGTCCTGTTCCCGTTCATCCTGATCACGTTCATCTGGGGATCGACCTGGCTGGTCATTCGCGATCAGCTCGGCACCGTCCCTGCAACCTGGTCGGTAACCTATCGCTTTGTCATCGCCTGCGCGGCGATGTTCGCCTACGCCCGCTGGACCGGAGCGTCCCTGCGCATCGGCCGGGAGGGGCATGCCCTCGCACTGCTGTTCGGCATTCCCCAGTTCTTCCTCAACTTCAACTTCGTCTACGCGGCGGAGCACCACGTCACCTCAGGCCTCGTCGCGGTCGTCTTCGCCTTGCTGCTCGTGCCCAATTCAGCGCTCGGCTGGCTGTTCCTGAAGCATAGGATGACCGGTCGTTTCCTTCTGGGTTCGGCCATCGCGGTCGCCGGGGTCGCCTTGCTGTTCTTGCAGGAATTGCGGGCCAGCGACGTGCCGGCAGGCGAGGTGCTGATCGGTATTGGTCTCACCCTCGCCGGAGTTCTCTCCGCGTCCGTCTCCAACGTGATGCAGGCCTCGGAGCGCATGCGCGCCCGGCCGATCTCGGCCATGCTGGCGTGGGGCATGTTCTACGCCGTGCTCTGCGACGCCGCGTTCGCCTGGTGGTTGTTCGGGCCCCCGGTGGTCGAGGCGCGGATCGGCTATTGGGTCGGTCTTTTCTACCTGGGCCTGCTCGCCTCGGCGATCGCCTTCACCCTCTATTTCGGAATCCTGCGCGCCGTCGGACCGGCGCGAGCCGCTTACTCGAGCCTGCTGATTCCTATCATCGCGATGACGCTTTCGACGATCTTCGAAGGCTATCATTGGTCGAAGCTGGCGGTGGCCGGCGGCATCCTCGCCCTCGCTGGGCTCGCCATTGCCCTCCGCTCGCGTGCCGTGCCGGTTCAGCCGCCGTCGCCGCGTCCCGCGTAGGGCGCGTCCGCCTTTTCCATCTCCTCGGCGGCCTCGCGGGCCGCGTCTTCGAGGCTGTCGCCCTCGCCGGGCGGTTCCGTCCCGGTTGCGGTCTGATTTTCACGATCACTCATCTCGATCTCCTCTCCGCCGTCAACGCGCGCGGCAGCAAGCGTTTCCGGTCGCGGGATCAGCGGGCGTGGAGCGCCCCGTCCGAGACCTCGAAGTGGCTGGCGCTCCCGCCGATCTCGGCGAACAGAGCGGGCTCCGTCCCGGTCATCCACACCTGACCTCCGGCGTCGGAAAGGCGACTGAAGAGCGCCCCGCGCCGCCTGGGATCGAGGTGCGCCGCCACCTCGTCGAGCAGCAGGACCGGTCGGCTGCCCGACCGCTCGGCGACCAGGTCGGCATGCGCGAGGACGATCGACAGGAGCAGGGCCTTCTGCTCGCCGGTCGAGCAGAGCTCCGCCGGCTGTCCTTTGCCGAGATGGGTGACCCTGAGGTCGGTGCGATGCGGGCCGATCAGCGTTCGCCCTGCCGCGGCATCGCGCGCCCGCCCGGCGGGAAGCGCGGTCCGGAGGCCTTCCTCTCCGCCTTCCAGCTCGAGGCCCGCGCGCGCGAACGGACCCTCCGGCGCCGCCGTGAGCCTCTCGGAGAGCGAGGCCACGGTCGTTCGCCGCGCCTCGACAATGGGCCCGCCATGCTCCGCCATCCGCGCTTCGAGCGCGGCGAGCCACGCCGGATCCGGCCGCTCCTCGGCCAGCAGCTTGTTGCGCGCGCGCATCGCCGCCTCATAGCGAGCGGCATGCACGGCGTGCCCCGGCTCGAGCGCGAGGACCAGACGATCGAAAAACCGCCGCCGCCCGCTTGCACCTTCCTGGAAGAGCCGGTCCATGGCCGGAGTGAGCCACAGCACCGACAGCCATTCGGACAGCGACGTCGCCGAGGCGGGCGCGCCGTTGATCCGCACCTGCCTTCGCTCGGGTGCCGCAGGGCTCGTGCCCGTGCCGAGCTCGGTGTCGCCCAGCCGCGCCGCGACGGCGAAGCCTCCTGTCCCTCCGCTGCGTGCCATTTCGCTGAGCGAGGCGCCGCGCAAGCCGCGCCCGGGCGAGAGCAGCGAGACGGCTTCGAGGACGTTCGTCTTGCCCGCGCCGTTGTCGCCCGTGAGCACGACGAGGCCCGGGCCGGGGGCGAGCAGGGCATCCCGGTAGGAGCGGAAATCGACGAGAGAGAGGCGCCCGATGGTCACCGCGCCCGATTGGCCCTGCGTGACCATGGGCGCAACCCTGTCGCCCGCGACCATCCCGTCAGAAAATGATCGCTCCCGCCCGCGATCAGACGCGCATCGGCATCAGCACGTAGAGCGCCGGTGCCTTGTCGTTCTCCCTCAGCAGGGTCGGCGCGGCCGCGTCGGCGAGGTGGACCTCCACCGTCTCTCCTTCGATCTGGCCGAGGATATCGAGCAGGTAGCGCGCGTTGAAGCCGATCTCGAGGCCGTCGGCGCTGTAATCGCCGGAGACCTCCTCGGCGGCGGTGCCGTTCTCGGGGCTGGTCACGGAGAGGGTGACCCGATCCCGGTCGAGCGACATCTTGACCGCGCGAGTCTTCTCGCTGGCAATGGTGGCGACGCGGTCGACGCCCTCCTCGAAGCTGCGCGGATCAATGCGCAGCAGCTTGTCGTTCGCCGTCGGAATGACCCGGCTGTAGTCGGGAAACGTGCCGTCGATCAGCTTGGAGGTCAGGATCGCGGTGCCGAGGCCGAAACGGACCTTGCTCTCGGAGAGCGACACCTGGACGGTGCCATCGACCTCGTCGAGCAGCTTGCGCAGCTCGGCCACGCATTTGCGCGGGATGATCACGTCCGGCATCCCCTCGGCGCCCGCCGGCCGCGGCACGGTCACGCGGGCAAGACGATGGCCGTCGGTCGCGGCGGCCTTCAGCACCGGCTGCGCCTCGTCGGAGACGTGCAGGAAGATGCCGTTCAGATAGTAGCGCGTCTCCTCGGTCGAGATCGCGAAGCGCGTCTTGTCGATGATCTGCTTGAGGGTCGTTGCAGGGAGCTCGAAGCGGGTCGGCAGCTCGCCCTCGGCGATCACCGGAAAATCGTCCCGCGGCAGGGTGGCGAGGTTGAACCGTGCGCGCCCGGCGTTGACCTGCATCTTGCCCTCGGCGGCGCTGAGCTCGACCTGGCTGCCTTCGGGCAGCTTGCGCGCGATGTCGAACAGCGTGTGGGCGGAGACCGTGGTGGCGCCGGGCTGGATCACCGTCGCTTCGACGGACTCGTTGATCTGGAGGTCGAGATCGGTCGCCATCAAGCGGAGCCCGCCGCCCTCCTGCGCCTCGATCAGCACGTTCGACAGGATCGGGATGGTGTTCCTGCGCTCCACCACGGATTGGACGTGGCCGAGGCTCCTCAGGAGCGTAGCCCGTTCGATCGTCGCCTTCATGGAATCCCCCGGAAGTGGTACTTGCCCGCGGGTTGTAAAGCGGTGCCCACGATCCCGCTAGAGGTTAGTGCGCGCTCTCGCGAAAAGGCCGGGGATAGTCTTGCGATTCCCCGGCCTTCCCCCTTTGCCGCCGCCGACCGTGGGGGTCGGCGGCAGGCGATCAGAAGCGGAAGCCGATACCCGCCATGATCTGGTGACGATCGAGGTTGATGTCGGTGTCGAAATCCTCGGCTTCGAAATTGTCGAGGTCGAAATTGTCGCTGAAATCGAGGTTGTTGTAGTTCGAGTAGCGATACTCGAGCTTGCCGTAGAGGTTCGGGCCGAACAGCTGCTCGATCCCGGCGCCCAGGCGCCAGCCGTCGACGTTGGTGTCGAACTCGAAGCGATCGCCGGCCGTCTCGTAATTGGCCTCGATGCTGGTGTTGGTGTAGCCGCCCTTCACATAGACGAGGGTGCTGGGCGCAGCGCGGAAACCAAGGCGGGCGCCGACGTAAATGTCGCGGCCGGTCTCCACGCTCGACGAGAAATTGATGCCGTCGAGCGTCTCGTCGGCTTCCTGCTCGCCCGAGGAATCGGCATATTCGGCCTCGACGCCGGCGACGACGTTGCCGAGATCGAAATCGTAGCCGACGCCGACGCCGTAGCTGACGCCTTCGATGGATTCGTCACCATTGTTGCTGCTGGTATCGACCCCGTCGTCATCGCTTTCGCCGGACTTCAGGATGTCGTAGCCGACGAGGCCCTCGATACGCGGACCGGTGAACGAGGCGGCTTCCTGAGCCAGGGCCGGGGTGGCGAAGCTGCCCGCCAGAAGGGCGGCGACAAGAACCTTACGCATGTGAAATTACTCCGTTTTTTCCTGAATGCGGGACGGGCGGCCCAGCGCCCCGACGGAAGAAAGGTTTCATTAACGTACCATAAACGGGGATTTCCGTTGCCTTTCGGCAACAGGTCCGCGCATGCTGGGCGGATGCTGCGCGCCGCGCTTTTTCCCTGTCTTTTCCTGGCCCTTGCGGGGGTCGCTGCGGCCCAGCGGCAGGCGGTGGGCGTCTATGGCCTCTGGGGCGCTTTTGCGGAAAAAAGTCGCTGCTATGCGATCTCGGAACCTCAGCGCACCGCCCGGAACAACCCGCGGGGCGCATTTGCCTCGGTCGGCTGGTGGCCCGAGCGGCCGGTGCGCGGGCAGGTCCATTTCCGGCTCAGCCAGTCGAAGAGGAGCGGCTCGGCCGTACTTCTGAGGATCGATGAGAGGACTTTCCAGCTCGTCGGCGGAGGCGGCAACGCGTGGGCGCCCGATGCGCGCGCGGACAGTGACATCGTCGCGGCGATGCGCATCGGGCTCCAGATGACGATCGAGACGCGCTCGGAGCGCGGAACGCTGGTGAGGGATCTCTACGCGCTGCGCGGGGCCGCCAGCGCGATCGACGCGGCCGCGATTGCCTGCGCGCAGCGGCGCTGAGACTCGGCGCACGCCGGCAATGCGGCCCGTCTAGAAAAAACCATGTTCGTCCCCTAGATAGGGGGCCTCATGACAGCCGCCATGCCCATCCCCGGTCTCATCGACCCGGTTCCCGTCCCGCGTCCCGCGTTCGACAGCGCCGACGCTCGCGTCGATCTCGTGGGTCTCCCCCGCGAAGGGATACGCGACGCATTGATCGAGGCCGGTCTCGATCTCAAGCAGGCGAAGCTTCGCGCCAAGCAGATCTGGCACCAGATCTACAATCGGGGCGCAACCGATTTCGATGCCATGAGCGATATCGCCAAGCCCCAGCGCGCGTGGCTCGCGGAAAGGTTCAAGGTGGGACGGCCGGAGGTCGTCGTCGAGCAGGTCTCGACCGACGGCACGCGCAAGTGGCTGCTCAAGACCGATGACGGCCACGATTTCGAGATGGTCTTCATACCCGATGCGGACCGCGGCACTCTGTGCGTGTCGAGCCAGGTCGGCTGCACGCTCAATTGCCGCTTCTGCCATACCGGCACGATGCGCCTGGTCCGTAACCTGCGGCCGAACGAGATCGTCGGACAGGTCATGCTCGCCCGCGACTCCCTCGGGGAGTGGCCCTCGCAGCCGGAAGGCAGGATGCTCTCCAACATCGTGATGATGGGAATGGGCGAGCCGCTCTACAATTTCGACAACGTCCGTGACGCCCTGAAGATCGTGATGGATGGCGATGGCCTCGGCCTCTCCCGCCGCCGCATCACCCTGTCGACGTCCGGCGTGGTGCCGATGATGGCGCGCGCGGGCGAGGAGATCGGAGTCAATCTCGCGGTCTCTCTCCACGCGGTCACCAAGGAGATCCGGGACGAGATCGTTCCGCTGAACCGCAAATACGGTATCGAGGAGCTGCTGCAGGCCTGCGCGGACTATCCCGGCGCCAACAATGCGCGGCGGATCACGTTCGAGTACGTGATGCTGAGGGACAAGAACGACAGCGACGAGGATGCGCGCGAGCTCGTCCGGCTGATCCGCAAGTACAAGCTTCCCGCCAAGGTCAACCTGATCCCGTTCAACCCCTGGCCTGGCGCGCTCTACGAATGCTCGTCGGACGAGCGCGTCCAGCGCTTCTCCGATATCGTCTACGAGGCGGGTATCTCGGCGCCGATCCGGAGACCGCGCGGCCGCGACATCATGGCCGCTTGCGGACAGCTGAAGTCCGCCGCCGAGAAGAAGAGCCGCGCGGAGCTCGATCGGATCGCCGAGGAAAAGCAGGCCGCCTTGGCCTGAGCCTCCGCGGCGTACGAAGGAGCCTACGACCTTCGCCGCAATCGGCAGTCCGGAACCCCGCGCCACTCCGATCGCCGCCGCGCGACGGCAATCTGATCTTCGGGGGCGACGAGAAGCCCGGACGATCCTGATCCAGATCGGTGGGACAAGGCTTTCGGCCTGATCCGCCAGCCGCTAGGTTGCCGTCCTTGTTCCGGGGGGCAACGCGCGTACATGGTCATCTCTTCGCCGGTCGCCGTACCGGCCTCTTCCAGGATGGCCGAGATCATTCGCCGGCACGACTGGGCGGCGAGCCCGCTCGGGCCGATCGAGGCATGGCCGGACCGGCTTCGCTTCGCCCTGGAGATCTGCCTGAGAACGAGCAGCCCGTCGGCTGTCTATTGGGGTCCCGACTTCATCCTGCTCCACAATGACGCCTTCGGCGCATGGCTCGGATTGCCCGAGCCCCGCCTGCTCGGCCAGCCTGCTCAGCAGGCCTATGGCGAGTTGTGGGACTGGCTCTCGCCCCAATTCCAGGCGGTGATGGAGAGCGGCCAGGGGCTCTCGGTCGCGGAGCAGATCATCCCGGTGGCGCGAGACGGTGTCATCGAGGAGCGCTACTGGACGTACACGCTCTCGCCCCTCACCGACGAAACCGGCGCGGTGGCCGGGATCCTCAGCCAGCGCGAGGAAGTAACGCGGGCAGTGCTCGCCGAACGGCGCCTGTCCTTCCAGATCCGTCTGGCCGATGCCCTGCGCGGCGAGACCGACCCCCAGCGCGTGAAACAGGTCGCCACGGCGCTGCTGGGCGAGCATCTCGGCGCCAGCCGGGTCGGCTATGCGGAGGTCGACGAGGCTCGGCAGGTGGCGTCCGTCCGCAGCGACTGGACTCGCGACGGGAGTACCAGCCTTGCCGGCCAGCATGCGCCGCTCAGCAGCTTCGGAAGCGAGGCCCTGGGCGCCTTGCGCAGCGGGGAAGTGCTCGTACTCCCCGATCTCGGCAGCCTTCCCGCCGCGTCGCCCGAGCTCGTGGCCGCCTGGAATGCGATGGGCGTTCGCGCGTTGATCACCGTGCCTCTTGTCCGCGACGGCGCCCTGCGGGCCCTGCTCTACGTGCACGAGCCGGAGCCGCGGGCCTGGCGCCGCTCCGACGCCGCCATCGCGCGGGACGTGGCGGAACGAACCTGGGCGGCGGTAGAGCGCGCCCAGGCCGAGCGCTCGCTGCGCGAGAGCGAGGATCATTATCGTCATACGGTGGAGCTCAATCCGCAGGTGACATGGACGGCCACGCCGGACGGCGCGCTGAACCGTGTCGCGAGACGCTGGGAGGAATGGACCGGTACGACGGGGCTCGGGGACAGCTGGGCCGAGGGGATTCACCCGGAAGACGTTCCTGCCAGCTTCGCGGCCTGGCGGCACAGCCTCGAGACCGGCGACGTCTATGACATCGAGCATCGCTTGAAGCTGCGCGACGGCAGCTTCCGCTGGGCGCGCTCCCGGGCCTTCCCGCGCCACGGGAAGGACGGCGCGATCCTGCTCTGGTACGGCTCCACCGAGGACATTCATGAGCGCAAGGTCGCGGAGGAGCATCAGCGGCTGCTGATCAACGAGCTCAACCACCGGGTGAAGAACACGCTCGCGAGCGTCCAGGCGATCGCCTTCCAGACCTTGAAGGGCGACGTCTCGCTTGCCGAGGCCCGAGCCCGGTTCGAGGCACGGCTGTTGGCACTCTCCCGGGCGCACAACCTGCTCACCGAGCGCAACTGGGAAGGCGCCGGGCTGGAGCGGATCGTCCGCGACGCGACCGAGCATCTGGCCGGAGACACTTCGCGCTTCGAGCTGCGCGGAGAAGGGGAGCTGTCGTTGCGGCCGCGCGCCGCCCTCGCGCTCGCGCTCGCGCTGCACGAGCTCGTCACCAACGCCGCAAAATACGGGGCCCGGTCCAGCGAGCGGGGGCGGGTCTCGATCGCCTGGCGCGAGGAGCAGGGGACGCTCCTGCTCGAGTGGAAGGAAACCGGCGGGCCGGAGGTCAACGCACCCGAGCGACGCGGCTTCGGCTCGCGCCTGATCGAGCGCGGCCTCGCCCCGGATCTTGCCGGTCGCGCCGATCTCGATTTCGAGCCCGACGGTCTGCGCTGCACGATAAGAGCCTCGGTGGAAGCGGTACGCGCGGCCGACCTGGCTTGAATCGAAGCCGCAACCCCCGTCATCCGCAAGTAGTTGCACTCGGCGTAGTGCCGGCTATTCTCGCCCGCCATGTGGCTGCTCGACAAAATGCTTCGCCGGCTCATCAAGAAGGGTGAGCTCGTCGTCGTCGATCATGACGGCAAGGAATATCGATACGGGCGCGCCGAGCCCGGCTGGCAGTCCATCAGGGTCCGCCTGACCGATCGCAAGGCCGCCTTCGCCATCGCCAGCGATCCGCGCGTCGGAGCAGGCGAAGCCTATATGGACGGCCGACTCGTCGTGGAGGACGGCGCCGACATCCGCGATCTCATCCTTCTGGTGCGCGCCAACGCCCCTTGGGAGAAGAAGGGCGCGCTGAAGCCGAAGGGGCCGGTCCGCAAGGCTGCGTCCACCCTCGTCGGCAAGCTCGATCAGATCAACTGGAAGAGCCGCTCGCGGCGCAACGCCGAACACACCTACAATCTCACCCGCCGTCTCTACGAGCTCTTTCTCGACGAGGACCGGCAATATACCTGCGCTTATTATCTCGATCCGAACGACAGCCTGGAAAAGGCGCAGCTCGACAAGAAGGCGCATCTTGCCGCCAAGCTTCATCTGAAGCCGGGCATGCGGGTGCTCGATATCGGCTGCGGCTGGGGCGGCCTCGCTCTCTATCTCCATCGCCAATACGGTGTCGACGTGCTCGGCATCGCGCTGGCGCCCGACCAGATCGAGTTCTCGCGCGAGCGCGCTGCCGAGGCGGGCGTGTCGGATCACGTCAAGTTCGAGCTGATGGACTATCGGGATGTCGAGGGGCCGTTCGATCGGATCATCAGCGTCGGTCTGATCGAGCACCTCGGGACGCCCCATTATCCGGGCTTCTTCGCCAAGATGAACGAGCTGCTCGCGCCGGACGGGGTGATGGTGTCGCATTGTTGCGGGCGCGCCGGGCGCCCGGGCGTCACCGACAAATGGACCCGCAAGTACATCTTCCCCGGCGGCTATATTCCCTCGTTGTCTGAATTGGTCGTAGAGGCGGAAAAGCATCGGCTGATCGTCACCGACGTCGAGGCGCTGCGCTATCATTATGCGCTGACGCTCGCTGAATGGTATCGGCGAACGGTTGCCGCGAAGGAGGAGATCGTCGCTTTGTACGACGAGCGCTTCTACCGGATGTGGCAATTCTATCTTGCCGGCTCCGAGGCGGCGTTCCGGCACGGCGGACTGGTCAATTGGCAACTCCAATATGTGAAGCAGCGCTCGGCCATCCCGATGACCTGGGACTATCTGTACGAAGAGGAGAAGCGCCTTCGCGCGGCCGAGGCGCCGCCGGAATGGCATCTCGCCGCCGAATGATGTGACATCCGAGAAGGGCCGGAGCATTGCCGCTCCGGCCCTTCTTTCATGCCTGCCTTGCAGGTCAGGCGCGCGGGCGCTGTCCCCGCTGGCCACCGAACGCCTCGCGCGCGGCACGGCGCTCGTCCTGGCTGATCGTCCCGTCGCGATCCGCGTCGATCCGGTCGAAGAGCGCGAGCGCGCTCTGGCGCGCCTCCGCCCGGGTCAGGCGGCCATCGCGGTTGGCGTCGGCCGCCTGAAAGTGACGGGCGCCAAGGCGGGCGAACAGGGCGCCGCCTCGATGACCACGGTGGCCGGTGAAGGAACGCCGCTCGCCCCGTGCCGCGCGGCGCTCGAGACGCTGCTCGCGATCGAGCTTCGGCCGGGCGTCGAACTCGGCCCGGCTGATCGAGCCGTCGCCGTTGGCGTCGAGGCGGGCGAAAGCCTCGGCCCGCCGCTCGCCGCGCTGGGCACGGCGCTCGTTGCGCAATTCGCCGCGCTTGCCGCGACGCGCCTCGGCGCGGGCACGCAGCTCGTCCTGGGTCACGGCGCCGTCGCGATTGGCATCGAGGCGCGCAAAGCGGGCGTCGACGCGCGCGGCGACGGCGTCGCGAGTCAGCGACTGACCGGCCGCGCGGCTCTGCGGCTGAGCGGCGGCGCCGGTGGAGGCGAGGACGGCGAGCGCCGCGCCCGCGAGAACCAACTTCTTCATCATCAAGCTCCTGGGAAGCACTTCATTGAGAGCGCGTCTAGCGTGTCTCCACTGTATGCCGATTGAATGCGCCCGTAGGCGTTCGTTCAGGCGAGGCCGACGAACCTCCCGAGACGCTGCGCTGCGGCCGGTGGCGCTGGACGTGCTGCGCGCACTTTCCGGTTGATCTTCGCTCTCCGCTGGGGAAGTCAGCGGCCTCACGAACGGAGCCCCGCCGCCAGATGATCGCCCACCCGCCCGACACTCACCATGGTGCGCCCGCATCGCGCCTGTGGTGGGAGCAGCCGTGGCTTCTCGCGATCGTCGTGCTGGTTTCCGCCATCCCCTTGCTGTGGCCCGACATCCCGCCGCTCGTCGATTTGCCGGGACACATGGGCCGCTTCCATGTCCAGCTGGAGATCGGCCGCTCGCCGGGGCTGCAGCGCTTCTACCATTTCGAATGGGCGCTGATCGGCAATCTCGGCGTTGATCTGCTCGTCATTCCGCTCGCCAAGATCGTCGGCGTCGAAGCGGCAGTGAAGCTGATCACCATCTCGATTCCGGTGATGACGACGGCAGGCATGCTGTGGGTGGCGCGCGAGGTGCATGGCCGCATTCCGCCCACCACCTTCTTCGCGCTGCCGCTGGCGTTCAACTTCCCTTTCATGTTCGGCTTCCTCAATTTCGCTCTGTCGATGGCCTTGGCGCTGCTCGCCTTCGCCTTGTGGCTGAGGCTGGCGCGTCTCGGCCGGCTCAAGCTGCGCGCCGCGCTGTTCGTGCCGATCTCGGTTCTGATCTGGGTGGCGCATACCTTCGGCTGGGGAACCTTGGGGGTGATGGCCTTCTCGGCCGAGTTCGTGCGCCAGCTCGATCTTCGCCGGGGCTTCTTCAACGGCGGCATAAAGGCCGCGATCCAGTGCATCTCGCTGGCGCCGCCGGTGCTCCTGATGATGGCCTGGCGCAGCGGTGAACACGTCACCGGCTATACCGGCCAGTGGTTCAAATGGACCCAGAAGATGAACTGGGTGCTGATGGCGCTCCGCGATCGCTGGGAGGATTTCGACAAGGGCTCGCTCGCCGTGATCGGGCTCGTCCTGGTGATCGGTCTGCTGTGGTGGAGGAGGCTGCAATATTCGCGCAACCTCGCCGCCTCGGCGCTGTTCCTCGCGATCGTCTACATCTGCCTGCCCCGCATCGTGTTCGGATCGAACTATGCGGACATGCGGCTCGCGCCCTATGCCATCGCAGTGGCCGTGATCGGTATCCGGTTCAAGCGCAACTGGGATGGAAAGGCGGGGACCATCCTGGCGGTGCTGGGGCTGGTGTTCGTGGCCGTCCGCACCGCTGGCACCACCGCCAGCTTCTATCTCTACGACCAGGCTTATGACGCCGAGCTGAAGGCGGTGCCGCACATTCCACGGGATGCGCGCCTGTTGTCGTTCGTCGGCGTCCCGTGCGGCAGGGGCTGGGCGATGAGCCGGATCGAGCATCTTCCGGCCGTTGCGCTGGTCCGGCGCGACGCCTTCTCGAACGATCAATGGTCGATGCACGGCGCGCAGCTCCTCACCACCCGCTATCCGCAAGGCGGCCGCTTCGCGCGCGACCCCTATCAGCAGGTCCTGGAGGGGCAATGCTACGGGGAGATCTGGCTGTCGCTGAACCGCTCGCTCGCCGAGTTCCCGCGCAATGCCTATGATTACGTCTGGCTGATCAGGCCGCCCCGGCACGACCCGCGCCTGCTGCGCGGGCTTCAACCGATCTGGCGCAGCGGCACCTCGGTGCTCTATCGGGTGGTGGACCGCACCCAGCCCCGGATTCCCTGATGGCCCTTTCGCTCTCGATCATCGTCCCCTGCTACAACGAGGAGGCCTGCCTCGGGGAGCTGCATGCCAGGCTCAGCCGCGCCGCGCGGCAGGTGGCAGGCACGTCCTACGAGATCGTGCTGGTCAACGACGGTTCGCGCGACCGATCCTGGGAGATGATGCAGGCGATCGCCGCCACCGATCCGCATCTCGTCGCGGTCAATCTGTCGCGCAATCACGGTCATCAGCTCGCCCTCACCGCGGGGCTCGATCTCTGCGCCGGCGAGCGTATCCTGATCATCGACGCCGATCTCCAGGATCCGCCCGAGCTTCTCGCCGACATGATCGCGACGATGGAATCGCAGCGCGCCGATGTCGTCTACGCGGTGCGCCGCGCCCGTGCGGGCGAGACCGCCTTCAAGCGATCGACCGCGAAATTGTTCTACCGCCTGCTTTCGCGCATGGCGGAGATCGAGATCCCGCTCGACACGGGCGATTTCCGGCTGATGAGCCGTCGTGCCCTCGATGCGCTGCTCGCCTTGCCCGAGCAGGCGCGCTTCATTCGCGGCATGGTCGCCTGGGTGGGCTTCCGCCAGGTGCCGATCGCCTACGACCGCGCCGAGCGCCACGCCGGGCAGAGCAAATATCCGCTCTCCAAGATGGTGCGCTTCGCTCTCGATGCGGTGACCGGATTCTCCACCGCGCCGCTGCGCATGGCGAGCCATATCGGCTTGTGGCTGGTCGCCGCTTCCGTGCTCTTGCTCGGCTACATCGCCTTCGGCTTCTTCACCGGGCGGGCCATGCAGGGCTGGACCTCGCTGATGCTCGTCGTCGTGGTGCTGGGCGCGGTGCAGATGTTCGTGCTCGGCATGATCGGCGAATATCTCGGCCGGCTGTACATCGAGTCGAAGCGGCGCCCGCTCTACATCGTCTCGGATATCGCCGGTCATGCCGGCGGGCAGCCGCAGCTCGGCCACGTCGCGCACGAGGCGGAGGCGAGTCAGGGCACGGAGACGATCGCCACCAGCGACACGCCCGGCGGCAGGGGCAACCTGCCCACCGCGTAGCGCTCCAGCCCGAAAATCACCTCGAACAGGCGGTTGACGGGAGCGGGAGGCATCTTGTCGTCGCTGTCTTCCTTGCCCGTCACCCGTCCGACGAGGCGTGCCGCGGCGGCAAGCGGGAAGAGCAGGCTGTTGAACCAGCTCAGCAGCTCCACTTTCAGCCCGGCGGCCGCAATCACCTGGCGAAGCGCCCGGCGCGTGTAGCGCCGCTTGTGATGGTTCACGACGTCGTGCGCGCTCCACATCCACGGATGGGCCGGAACGGTAATCAGGATCTTGCCGCCGGGCTTCAGCTTGCGGCCGATGCTTTCCAGGGCTTCCCTGTCTTCCTCGACATGCTCCAGCACGTCGAGGATCGCGACGAGATCGTAGGCGCCATCCTCGACCCCGTTCAGGGCAGGCAGAGGCGCGTCGCCGATCGCCCGTCCCAGCCGCTCGGCGGCGAGCGCCCGCGCCGCCGGATCGATCTCGATCCCGTCGGCCGTGCCGAAGCGCTGAAGCATCTCGAGATTGTGGCCGGTGCCGCAGCCGATCTCGAGGATGCGCGGGTGCGCGGGCAGCTTCAGCTTGCGGGAGATCAGCGTGGCGAGGATCGCGCGGCGGGCCGTGTACCACCAGTGGCGGCCGTCCAGCTCGGCCATGCGATCGTAGACGATGCGTTCCATCAGCCGAATACCCAGCGGCGGTTGAGCGAGAAGGTGACCAGCGGCGTCACCAGCACGATCGGGATCACCGACCACCAGACCGGCCCGCCCATATGCTTGACCAGCAGCCACACGAAGAACTGGTTGAGCAGGAAGCCGGTGGTGTTGACGGTGAAGAAGCGGGCTGTGCGAAGCCCCGGCCGATCGCGCGAGCCGTGGCCGCGAAAGCTCCAGCGGCTGTGCAGGAAGTAGCCGAGGCCGGTGAAGACGAGATAATTGAGGGTCATCGACAGCATCGGCTCGACGTGGAACACGTCCGCGACGATCCAATATCCGCCGGCCACGAGCAGGGTCAGCAGACCGCCGGTAAGGCCGAAGCGGATCATCTGGCCGATAAGCGGCGCGTGCTGCGGAAGATGCCGCTCGAGAGTACGCTGAATCGGCATGGTTCTCCGGAGGTGGTGCGCTTGCCCTTTGCGACGCAGCGATTAATGCCGGAGCCCGGAGTTGGGAAGGGGCAGCAGCAGGATGGACGCTCTCGACAGGCTGGAGAGGCACTGGCGCTGGTGGCTGCTCGTCTTCTGGCTGGTGACGGCGGGCCTGCTGATCTTCAACCGCTGGGCGCAGATCCGCGGCTTCAGCCTCGGCGACACCGATGACAATCTGCGCATGGCGCAGGTTCGCGCGCTCCTCGGCGGCCAGGGCTGGTACGACCTCCGACAATATCGGCTGAATCCGCCCGCCGGGGCCGACATTCACTGGTCCCGGATCGTCGACCTGCCCATTGCCGGCATCAAGCTTGCTCTGGCGCCGATCCTCGGCGGCGCCGCAGCCGAACGATGGGCGGTCACCGTCGCGCCGCTGCTGCCGATGGGCGTCGGCATGGCGGCGGTCGCGGTCACGGCTCGCCGCCTGGTGGCGCCGCAGGCCTTCGCCCTCGCCATCGCGCTGCTGCTCTGCGCCCACAGCGTCCGCGGCATGTGGTCGCCGCTGCGCATCGATCACCATGGCTGGCAGCTCGCCGCCCTCGCCGTGGCGGTGATGGGCCTGTCGGATCGGCGCCGGGCGCGCGGTGGCGCCGTGCTTGGCCTCGCCACCGCTTTTTCCCTCGCGATCGGGCTTGAGATGCTGCTCTATCTCGCGCTGTTCGGCGCGGCTGCCGGCCTGCTCTGGGTGCGCGACGGCGCGGAGGCGCGGCGGCTCGCAACCTATGGAGTGACGCTGGCCGGCGGCTGTGCGCTCGGCTTCCTTGCCTTCGCCTCCTACGCGAACCGGGCCCCGGTGTGCGACGCCCTCTCCCCAGTCTGGCTGTCGGCGATGGTCCTGGCGGGGGCGCTCTGCGTCGGCCTCGCATTCCTGACGCCGGCTCGCTGGCCGCTGCGCCTCGCCCTTGCCGCGCTGGCGGCCGTGATCGTCGCCGGCGCCTTCGCTCTGGCGTGGCCGCACTGTCTCGGCCGGCTCGAGGGCGTGTCGCCCGAGCTCGAGCGGATGTGGCTCGGCAACGTCCGCGAAGCGCGTCCGCTCTACACCCACGGCTGGCAGACCGGTCTCGGGATCGCCGCGCTGCCGATCGCGGGCCTGGTCGGCTATGTCGTCATGCTCTGGCGCAGCCGACGGGAACCCGACACGCTCGCCATCTGGGCTGCGGTCGGCGCGCCTGCCTTGCTCGCCGCGTTGCTCCTTCTCTGGCAGAGCCGCGCCGGTCCGGCGGCCCAGCTGCTCGCGCTGCCCGGGGCGACCGGCCTTGCCTGGGCCCTGATCCCGCGCCTGCGTTCCAGCCGTCTCGTGCTCGTCCGGGTCGTGGGCACCGTCGCCGCCTTCCTCGTCATTTCCGGCGTCGCGGCGCAGGAGGCGACGCGCTTCATTCCGAAGCCCCCGCCGAGCAAGGTCCGCGAAGCCGGCAACAAGGCCAATGCCAGCTGTCCGACTCTCGCGGCGCTGAAGCCGGTGGCGGCGCAACCGAAAGGCTATGTCCTCACCTTCGTCGATCTGGGGCCGCGGCTGATCGCCGTGACTCCCCATTCGGCGGTGGCCGGACCGTACCACCGCAACGGCAACGACATCCTCGACGTGATGAAGACCTTCCGCGGGAGCCGCGAGTTCGCCCGCTCGGTGATCGCGAAGCGCGGTATCGACTATGTCCTGATCTGCCCGGGAATGGCCGAATCGACGATCTACGCCGCCTACGCCAAGAAGGGCTTCTACATGCAGCTCGTCCGAGGCGAGATCCCGATCTGGCTGGACTCGATCGATCTTCCGGAGAATTCGCCCTATCGGATGTGGAAGGTGGACAAGGGGCGGATCGGCGTCCCGGAAGCCCCCCGTCCGGCTCCGCAGGGCCGCCGGCCGCCGGCTAGACCTGGAAGCTGACCGAAATACCGTCGATCACGAACTGAGCGGCAAGCGCGGCGAGGATCACGCCGAGCAGGCGTGTGAGCATCGCCTCGAGCTTGTGACCGATCAGCCGCATCAGCGGCCCGGAGGCGAGCAGAGCGGCCAGGGTCAGGGCCATCACTGCGGCAAGGGCGGCGAACACGATCGCGGTCTGCTCGACGCCCTGGCTGCGCGCGACGAGCAGCATGATCGACGCGATCGATCCGGGCCCTGCGATCATCGGTATCGCCATGGGGAAGACGGAGATGTCGTCGTGGGCCGGGTCCGCGCCGACTTCCTGGGCGCGCGCCTCGCGCCGCTGGGTCCGCTTCTCGAACACCATGTCGAGCGCAATCAGGAACAGCATGATGCCGCCCGCGATGCGGAACGCAGCGAGGCTGACGCCCAGCGCGGAAAGCAGGTCCTCGCCGAGCAAGCCGAAGAAGACGAGGATGCTGAACGCGATCGCCACCGAGCGCCAGGCCATGGAGAAGCGGTGGCCGGACGGGGTGTCGCGGGTCAGCCCCGCAAAGATCGGGGCGCAGCCCGGCGGATCGATGATCACGAAGAAGGTGACGAAGGCGGAAACGAAAAGCTCGAGCACGCGTGTTCCCCCATTCACCCTTGGTCCGCGGCGCCGTCAAAGCCCCTGCGGGGCCGGCAGGCCGGCACGGGAATGCGCGGCGACCAGCGTATTCCTCAGCAGCACGGCGATGGTCATCGGGCCTACTCCGCCCGGCACCGGCGTGATAGCCCCCGCGACCTCCGATGCGCTGGCGAAATCCACGTCGCCGACCAGCCGAGACTTGCCGTCCGCGCCCGGCACGCGGTTGATGCCGACGTCGATCACCGTCGCGCCGGGCTTCAGCCACCCGCCGGGCACCATCTCCGGCCGCCCGACGGCGGCAATGACGATGTCGGCGCGTTGCACGACCCCAGGCAGGTCGCGCGTTCTGCTGTGCGCGATCGTCACCGTGCAATTCTCTGCCAGCAGCAGTTGCGCCATCGGCTTGCCGACGATGTTCGAGCGGCCGATGACCACCGCCTCGAGGCCGGAGAGGTCGCCGAGCCGGTCACGGAGCAGCATCAGGCAGCCCAATGGGGTGCATGGGACGAGGCCCTCCTCGCCGACCGCGAGCCGGCCGGCGCTGATCACGTGGAAGCCGTCGACATCCTTGTCGGGGTCGATCGCCTCGATCACCGCCTTGTCGTCGATGCCGGCGGGCAGCGGGAGCTGCACGAGGATGCCGTCGACACTCTCATCGGCATTCAGTTGCTCGACCAGCGCGATCAGTTCGTCCTGGCTGGTCGTGTCGGGCAGGCGATGCTCGAAGCTCGCCATGCCGGCGCCCACCGTCGCCTTGTTCTTGGAGCGAACGTAGACCTGGCTCGCCGGATCCTCGCCGACCAGCACGACCGCGAGGCCGGGAGCGCGGCCGGTCGCGACAGAGAAAGAGGGCACCGCTTCTGCAACCCGCTTGCGCAGCCTTTCGGCGAACGCTTTCCCGTCGATGAGCTCGGCCCCCACGGTCGCTCAGCCGCCGATCAGCGTGGCGAAGATGTTCGGGAGCAGGATGTCCCGCAGGATGATGATGATCAGGATCACGACCATCGGCGCGAGATCGATCCCGCCGAAGTCCGGCAGCACCCTGCGCAAGGGGCGGTACAGCGGTTCGGTGAGACGATCCAGGGCCATCAGGAAGCGGCGGACACCGTCATTGTGGGTGTTGATGACGTTGAAAGCGACAAGCCAGCTGAGCACCGCCTGCAGGATGATGATCCACATCAGCACCCGCAGCAGCAGGTCGATAATCTGAAAAAGGGCAAGCATCGTCACGTTCTCCCCGCGCTTGGGGTTCATGTAGGGGCGTGCGCGGGAAGGGGCAACCGATCAGGGGGCGAAGCGAAGCGGCTCCGCCCGGGCAAGGATCAGGGCGAAGCCTTCGTCGGACGTGGTCCATTCGTGCGTCACGCTCCACCCGCCTGCCGTGAGGAGCAGTCGCGCGTCGCGGGGGGCGTATTTGTGGCTGTTCTCGGTGTGGATCGTCTCGCCGGCCCCGAATGCGAAGCTTGCGCCCGCGACTTCGAAGGAAAGGTCGCGCGAGGCAACCAGGTGCATCTCGATCCGCGCGAGCGCGTCGTTCCACCTCGCCTCATGTCGAAAGGCTTCGATCGGGATGGTCCCGTCGAGCTCGCGATTGATGCGGTGCAGGAGGTTCAGGTTGAAGGCGGCGGTGATGCCGGCTGCGTCGTCATAGGCGGCGAGCAGGGTCTCGACGGACTTCACCCGGTCCATTCCGATCAGCAGCCAGGCCCCGACGCCGAGCGTGTCGCGCATTGCGCGGAGCAGGTCCACGGCGGTGCCGGGCACCAGATTTCCGATCGTCGAGCCGGGGAAGAAGCCGATCTTCGCCGCCTGGTCGATCGTCTCTGGCAGGTGGATTGGCCGCATGAAATCGGCCTCGACCGGATGGATCGGCAAGTCCGGCAGCAACGTCTGAAGGCCGGCTATCGAGGTCCTGAGGAACTCGCCGGAGATGTCGATCGGCACGTAAGCCGAGGCTTCGATAGCGCGCAGCAGGATCGGCGTCTTGGCCGATGAGCCAGAGCCGAATTCGACGACCACGTCACCCCGCCCCGCGATACGGGCGACCTCCGGGCAATGGCGCTCGAGCAATTCAGTGTCGGCGCGGGTGAGATAATATTCCGGAAGGGTGGTGATCGCCTCGAACAGCTCGGATCCGCGCCGGTCGTAGAGCCATCGGGCGGGAATCGCAGGAATCGGTGCCGAAAGGCCCGCAATGACGTCGTCGCGGAAGGCCGGATCCGCTGAAGAATGCGTCAGCGCATCCATCAGACGTCCCTCGCCAGCCGTAGGCCGCAGAACTGCCAACGCTGGTGCGGGTAGAAGAAGTTCCGATAGCTGGCCCGCATGTGGCCCCGGGGCGTTGCGCAGCTGCCGCCGCGAAGCACGAACTGGTTGACCATGAACTTGCCGTTATATTCGCCCACCGTGCCCTCCTGCGGCCGAAAGCCCGGATAGGGAAGGAAGGCGCTGGCGGTCCACTCCCAGACGTCTCCGAACATCTGAACGAGACCGCCGGTGGACGCTGCCGCCCGCGGCGCAACGGCGCCGGCGGCATCCAGCTGGTTGCCGCCGCAGGGATCGAGGTCTGCCGCGGCCGCTTCCCATTCCGCTTCGGTCGGTAGCCTCGCGCCGGCCCAGCGGGCGAAGGCATCGGCCTCGTACCAGCTGACATGAGCAACCGGGGCTGCCCTGTCGACCGGCCGCAGGCCATCGAGGCCGAACCTCTGCCAAACCGCATCCGGATCGCGCGACCAATAGAGCGGCGCCGCGATGCCATTGGCCTGCACCCAGGCCCAACCATCGGCGGTCCATAGCGAGGGATCGCGATAGCCGCCCGCGTCGATGAACTCGATCCAGGCGGCGTTGCTCACCGGGGCCTGGTCGAGGGAATAAGGGTGCAGCAGGACCGGGTGGCGCGGACCTTCGCAGTCGAAAGCGAAGCCGCTGCCCTGATGCCCGATCTCATGAATTCCGCCGGCAAAGCCGACGCGGCCGCCCGGCGCAGTCTCTTCCTCGTGCCGCGCGCCGCGCTGCCAGATCGCGGGCGCGAGCGGATTTTCGGCGAATGCGCTCAGCATGTCGGTGAGCATCAATTCCTGATGCTGCTGCTCATGGTTGATGCCGAGCTCGACCAGCTCGGTTGCCTCCGTCGGTAGCGAGGGAAGAGCCTCGAGCAGCGCGTCCTCGACCCTTGCGCGATAGTCGAGCACCTCGCCAAGGCTCGGGCGGCTCAGCATGCCGCGCCGTTCCCGCGCATGACGGGCGCCTTCACCGTCATAATAGGAATTGAACAGATAGGCCCAGCGGGCATCGCGCGCCGAATAGCGCTCAACGTGATCGCGCAGGACGAAGGTCTCGAAGAACCAGGTGGTGTGGGCGAGGTGCCACTTGGTCGGCGACGCTTCTGGCGAGGGCTGGATGGTGGCGTCCGCATCGGAAAGCGGCGCAGCGAGGGCGCGGCTGAGCGCACGCGTCGCGGCGAAGCGTTCCGCCAGGGTCGCGCTTTCAAGCGCCTGGGCCTTCGCCGCCATCGTTCCTCCTGAGGATGAGCTTACAACAGAATAGCGACAGGGGTTAGCCGCGTGTCGCTCCGGGCTGCCAAAGGACGTCGCCCCCCTCCGCTCTGGCGACGTAGCGGGCGAGGACGAACAGGTGATCGGAAAGCCTGTTGAGATAGACCAGCGCCAGCGGGTTAAGGCGGACCTCCGCGGCTGCGGAGACCGCCGATCGTTCCGCCTTGCGGACGATCGTGCGGGCGAGGTGCAGATGTGCGGCGCCGGCGCCGCCGCCGGGGAGAATGAAGCTGCGCAGCGGTTCGAGCTCGACATTCATCGCGTCGATCTCGGCTTCGAGCCGGTCGATCTGCGGCTGAACGACGCGGAGCGCCATGTCCGTGGGAGTGAAGTCCTCGCCCGGGGTCGCGAGATCGGCGCCCAGATCGAACAGCTCGTTCTGGATCGCGCGAAGCATTGCTCGCTCGGTCGCGCCGTGCACGTGAAGCAGCGCGACGCCGATTGCGCTGTTCGCCTCGTCGACGTCGCCGATCGCCACCGCGCGCGGATGCGCCTTGGAGATGCGCGATCCGTCCGCGAGGCCGGTCAGGCCCTGATCGCCCGTCTTCGTGTAGATGCGGTTGAGGCGGACCAGCGTCAGCTCCTCCCGCTCGCCATCATCAGGAAGAGGATCACCAGCACGATCGCGATCGCCTGGAACATCACGCGCTTGCGCATCAGCTCCTGCGATCGGGCGCCGGTCAGATCCTTCTGCTGCGCCATTCCGATCACGCCCTTCACGAGCACGAAGAGGGTGGCGCCGGCGGCGAGGATGATGAGCAGGAAGAGGAAGACGTCCATGTCGCCTATCTAGGGTCCCATGCTCGAATATCCAGCCGGCAATCGGCCGTCGAGAAGGTCTGCGGCGAGGCGCGCCGGGTCTGCACCGCCGCGGCGCAGGTCCGCCAGGGTCGGCGCTCCGTTCCGTTTGGCGAGGCGGCGCCCGTCCGCATCGGTCAGCAGGGGGTGATGATGGTAGAGCGGGGTCGGCAGGTCGAGCAGCGCCTGGAGCAGGCGGTGAATGTCGGTCGCGGCGTAGAGATCCCGACCCCGAACGATGTCCGTGACGCCTTGGGCTGCATCGTCGACCGTCACCGCCAGATGGTAGCTGGTCGGCGCGTCCTTGCGCGCCAGCACGACATCGCCGAACGCCTGCGGCTCCGCCAGAACCTCGGTTTCGCCATCGTGCCAGTAGAGCGGGCCGGTGCGGGCGAGCGCCGCTTCTGTGTCGAGGCGCCAGGCGTGCGGCTCGAGCGCGCGGCGCCGCGCCCGCTCCTCGGCAGGCAATCTGCGACAGGTGCCGGGGTAGATCGGCCCGTCGGGGCCGTGCGGTGCAGCGGCGCTGGCCGCGATCTCGGCGGCGATCGTCGAACGGGTGCAGAAGCAGGGGTAGACCAGCCCGGCCGCCTTCAGGCGCGACAGCGCGTCGGCGTAAAGCGGCAGGCGCTCGGATTGGAAGACGATCTCCCCATCCCAGGTCACCCCCAGCCAGAGCAGGTCGTCGATGATCTCGTCGACGAACTCGGCGCGCGCGCGGCCGGGGTCGATGTCCTCGATGCGCAGCAGGAAGCCGCCGTCGTGGCTGCGGGCATGGCGGTGGGCGAGCAGACAGGAATAGGCGTGGCCGAGGTGCAGGAGGCCGGTGGGGCTGGGCGCGAAGCGGGAAACGATGTGCATCAGTGCTTTGCCCCTTGACCGCGAGTCGGCACGCGTGCTGTCATGCGCCTGTCACCTTCTGCTGCGAGGAGGTGACGGACAGGGGAGAGCCTCCCCGTCCTGAGTGCGACAGGCCGGGCCGTTCGGGGAGCTCCCTCGGGACACGGAGGCCGTCGGCGAGCGCATGTACCACCCCGATCTCATTCGACATCCCGACAGCTGCCCTGCGCTGGTGCTGAACGCGGACTATACGCCGCTCAGTTACTATCCGCTCAGCCTGTGGCCCTGGCAAACCGCGGTCAAGGCGGTGTTCCTCGAGCGCGTCGACATCGTCGCCCAATATGCGCGGGAGGTGCACAGCCCCAGCCGCTCCTTCCAGCTGCCTTCGGTGATCGCGCTCCGCCAGTATGTGAAACCTTCGGAGAACCCGGCTTTCACCCGGTTCAACCTGTTTCTCCGCGATCGCTTCGAATGCCAATATTGCGGCGATGAGCGCGAGCTCACCTTCGATCACGTCGTACCCCGCGCCCAGGGCGGCCGCACGACCTGGGAGAATGTCGCCACCGCCTGCGCTCCGTGTAACCTGCGCAAGGGCGGCCGCACGCCGGCCGAGGCACACATGCACCTCTACCGCCGGCCCTATCGGCCCACCAGCTGGCAGCTGCAGGAGAATGGCCGGAGCTTCCCGCCCAATTATCTGCACGATAGCTGGCGCGACTATCTCTACTGGGACATCGAGCTGGAGGCGTAGCAGGCGCTCGCGACGCAGGGCCGGGACAGAGGCGCGGCGAGAAGACCATCCGCGCCTGCGCTATGTCTTCCTGCGCCGCGTCGGCGCATGGAAATCCGGGGGCTTGTCCGCGATCCAGAGCAGGAATCTCGCGATATCGGGATGGTTGCGGAGCGCCTCGGCATCGGCGAAATCGCGCGCCAGCGCCTTGTTGTCGATCGCGGCATGGATCGCGCGATGGCAGATCGGGTGGACCGGTACCGTATCGCGGCCACCCCGGCTCTTCGGCACCGGATGATGATATTCGATGCGCCGGCCGAGGGCGCGGGCGCAGAGAAAGCACGCCGCCGCGGCGTCCCTTGCTTGCTCCGGCATCTCCAGTCGGGCTTTTCTTGACGGCATGGCGCCTGCCGCCGTAGCGCCCTCTCAGCCAGGATGCACGACACCTCCCGCCCTCCGGACGCGCGCGCCGGCCGCTTCGCCTTTCCGGCGCTGATCCTGGCCAATCTGATGCTCGCCTTCGGACCGTGGATGGTCCGGCTCGCGGACGTCGGGCCGATCGCCGCCGGCTTCTGGCGCCTGGCGCTCGCCGCTCCGTTCCTGCTGCTGCTCGCGCGCCCTGGCCTGCGAGCGCCCGCCGCGCCGTCCGCCGGCCTGATCGTGATCATCGGCTTCGGCGGCCTGTTCTTCGCCGCCGATCTCGCCGCCTGGCACGTCGGCATTCACCTCACCAAGCTGGCCAATGCCACCCTGTTCGGCAATTGCTCGAGCTTCCTGCTGATGCTCTACGGCTTCCTCGTCCTGCGCCGGCTGCCGGGGCGTGTGCAGGCTCTGGCCCTGCTGTGCGCCGGAGCGGGGGCGGCGCTGCTGCTCGGATCGAGCTATGAAATGTCCCCGCGCAACTTCCGCGGCGATCTCTTCGCCTTGCTCGCCGGCCTGTTCTACGCCGTCTATCTGGTGATCATCGATCGCGCGCGAAGAACGATGGCGCCGATGCCGGTGCTCGCCGTGGCCACCATCGCGGGCGCCGTGCCGCTCCTGCTCTTCTCGGCCGCGGCCGGCGAGACGATCGTCCCCTCGGACTGGACGCCGCTGATCCTGCTCGCCGCGGGAAGCCAGCTGATCGGCCAGGGCTTCCTCGTCTATGCTGTGGGGCATCTCTCCCCGGTCGTGGTCGGTCTCGCCCTGCTCACGCAGCCGGCGGCGACGGCGGTCATCGGCTGGTTCGCTTATGGCGAGAGGCTGGGCCCGGCGGATGCGCTCGGCGCCGTGCTGATTGCGGCGGCCCTCGTCCTGATCCGGCTGCCGGACCGCAGATGAGAAAAGGGGCGTGCCCGGTGCGGACACGCCCCCCAGGCGCAGCGGAGAGGGATGGGCGCTGCGTCTTACCGATGGAGGCCCGTCGCCGGGCAAGCTTCGCCGCGCGAGTGCCGCCCGCGTCTGCCGCGAAGAAATAAAGATCGAAATTCGACGTGCATGGCCGCACCCGCTCGAACCGGTGGGACGCTTACTGCGGCGATCCTGCCGTAACGCACGCGCCCGCGCGCTTACGTGCGTTAGCTTTCGAAGCGCTTAGAAAATAAAAGCTAATCTTTGACGACGTGAAGCCGTGTCGGCGGCGCCTCGGAGAATTCGTGCATCTTCTCGAGGTGAAGCTCGGACAGCTCGAGATGCGCCATCGCCGCCTCTTCCGAGGATGCCGAGCGGGCACGGTCGAGTTCCTGGAATGCGCGATCGGCGTGGTGCCGCATCGAATCTTTTCTGGACATGGGACCCCGCTGCGACTCGGGAATGGGATTCTACATGGCGGAAGCCCAGCCTGCCTCGTCAACCGCCTTTTGATCAATAGAATGGATCAGCTTCTGACGATTGCTTCGCCATCATGGTGCAAATAGCGCTCGTTGAAGTCACCGGCATCGCGCAGGCGCTGCCAGTCCTGGATGGTGATCGAACGGCGATCGCGGCTGATCAGCCCTTCCTCGCCGAGCTGGCGCAGCACGCGGTTCACGTGCACCGAGGTGAGGCCGACGGCGTCGGCCAGCTGCTCCTGTGTCATCGGTAGCTCGTAGCGATGCTCGCGCGCCAGACCGCCTTCCTCGAGGCGGAGAGAGAATTCGCAAAGGATGTGGGCGACGCGGGCCCGGCTGTCCCGGCGACCGACATTCACCACCCATTCGCGGAAGATCGAGGCATCGACCAGCGTGTCGATCCACATCGCCCTGGCAATTGCCGGATAGGCGAAGGTGATGTCGCGGATCGCCTGCAGCGGCACGAACGCGACTTCGGCCGCGGTCAGCGTCTGGACGCTATGATCGGAAATGGAGAGGAAGCTGTTCTGAAGATCGACGAACTCACCGGCGATGTGCAGCGAGACGATCTGCCGCGCGCCGTCGCCGGTGATCTTGTAGCGATATGCAAAGCCGCTGAGCAGCAGCGCACATTGCTCCGGCGGCTCGCCGTCGCGCACGAGATGCGCGCCTGCCGCCACCTTTCGGATGCTTTGCTGCAGCCCGAGCAGCGCCTCGCGCTCGCCTTCGGCAAGCGGCGATCGGCTCTCCAGACGACGCACCATCTTTTCGAATGTCGGATGAATCTCCGGCACCATCACTCCTCGAACGGGGGGCATGTGCTCGCATCCCGAAAAACAGGCGCGACCGTCCCCCTCGCCGGCTTGCATAAGAGCCTGCGGAATCGCGCGCGTTTATCTAGATTAGCCGCACGAGATTCTCCGGCCTTTTTCGGGTGTTGCACCGGGCGAACCATGGTTTCGCGGCGAAGCCCCGCCAGGGCGGAGCGACTTGATCGGCTCTGGCCGCCGGCCCGGCTTGCCTCTATCCATGCCGCATCTGAGTTGAGCGAAAGGGAACGGAATGCGGCACGCGATCAAGGCGGCACTGCTGGCAATGGCTGCAACGGCGATCGTCGGCGGCGGCCAGCCTGCTGCGGCGCAGGCGGGCGCAGCATCGGCGCGCGGGAAGATCGAGGTGCCGCCGCTCCGCTTCACCGAGCGTCGCCTGCCGAACGGGCTCCGCGTGATCGCGCTGCGCGATACGACCACGCCCAACGTGGCGGTCTCCGTCTGGTACGAAGTCGGCTCCAAGCATGATCCCGAAGGACGCTCGGGCTTCGCGCATCTCTTCGAGCACATCCTGTCCCGCAAGACGCGGAACATGCCCTACAACATGATCAATCGGCTGACGGAGGATGTGGGCGGCGCCCGCAACGCGTCGACCTGGTACGACCGCACCAATTATTATGAGATCGTCCCCGCCCGCTATCTGGAGACGATGCTGTGGACTCATGCGGAACGCATGGCGCTCCCCGTGGTGGACGAGCAGGTCTTCGAGACCGAGCGGAACGTGGTCAAGGAGGAGTTCCGCCAGCGGGTGCTCGCGCCGCCCTACGGCCGTTTGCGCCTCCTGCTCAACGAGCAGGGCTGGGATCGCCTTCCGCACCGCCGGCCGGGGATCGGCAGCATCGAGCAGCTCGATGCGGCGACGCTCGCCGACGCGCGTGCCTTCCATGAGGCCTATTACGGGCCCGATACCGCGACCCTGATCGTGTCGGGCAATTTCGACGAGGCTCAGCTCCAGGGCTGGGTGGATCGCTATTTCGCCGCCATCCCGGCACGCGCGAAGCAGGTCCCGCTCGTCATCAAGGAACGCGATCCGCTTCCGAAGGCGCCACGCGCCGTGACCATGTACGCGCCGAACGTGCCGCTTCCCGTCGCCGGAACGAGCTGGCGGATTCCGGGATCGAGCCATGCGGACATGGCCGCGCTGTCCGTGCTGGATTACATCCTCACCGCCGGGGACAGCTCGCGGCTGAACCGCAGCCTGGTCTACGACAAGCAGCTCGCCACCTCCATTTCGGGGGACTTCAGCGACGTCGAGGAGCAAGGCTATTATGCGCCTTATGCGATCGTCGCGGGGGGGAAGACGGTCGAGGACGTCGAAGCGTCGCTCGCGGCCGAGATCGCCCGCGTCCGTGACGAGCCGGTGACGGCGGCCGAGCTCGCTGAGGCGAAGACCGAGTTGCTGGCAGCAGCCCTGCGCGAGCGCGAAACCTTCAGCGGGCGGGCGTTCGAGCTCGGCGAGGCGCTGGTGCGCAGCGGCGATCCGCGCGCGGCCGACAAGCGGCTCGCGGCCGTCCAGAAGGTCACCGCGGCCGACGTCCAGCGCGTCGCGCGCAAATACCTCGCCCGAGACGCCCGGGTCGACTTCCGCTACCTCAACGAGGCGCAGCGGCCCGCCGGCGCAGCGGATTCCTGGGCCAATCCCGTGCCGATGCCGCGCTTCAAGTCGGTGCCGCCCGCTACCCGGCCGGCGCACGAGCTCGCCGCCGAGGCCGATCGCCTGCAGCCGCCGGCGCCGGGTGCCGCGGTGCCGGTGACGCCGCCGCAGATATCCGAGACAAGGCTGGCGAACGGGCTTGGCGTCGTCACCGCAAAGACCGGAGACGTTCCGCTCGCCTCGATGGTCCTCGTCGTGAAGGGCGGCGCCTCGACCGATCCCCGCGAGAAGGCGGGCCTGGCGACGATGGCGGCGACTCTGGCCACCAAGGGAACGACGACGCGCAATGCGCAGCAGATCGCCGCCGAGCTTGAATCGCTCGGCGCCCAGATCGGCAGCGGCGCAGGCCCCGACGGCGCGTTCCTCTCGGTCTCGGCACCGGCGGCGAACCTCGAGGCTGCCGGGCGGATCCTGGTCGACATCGTTCGGAATGCCACCTTCCCGGCCGAGGAGCTGGAGCGCGAGCGCAAGCGCGCGCTCGACGGCCTGTCGATTGCCTTGCGCGATCCCGGGAGCGTTGCGGGCCTCGTCACCGCCCCGCTCGTCTACGGCGCCGCGCCCTACGGCACGGTCGCCGGCGGCACGCCCGCCTCGCTCGCCGCGCTCACCCGCGACGATCTGGCGCAGCACCGCGCGAAATGGTGGCATCCGGCGAACTCCGCTCTCGTCGTGGCAGGCGGCATCGATGCGGCGCGCTCCGCCGAGCTGGCACAGCGACTGTTCGGCGGATGGCGGGGGGAAGGACCGGCGCCGCAGCCGCCCGTGAACCGTGCCGGCGAGACCCAGAAGGTGCGCACGCTGGTGATCGACATCCCGGGTGCGGGCCAGGCGGCGGTGACTGCGGCGGTGCCCGCGCTCGCCCGCGGTTCGGCCGATTATTATCCGCTCGTAGTCGCGAACGCGGTGCTCGGCGCCGGCTCGAACGGTCGGCTGTTCCAGGAGGTGCGGGTGAACCGGGCACTGTCCTACGGTGCCTACAGCAATCTGCCCGCCCGGATGGAGACGAGCCTGCTCAGCGCCACCGCCCAGACCAAGAACGAGAGCGCAGCGGACGTCGCCAGGATCTTCCTCGACGAGCTCGACCGCCTTGGTCGGGAGCCTCTCGCCGCGGACGCGACCGCGAAGCGGATCGCGTTCCTGACCGGCGGCTACAGCCGTCAGGTGGAGACGAGCGGTGGCCTCGGCGGCGTGCTTGCCAACCTGCTCCAGCAGGGGCTGCCGCCTTCCGAAGCGGCGCGCTACGTGGCGCAGATGGAGCAGGTCACGCCGGCGGCGGCCTCGGCGATCGCGGGCAGGATCGCCGCGTCGCAACGCGCCAGCCTGATCGTGGTCGGTGACTCCGCGAAGTTCCTGGACAAGCTGAAGGCGCTTCGTCCCGACGTCGAGGTCATCCCGATCGCGGAGCTCGATCTCGATGCACCGAGCCTGCGCAAGGCGAAGTGAGCCGTTCAGGCGGCGATCATGCGCCCCGCTTTATGATCGCCGCCTGCCCAGCAAGGACCTGCCGATGCGTGTCGCTCTCCCCCTTTCCCTGCTCGCCCTCGGCCTTGCCGGCTGCTCCGCCGCCGACATCGTCACCCTGCCGGTGAAGGCGGCGAGCACCGCCGTGGGTGCTGCCGGCTCGGCCGTCGACGCGGTCACGACCAGCCAGGCCGAGGCCGATCAGAAGCTCGGTCGCAAGATCCGCAAGCAGGAAGAATGCATGGGCCGCGAGCAGAAGAAGGCGCGCAAGCATGATCGCGAGCCCGATTATTCGAAGTGCGAGCGGGACTGATCCCGCCGGAGCGGCTCAGCAGCAGTTGAGATCGCGCCAGAGCGCCTGCTCCCGGAAGGATCCGAGAAGGGCCTGATGGCTGGGCCGTCCCCCGCCACGCGCGAGCTCGAGCAGCGAAGGTATGCTGGCCGAGAGCGGATCCCGTCCGCTGACCGGCATCGCCTCGAGCAGCCGGGCGGCCTGCTCCGGCTGATCGTTCAGCATCAGCATCAAGGCCGCGGTGACGCGGATCTGCGTCGCCTGAGGTGCGAGCTCCACCGCGCCAAGAAGGATGTTCTCGGTGCTCGCGGAGATGAAGCTCGGCTCGGTCGCTAGGCTCTCGGCATAGCGATACATCGCCGGATAATAGGCCGGATCGAGGGTGTAGGCGCGGGCGAACCAGCGCCTCGCCTCACGATAATGGGCCGGCCTTGAAGCTGGATCGTCACGTCCGGCGGTCAGGTGCCGCATCCCCTTGAGATATACGAGTTCCGGGTCGGCCGGGCTTGCGGCGATCAGCGCGTCCAGCGCCTTGTCGTCGGCATCAGGGGCACCTGCATCTATCGCCGCGTGGAGAAGGACGCGCTGCGAGAAGCCGTCGCGCCGCTCTGCCGCGACCGAACGCGCACGGCTGAGCATGCCGTCCAGCCGGTCGCGCTGCGGCACTCCGATGCGCAACGCGGCCTGGTCCAGCAGCAACTGATCGGCCGACGGCGGAAGGGTGGCGACGAGAGCATCGGCAGAAGGCGCGGCTGGCGTCTCCGCGCGCACGTAAGTCGCGCGGGTCATGTGTCGCTTCAAGGCCGCCCGAAGGCCGTCCATGTCCATGTCGAAGGCGGCGGTAAACGCCTCTACCGGCCTGGCCCCGCCACGGGCCGCCTCCAGAAAGCGCATGAAGGCGGCGACTCTTTCGTCGCGTGCGAAGATGTAGTGGACGAGGAGCAGGCTCTGTGCGGAGTACATCCAGCCGTGGTTGAGGCGGCCCGAGATGATCCTCTCCATTGGCTCCCATGGTTCGGAGACGAGGGCGCGGGCGAGCGACTCATGCGCGCGTCCGTATTCGACGCGTCCCCCGGAGAACTTGGTCGCCGACATGTAGAATGCGAAGCCGTCGACATACCAGGCGGGAAGGTAGTTTCCCCGGCTGTGCTGCAGCAGGAAGTGGCGCGCATATTCCGTGAAGAGGCTGACGCGGCTGTCGTCTCGGGTGCGCACGCTTTCGTCGAGGAGTACGTCGACGGCGAGAAGGACGCCGGACGGTGCCGCCGAATAATAGCCGGTCGGATAAAATCGCGGCGGGTAATATTGGCGCCGGAGCCGGTTCAGCGAGGGCCTTCCGCGCACCAGATAGACCGGCAGGCGCTCGAGGACGCCGGGCTCATTGTTCGGCACACGGGTCAGTGTCCGCAGAAGCGAATCGAACCTCTCGAGCTCGGTCGCGCGTACCACGAGTGCCTTCTCCGTATCGATGCCGTAGAGCACGAAGTGCGCGGTCTCGACCTTCAGCCAGCGTGAACGCTTGGCGACGCGGTCCGCCGTGACGACGATGTCATCGTCGGTCGGCGCAGGGCGCGGCGCAGCCTGGGCGCTCCATGATCCGAAGGCGGCGAGCAGCATCGGGAAGAGCAGCGCATTTCTCGACACCGCGCGCCTCACGGCCGGGGCCTTCGTCTGAACAGCCGGAGCGGATCGACGGTCGCCCGAAAATGCCAGCCGCGATCCTGCATGTCCCGCGAGCCGGAGCGCGGGACCTGATGGAGCGCCTCGCCTTTTGCCACCCAGAGCCTGAGCGCGTCGGAGGGCGTCCAGGCGAGGCTCGCGCCCAGGCCGGCGATGAAGTGGCGCGCGGGCTGGGGCGGAGCGTTCGTGCCGGCGAGGGCCGCATCGGCGAAGGCCGAGATGCTGAAGCCGCCCCAGTCGAAGGCCTGGCGCCGGTTCGCGCGGCCGCTGATGCTGAAGCTCCAGGCGAGCTCGGCGGAGCCGATCGCGCCCTTGTCGACGAGGAAGATGTTCTCTCGATAGCCCCGCACCGTGCCTTGGCCGCCGATCGACAGGCGTTCCCCCGAATAAAGGATGCTGCTTGCCGTCTGCCCAGCCACGCGCGCACGCAGCTCGAGCCCGGGCGGACCGAGGCGGCGGGCATAATTGGCCTGGACCAGCCCGACCAGGAAGTGGCGGTCGGGATTGAGGATGCCGGGAATGTCGGACCGCGTGCCGCCCAACCCCATGCTTCCGGTCGCAGAGAGCGCCAGGACCTGGTTCACGCCACGCACCACATAGTCGGCGGTCAGGCGAACCGCTCCATATTCGCTGCGGCCGTTCCTCGATCCGGGTGCGAACGAGAACGGCTCCCCGAACAGGAAGCTGCGCTGATGGCGAAACGCGAACAGGATCCCCACCGACAGGGTGCGAGACGGTGACCATCGCCCCGGCCCACTCGGCATCAGCGGAGTCTCGATCAGACGGCGGCTGAAGCCGCCTTCCACCGCCCGGTCCTCCGCGCGGATATCCAGCGGGAGAAGCGGCCGGTCGATTACCGCGGCATCGTTGAAGCTGCCTCGCAACGTCACCATCGTCTTGGGCGAGAAGAAGGGTGAGGTGTAGGATAATTGAGCATCCTCCACGCCGCTCGTATAGCCGACTTCTCCCGCCACCAGGTCGCCGTCGGAAAGCAGGTTGCGCAGGTACCCGCCGGCCGAAAGCCGCTCTCCGCCCACAGCGGGCGATCGATCGTTGGCGAAGGCGAGCGAGAGGCCGCCGCGCCGGGCCGGGTCGATCAGCACGTGAAGGGTCGCCTCGCCCGGACGCGCGCCCGGCCTCAGGTCGGCGTTGATCGATTCGACCGCCTGGCTTTCGGCGAGCAGGCGGAAATCGCGCTCGATCGCGAACGCGCTGAGCGGACGCTGCCGCGCGGCCGGAAAACGGTGACGGATGAAGTCGCCGCCCAGGCCGTTGGGATCGCCGTCCGCGAATTCGACGACGATCCTTTCTCCCGCCGGCCCCGCGCTCAACTGCCCTTGCACGAGGCGCAATGCGAGCAGCCCTTCGCCGAGGCGGGACTCGTCCGAAACGAGCAAGCCGGAATTGACGAACCCGGCCGTGACGAGGGCCCGGTTGATCATCTGGACCAGGGCGACGGCGGACGAGGCGCTCGAATCGGTATCGGGAAGCCCGTTCAGCGCAAACTGGCGCCGCACCCAATTGGCGTCCAGCGGTTCGCCCGGGCGATGCTCCAGGCGCAGATCGGGGGCGCCGGTCGAGGGCGGGCGCCATTGGGGCGGCGGCACACCTCCGCCGGTCGCGCTGTCGGCCTCGATCAGGATCGTGCGGAGCCGGCCGCTTCCTTCGCCCGGCCGCGCCGTTTCGCCGATGGCGGCGGGGAGGTCCGGGTTCGTCTTCGGCTCGGACCAGGAGGGCAATTGCGGAGGCCGCGCGCCCGGTCCGGTGCGATCGCTCTGGCCGACGGAGCCGGCGGGGGCCGTCTGCGCCTGCGCGGCGGCCGCAAGACCGAGCAGGAGGCCGAGCCCGCCGATGCGGGCGCTTCTTGCCCTCACTGGCACGTCCCCGGAGGGGCAACCGCGTCCGCGCTTGGCTCTGGCGTGGCCCGAACGCCATAGGGCCCGATCGGCCGTATGCCCAACTGGCTGAGGCGGCTGCCGCTGCGGACGGCGGTGCACTGGCCCCGCAGGATGCCCGAAGCGTCGATCACCGACAGGTCAGGTGACACGGTGCCGGCGCTGACGTCGTAGATTGCGTTGTCGAACTGCAGGTCGCCGTCCACCTCGACCCGGTTCAGCCGATCGGCGGAAGCGATGAAATAGTTGCTCGAGATGCGGACATTGGCGCCTCCGCTTTGGCCCAGAGCGAGGATGTCGCCGCCGTGCGACACGATGGCGAACGGATTGTCGATGACGATCAGGCCCCCTGTTCCGGGGCCGGAGGAGGTTTCGAGGACCCCGGGCGCACCCGCGCCGATCAGCCTCAAATACCCGCTGTTCGGCATGTCGATCAGGATGTTGCCCGCCGCGCCCTGCAGCGAATTCGTCGTGATCCTGCCCCCTTCCGCGATGGTGGCGTTGCCGGCGCTGATCAGGATGTTGCCGGCCGGCCCTCCTTCGTCGCTCAGATTCTCGCTTGAGATCGCCGATCCCTGGCCGCTGAGGAGCAGGCGTTCGGTTTCGACCGCGATGTTGCCCGCGGGATTGGCGTTGACCGTCGAGGTGGTGAGCGTCGATCGGTCGAGGATTTCGAGGCGCCCCGCGGTCAGCTCCAGGTTGCCGCTCGGTCCCGTTGCCTCGCCGGTGGCTTCGGAGCCGATCAATGCCCGCTCGGTCATCCGCAAGCTGCCCGCTTCGATCGTGAGGTCGCCGGCCGAGCCCGGGCCGGACGTGTTGGTGGTGATTTCGGCATTCCGCATGACGAGTGCCCCCGTCACCTTCACCGCCACCGTGCCGGCATCGCCGCTATCGACGGCCTCGGAGCTGATGCGGCTGCGGACCATGTCGAGTGCATCGAGCGCCACCGTCACCGCACCGCCATTGCCGGTGCCGAACGCGTCCGAATCGACCCATGAATCGACCAGGGTGGCGGTCCCGCCGCGCACCGTCACCGACCCGCCGTCGCCCGCGCCATGGCTGCGCGACGTGATCGTGGCCTGGCTGGCCATGCTCAACCGGCCGACCGTGACATCGACGTTGCCGCCATCGCCGGCGTCACCCGAGTTGGAGGTGATCGCGCTCAGGGCGCCCATGTTCAGAGTGTCGGCGGCGACGGTCACGTCTCCCGCATCGCCGGTCGCGAAGGCGCCGCTGTCGGCCGAGATGCTGCCGAACGCCAGGTCGATGGTCTTGGCCTCGACGGCGACATTGCCGCCCCTGCCGGCGCCTTCCGCGCCGGCCGACACCCTTCCGCCGTCGATCGCCAGCCTGTCCGCGACCGTCAGGCGGACGTCGCCGCCTCTGCCGTCACCCTCGGCGGTCGAGGTGATCGCGGTGCCCATTCCCAGCTGCAGCACGGGCGCTTCGATACCGACCCCGCCGGCGTCGCCGGCGCCGAGGCTGCGGGAGCTGAGCTCGGCGCCGTCCTCCATCGTCATCCGCTCGGCCACTTCGAAGCCGATGAACCCGCCGTCGCCGTCGCCATAGGCCTCCGACTGGATTTGGCTGGCGACGATCTCCACCTTCGGCGCGCTGACCACGACACCGCCGGCGCTCCCCCTGCCGAGCGTGTTCGAAGCGATCCTCGAGCCGTTCTGGAGGCGCAGCAGGCCGGTCAGCTGGAAGGCGATCAGAAAGGCCTCGCCGTCACCGGACGCACTCGCCACGACGGCGCTTCTGTCGAGCACGACGCTGCCCCCGTCGATCAGCACGCCCCCCGAATCTCCGGAGGCATAAGCGTTGGACGTCAGATAGCTGCCGTCCTGCAGGGTGAGCGTGCCCGGCACGGCGAGATGGACGATGCCGCCGTCGCCGGTGTCATACGCATCCGAGGTCATGTACGAGCGGACCAGCTCTGCGTCCCCGGCCGCTACGAACACGCCGCCGGCATCGCCTTCGCCAAGCGCATCGGCCGAGATGAAGCTGTCCAGGAGCCGGAGCTGCGGCGTTTCCACGAACACGCCGCCGCCATCGCCCGACCCGTTCGAATCGGTGGAAATCGACGAGAATTCCTCGAGGGTGACGCTTCGTGTCCCCGAGAGCTCGACCACACCGGCGTCGCCGCTGCCGAATGGGTTCGAGAGGATGCTGCCGTTCGAGAGCAGGATGTCCTCGCCCCGCAGCAGGATCTCGCCGGGCGCCCCCGTATCGCTGCTGCGCGAGGCGATTTCCGCGCCGCCGGTCACCGATATCGCCCGGGCGGCGACGTCGATGTCTCCCGCCGACCGTTCCCCAAGGCCGGTGGTGATCACGTTGGATGCATTGTCGAGCGCGAGGCTGTCGGCGAGGATATCGATGCCGCCGCTGTTCGCGTCCGGCGAGGAGAAAGCGGAAAGTACGCTTCCCTCGAGCCGCACGGCGCCCCCCGAGACCTGGATCGAGCCGTCGGCGCCGGCCGTCGAGGTCGTCACCAGGAACGAGCCGTCGAGGTTTACCGCCCCGGCGCCGGGCGAAAGCGTTCCGGGAACGAAGGTGCCTGGCGCGGTTCCGGCGCCGTGGAGCTGGAAACCGGCGCTGCTGAGCGTGGCGTTGGTGATCCGGATCTCCGACGCGCTCAGCGTCACCGTCGCCGGCTCCGGCAGGAAGGCGGCGTTGGTGCCCGCCATCAGGATCGCACCCTCGTTGCCGAGGAAGCCGAACCCCTCGGGCGACGCGACCGAGAGGGTGGAGCCTCCCGGCGTGCTGATCGCAAAGGCCGAGCCGTCGGCGAAGCGGAGCGTGCCCGCCGTGGAGACGTGGGCGGCGGCGGGAACGTTCAGCTGCGCCTCCGGGCCGAAGATGATCCCTGCCGGGTTGAGGAAGAAGAAATCCGCGTTCGGGAGGGCGGTGCTGTCGAGCGTGCCGTAAAGGTGCGACGGATCTCCCCCGGTGACGCGGTTGATCACGTTCGCGATGGCGCCAGGCTCCCCGGCGCTGAACGTCCATTGCGCGACCTCGCCGGTGGCGAGATCGAACTGCCCGAAGCTGTGGAAGAGATTGCCGCCCGACTGGCGGCCCCCGTCGATCGTGTGCACGCTCCCCGCGCTCGAGACGCTGGTGCCGAGGGTCCCGTCGGGAACGATGGCGGTCGTCACCGCCGGTGGCGCGGTTTGCGCCGTAGCGCCCCCGGCGACGCCGAGCAGCAGGAGCGCGAGCCTCCTCAACGCCATGCGCCCAGCAGCGTGAACGCCGCCCAGATGTGCGGCCGCGCGTCCGCACCGCCGCTGCGGATCATGGCGAGCTGCGCGTCGCGCAGGGCGGCGGAGCGGGAGGCGCCGCCGCCATAAGCGGAATAGAAGCTGCGCATCAGCTTCCCGGTGCCGGCATCGTCCACTTGCCAGAGGGAGGCGATCGCGCTGGTCGCGCCGGCCTGCACCGCCGCGCCGGCCAGGCCCATGCTGGTCTCGTCGTCGCCGACGGCGGTCTCGCAGGCGCTGAGCACGAGCAGGTCCAGCGACTCGCCGCGGTTGCGGTTCGCCGCGATGATGTCGCGCAATTCGGTGAGCCGGATCACCTCTCCGTCGGCGACGATGAAGGCCCGGTCGGAGCGGCCGTTGAACGAGGCGTGGGTGGCGAGGTGAAGCACGTCCACGTCGCCGGCGCCCATTTCGCGGACCAGATCGGCACGGTGGAAGTTCGCGATGTGGCGGCCTGGAGCGCCGCTGGCGGCGGCGATCTCCGCTTCGACGGCGGTGCTCTTGAGCGCCGGGAAAGAGCCGGCGGGGAGGCGCACCCGGCGCTGGAGCGAAGCGGCGACGACATGCGCGGGGTCCTCGCCGCGGGCGGTGCCGGCCTGCAGATAGGCGAGCGCCGGCGCCACGACGACACGGGTGCGCTCGATCAGGAACCGGCCCTGCCCATCGAGCAGGGCGGCGAAGGGCAGCGCCCGAAGCGGGCCATCGGGGATGATCGCCAGCATCGCGCCGGGCTTCAGCCGGCCCTCGATCGGCGCGATCAGCAGCTGGTAGAGCCGCTGCGCCGGGACGCGCCACGCCTCGTCGTCGCCGTAGGTGGTGGAAAGCACCGTTGCCTGGACAAGACGCGCGATCTCGTCGCGATTGGCGCTTCGATCGGGCGGCAGCCGGTGGAAGGCGCGCTGTCCGCCCTCGTCCCCGGAAAGATAGAGGAGCTCGATCCGATCGGGCAGGAGCAGGGGGTAGAGCACGACCTCGCCGGCGGCGAGATCCTGCGGCTTCAACGCGTCGCGCGGGGGCAGGCACTCGCTGCCCACCGCGTTCTGCAACTCCGCCTGGCGCGAGGCTTCGATGATGATCTGCGCGGCGCTCACCCGCGCCTCGCCGCCATCGCCTTGTGCGGCGGCGAGCGCGACGTCCGCGGCCTGCTCGAAGACGTCGCGCATGTAGAGGGCGAAGGTCGATTCCTCGGTGATCGGATCGAGGCGCGGCAGCGAAGGGCGCAGGTTCTCGAGCGCCGCATAGGCGGCGGCGCTGTGGCGCTCACGGTGGGCGGGGTCGGCGGCCGCCAGCAGCAGGTAGAGGCCGGGAAGGCGCGTGGGTATTGCGCGGCGACTCTCGAGGAGCAGGGCCTGCTCCGCCAGGGCGACCGCGCGTGCCGGCTCGCCGCCGGTGAGCGCCAGCTTCGCCTCGATCTCCGCCGCCAGCGCCAGGACGCCTGGATCCGTATTGCCATTGGATCGCATGGCAGCGAGTCCATCGGCGAGGGCAGGACCGTCCGTTGCCCCGAGCTCGATCGCCGTGTCGAGCAGGCGTCCGACGACTTCCCCGCGCAGGCCGGGCGCCGCGATGGCCGCCGCCGCAGGCACCGCCCCCAGCGCCGCAGCCGCGCCCTCGCGACGCATCGTCTCGCGATCTTCGGCGGGGCTTCGGCTCAGCGCCATCCAGTAGCGCGCGAGCCGGAGGCCGGCCAGCCCGGCAAGCTCCGCGTCGCCGTTGCGCAGCGCGCGCGCGCTGGCGCATTGCAGCGCGATGACGGTCAGATAGGCGTTGGTCGTCCGCGCCAGATTGCGGTCGGACAGGTCACCGCAGCTGTCGATCTCGGTCCGCGCGGCGGCCGCGAGATAGGTCGTGGTCAACCCGGCGTCGGCCGCCGGCGCCGGAGTCTCGTCGCTGCTGCCGCGGGTCGTGCCGGCGCTCGGGGCGGAGACCGCGACCAGCGCCAGGCGATAGGCCGAGAGAGCCGAGACTCGGGGTTCGTCCGTAGCGCTGCGAAAGGCGGTGGTGAGGAAGCTGTGGGCCTGCGCCTGGCTGCCCAAGGGGGAGCGTCGCATCACCTCGCCGGCCGCCGAGCAATAGACCGCGAGGGCGCGTGCGCCGGGGCGGCCCGGGCCGGCGGCTTCGATCTCGAGCACGCGCAGCGCCTGATCGAGGGCGCCGGCGTCCCCAGTCGCGAGAAGGGTCTCGGCTTGCGCCGCAGCCGCGATCAAAGCGTCGTCGCTTGGGAAAGCGGTCGGCGTCGGAGCACTGCCGCACAGATCGTCGGCGGTGGCTGCCGCGGCCGGCGCCGCGGCCAGCGCCGCAGCCAGCATCGCGAGACGCCGGCAGAATCGCGCGATCCGCGCCGCACGGCTGCCGCGCGGACGGAACGCCGAGCCAGCCGGCTGAGGGACGTAACCCTCTGATCCCGCTCGGCTGTCCTGCATCCGGATATTCGCCTCCCCCACGAAGCAGCCTCATCGTGCCTGAGGCCGAGGCCCTCCGCAACCGCTCACTCCGTGCCGGCCGCCGATCCGCTTGCCCTCCCGTTTCGCCGCCGCGGATGCTAGGCGCTCTTGGATGCGCACCGTCTCCGCCAACGCCAGCGTTCGCCTCTATCATCTCGACGAAGGCGATCCGGTCGCCCAGACATTGTTCTACGGCTCGCTCGACGAGGCGCTCGCGGTGGCGCGTCAGCAGCCTGCGGACGTCCAGGCGGGACTGTGGCTCGCCACCGACAATGACGTGGTCGCCTTTCTCGATCTGGAAGCGTGAACATGCGGGAGGCGCGCTGCTAGCGCCTCGGCAGGGTCGCAAATGCGGTCACGCCCGCTGCCATCGCGAGCGTCGCGCCGATCGCGGCAGCGATGTGGAAGGCGCCGAACAGCGCTGCTCCCGATTGCGCGATGACGGCGCCGGCCAGGGCAGTGGCGACGAGGCCGCCGGTGCGGGCGATCGCGCTGTTGAAGCCGGAGGCGGTGCCGCTGTGGTCCGCATCGACCGACGAAAGGACGGCGCTGGTCAGCGGCGCAACGGCGCCGGCCATGCCGAGCGCAATGACGGCAATCCCGGGAAGCACCTGGCCCCAGTAATGCGCCTCGGCGTCGAGGCGGAGGAGAAGCAGATAGCCGACCCCGACGATCGCCGGGCCGACGGTCAGGGGCCAGCGCGGGCCGATCCGCGCCGCCAGTCCGCCCATCAGCCGCGAGGCCGATCCGATGACGATCGAGAACGGCAGCAGCGCCAGACCGGCCTGCAGAGGAGAATAGCCGGCGCCGACGATCAAAATATAGGGCAGCAGCAGGATCAGCCCGCCGAGCGCGCCGTAAAGCAGGAAGGTCAGCAGGTTCAGGCCGACGAACGCCCGCGATCCGAACAGGCTCAGCGGCATCATCGCCCGACTGCCGCGGCGGTGCTCGACAGCGAGGAATGTCGCGAGGAGGACGATCCCCGCGATCACGCCCGTCGCGGCCGACCCGGAGAGTCTGTCCTCGCTGGACCAGAGGGTGAGCGCCCAGGTGAGGGCGCCCAGGGCGGCGGTGGCCAGAGTCGCGCCCAGCCAGTCGAGTGGCTGTCTTCCCTCCGCGCTCTCCGGCACCTTGCGCCACGCGATCAGGATCGCCGCCGCCGCCACCGGCAGGTTCAGGAAGAAGATCGCGCGCCATCCCACGCTCTCGACCAGCCATCCTCCGAGCGGCGGCCCGATCGCCGCGGCGATGGCTCCGGCGGATGCCCAGGTGCCGACCGCGCGCCCGCGTGCTTCGCCGGTGAAGCTGTTGCCCAGGATGGCGAGGCTGTTCGGCATCAGCATCGCAGCGCCGATGCCCTGAAGTGCCCGGGCGGCGAGCAGGATCTCGAGCCGCGGCGCGAGACCACAAAGCAAGGAGGCGAGGGCGAACAACAGGGTGCCGCCGATCAGCATCCGCCGCCGTCCGAAATGATCGCCCGCTGCCCCGCCGATCAGCAGCAGGGCCGAAAGCGGCAGCAGATAGGCGTTGATCGTCCACTGCAGCGCGGCCGCGCCGGCCGACAGGCTGCGGCCGATCGCCGGCAGCGCGACATTGACCACGGATCCGTCGATAAAGGCGAGGCTCGACGCGCAGATCGTCGCGACCAGCGTCCATCGCAGGTGAGGCTGCGCCGCCTCCGAGCCTTCGGGCGCTGGTCCGCGCTGGTTGGGCGCTGCAGACGCCATGATCCCTCCCATGCCGCTCGGGCGCCGGCCTCTGCGGCCCGACGCAAGACCGTGGTCGTGTTCATCGACGCGATCAAGGCACGACATGTGCCTGCGGCTTCCGGCGGCCGGCCTTCCCGGAACGTCGGAGACGTCAAGGCGTTCTGCACCCGTAATGAACTGGCGCCTCGCTCTGCTGTGCGCCGGTCTGCTGGCCGGCTGCTCGTCCTTCCCGAAGGACGTCGACGGCACGCTCGCCAAAATCGAGCGCGACGGCGTCATTCGCGTCGGCATGATCGCGGGCGGTGGCACGCGGCAAGCTGTCGCGCCCTTCCTTCGTGCCGTGGAAGCGGAGACCGGAGCGCACGTCACGATCGTCGACGGCCCGGCCGAACCCCTCCTGCTCGATCTCAAGGAGGGCCGCATCGATCTCATCCTGGGGGAGACGGCGGCCGAGAGCCCCTGGCAGGACGAGGTCGCGTTCATCGAGCCGTTGCGTCGCGGCTCCGAGGAACGGCCGCTGGAGCTCACCCCGATCGCCAGGAATGGCGAGAATGCCTGGATCATGCTGCTCCAGCGTGCGGGCAGGAAGGTGCGGGGCGTCGCGTGAGGAAGGTTCCTCCCGTCCCCTCTGTTCTGCGGCCGGACATGAAGCGTGCCGAGCGCCTGGAATGGTGGAACATTGCGTTCACGATCAGCATCGTCGCGGTGATGGGCGCGGTGCTCGGCAACAGCCAGACGATGAAGACTGCCTGGGTCGAAGACACGCTGGGGCTGATACCGCCCGCCGTATTCCTGGTCGCCATCCGGTTCGAACGGCGCGGCGCCGACGGCGGCTTTCCGTTCGGCTATGCGCGCGTCCACAGCCTGGCGTTCCTGATCGCGGCCGTGGCGCTGTGCGGAGTAGGCCTGTTCCTGCTTCGCGACGCCATTTCCACCCTGCTCACGCGGGAGCACGCCACCGTCGCCGGGATCGACCTGTTCGGGCGCGAGATCTGGCTTGGCTGGCTGATGATTGCCGCCCAGACCTATGCGATCATCCCGCCCCTTATCATCGGTCGGTTGGAGCAGCCGCTCGCCAGGCGGCTGCAGGATGAGGTGCTGTTCACCGATTCCAAAATGAACAAGGCGAACTGGCAGACCGGCGCCGCCGGCATCGTCGGGATCATCGGCCTGGGCCTCGGCTGGTGGTGGGCGGATGCCGCCGCCGCCGCGTTCATCTCGCTCGGGATTGTCGCCGACGGCTGGCGCGCGCTTCGCGTCGCGACCGCCGAGCTGGTCGACGGAACCCCGCGCGCCCTCGGCTGCACCGGCCCCGACGAGGAAGCGGGCCTGCTGATCCGCAAGCTTGAGGCGCAATATCCCGGGGCCGATATTCGCCTGCGCGAGACCGGACGATACATCCACGCCGAGGTCCGCGGAGTCACTCCTGATGCACGGCAGGATCTCGAGGCGCTCTGGCCTGGCGATCCGAAGCGATCGTGGCGGCTCGCCCAATTGAGCTTCGTGCCGCCGGACCAGGAGCCGTAGAGGTCCTGATGCCCACTCTCAGAGCATGATGCCGACGGTCTTCAGTTCGGTATAGGCCTCGATGCCGGCGCGGCCGCCCTCGCGGCCCAGCCCCGATTGCTTCACACCTCCGAAGGGCATCGAGCTGTCCGCTGCGGAGGTGCAATTGCCCCAGACCATGCCGGATTTCAGCTTCGCGGCGAGGCGATGCATCGCCGAGAGATCCCGCGTCCAGATGCTGGCGGAGAGACCGTAGGGTGTGTCGTTCGCCGCCTTCGCCACTTCGTCGAGATCGTCGAACCTCTGGGCCGCGAGCACCGGGCCGAAGATTTCCTCGCGTACCACCCGCATCTGCGGCTTCACGTCGACGAGCACGGTCGGATTGACGAACCAGCCCCCGTCGGTCGTCGGCGCGTCGCCGCCGACCAGCACCGAAGCACCTTCCTTGCGGCCGCTCTCGATGTAACCGAGCACGCGCTCGCGCTGTTCGGAAGAGACGAGGGGGCCCATCGTCGTCTCGGGAGCGAGGCTCGGCCCGACCTTCAAGCGGCCGGCATTTTCGGCCACTGCCTCGAGCAAGCGATCGAAGACGTCGCGATGCGCGAACAGGCGCGAGCCGGCGATGCACACCTGACCGGCATTGGAGAAGATCGAGCGCGCCGCGCCCGCTGCGGCCTGACCGATGTCGACGTCCGGCAGCACGATCACCGGAGACTTGCCGCCGAGCTCCAGCGTCACCCGCTTCAGCGTGTCGGTCGCCGCGCGGCTGATGATCTTCCCCACGTCGGTCGAGCCGGTGAAGCCGATCTTGTCGACATCGGGGTGGCGGACCATCCGGTCGCCGGCCGTCTCGCCATAGCCGGTGATGATGTTCACCACGCCGGCGGGGATGCCGGCTTCTGCCACCAGGTCGGCCAGCCGAAGTGCGGTCAGCGGCGTCTGCTCGGCGGGCTTCAGCACCATCGTGCAGCCGGCGGCGAGGGCGGGAGCGATCTTCTGCACCGCCATCATCAGCGGGTAGTTCCACGGCACGATCTGGGCGCAGACGCCGATCGGCTCGCGGCGGATGTAGGCGTGGACAGCACCGGAGGGAAAATTGGCTGGGTCGAGCGTTTCGCCGGTCAGCCGCGTCGCCCATCCCGCCATGTAGCGCAGCGTCGAGACGCTGCGCGGCAGATCGTAACCCTCGCTCGACGCGCGCGGCTTGCCGTTGTCAATCGATTCGAGCTCGGCCAGCTCGGGGATGTGCGCCTCGATCAAATCGGCGAGACCGTGGATCGCCCGCTCCCGCTGATAGGGCGAAAGACCGGACCAGCGGCCATCGTCGAAGGCGCGCCGCGCCGCCGCCACCGCGCGGTCGACGTCCTCGACGGACGCGTCGACCACCGAGGCGATCTGCTTGCCGGTCGAGGGGTCGTGGACGGGGATCAGCGCGTCTCCGCTCGAGGCCACCCACTCCCCGTCGATGAACAAAGCGGGGCGGCGCTCCAGCGTCTTGCGAGCGATTTCCGAATAAGCGGGTTGGGCGGCGATGCGTGCGATCTCGTTCATGACAGCGCCTTTACACCCGCACCTCCTCTCCGCGAAGCCTCAGCGCAGCTTGCGGATGCCGCGCGGCGTCACTTCCCACAGGCGCTTGTCGCGGGTGCCGACGATCAGCGGCACGCCGATCTGGATCGCGCTCAGCACGTGGATCTCGGTGGGCACCTCGTCGAGCAAATGGGTGACGAAGAGGCTCGCCTCCTTCGCGTCCGGAGGAATCTGGCTCGCGTCCATGTTCAGGCACGACTTGCTGAACGCGCGCTTCGAGACGAGACGGCCGTCGCTGCCGAACACCGCCTTGTAATGCCCGCCGATCGGGAACACCTTCTCCTTGGTCTGCGGCGTCAGAAGGTACACTTCGATCGGCGCACTCTCGGAGGCAGGCGGCACGACCGCGACGTTGAGCCGGGCGGGAGCGCAGGGCGCGAGATCGAGCTTACGAGCGGCTTCGATGGCCTGCACGATCCGGTTCTGAATGGGCGTGAGCGGCTGCCTGTCCGTCGCCGGCACGATCTCTCCGGAGGTCGCCTTGCCCTTAGAGACATGGACGCGATAGGCAGGCACGGCCGGTCCGCCCTCGCCTTGCGGCAGCAGATAATAGGTGACGGTCCAGCTGTGCTCGGTCGCGGCGTCCGGTTCGACGATCCACCCGCGCACCGGCCACGTCAGCACCTCGGGCGCGTCGGCGCGCATCCGGTCGGTGCTCACCCATCCGGCCACGTCGAGCTCGTAGAGCAGCCGCCCGCGCGCGACCGCCGCCTCGATCTGCGCTGCCTCCTTGGCCGATTGTGCAGGCGCCGGGCCCGCCCAGATCGCCGCCGCAAAAGCGGCAGCGACCATCGAGAACTTCGCCAACATGATTCGCATCGCCCGGGCCCCCACCAGCCGTCGTCCTGGCCGGCAGTCCAGCAGAATGCTGCTAGCGGGGCAAGCGCCTCCGGTCAGAGGCTGCGCAGCGCTCGCGCCGGCCGCGCGGCAAGGGCCGGAAGGGAGCCGATCAGGCCGAGGACGAGCGTGCCGATCGCGCCAATGGCGAGGACGGCGGCGACCTGGGTCCAGTCCGGAGCCCATGCGAGTTCCAGCACCTCGACCACCACATAATGGCCCGCCGCGGCGCCGAGCGCGAGCGCCAGGCCGCTGACGATCAGCGCGAGCAGGCCGAACTCGAGCGCCTGCGCAGCGAGGATTCGTCCCCGGGTGGCGCCGAGCAGCTTCAGGATCACGCTGTCGTAGGTCCGGGCCCGCCGGCTGGCGGCGAGCGCACCGACCAGCACGGCGATCCCGGCGAAGATCGCGACCGACGCGGCCGCGCGCACGGCGACCGAAAGCTGGCCGAGCATGCTCGAGACCGTCTCGACGACGTCCTTCACGCGAATTGCCGACACGGTCGGAAAGGCGCGGGAGACAGCGGGGGCGAACGGCCGGTCCTCGGCCTCGGGCATCGACAGCGTCGCCATGAAGCTGTGCGGCGCGCTCTCGAGCGTTCCCGGCGCAAACACGATGACGAAGTTGAAGCCCATCGTGTCCCAGTTGATCTCGCGCAGCGATGCGATCCGCGCCTCGATCTCGCGCCCCAGGATCGAGACGGCGATCGTGTCGCCGACGCCGAGGCCGACCGCGCGCGCCGCCTCCACGTCGAGCGAGACGAGCGGCGGCCCGCGATAGTCGCGCGGCCACCATCGGCCGGCGACGATGCGGGAGCCCTCCGGAAGCTCTGCAGCATAGGTGAGGCCGCGGTCGCCGCGGAGGAACCAGGCGCCGGGTGGCAACTCCTTCATCTCGGCCACGCGTCGACCGCCAACCGCCACGACCGAGCCGCGCAGCGACGGGATGGTGACCAGGGCGCCGCGCGGCGCCGCTCCCGACGCCATGGCGCGGAAGCGGCCGACGTCCTCCGCCGGTATGTCGAGCATGAAGAAGCTCGGCGCCCGCGCGGGAATGGTCGATCGGATCTGGCCGGCAAGGTTGGTCTCGATCACCGCCAGCGTCGTAAAGAGGGTGAGCGCCAGACCGAGCGCAGTCACCAGTCGCGCGGTCGGCGCGCCGGGTCGGTGCAGGTTGGCAAGCGCCAGCCGGAACAGCGGATTGCGCGGATGCGGCAGCTTCGCCGCGATCCAGCGGATCGCGCCCCCGAGCAGGCTGAGGAGCAGCAGAAGCGCCAGCGCGAAGCCTGCGAAGCCGCCGGCAAACCATGGATCGCCCGCGGTCGACACCGCCAGCGCGACGATCGCCGCGGCGGCGCCCAGCGCCCCGAGCAAGGCCGCCCAGGCGGGCCGGCGGGGCGGCTCGAGGCTGCCGCGGAACAAGGCGGCCGGCGGCACCGACCGGGCGCGGGACAGCGGCACCAGCGCGAACACGATCGCGATCAGCAGGCCATAGGCGGCGGCGATCAGCAGCGGGCGCGGGTAGAGCGAAAGAGAGGGCGGCACCGGTAGCGCGTCGCCGGCGATCGCCACGACCATTGCCGGGACGAGTGCGCCCGCCGCGAGACCGGCGACGATGGCCACGGCGGCGACGAGACCCAGCTCGATCAGATAGGAGAGGAAGATCGTCGCGCTGCTCGCCCCGAGGAGCTTGAGCGTCGCGATCGTGGCGCGCTTGCTCTCCAGCCACGAGGTGACGCCGTTGCCGACACCGATGCCGGCGACGATCAGGGCCGCGAGGCCGACGAGCGTCAGGAACTGGCCCAGTCTCTCGATGAACCGGCGCGTGCCCGGCGCGCCGTTCGATCGGTCCTGCACCTGATAGCCGGCATCCTTGAACCGCTCTGTCAGCCGCTGCGCTGTGGCGGCCACGTCGTTGCCCGAGGGAAGGCGAAGCCGATAGGCGCTGGTGTAGAGGCTGCCCGGCTGGACCAGCCCGGTCGCTGCGAGACCGGCGCGATCGACCAGCACCGTAGATCCGAGGGTGAATCCCTGGCCGATACGATCCGGCTCCTCGGCGATGAAGCCGATCACCTTGAGCTCGCTGTTGCCGACCCGGATGGACTCTCCGGGGCGCACTCCGAGCCGGTCGCCGAGCTCCTCTCCGATCGCCGCCTCTGCGCCGCGCGGACGCTTCGACAGGGCTCCGGGCCGGAGCCGCAAAGTGCCGAACAATGGGTAGGCCGCGTCGGCACCCTTGAGCTCGACCAGCACGCTCTCGGCGCCGTCGAGCCGGGCCGCCATCGCGCGCATCCGCGTCACTTCGCTGACTGTGCCGATCCGCGCGAAGGCGGCGCGCTCCCCGGCGCTCGCCTCGCGCCCGCCGACGGCCAGCTGCACGTCGCCGCCGAGGATCTCCTGCCCCCGGTCCGCGAGTGCCGTGACGATCGCCGTGGACAGCGATCCCACCGCCGCGAGCGCCGCGACTCCGAGGAACAGGCAGACGGCGAGCAGTCGGAGCCCGGCCAGCCCGCCGCGCAGGTCGCGGAGCGCGAGACGGAAGGAGATCGATCCTCGCCGAGCCCGGCGAGGCGATGAAGAGTCGCTCACCGCCTCATGTCCCGCACGATCGAGCCGTCCTGCATCTCGAGCACGCGGTCGCAGCGTTCGGCGAGGGTGGGATCGTGGGTGATCACCAGCAAGGTCGCGCCGGTCTCGCGCTGGCGTTCGAACAGCAGGTCCAGGATCGCATGACCCGTCGCTGCATCGAGGTTGCCGGTCGGCTCGTCCGCGAACAGGATTTCCGGACGCGGAGCGGTGGCACGGGCGATCGCCACCCTTTGCTGCTCGCCGCCGGAGAGCTCGGCCGGATAATGATGGATGCGGTGCCCGAGGCCGACGGCTTCGAGCTCGGCGCGGGCCAATTCGAAGGCGTCGGCGCGTCCGGCCAGCTCGAGCGGGACGGCGACGTTCTCCAGCGCGGTCATCGTCGGGAGCAGGTGGAAGGCCTGGAGCACGATGCCGATCCGACCCTGCCGCGCCCTGGCGAGGGCGTCCTCGTCGAGCCGGCCGAAGTCGGCGCCGGCGATGCCGATCGTGCCGCCGGTGGCCCTTTCGAGCCCGGAAAGCACTGCCATCAAAGACGATTTCCCGCTTCCGGAGGGGCCGAGCAGTGCGACTTTTTCGCCGCTCGCGACTTGAAGGCCGATGCCGCGCAGGATCTCGACCCGAGCCGCCCCGGAGCCGAGCGACAGCGTGACATTCGAAGCGTCGATAACGTAGGAGCCGGCCATGTTGGGGAGGAAGATCCGATGTCGTTACGCTTGCCATATGGTGCGGCAAGGTTCCTTGTCTACGCGCTGCTCCTGATGGTCGGGTCGATTTCGGGCGCGGCCGAGGCGAAGGACGTGCATATCCTCGCCTTCGGCGACAGCCTCACCGCGGGCTACGGCTTGCCGCCTGGCCAGGGGTTTGCCCCGCAACTCGAGGATTCGCTCCGCCGCAACGGGGTTCGCGCCTTCGTCACCAATGCGGGCGTCTCGGGGAACACGGCGGCGCAGGGCCGGGCACGGCTCGCCTGGACGCTCGACGGCCTCAAGACCAAGCCGGATCTCGCCATCGTCGCGCTTGGCGCCAACGACATGCTGCGCGGCCTGCCGCCGAAGCAGACGCGGGCGGATCTCGACGTCATCCTTGCCGAATTCCAGCGGCGGGGCATCCCCGTACTCCTCGCCGGGATGCTGGCCCCGCCCAATCTCGGCCAGCGCTACATGGCGGAATACAATTCCATCTTTCCCGATCTGGCCGGCAAGTACCGCGCGTCGCTTTATCCCTTCTTTCTCTCCGGCGTCGCCGGCGTTCCGGCGCTGAACCTGCCTGACCGGGTTCATCCCAATTTCCAGGGCATCAAGCGCATGGTGACCGGCATCACGCCGTCGGTTCTGGCGGCGCTGGGGCGCAAGTAGGGCTGTCTTCCCGCCCGCTTTGGGATTAGCCTTCTCCCGGGTGGGAGGAATGATGGAACCGGCTAGGTCGCGGCGGATCGAAGGCATCGAGAGCCTGCCGGACATCACTGCCCGGCGCGCCGATTTGGCGCCGGGCCGCATCGCGATGGAGGAGGCGGCGAGCGGCCGCAGCCTCACCTATGCCGATCTCGACGGCCGCGCGGCCCGGGTCGCATCGCTGCTCCGCACCCGCGGTGTGCTGCCCGGGGACCGGGTCGCCATTCTCTGCCGCAACCGCGCGGCGTTCTGGGAGCTGCTGTTCGGCTGCGCCAAGGCCGGCGCGATCCTGGTGCCGCTCAACTGGCGCATGCCGCCGATCGAGCTCGACCTCCTGCTCGCCGATTGCATGCCGCGCCTCCTCTTCCATGGCACAAGCGAAGCCGAGACCGCCGGCGCGCTGCGTCACCGCTGCGAGCGGGTCGATCTCGACTCCGGCTACGAGTCGATTGTGGACGCCATGGCCGCGGGCTGCTGGCGCGGATCCTGGCCTGCGGGCGAGCCCTGGTACCTGATCTACACGTCCGGGACGACCGGCCGGCCGAAAGGGGTGATCTACACCTACGGCATGGCGATCGCGAACTTCGTCAACATCGGCACGGCGATCGATGTCGCCGGCAGCGACACGACCCTGCATTTCCTGCCGCATTTCCACACCGCCGGCATCAACCTTCATGCCCTGCCCACGCTGATGCAGGGCGGGCGCGTTCTGGTGCTCGACGGCTTCGATGTCGAGGCGGTGGTGCGCCTGCTCGAACAGCGGCGGCTCGATACCTTCTTCGGCGTCCCGACCGTCTATCACGCGCTGCTCGAACACCCCCGCTTCACCCGAGCGCCGCTCGATCATGTCCGCCACTGGGGCTGCGGCGGCGCCCCGCTGCCTGATCGGCTGGCGCTTCGCTGCCGCGCCCTCGGTATCCGCGTGTGCAACGGCATGGGCATGACGGAGACTGGCCCGACCGCCTTCCTCGCTTCTCCCGAGGACGCCTGGGAGCGCATCGGCAGCGTCGGCAAACCGCAGCTGCTCGTCCGTGTGCGGATCGTCGACGAGGCGGGCGAAGACGTCGCCGAAGGCGAGGTCGGCGAGGTCCTGTTCGCCGGCCCCGGCGTCACCCCCGGCTATTGGAACGACCCGGAGGCGACCCGCGCCGCCTTCACCGACGACGGCTGGCTGCGTTCGGGCGATCTCGCGCGCCGCGACGCCGACGGCTTCTACCATGTCGTCGGGCGGCGGAAGGAGATGTTCATCTCCGGCGGCGAAAACGTCTATCCGGCCGAAATCGAGAATGTTCTCGCCGCCCACCCTGCGGTCGGCGAGGCGGCGGTTGTCCCTGCGCCGCACGAGCGGTGGGGCGAGGTCGGCCGCGCCTTCATCCAGCCCGTGGCGGGCGCGGCCGCGCCGAGCGCCGAGGAGCTCGCGGCGTTCTGCCGCACCCATCTTGCCGCCTACAAGGTGCCGAGGAGCTTCGAGTTCGTCCCCGATTTCCCGCGCACCGCGGCGGGCAAGGTGCAGAAGCATCTGCTCTGCGGCTGATCACCCTCGCGCGGGATCGCCGCCTTTCTCGCGCTCGGCGAGATGGGTTCCGGTGGCGGCGAAATAGACCATCTCGGCGACGTTGGTCGCATGGTCCCCGATCCGCTCGAGGTTCTTGGCCACGAACAGCAGGTGGGTCGCCGCGGTGATCGACTGCGGGCGCTCCATCATGAAGGTGAGCAAGGTCCGGAAGATGCTGTTGTAGAAATCGTCGACCGCGCGGTCGCGCTCGGACACCTGCGTCGCCTGCTCCGGGTCACGCCGGATGAACGCCTCGAGCACCATCCGCACCATGTCGCCGGTGATCCGCGCCATCTCGGGAAGCAGCGACAGCGGCTGGAGATCGGCGCCAGGCTCGATCGCGTGGACCCGCTTGGCGATGTTCTTGGCATAGTCTCCCATCCGCTCGACGACACCGGCGATCTTCAGCGCCGCCACCACCTCGCGAAGGTCGTTGGCCATCGGTGCACGCAGCGCGATCACCTGCACCGCCTGGCGCTCGACCTCGGCTTCCAGCGCGTCGAGCCTGGCGTCGTTCTCGATCACCGCATTGGCGGCGTTCACGTCGCGGTCGATCAGGGCGCGCATCGCGCCGGCGATCGCGGCCTCGGCGAGCCCGCCCATCTCTGCGATGCTGGCGCGGAGGCGGTCGAGATCCTGGTCGAACGCCTTGATGGTGTGGCCGGTGGTCGGCATGTCCCTCTCCTCAGCCGTAGCGGCCGGTGATGTAATCCTTGGTCCTCTCGACCCGCGGATTGGTGAAGATCTCGGAGGTCTCGCCATATTCGACGAGGCTGCCGAGATGGAAGAAAGCGGTCCGCTGGGAGACGCGCGCGGCCTGCTGCATATTGTGGGTGACGATCACGATCGCGTAGCGGCCGCGCAGCTCGTGGATCAGCTCCTCGATCCTGGCAGTGGCGATCGGATCCAGGGCCGAGCACGGCTCGTCCATCAGGATCACCTCCGGATCGACCGCGATCGCCCGGGCGATGCACAGCCGCTGCTGCTGCCCGCCGGAAAGCGCGGTGCCGCTGTCCTGCAGCCGGTCCTTCACTTCCTCCCACAGGCCGGCGCGCTTCAGCGAGCGCTCGACGATCTCGTCCATCTGGGCGCGGCCGTCCGCCAGGCCGTGGATGCGCGGCCCGTAGGCGACGTTCTCGTAGATCGACTTCGGGAACGGATTCGGCTTCTGGAACACCATCCCGACCCGGGCGCGCAGCTGCACCACGTCCATCGCCGGCGCGTAGATGTCCTCGCCGTCGAGCACGATCTGCCCTTCCACCCGGGCATTGGCGATCGTGTCGTTCATCCGGTTGAGCGTGCGCAGGAAGGTCGATTTGCCGCAGCCGGACGGGCCGATGAAGGCGGTGACATTGTCCTGGCTGATGTCGATCGAGACGGAATCGACCGCCTTCTTGGCGCCGTAGAAGACGCTGACCTCCCGCGCCGTCATCTTGGCGGCGGCATCGTTGCGGAGCGGCGTCGCCGCGACCGTGTCGGTCATGCTGTTCATGTCGGAGGTCACCAGCGGCGTTCGAACTTGTTGCGGAGGAAGATGGCGAGGCCGTTCATCGCCAGAAGGAAGGCGAGGAGGACGATGATCGCCGCCGACGTCTTCTCGACGAAGCCGCGGCTGACCTCGTCCGACCACAGGAAGATCTGCACGGGCAGCACGCTGGCCGGAGAGGTGATTCCGTCCGGCGGCGTGGCGATGAACGCGCGCATCCCGATCATCAGCAGCGGCGCCGTCTCGCCCAGCGCCCGCGCCATGCCGATGATCGTGCCGGTGAGGATGCCGGGCAGCGCCAGCGGGAGGACGTGGTGGAAGACGACTTGCACCTTGCTCGCGCCGATGCCGAGCGCGGCGTCGCGGATCGATGGCGGCACCGATTTGATCGCATTGCGGCCGGCGATGACGATCACCGGCATCGTCATCAGCGCCAGGGTGAGGCCGCCGACCAAAGGCGCCGAGCGCGGCAGGTGGAAGGTGTTGAGGAAGACGGCGAGGCCGAGCAGCCCGAAGATGATCGAGGGCACCGCCGCCAGATTGTTGATCGATACCTCGATCATGTCGGTCCAGCGGTTCCGCGGCGCATATTCCTCGAGATAGACGGCGGAGAGCACGCCAACCGGAAAGGCGATCGCCAGGGTGACCAGCATGGTCAGCAGCGAGCCCTTGAAGGCGCCCCAGATCCCCACGGCGGCCGGATCGGTCGCGTCGGCCCCGGTCAGGAAGTCCGTGTTGAACCCGGTGCGGATGGCGTCGTCCTGCTCGAGCCGGGTCACCAGTGCCTCGGCTTCGCCGTCGCCGTCACCCTTCGCCGCACCGTCGATCGCGCTGGCGGCGGGCAGCCACAGCGCCTTCTTGCGGGCGAGGATCGACGGATCGTCCTCGATCGCTCGCTCGACGCGAAGCCAGGCGGTGTCGGACAGCGCGCGGGCACCGCCGGGGCCGTATTGGGCCTCGGCAGCCGCCGCGACGGCGGCCTCGATCTCGCCGCCGGCGCTCGCCGCCGACAGGGTGTTCGCCGCGAAGTCGATGTCGACCCGTATCTCGGTCTGACGGAAGCCGCCGAGGCCGTTCGACACCATCGTCACCAGCAGGAAGGCCAGGAAGGCGGCGGAGAGCAGGATGGCTCCCAGCCCGAGCAGGCGGAAGCGGCGCTCGGCGGCGTAGCGGCGGCGGATGCGCCTGCGCATCGCCTCCGCTCTCCAGTCGGTCGGGGCGATCTCACTCATAGGCTTCGCGATACTTCTTCACGACGCGCAGGGCGACGATGTTGAGCAGCAGGGTGACGACGAACAGCACGAGGCCGAGCGCAAAGGCGGCGAGGGTCTTGGCGCTGTCGAACTCCTGATCGCCGGTCAGCAGCTGCACGATCTGGGTGGTGACGGTGGTGACGCTGGCGAACGGATTGGCGGTGAGGTTGGCGGCGAGGCCGGCTGCCATCACCACGATCATCGTCTCGCCGATCGCGCGGCTGACCGCGAGCAGCACGCCACCGACCACGCCCGGGAGGGCCGCGGGAACGATCACTCTGCGGATCGTCTCCGAGGTGGTGGCGCCCATCGCCAGCGATCCATCGCGCATCGCCTGCGGCACGGCGTTGATCGAATCATCGGCCATCGAGGAGACGAACGGGATGATCATGATGCCCATCACCAGGCCCGCCGCGAGCGCGCTCTCGGAGGTGGCGCTGGCGATGCCGATCGCCTTGCCGAAATCGCGCACCGCCGGCGCCACGGTCAGCGCGGCGAAATAGCCGTAAACCACGGTCGGAACGCCGGCGAGCATCTCGAGCAGGGGCTTCATCCAGCGGCGCACCGCTGGCCTGGCATATTGGGTGAGATAGATGGCGCTCATCAGGCCGAGCGGGATTGCCACCAGCATCGCGATAATCGCGCCGATGAAGATCGTCCCCCAGAACAATGGGATGGCGCCGAAGCCGCCGGAGGCGCCCGCCTGGTCGGCCCGGATCGCGATCTGCGGGCTCCAGTGGGTGCCGAACAGGAATTCGAGCGGATCGACCAGCGAGAAGAAACGCGCCGATTCGAACAACAGCGAGGCGATGATGCCCAACGTCGTCAGGATCGCGATGGTCGAGGCGCCGAGCAGCGCCGCCATGACCAATCGCTCCACCCTCGTCCGCGCGCGGAAGTGCGGCGAGACGCGGGTGAAGGCAAAGGCGCCGCCGGCGAAGGCGAGCAGCAGGGCGACGACGGCGCCCATCGTGCGGGTCCGCGACAGGGCGTCGGCATAGGCCGGAGCGAGCGCGTTGCTTTCGGGATGGAAGCCGCCGGGCCGAATGCCCTCGGCGATCTCGCGCGCTTCGCGCAGGATGGCGACCCGCTGCATCTCGAACGGCGGTAGGCTCGCGGCTGCCGGTGCCGACATTACCTCGTCCATCACCAGGTTGGCGGAAAGCGGGGTCCATACGGCGATGAAGATCAGCGCCGGCACCGCGGTCCAAAGCGCTACGTACCAACCGTGATAGCTGGGGAGGGAGTGGGCGCGAGGGGCGCTCCCGCCCCGCCGGAAGGCCGTCGCCCGCGCGCGCGCCATCAGCCAGCCGAGCGCGGCGAGGGCGACCACGAGCAGGAAGAGCGCGAGCGACGACATGCCGGGTGGTTATTTGAGGCCGTCGGCGCTGAGCGCGGTCAGCTGCGTCGCCGCCTGCACCGCCTTCGCCTGCACGTCGGCGGGCGAAGGGATCAGGCCGCGCCGTTCGAGATAGCCGCCCTTGCCCCAGGCCTTGCTGTACTCGGCGAGGAACTCCTTCATGCCGGGAACGGCGTTCACATGCTCGCCCTTGGCGTAGACGTAGACCTGCCGCGCGCCCGGATAGGAGAGGGCGGAGATCGTCTCCGCGGTCGGCGCGATGCCGTTCAGCGGAATGCCGCGCACCTTGTCCGCATTTTCCTCGAGGAACGAGTAGCCGAGGATGCCGACGGCGCCTGGATCCTGGGTCACCTTCTGGACGAGCAGGTTGTCGTTCTCGCCCGCGTCGACCCAGGCGCCGTCCTCGCGGACCTTGGTGCACAGGTCCTTGTGCTTGTCCTTGTCGCTCTCCTTCAGCGCCTTCATCGCCGGATCGCTCTCGCAGCCCTTCTCGAGGATCAGCTCGGCGAAGCTGTCACGCGTGCCGGAGGTCGACGGCGGCCCGAAGACCCGGATCGGGATCGCCGGCAGCGACGGGTTCACGTCGCGCCACGTCCTTGCGGTGTTCGGCTTACCGAACGGATTGGCGGCGACTGCCTTGTAGACGTCGGCCACCGTCAGCTGAAAGCCCGGCGCGTTCCTGGCTTCGATCAGCGCCAGCCCGTCGATCCCGACCGGCACCTCGATGATCGTCTTCACGCCGTTCTTCGCGCAATCGTCGAATTCGGACTTCTTGATCCGGCGCGAGGCGTTGGTCATGTCCGGAAAATTGTCGCCGACGCCGGCGCAGAAGAGCTTCATTCCGGCGCCGGTCCCTGTCGATTCGACGATCGCGCTCATGCCCGCGTTCGTGCGTTGGAACTGCTCGGCGACGGCGGTGGTGAACGGGTAGACCGTGGACGAGCCGACGATCTGCAACTGCGCGGTGCCGGAGCCCGGCTCCCCCGATCCGCAGGCGCCGAGCGCGAGCGTCGCGACCGACGCGACGAGAATCTGTATCTTCAACGAGGCCTCCATTCGTGCCCCCCAGCGGGGCCCGAAAGCGTCCCTAGGACCGCTCGGAGATGCTCCTGTGACACTTGCGTGACACTTTCATGACACCGGCTCCGCCGGCGGGCGGGGGAGGAGCACGTGCACCGAGGTGCCGGCCCCCGGGGTGCTGCGGATGTCGAGCCGGCCGCGGTGCCGCCAGACGATGTGCTTGACGATGGCCAGTCCCAGGCCGGTGCCGCCCTGCGCCCGGCTGCGGCCGGCGTTGACCCGATAGAAGCGCTCGGTGAGCCTCGGCAGGTGCACCGGATCGATGCCCTCGCCGCGATCGGTCACGGTCATCCGCACCATCTCGCGCGCATCCTCGAACGAGACGGTGATCGGCGCCCCCTCCTGGCCGTATTTCACGGCGTTGACGATCAGGTTCCGGATCAGCTGGGTCAGCTGGCCGTGATCGCCGGCAACGACGGTGGAATGGCTGCGATTGTCGATCTTGAGGCTGTTGCCGCGCTCGGCGAGCACCGCGTCGCAGGCGGCGCGAACCTCCTCCACCACGGGGCAGAGATCGATCGGATCGGTGGGCGGGCGGAAGCGCTCCGCCTCGATGCGCGACAGCGACATCAGATCGTCGATCAGAACCTGCATCCGCTTGGCTTCGCCATCCATGATGCCCAGGAATCGGGCACGCAGCTCCGGATCGCCGCCGGCAGCATCGTCGCGCAACGTCTCGACGAAGCCGAGGATCGTGGCGAGCGGGGTGCGCAGCTCGTGGCTCGCGTTGGCGACGAAATCGACCCGCATCTTCTCGGCCGCATGGGCCTCGCTGCGATCGGCGAAGCGCACCAGCCGCAGGCCTTCGGGGAGGGTGGCGACCGTCAGCAGCCAGCGGCGTTCGGCTTCCCCGAGACCGGTGACTTCGATTTCGTCCACTCCGATGCCGTCATGGGCCGCGATGGCCTCGAGCGCGAGCGGGTGGCGGATCGCCAGCCGCAGGTCCTGGCCCTCGATCGTCTCGCCGAACAGCCGACGTGCCGCCGGATTGGCGGTCAGGATGCGCCCGCCGTCGAGCAGCAGCGTCGGTTCGGGGAGCGGCGCGACGATTTCCCCGGCGAGGCGGCGACCATCCTCCCCGCCGCCGCGCTGCGCCACCGGCGCTTCCGGAAAGAAGAATGCGTTCCAGCCGACCAGTACCGCGATCGCGCCGCCGAGCAGCCCGAGCAGCGCCGCCCATGCTGAGGATGGCATGATCGCCGACCCTGCCACGGCGACGACGGCAATCGCGGCGGCGGCAAGTGGGCGGAAGGGCAGGCGCATGCAATGCAGGTAGAGCGTGATGCGGGCCCCGTCACCCCGTGCGGCCCTCTCCCCTTCTCGAGCGTTCCCGCGGCAACCGCGCGACGCGGAGGCGAGTCACATATCTGTCATCCTCCTGTCTCCGATCCGCAATGCGCCCGCGATACCGCCGTCATGAAATCGCCCGGGAGACAGGAATGATCACGAGAACGTTCACCGCAGCCCTGCTCGCCAGCGCGCTCGCCACGCCCGCCTTCGCCCAGAACGGCGGCAGCACGCCCGACGTCGCCGCCGAGCTCGCCGCGATGCGGGCGCGGATCGCGCAGCTCGAAAGTGAGGTTGCTGCGCTGAAGGCCGGAGGCGCTGCGCCGCCTGCCGTGGCTGCAACGCCGGCGAGCGGCGCGCCGGTGCAGGCGGCAGCACCGGCCGATGCGCCGAGCTGGAAGGGGGCTCCCGAGTTCGCCGGCGGCAACGGCTTCAGCTTCAAGCCCAAGGGACTGGTGCAGTTCGACGCGGGCTATGTCGGCACGCCGGGTCCGGAGCTGAACGGCACCGTCGGCGGGCTCAACTACGGGAATCTGGGCTGGAACACCCGGGCGCGCCGGCTCGTGCTCGGCGCGCAGGGGAAGCTGCCTGGCGGCTTCGGCTACAATGTCGAGTTCAACTTCGCCCAGGGGCAGATCGATTACGAGGACATCGTCCTCACCTGGCAGCGGCCGAAATCGCCTCTGCTCGTCACGATCGGCAATCTCTATCCTTTCTCCAGCCTGGAATCGATGACCAGCTCTCGGCTTACCAGTTTCCTCGAGCGCGCTTCGCTGACCGATGCCTTCAACTACAATCGCCGTCTCGGCGTCGGCCTCACCTGGGCCGATCCGGAGAACGATCGCTACACGCTGAGCGCCGGTCTGTTCAGCCAGGAGATCAACAACAGCGCCTTCAACCGGACCGGCTGGCAGGCGAGCGCCCGCGCGACCTTCTCTCCGGAGGTCGGCGACACCAGGCTCCACCTCGGCGCCAATTTCCAGCATCGGGTTGCCCAGCAGGATGCGCAGAACGTCCGCTACCGGAGCCGTCCTTTGACTCAGCTGACCGACCAGCGCTTCATCGACACCGGCGCCATCGCCGCCGATGGCGACGATATCCTCGGTCTCGAGCTCGCCGCCATCTCCGGCCCGTTCCACTTCGCGGCCGAGGGTCAGCAGCTGTGGGTGCGCGGCTTCCGGCCCGGCGAGTCCTTCGGCCCCAACAACGGTGTCGAGGGGGGGCTTTTCTATAGCGGCGATCCGCGTTTCCGCTCCGCTTATGGCGAGATCGGCTACTTCTTCACCGGGGAGAGCCGCGGCTACAAGGGCGGCCGCTGGGACCGCACCAAGGTCAGCAACCCGGTGGACAGGGGCGGCTGGGGCGCGCTCCAGGCCAATCTGCGGGTCGATTGGGTCGATCTCGGCGATCGGGTCGGCGGGGCATCCCTGCTCGCGCCGGATTTCGTCAACGGCGGCCGGCAGCTCGGCTACCAGGCCAGTCTGATCTGGAACCCGACCGACTATCTGCGCTTCATGGCTCAATACGGGCGGGCCCATCATCAAGGCGGGCCGCGGGCCGCCACGGTCGTGCCGGGCTCCGCCGAGCCCGTGAACGAGCGCGGCTTCGACGTCGACAGCGTCGGCGTCCGCGCCCAGGTCGATTTCTGAAGGGCGCGGAGATGGACCATTTCGGCGAAGATTTCACCTCGACCGACTCGTCCTCCGTCGCCACCTTCCGCGCTCCCGCACTTGGTGTCAGGAGGCCCTTTGTCGTGGACGAGTCTCTCGCCCGTCGTCTCATTGCCGATCAGCTCGGCCTTTCGTCCGGCTCCGTCGTGGCGAGCGCGACACTCGGCGATCTCGGTGCCGATCCGCTCGATGTCGTCGCGCTCGTCCTCGCGCTGGAAAAGGCCTTCGGCGTCCGGATCGACGAGGCCGAGGCGGACACCTGCCGTACGGTGGGCGATCTGCTCGACGCGGTACGCACCGCCCGGCCGCTGCGCCGCGAAACCCTGTCGCCGGTCGGCGTCTGAGCCGCATTCTTCGAACAAGCGTGGTTGAGTAACATGTTCAACGATCAGGAAGCGGCCGGCGAGATCTTCCGGGAGGCCATTGCCCGCAAGCGCTGCGTCAGCGGCGTGTACAACAAGCGGACGATGATCCTCGCGCCGCACGTTCTGTTCGAGCGTCACGGCGATCTTCACGTCCGTGCGGTGACGGTCGAGATCGACGGAGAGAAGCCGCGCGAGGCGAAGCTCGGCACGTTCCGGCTCACCGGCCTCCGCGACGTGGCAATCACTCGCAAGCTGTTCCGCCCGCAGCCCGAGCTCGTCGCCGCCGCCGAACCCCACGCCGCGGACGTTCTGGTCACCGCGGTCGGCTGACGCCGCGGCGGATGCCTCGGCTCACTCCGGCGCCGGATAGTGGAGCCCGTCCGCGGCGGGCACGGCGGCAGGGGTCGGCCGCGCCGGCTCGACGCGATCGTCGCCCATCAGGTGGAACACCTCGCGGCCCTCGTGCAACAGATAGTCGGCGACGATCCGGCGGTGGCAGCGCCACCACACCGCCTCCGCGCACATGATCGCGCAGCGGCGCGTGTCGGCGAGGGTGAGAAGCTCGTCCAGCCCGCGCCGGAAATCGGGCGTCAGCGCCCAGTCGGCGTAATTGTGGAAGCTGCGGTTGCTCCAGAAGCCGTTCGTCTCCGGTGGAACCTCGTGCGATCGCTTGCGCAAACCGCCCAGCGCGCCGATGCGGGTGTGTGCGATCTGGTACGGCGCCAGCGCCTCGGCCAGTGGCTCGGGATTGTACTGGGGGTTGGTCCGCGAGCGCGGCACGCTGCGAATGTCGATCACCATTCCGACCTCGCCGGCACGCAGCAGCGTGACGAACGCCGCGACGGTGCGGGTCGAATGGCCGATGGTGAAGATCGGGAGCGGCATTGTCGACATCCTGGTTCGCTGGGGAGGAACTGCGCGATCAAGCGCCGGGGGCGGGGGCGCGTTCCAACGGTCTTGCCGGGCAGCTTCCGCAAGCCCAGGTTCATGACGCTACCGCAATGGTCGCGTTGCTCTTGAACAGGAGAAGCCGATGATCGCCGCTGGATGGGCGCTTCTTGCCGCCGCCATCGTGCCCGCCGCACCGGTAGACAGGCGCGCCGCGGCCGACTTTGCCGTCTTCGAGCTCGGCGCGGAGGCGCGCCACGGTGTGACGGGGCCGGATCTCGCCGAGCAGACCCACCACCTGCTCACGGTCATGTCCGACCTCGGCCTGATCGACTATCGCCGCGCGGACGTTTCGCGGGAGCAGGTGGCGTCGTGCCTGACCGGCTCGGCCGAGCCGGACCCGGAGCGGCGCGCCTGCCTGCGCCGCGCGCACGATTTCGCCTCCGGGCAACGACCCCTCGTCGTCATCGTCCTCGGCTTCACCGAGGAGCGGGGCGCGTGGCAGAGGATGGAGTGCGTCGGCCCGCAATCCGAGGGCGAGAGCCGCTATGTCTACGTCACCCAGGCCTTCCATCCGCGCGCGGACCTCCGGGAAGAGGCCCGCCGGGACGTCCTCCGATGCGTGGCTCCGGCGCTGGCGATGTGATTTCGCGGGAACCCTCCGCTTCGGGCGGCGCTCTGCCTTGCGAACGCCGCCCGCGGCAGAGGAGATGTGACGAATGGCCGACGATCGAAGCGCGACGCTCTACCGGATGGTGCTGCCCGACCATATTTGTCCGTTCGGCGTCCGCGCCAAGCAGATGCTCGAGCAGAACGGCTTCGAGGTCGAGGACCGGGTCCTCGGCTCGCGCGAGGAGGTCGATGCCTTCAAGTCCGAGCAGGGCGTGGCGACGACGCCCCAGGTGTTCATCGGCGGCGAGCGGATCGGCGGCAGCGACGATCTCGAGCAATGGCTCGCCGACCGCTGAGCCGTCGCTCTAACTCGATCGTCCTCGCGCAGAGACCGGCCAGAAGCCGGTGATCGTGTCGCCGTCGCACAGGGTGAAACGATCGTAGAGGTTGACGGTCGGGTCGCAATGCGGCGGCACGAGCATGATCAGCTGGTCCAGCGCCGGATCGACGCCGCCGTCCGGGGTGACCAGCATGCCGTGCTCGTCGCCCATGAACAGATAATCCGAGGCCGGATCCGCGCCGCTGAGCACGCAGGTCGGGCCTGCGTCCGTCGCCATCGCCTTCAGGCCGGCATCGATCGTGACGCGTCCGGGCGTATTGGCGCTGACCACCCGCGTCGCGATCGACAGGGCCTGCTCGAACGCGGGGCCCACGGCCTCGCAGTCGCGATATTCCCGATCCATGAAGACGTAGGAGCCGCACTGCAGCTCGTTCAGCACGCCGAGCTCGGCGTCGACGACGAAGCTGCCGGTGCCTCCCCCCGTCACCGCCCCCGGATCAAGGCCCGCGCTGCGCAGGGCGTCTAGGACGATGCGTAGGTAATCGGCGCGCTCCGCGAGCGCTGCGCGCCGTGCATCGATCGAGCGGATGTGCTGCAGCGAGCCGCAGTAGAATTGCACGCCGCGATAGCGGAGGCTGTCGGAGCCGGCGATCCGCCGGGCAAGCGCCACCGCCGCCTCCGGTGACGTGACTCCGGTCCGGTGGGTGCCGGTGTCGATGTCGACGAGCACGTCCATCCGTCCGTCGCCCAGCGCTCCGGCCAGGCGGTCGACGTTGGCGGGATGATCGACCACCACGGCAAGGCGCTCGATTGCTTGGTTCAGCCGCACGAGCCGTTCGACCGCCGCGACGGAGACGACCGGCGAGGTGATCAATATGTCGGCGACGCCCTCGGCCGCGAGCGCCTCCGCCTCGCCGATCTTGGCGCAGCAGATGCCCACCGCGCCGGACGCGATCTGGCGCCGCGCGATCTCGCCGGACTTGTGGGTCTTCGCGTGCGGCCGCAGCGCGATCAGTTTCGCCCGCGCCCATTCGGCCATCGCCGCGATGTTGCGCTCGAGCGCGGCCACGTCGACGATCAGCGCGGGCGTCGCCAGCTTGCCTCTCGGGAAAGGCGGCGTCACCGTGCTGCGGCCCCGTTTTCGGCAAGCGCCATGCGCAGATCGCCGCCCGCGGCGCGCAGCGCCGCTTCCGCTGCGCCCGGCTCGACGCCCCTCGCGATCAGCGCGGCGATCTTGATGCGTCCCCCGGAGCGCTCCAGCGCCGCCTGCGCGCGCGTCACATCCACGCCGCTGATCTGGCCGACGATGGTGGCGGCGCGCGCCCGCAGCTTGCGGTTCGAAAGCCGCATGTCGACGAGCACGCCGCGATAGATCCGGCCCAGCCGAAGCATCACCGCCGTGGAGAGCAGGTTCAGCGCGATCTTCTGCGCGGTGCCCGCCTTCATCCGTGTCGAGCCGGCCACCACCTCCGGGCCGGTGTCGACCAGGATCGGATGCGCGGCCGCCTCGAGGAGCGGCGTGTCGGAATTGCTGGCGATCGCGATGGTGAGGGCGCCCGCGGCCGCGGCGGTCCGCAGCGCCGCCACCGTGTAAAGGGTGCGGCCGCTCGCCGCGACGCCGATCACGACGTCATCGGTACGCGCACCCAGGCCCTTGATCTGCTCCTCCGCGGCAGCACTGTCGTCTTCCGCCTCTTCGACGCTCGCCAGCATCGCCTCCATCCCTCCGGCGAGCGCATAGGCCGTCCGATCGCCGCCCCAGTCGTAGGTGGGGGCGAGCTCCACCCCGTCGAGCACGGCGAGCCGCCCGGACGTGCCGGCGCCGGCGTAGATCAGCCGGCCGGTGCCGCCGCGCAGCCGTTCGGCCGCGGCGTCGGCCGCGGCGGCAATCGCGCCGACCTGCGACTGCACCGCCGCGGCAGCGGCGAGCTGGCCTTCCATCATCGCCTGCACCGCGTCTCGTGTCGGCCAGAGGTCGAGCTCGGCAAAACGTGCGCTGATCGACTCGGTGGACATGTTCGAAGCTCCTGTTGCGCGCCCGCTATGAACTTTCTTGGCAGCGTTGCGCTACATTCCTAATCCGGGAAGCAGGGCCGAGGCGTTAGGATCGTGAGTGTCATGGAGCTATACCTCGGCATAGATGCCGGCGGGACGCATACGCGGGCCCGCCTGGTGACTGCGGAAGGAACGGTCCTCGGAACCGGCGAGGGAGGGCCCGCCAACACCCGCATCGGCCTGCCGCTCGCGCTCGAGGCGGTCGAGCACGCCTGGCGCGAGGCGATGACACAAGGTGGTCTTGGTGAGGCCGATCTGGCGTCGGTACGGGCCGGCCTCGGCATCGCCGGATTGAACCGACGGGGCGTCCTGCCCGGTCTTCAGGAGCACGATTTTCCGTTTCGCTCGATCGCTTTCGCGAGCGACGCGGCCATTGCCAATCTCGGCGCACACGCCGGCGAAAACGGCGCGATCGTGATCGTCGGCACCGGCAGCATCGGCTTCGCGCGGGTTGGGGAAGAGGTGTTCACGATCGGCGGCTACGGCTTCCCCGTCTCCGACGAGGGGAGCGGGGCCGATCTCGGTTTGCGTGCGGTCCGCCAGGCGCTCTGGGCCCGCGACGGCCGGATCGCGCCGAGCCCGATGACCGACGAGGTGCTCGCCCTCTTCCACGGCTCGGCCGGCGAGATCGTCGACTGGACCGCCAGCGCGACCCCGACCGATTACGCCGCCTTCGCGCCGATGGTCATGGATCGGGCGGCCGAGGGCGATGCGGTGGCGGAGCCCATCGTTCAGGCCGCCGCCCGGCGTCTCGACCGGCTGATCCGAACCCTGCTCGATCGCGGTGCGCCGAGCTGCTGTTTGATGGGCGGCGTCGCCGCGCGCATGCGCGACTGGCTCGCGGCGAGCATCCGCGAGCGGGTCAGCGAGCCGCTCGGGGATTCCCTCGACGGCGCGATCCTGCTGGCACGGACCAAGGCGGTGGAGAAGGAAGCGGGATAGGCGCGCGAGTGCTTCCGCCGGCGGCGATCCGGCTCTAGTCTCGCGGGCATGAACCTTCGTCACATCGAGATATTTCACGCCGTCTACGTCAACGGGTCGGTCAGCGCCGCCGCCCGCGCGCTCAACGTTTCCCAGCCCTCGGTCTCGAAGATGCTCCGCCACGCCGAGACCCTGCTCGGCTTCCAGCTGTTCCAGCGCACCAATGGCGGCCTCGTGCCCACCCATGACGCCCACACCCTGTTCAACGAAGTGAGCGAGATCCAGGACCGGGTGCATGCCCTGCGGGAGGCCGCGCGCAACCTGCGTCGCGGAGTCGACGGCATCCTGCGCGTGTCAGCGCTGCCGTCGATCGCGCTCGACGCAATCCCGACCGCGGTCTCCCGGTTCCTGCAGAGCCACGCCGACGTGAAGTTCGACCTGCAGACCGTCCATCACGACGATCTGCTGCGCAAGCTCTACGAACGGGAGACGGACATCGCCGTTGCCTACCAGGTGCCGCCCGCCGCGCCGATCGCCAACCGCTGGCTCGGCGAGGGCGAGCTGGTCGTCCTCTATCGCGAGGAGGACATGCCCGATGCGCCGCCGAGCATCGAGCTCGAGCGGCTGCGCGGCCGCAAGTTCATCAGCCTCGCGGCGAGCGGCCCGATCGGGCAGCTCTTCACCCAGGAGCTCCAGCGGCTCGAGATCGAGCTCGACGAAGTGGTCTGGGCCCGCACCTTCTACATCGCCAGCGCGCTCGTCCGGCAGGGAGTCGGAATGACGGTCGTCGACAGCTTCACCGCCCAGTCGGCGCTCGGCCCCGGCCTGTCGATGCGGCCGCTCAAGCCACGCGTCGCCTTCGACATCCACGCCATGTTCCTGATCAATCGACCGCCCGGTGCGCTTGCGAACGACTTCCTCAAGACCTTGGCGCAGGTGCTCGACGCTCCATAACGCGAGGCTATGGGAGCAGGATTACTCGCTATTCGTGAGGGGAGCGCTGCGCCGATAGGCTCCCTTCCAATGATACCGGCACCCTTTCTTCTTTATCTCGGCAGCAGTGCCGACGCGCTTGGAATAAAGACGTCGCGCGGCATCGCGGCCTTTCGCCGCGACGACTGCGTCGGCGAGTTCCGGCACGACGATTGTCCGCAGACGCTCGGGCTGCCGCGGATGAGCATGGCCGAAGCGGCTGCGGCGGGCGCGCGGACGCTGGTGCTCGGCATCGCCGGCGCCGGCGGCAGGCTTCCCGCCGATCTCATCGAAGACGCCGCCGCGGCGCTCGAAGCCGGCATGAACGTCGCTGCCGGCCTGCACGAGCGGCTGCGCGATCAGCCGCGCCTGGCCGAGCTCGCCAGCGCGCGCGGTCTCCAGCTGTTCGACGTGCGCGATCCGCCCGCCCATCTCTCGGTCGGCAAGGGCTATCCGCGCGCCGGCCGGCGGTTGCTCACCGTCGGCACCGATTGCTCGGTCGGCAAGATGTACGCCACTCTGGCGCTCACCCGCGGGCTGCGGGAGCGGGGCGTCGCCGCCGATTTCCGCGCCACCGGACAGACCGGCATCCTGGTCGCGGGCGCGGGCGTTCCCGTCGATGCGGTCGTCGCCGATTTCATTTCCGGGGCGATCGAGGCGCTGGCGCCGGCGCGCGAGGACGGCGGCTGGGATCTGATCGAGGGGCAGGGCTCGCTCTTCCACCCCTCCTTTGCCGGCGTGTCGCTCGGCCTGCTTCACGGAGCCCAGCCCGAAGCACTTGTCCTCTGCCACGAGCCGGGTCGCCCGCACATGCGCGGCATTCCGGGCCGCGCCCTGCCGGATCTCGCCGAATGCCTTGCCCGCAATCTCGAGGCGGCGCGGTTGACCAGCGCGGAGGTTCGCGGCGTCGGGATCTGCCTCAATACGTCGGGCATCGAACGGGACGACGCGCTGCGGCTCTGCGCCGCCACCGAGGACAGGCTCGGCCTTCCCTGTACCGACCCGATCGCGCTCGGCGTCGAGTCCATCATCGATCGGCTGCTATGCGAAGCCTCCACGCCCAGCACGATATCTTCCTACTGAGCCGGCCGTTCCGGATCGCCCGCGGCGTCAAGGTCGCCGCGGACGTCGTCACGGTGACGATCGAGGAGGACGGCATCATCGGTCGCGGAGAGAGCGTCCCCTATGCCCGTTACGGCGAAAGCGTGGAAAGCACTCTGGCGGCGATCGACGAAGTTCGCCCGTTGATCGAGGCAGGCGGCGATCGCGAGGCGCTGCTCACCGCCATGCCGGCCGGCGCCGCACGCAATGCTCTCGATTGCGCCCTGTGGGATCTCGAGGCGCGGCAGCAGGACACGAGCGTCGCCGCCATGATCGGCGCCCCGGCGCTGGCGCCGCTCGCGAGCGCTCTGACGATCGTGATCGATACGCCTGAGGCCATGGCTGCCGCGGCGGCGGCGGTCGCCGATGCGCCGCTCCTCAAGGTAAAGGTCGACGGGGTCGCGCCGGAAGGGCAGATCCGCGCCGTGCGGGACGCCGCCCCGAATGCGCGGCTGATCGTCGATCCCAACGAAAGCTGGGATCGCGCCTTGGTCGAGCGAATGCAGCAAATCCTGCTCGATTGCCGGGTCGATCTGCTCGAGCAGCCGCTGCCGGCGGGGGCTGATGCCTGGCTCGAGGGCTTCCAGCCGGCGGTGCCGATCTGCGCGGACGAGTCCGTTCACACCGAGGACGATCTTGCGACGATCGCCGCCCGCTATCAGGTCGTCAACGTGAAGCTGGACAAGAGCGGTGGACTGACCGCGGGCCTCCGCCTTGCCCGCGGCGCGCGCGAAGCCGGGCTCGGGCTGATGACGGGCTGCATGGTGAGCTCGTCGCTTTCGATCGCACCCGCCCTGCACGTGGCGGCGATGTCGGACTTCGTCGATCTGGACGGGCCGGTCTGGCTCGCGCAGGATCGCGACGGCGGAGTTCGGGATGAAGGCGGTTTCCTCGTCCCGCCCGCGAAAGGCTTCTGGGGAACGCGATGAGAGTGCGGCATGCGGTTTTGTTGACCACCCTGGGCGCGTTGTGCCTGGGAGCCGCCAAGCCCCCCCAGCCGATCGACCTGCTCATTCGCGGCGGCACGATCTACCCCGGATCGGGCGCGCCCTTCGTCGGCGACGTCGCCGTCTCCGGAGACAGGATCGTGGCGGTCGGCCGGCGTCTCTCGCTGCCGGCACGCAGGACCATCGAGGCGGGCGGGTTGATCGTCGCCCCGGGCTTCATCGATCCGCATACCCATGCGGGCGCGCAGCTGGCCTCCGACGACGCGGCTGTTCGCCTCATTCCCGGCTTCCTGATGCAGGGGGTGACCACCGCCTTCATCGGCAATGACGGGGGCGGGGATCCGGACGTGGCGGGCGTGCTCGGCCGCGCGGCGACGAAGCCGGTCGGGATCAACTACGCGACCTATGTCGGCCTCGACCCGGTGCGCAAGCGCGTCATCGGGGAAGGGGACCGCGCGCCGTCCGCAGACGAGCTGGCGCGGATGAAGGGCCTCGTCGCCGGGGCGATGTGCGATGGTGCCCTGGGTTTCTCGACCGGCCTCTTCTACGCCCCGCAAAGCTTCGCCGCGAAGGAGGAGATCGTCGCGCTGGCGCGCGAGGCGGGAATTCGCGGCGGCGTCTACGACAGTCACCTGCGCGACGAATCCTCCTACAGCATCGGGCTTGCCGCCGCGGTCGACGAGGCGCTCGGTGTCGGGCGCGAAGCCCATCTCCCGCTCAACATCTCCCATATCAAGGCGCTCGGAGTGGACGTGCACGGCCAGGCGCCGGCGATCATCGCGATGGTCGAGCGCGCGCGCCGCGCCGGGCAGAAAGTGACTGCGGACCAATATCCCTGGTCCGCATCGGGCACGAGCCTGGTCGCCTCGCTGGTGCCGGTCTGGGCGCAGGACGGCGGCCGGTCGGCGATGCTCCGGCGGTTCGACGATGCGGCGGAGATGACGCGGATCCGGCAGGGCATGATCGAGAACCTCCGGCGCCGCGGGGGCGCGGATCAGCTGCTGATCACCGAGGGCGAGCACAAGGGCAGGACCCTGGCCGCGGTGGCGAGTGCGCGAGGCGAGGATCCGGTCGCCGCGGCGGTGGCCGTGATCCGGGTCAAGGACCCGGCCGTGGCCTCGTTCAACCAGACCGAGGCGGACATCGCCGCGTTCATGCGCCGTCCCTGGGTGATGACCGGATCCGACGCCTCCACCGGCCATCCGCGTGCCTACGGCAGCTTCGCCCGCAAATATTCCGAATATGTCGTGCGCAGGAAGGTGCTGAGCCTGCGTGATTTCATCCACCGCAGCAGCACGCTGACCGCCGAGACCTTCGGGCTTGCCGGGCGTGGCCGCCTCGCTCAGGGCGCGTTCGCAGATATCGTTGTCTTCGATCCGGGGAGCTTTGCTGCGCGGGCCACCTATGAGCAGCCGACGCTCCTTGCCCAGGGCGTGCGCAGCGTCGTCGTGAATGGCGTCCTGGCGGTCGACGGGGGCGCGCTCACCGGCGCTGCCGCCGGGCGTGCGCTCGCCCAGACTCCTCCCGCCGGCACCTGCCCGTGAGCGCACTCGGTTCTTGGTTCGCGATCCCGCTGTGGAAGCGGGTTCTCGGCGCCCTGGCGCTCGGCCTCGTCTTCGCCGCGCTGTGGCCCGAAGCGACTCCGGCCGTGCAGTTTCTCGGCGATCTCTTCGTGCGGGCGATTCGCATGCTGGTCGTGCCGATCGTCCTCGTGACGATCGCCTCCGGGATCACGGCGCTCGGTGATCCCAGGAGGATCGGCGGCCTCGGCGCGCGGACCATCGGCCTGTTCGCGGTGACGACGGCGATCGCCGTCTCGGTCGGAATGGCGGTCGCCGCTCTGGTTCGTCCCGGAATCGCCGCGCCTCTGGGCACCGCCACCGCAAAGGAGATCGGCACGCCGCCGACGCCCTATGACCAGCTGATCGGCATCATTCCGACGAACATCTTCGATGCGCTCGCCAGGGGCGACATGCTCGCGATCATCTTCGTCGCGATCCTGCTCGGCGTCGGTACGCTCGTCGCCGGAGAGGCCGGGCGCCCGCTCGCCGGGCTGCTCCAGTCCGCCTCGGCCGTGCTGCTGAAGATCGTCGGCATCGTCATGGAAGCCACGCCGTTCGGAGTCTTCGCCCTGATCTCGGTCGCGGTCGCGGCGAATGGCGCGAAGGTGTTCGTCAACGTCGGCTGGCTCGCGCTCGCGGTCGTGCTCGGCTCGGTCGTCCAGATCCTGCTGGTCCACAGCCTGATCCTGAAGCTGCTCGCGCGGGTGCCGGTCGGGCGCTTCTTCCGCGGCATCGTCGACGCGCTCGTCGTCGCCTTCTCGACCGCGTCGAGCTCCGCGACCCTGCCCGTCGCGATGCGCGTCGCCGAGCAGAATCTCGGTGTCGGCCGGGCCGTCTATTCGACCGTGCTGCCGCTCGGCGCCAGCATCGGCAAGGACGGCACCGCGATGTACGTCGGCCTGCTCAGCATGTTCAGCCTTCAGGCATTCGGCACGCCGCTGACGCCGACGGTCTATTTCCTGGTGCTGCTCACCGGGGCGCTGGCCGCGTTCGGCACCGCGCCGGTGCCCTCCGCATCGCTGTTCATGCTCGCGGCGGTTCTCTCCGCGGTCGGCGTGCCGCCGGAGCAGACCGCGCTGGTCGTCGGCTTCGTGCTGCCGTTCGACCGCCTGCTCGACATGACCCGGACGGTGCCGAGCGCCAGCGCCAATCTGACCGTCGCGACCACGGTTGCGCGCTGGGAAGGCGAGCTCGACGAGGCGGCGCTTCGCCGACCTCCCGATTCGAACCCCGCGGTGTTCGCTCCCCCACCTGCCGGAGATACTTCCCGCCCATGACAAGAACCGGCCGCTCGGCGCGCCTCGCCCTCCTGCTTCTCGTGGCGGCCGCCTCGCCCGCGCTGTCCCAGCAGCCACTTCGTCAGCGCGTCGAGGCGCGCCTCGCGGAATCTGGTCCGGGCCTTCGTTTCGGCCTGCTCGTCACCGACGAGAGCGGGCGGGAGCTGGTTGCGATCAACCCGGACGAGCGCTTCATTCCGGCTTCGAATACCAAGATCTTCACCACCGCCGCCGCTTTCGCGACGCTCGACGGGCTGGACCAGCCGGATCGCAGCGGCGGCGCGTCGGTGCGGCTGGAGCGCCCGGGGCGCGGCGATCCGGACGTGGTGCTGACCGGCCATGGCGATGCCCGCCTGTCGAGCGCGGCGGATTGCGCGTCGAACTGCCTCGCCGCCCTCGCCGACGCCGTGGCCGCCGCGACCAGGCGGGTGGACGACGTGATCGGCGACGACAGCCTCTTCCCGGACCAGCGCTGGAGCCCGGGGATGAGCTGGAACAACATCGTCAGCCGCTACGGCACCGGCATCTCGGCGCTGACCGTCGACGACAACGAGCTGGCGATCCGTATCGTCCCCGGCGCCATGGCCGGCCCACCGCGCCTCGAGCTGCTGCCGTATTACGATGTGGACAATCGGGCCGTGACCGTCGCCGGCGGGGCGAGCAATCTCAGCGTGGACCGCATGCCGGGAAGCCGGCTGCTGCGCCTCTCCGGCACGATCGGTGCCGATGCTGCCGCGGAGACCTTGCGGGTCGGCGTGGATGATCCGGCGCATTTCGCGGCGTGGCGTCTCAGGTCGCTGCTCGAGGCCCGCGGCGTGCGCGTCGCCGGCAAGGTGGACGTCCGGCACCGGCCGGTCGGCGCCGCGGACGATCCGAAGCATCGCAACGGTGCGCCGCCGCCGCGGCCGCCGCGGCCGGAGCCGCTCGCCGAGCTTACCCCGTCGCCGCTCGAGCAGGACCTCGTCAGGATCAACAAGGAGAGCCAGAATCTCCATGCGGAGCTGATGATGCGGCGGCTCGGGCTGGTGAACGGAACCGGTTCGATCCCCGACGGCGTGGCGGCGGTCGGTGCGATGATGGAGCGGGCCGGCGCGCCTCGCACAGGATGGGACCTCTCGGACGGTTCCGGCATGTCCACCTACAATCGCATGGCGCCGCGGGCCGTCGTCGGCCTGCTGCGCTGGATCTCCGCCCAGCCCTGGGGCGGACGCTGGCGCGCGACCCTGCCGGTCGGCGGCGTCGACGGCACCCTCGCCCGCCGCTTCCGCGGTACCGCGCTCGAAGGGAAGATCTTCGCCAAGACCGGCTCGATCAACGCCACCAATGCGCTGTCCGGCTATCTGGTCGCGAACAGCGGGCGGACGCTCACTTTCTCCTCCTTCGCCAACGACGTGCCCGAGGACGTCGCGGCGACCCGGGCGATTGACGCCGCTCTCGAGCTGATCGCCGCCGAGAATTAGGCGAAGGCGGCCGCGACGGCATTGCCGGTTGCGCGGCGGAGCTCGGCGATGCCGGTCTCGCGGTGGCGGGTCGGGTGAACGCGATTGGTGAGCAGCGTCCAGGCGAGACCGCGTCCGAAGTCGACCCAGAGGCCGGTGCCGGTGAAGCCGGTGTGGCCGATCGTGTCGGCGGAGCAGGCGTCGCCCCCGTGCCAGCCCTCGAAGCGCCGCTCCCAGCCGCAGGTGCGGTGCTCGTGGACCGGGGTGCGGATCGCATGGAGCCTGTCCGCCGGCGCGCCGCTGCCGTCGAGCAGCCCGCGAGCGAAGCCGAGTACCCCGGCGACGGTACCGAACAGACCGGCGTGACCCGGCGCGCCGCCCAGTGCCCAGGCGTTCTCGTCGTGGACCTCACCCTTCATCACCCGGCCGCGCCACGAGCAGGCTTCGGTGGCGACGGCCGGGCCCGGCGGAGGCCCATAGCCGAGCTCGGGGCCGAGCGGCCAATCCGATAACGGCCGGCCCGTCACCCGCTCGATGGCGATGCCGAGCAGGATGAAGTTGATGTCCGAATAGACCGGGGGGCCATGGCGCCACGCGCGCTGCAGCACGAAGGCGCGGAGACGGTCGGGATCGCCGCCATACGTATAGATTGGCTCGACCGCGGGCAGGAAGGTGCGGTGGGCGAGACAGTCGCGGAAGGTCAGCCGGCGCTCGGCGGCGCCGCCGATGTCATATTGCCGGAGGTCGGGGATAGCGTCGGTCAGCGGTCGGTCGAGATCGATCCGGCCCTGCTCGGCCAGGCTGAGGACCATCGTCGTGGTGGCGATCACCTTGGAGACCGAGGCGAGGTCGAACCAGTGGCCCTCGGTCAGCGGCTCGCGGTCCGGCAGCAGCGCCGCCATGCCGGCGAAGCGCACGGCGCTGCTCCCGTCGGCGCGGACCACGCCAAGCGCCGCGCCGGGGATCCTTCCTTCGTCCACGGCCTGCCTCGCCGGTGCGAAGGCATCGTCGATGGTCACGAGTCACTCTCCTCGGGCATGTCGCTCGGGCGTGGCCGGGCCCGCGCGATCAGCGGCAGGAACAGCAGCGCGGCGAGGCTCAGCACGCCGGACAGGATGAAGAACAGGTCGAAACCGCGATAGCCGGCCCGGTCGAAGCTCTCGACCATCGCGCCCCCGGCGCCCGACAGCAGGCGGGGCAGCAGGAAGGCGAAGCCGGAGAGGAAGGCGTATTGCGCACCCGGATAGCGCGGGTTCACCAGCAGCGACAGATAGACGACGAAGATCGTCCCTGCCATGCCGTTGCCGAACTGGTCGGCGGCGGTCGCGATGTAGAGCAGCGCCTCGTCGACCGGCTGGTGGGCGAGCCAGACGAAGCCGAAATTGCCAAAGGCGGCGAACGAGGCGCCGATGGTCAGCGTCAGCGCCTGCGGCCAGCGCGCCGCCATCCAGCCGCCGAGCCCGACGCCGACGATACTGGCGATCAGCGCCACGTAGGAATCGGCCCGCCCGATCTCGGTCAGCGAATAGCCGAGCTGCTTGATCATCGGCTTCGAGAGGTTGAGCGCCAGCACGTCGCCCATCCGGTAGATCGAGACGAAGGCGAGCAGGGCGAGGGCCATGGCGCCATAGCGCCAGAAGAAATCGACATAGGGTCCGATCGCGGCCGACCGGCGGGCGCGGGAGGTCGGCGGCAGGCCGCGGATCCTGGGCAGCGCCGCCGCCATCGCCAGGAAGGGCAGCATGCAGGCCACCAGCACATAAGGCGTGACGTTGGTCTCGGCGCTCATTCCCGCGCCCGCGGCGGCGCCGAGCAGCAGCGCTCCGATCAGCCCCGTCGCGACGGCGAAGACCGCCAGGATGACGAGGCTCGCGATCAGCCCGCCGCCCAGCGCTGCGCTTCGCCGGCCATGGGTGTCCGGATCGCGGGGCAGCGCGACGAGCAGGGGAAAGGCGAGGAACGCCGCCGCGGCGATGACCATATAGGCCGCGCTCCAGCCCCAGCCCGGCTGGTCCGCGACGAGCAGGGCGCCGCTTCCGGCGGCCACCATCGCCGTGCGATAGCCCCACAGATTGGCCGCCGCGAGCGGGCCCTGCTCCTCCTGCGTCGGCGCCAGCTCGATCCGCCAGGCGTCGGCCGCGACCTCCAGGGTCGTCGTCCAGAAGGCGAGCAGCACCGCCAGCAGGGCGGTGATCTGGAGATTGGAATCGGAGGCGGTCAGCGCCATCGCCGCCATCGCGGTGAAGATGCCGAGCTGCGAGAGCATGATCCAGCCGCGCCGCTTGCCCCAGAAGCGGCTGAAGCCCGGCACCTGGTAGCGGTCGAGCAGCGGCGCCCAGACGAACTTGAAGGTCGGAAGGAGCTGCACCCAGGCGAAGAAGCCGATCACCACCAGCCCCACCTCGTGCGCCTGGAGGCGCAGCGAGAGGACGGTCGAGAACATGTAGAAGGGGAGACCGGCCGAGAAGCCGAGCAGGACGTACAGCGCCTGGCGGCCGATGCCGGGCCGGATCGCCGGCGGCGCGTCCACCTGCTCAGTCACGCACGTCTGCCTGCATCGGCCCTTGTCCCTCCGCCCGTCGCGGGCACGCTCGACGGCTGCGCCGCCGGCGTCAAGTCGCCGGCCTTGGCCGGAAAGAAGATGGCCGGGCCGTCGCTGGGGGCGACGACCCGGCCATCACCGTCGCGCCTGCGCGCGGCGTCTCTTACTTCAGCTTCATCCGCACGCCGAAGCGGAAGCTGCGGCCGAGGAGATCGCTGTAGGTGCTGTTCGCGGCGAGGCCCGTCTCCGGCAGGAGGATGGGATCGCTGTCCAGCAGGTTGGTCACGTTGATGAAGAACTCGCCGTTGCGGCCTCCGAACGCGTCGAACTTGAACGTCGCATTCAGGTCGAAATAGGTCGCGCCGCCGATGCTGTTGTCCTCGTACGTCGGGAACTGGTTGGTCGAGATCGGGCAGGAATTGCCGCACTCGATGCCGGTGGCGTCGTACCGGCCGTCACCGACGCCGCGGGCTACGCCGGTCAGCGAGTAATCGTCGGTGTCGTAGGTGGCGCTGACCCGATAGATCCACTTGGGCGTGATCGATTGCGTGCCGGTGCCGACACCAAGCGTTCCGACCGAGTTGAGCGGCTGGAAGCCGGGCACGCCGGTGGTGACGGTGTTCTCGATGTAACGCGTCGCCAGGCCGCGGATGCCGAAGGTCCCGTTGCCGAGGCGCGCCCGATAGGCCGCTTCGAAGTCGAGACCCCGCATCAGGATGCTCGAGAAATTGACCGGCTGGCGCGCGATCAGGACGCGGTTCGGAACGTTCGGATCGGGGGTGATCGCCGCGCAGAAGTCGGCCAGCCCCTCGAAGCAGCGATTGACGATGTCGTCGGCGCTGAGGCTGTCGATCGCGTCCTTCACCTTGACGCGCCAGTAGTCGACCGACGCGCTGAAGCCGGGCAGGAAGCGCGGCGCGAGTACGCCGCCGATGTTCCACGAATCCGCTTTCTCGGGCCGCAGGTTCAGGTTTCCGGTGATCGTCCCGAGGTAGGCGATGTTGGCGCCATAGGTGCCGGTGCCGGGTCCCGCTCCAGGGAAGAAGGGGTTCGTCACCGTCGAGGTGTTGGCGGTGCCCGCCTGGTACAGCTCGTTGAGGTTCGGCGCCCGGATGTCGCGCGACCGGTTCACGCGGATCAGGATGTCGTCGACCGGCTGCCAGGTCGCGCCGGCCTTCCAGGTCGTGACGAACCCCGAGGTCGAGTAATCGGTGCCGCGGATCGCGCCGTTGAACTCGAGACCGAAGCCGAGCGGAACGACCGTCTCGAGATAGGCTTCCTTGACGTCGTAGCTGCCCTTGCTCGGGCGGTAGTTGCCGACCGACCAGACGCTCGTCGAGGCGCCGGTCGTCGGGTTGAAGATCGGCTGGAATTCTTCCGGAACGAATCCGTCGATCTCCTCCTTGCGATACTCCGCGCCGACGGCGACGCTGACGTCGCCGGCCCAGGTGGCGAACGGCGTCAGCGACAGGTTGGCGCCGACCACCGTCTGCTCGAGCAGTTGGTCGCGATAGGGGTCGCCAAGGATGTAGTCGATCGCGGCGGGATCGGCGACGCCGAGGCCGAACAGATTCAGCGGCCGGCAGGCGGGATCGTCATTGGCCGTGGTCGCATCGACGTTGATCGCGCACTGGATCGATCCGACCGGCAGGCCGGCGGGGTTGCCGGCCGGCGCGAAGACCGCGTTGAGCGCGTTGCCGCGCCGCGTGGTCTGCTGGATGTTGATCAGCTGCTCGTGCAGGTCGGCGCGGCCGTATTGCCCATAGACGTCCCAGCGCGCCGACTTTCCGAAGGCCTCGAAATCGCCTTCGGCGCCGATCAGGTAGCGCTGCACCTCGCGCTCGTTGTTCGAACCGCGGAACGGCAGGTCGGCGCCGCTGGTGGCCAGCGTGACCCCGGTGATGCCGGCAAGCTGCGCCGGGCCGAGCGTCTGGTAGAGGAACGCATTGCAGGTCGTCGGGGCGGTCGCGCCCGAGCCGCAGTTCGAGGCGGCGATCGACAGGCCGGTCATCAGGTTCGGACCGGCGTTGAACAGGGTTTCCTGCCGGTTGTACGACCCTTCGGCGAAGAGCCTGATGCCGTCGGTGACGTCGAAGCTCAGCCGGGCGAACACGCCGTGGCGGTCTTCCTCGGGGATGAGGCCGATGCGGCGGCCCGTGTCGTTGATCCGCCAGTCGCCGCCCTGGTTGAGCGACGGGCTGCTCGCATTGGCGGGGGTGGTCGGCGCACAGGTCGGCGAGGGGAAGGTCAAGGCGCCATATTGATACCTGTTCACCGATCCGCCCTGGCCGAAATAGGTCCCGCACAGGCGATTGGTGAGACCGCCGGTGGAGGCGGTGATGAGGCCGCCGGGCGTCGAGTTGGCCTGGCCCACCTCGGTGCGGATCAGATACCTCGGCGCGGACGGGTTTGCCGGCCAGGCCGGGTTCTGGATGCGAACGAAGCCGGTATGGTTCCAGCCGCGATCCTGGCCGACCTCGAAGATTCCGTCGGTGTGGGCGATCTCGCCCGCCACGATCAGGCGGGCGCGGCCGTCGGCGAACTTGATGCCGCCGGTCAGCGACGCCGAATAGTTGAAGCCGTCGCCCCGCTGGGTGATCCCGGAATCGGCCTCCAGCTTGAGCCCCTCATATTCGGTGTTGAGGATGAAGTTGGTCACGCCGGCGACCGCGTCCGAGCCGTAGGCCGCCGAAGCGCCGCCGGTAACCACCTCGACGCGGTTGACCAGCGACTGGGGGATCGTGTTGACGTCGACGATGCCGTTGGCGGTCGATCCGACCGAGCGGCGGCCGTTGACCAGCACGAGCGTGCGGACCGTACCCAGGCTGCGCAGGTTGAGCGCGTTGATGCCGGCCTGGCCGTTGCTGAGCTCGAGGCGCGAGTTCGAGGGGCGGATCGATGCGGCAAGCGCGGGCAGCTGGTTGACGAAGTCCGCGATGTTGTTGGTCGGCGAGGAATTCTCGATGTCGTCCTCGTTCAGCACCTGCAGCGGCGTCGGCGCCTGGAAGCCGTCGCGCGCGATGCGCGTGCCGGTGACGACGATGTTCTCGTCGGTCCGCGCGCCGGCGGGCTGCGCGTCGGTGGTCTGCGCGGTCGCAACCTCGGTCGCTGCCGCATCGTCGGACGGCGTGGTCTGGGCCGACGCGGCGCTCGCCATGGCGAGCGCGGCCAGGCCGGAGATCGCGAGGAAAGGCGCTTTGCGGAATCCGACTGTCGACTGGCTGATCATATGAACCCCCTAGATGCCCTGACGCCCTGCGAAACTGGCAGGTGCGGTTGGACCTGTCACGCCCGCTTAGGCATCTTGAGTGCCGATTGATACGGGCTTCCCCCGATGGTGCCGGGCACCGCCGAGCAGCGTCAATTGCGCACGGGGTTCCATTGCTTTGCTGGGCCATAGACGGAGATTATGGCATGACCATAGCTTGTGCCTATGGCGGGGCGAGCCTTTGCCATGTGACGCAGGCGCGCGGGCCTCGCTAAGTCAGCATCGTCGGGAGGGGTGTCACCTGTCGTCAGTGGCTTGGCGTTCATCGGAAGCTGGTGCGCCGGGCGGCTGCCGCTGTGTGGCCCGTCCCTCCGGATCGGCCTTGTCCGAAGGACCTGGTCGGCCGCACAGCAGCGCGGATCGGGCCTCCGCCTGAGCCGCCATCGACATGGACGTTTGCCGATGCTCGACCGCCGCTCCTTTCTGCTCGGTTCCGCCGCCGCGCTGGCCCTCTCCTCGGCCGGGTGCCGCACCGCGGATCTGGGACGCCAGGCGCGGCAGGTGCGCGCCGCCGGCCTGTCCGCCCCGCTCGAGATCGTCGACGATCCCTGGGGCGTTCCGCACATCCGCGCGCGGTCGATCCCGGATGCCTTCTTCGGCCAGGGCTATGTCGTCGCGCGGGACCGCCTGTTTCAGCTCGATCTCTCGCACCGGCGCGAAACGGGCCGGCTCGCCGAGGCCTTCGGCGCCGAGTTCGCGCCGCACGACGCGACCGCCCGATTGTTCCACTTTCGCGGCGATCTCGACGCCGAGCTTGCCCGCGTCCCGGCGGACGTGCTGGCCTGCGCGCGCGCCTATGTCGCCGGCATCAATGCCCGCATCGACGAGGTCCTTGCCGATCCATCCCTGCTCCCGCTCGAATATTCGATCCTCGGAATTCGCCCGCTCAAATGGGCTCTGCGCGATCTGGTCCTCTCCCGCGGCATTCAGGGTGGAAGCATCGAGGACGAGATCCGCCGCGCGCGGCTCGCGGGAATGGGGCTGCTCGAGCTCGACGCGATCATGGCGCCGCTCCGACCCGCCTGGCCGCTTGCCGTCCCCGAGGGGCTCGACGCCGCCGCGGTGAGCGACGCCGATCTCGGCGTGCTGCGCAGGGGCAGCCTGCCGTACGGATCGATCGTTCCCGCGCTGGAGCCCAACGATCCGCCGAGCGCCGCGCAGGACCGCGGCAATGCCGGCAGCAACGCCTGGACCGTGGCGCCGTCGCGCAGCGCCACCGGCCGCCCGATCCTCGCCAATGATCCGCATCTCGGCATCGGCGGTTTCGGTCCGCGCCACGTCGCCCATCTCAGCGCCCCCGGTCTGGACGTGATCGGCGCCGGCTCGCCGGGGCTGCCCGGCATCATGCAGGGCCATACCGATCGCTTCGCCTTCGGCCGGACCAATTTCCACATCGATCAGGAGGATCTGTTCGTCCTCGAGCTCGATGCGAGCGACCCGGAGCTCTACCGTCACGGCGGCGCTTGGAAGCGGTTCGAGCGGGCCGAGGTCTCGATACCGGTCCGCGGCGGCCCGCCGCATCGGGCGACGATGCGCTTTTCGGTGCACGGCCCGGTCCTCTCCCACGATCCGTCCTGGCGTCGGGCGACGGCGCTCGCCGTCGTCGAGCTGCAGCCGGGCGCCAGCGGCGCCTTTGCGATGATCGCCATCAACCTGGCGCGCGACTGGGAGAGCCTGAAGGCGGCGTTCCGCTTCCATCCTTCGCCGACGAACTTCCATTATGCCGACGTCGACGGAAACCACGGCTGGCAGGTGATCGGCTTCGTGCCGGTGCGCCGCAAGGGCGAGGGGCTGATGCCGGTGCCGGGCGACGGCCGCTACGACTGGACCGGCCTGCGCGACTTCCGCGCCCTGCCGAGCGAGTACAATCCGGCCAAGGGCTGGTTCGCCTCGGCCAACCAGAACAACCTGCCGGCCGATTGGCCCCGCGACCGCATTCCCGCTTTCTCGTTCCGCGATCCCTATCGCTACCAGCGCGTCGCCGATGTGCTGGAGGCGCAGCCGCGGCACAGCCTCGCCGACAGTGTCGCGCTCCAGCATGACACGCTGTCGACGCCGGCGCGCCAGCTTCAGGCCCTGCTGCCGGCGCGGGGCTCGCCCTCGGCCGAGGCCGCGATCGCGATGCTGCGCGGCTGGGATGCGCGGCTCGATGCGGACAGCGGCCCGGCTGCCCTGTTCGAGATCCTGTGGCGCGAGCTCGGCCAGCGCATGATCGCGGCGCTGGTGCCGGAACGGGCGCGGGAGCTGGTCAACGAGATCGCGCCTTCGGTCCTGCTCGGCCTGCTGGCGAAGCCGGACGCGCGGCTTGGCGCCGATCCCGCGACGACGCGCGACGCCTTGTTCGACGCCGCGCTCGCGGCGGCGTGGAACGGCGCCCGCGAACGGCTCGGCCCGGATCCGGCCGCCTGGCGGTGGGGGACGCTGCATCAGGTGCGGATCGCGCACCCGCTTTCGCGGATCCCGGCGATCGCCGCGGCCTTTCCGCCGATCGAGGGTGAGGGATCGGGCGGCGATTCGTTCACCGTTATGGCGCGCTGGCTGCGCGACGCGCCGAGCTGGCACGTCAGCGGCGGCGCCAGCTATCTCCAGGTGATCGACGTCGGCGCATGGGACAATTCGCTGATGCTGAATCTCCCAGGCCAGTCGAACGACCCGCGCTCAGCCCATTATCGCGACCAATATCTGCCCTGGATCCGGGGCGAGATGCAGCCGATGCTGTTCAGTCGCGCCGCGATCGACGCCCACGCCGGCAACCGCACCTTCTTGCGTCCGGCGGAGAGCTGATCGCCGCGCGGGCGCGGTCAGCGCGCCAGCGCCTCGCATAGCCTGCCGGTCGCCAGCGCGATGCGGCTTTCCGCCGTCTCGCGATTGGCAGGGCTGTTCTCGACGCCTTTGGTCTCGGTGTTGAACGCGAGCAGGCTGCCGGCTTTCTGGTCCGGACAGAGGCTGAGATAGGCGCGGAAGCCGTTCTGGTCGCCATTGTGGCCGACGAAGCGGACCGGCCCCGCCTGGTCGATGAAGAAGGAAAGGCCGCTCTGCGTCGTCTCGGCCATGCGGCCCTGGGTGAAGTCCTCGCCCGCCGGGATCTGCGGCCGCCACATCTCCTCGAGCGACGATCGTTTCAGCACCAAATCGTATTCGGCGCTTCGCGCAGGGTCGCCGAGCAGGAAGGCGAGGTAGCGCGCCATGTCCGGCATCGGCGCGTTCAGCCCGCCGTTGGAGACGGTCACGCCGGTGTCCGCATCGAACGGTGCCGCCACCCTCTTGCCGTCGCGAATGTAGTAACTGTGGGCGCGATGGGGCAGCAGGTGCGGGGGTGTCCGGTCGAAATAGCTGGCGTGCATGCCGAGCGGCTTCAGGATGTTCTTGTCGACATAGACCTCGAAATCCTCGCCCGAGAGCCGCTCGATCACCTGGCCGAGGTAGACGATGCCGGGATTCGAATAGCTGAAGCGCGATCCGGGGCGGAACTGCACCTCGCTATAGGGCAGCATCGCGACGAGCTGGTCCCAGCCGGCCGGCTCGAACGGCTGCCAGTCGCGGTCGCGCCAGCGCCACGTCGGGCCGGCGAAGCCGGCGCTGTGGCTCATCAGCTGGCGCAGAGTGATCGCGCCGGTGTCGCCGAACGGATTGTGCACGCGCCGGAGCTCGGGAACGTAGCGGACGATCGGGTCGTCGAGCGTCAGCAGGCCGCGGTCGCGCAGCTGCATGATCGCGATTCCCGTCATCGTCTTGGTGATCGACGCCCAATGGTAGATCGTGCGCGCATCGACCGGAACGTGCCGTTCGGCATCCTGCTCGCCGAGATGGTCGGCGGCGACGGTGCGGCCGTCGCGAAGCAGATAGAAGCTGCTCCCGACGATCCCCGCTTTCTGCGTCTCGGCGCGATGCACTGCGCGAAAGTCGCGCAGGGCGGCGGCGAAGGCGCGCTCCTCGGCAGCGGCGGGCGCGGCCGTCGGGGCGGCAAGCAGAAAGGCGGCGGCAATCCCGAGGCGCATGCGATCTCCATCCGGAAACGAGGTCACGCCAGACTTGCGGATGGTGCCCTCCCCGGCAACCGTGAATCGCTTCGGCACCATCGCTGCCGCACGAGTCACGCGAAATCGTGCTCTTAGGCACCGGACCTGGACCGGGCGGTGCAAGCCGCCTCAAGCCGCCGCCTCGTCAATCTACCGGCTTGCGCGATGTTCATTATATGTTCCACATCGCGCGCATGCGATTCTCGTCCGAGCAACTGAAGCGGAAGGCGCTTGCCGCCCTCGAGGAAGCGGCGCGCGATGCGGAGCGGACGCCGTTGCGCCCGGCCCACATGCTCCGCTTCGTCCTCGCCTTCCTCTACGCGACCGGCGGCGGCGAGCGCTGGCCCTATGACGGCTTCTGGCAGGCCGTCACCCGCGCGGACGACGGCAGCGGCGCCGCGGCGATCGGCCGCGCCCAGTCGACCAACGCCTGCCTCAACGCCATCTACCGCGACCATCGCCTGCACCGGCCCGACACGCGCGAGATGCGAACGGTACGGCATCGCTCGTGAGACGGGCGTCGTTATCGGCAGCGCCGCTTCGGAATCCCCGCCGCGTTCAAGGCGGCCGTCACCTTGTCGCGCCAGATCGCATAGCCGGCCGGCGCCATGTGCAGGCCGTCCGCGACGTACAGGTCTCGTGCACCCCCTTCGAGCATCGCCGGCACGATATCGATGAAGCGAAGGTCCTTTCGTTTCGTTGCCAGCGCTGCGACGGCGCGGTTGAGCTCCGCCTGCTTCGGCAGCTGCGCGATGCGCAGCCGCGACGGCTTGGCCGCGATGTAGAAGACGGGCGTGTCGCCCAGTCGCGCGTCCTTCAGCGCCAGGAACTGCTCGAAGGCGGCGACCGTCTGCGCGGGTGAGGCGCCCGAGTCGATGTCGTTCTCGCCGGAATAGACCACGATCGCCCGCGGCCGGTACGGCGTCACGATCCGGTCGAAGTGGAGATTGGCCTGCGGGATTGTCGATCCGCCGAAGCCGCGGTTGATGACCGGCAGGGGCGCCATGTCCTCGCGGAGCGACGTCCACAGACGGATCGAGGAGGAGCCGACGAACAGCACCGGGCACGCGGGCGGAGTCTGGATCGCGTCGATCTCGGCAAAGCGGGCGATCTCCTCCCGGAACGGGGCGTCGGCCGGCAGCGGGGGCGCGGCATCGGCCGCGAATGCGAGCGCAAGGGCGAGGGTCAGCGTCTTCATCGGCTCCGGGTGGCGCAGAACCGCCGCCCAGGCAAGCCGGGCCTTGTGAACCGAGCCGCTCCGCGTATGGGAGCGGCCGTCGTGACGTCCGGCGCCGGACGGCCGTGTCCGGGTGCGGACAGTTGGGAGACGAGGGATGGACGAACGTTCCGAGAAGCAGAAGATGCTCGCCGGTGCGGCTTATCGCGCCGGCGATGCGGAGCTGGTCGCGGACCAGGCGCGCGCCGCGGCCTGGATGGCGCGGTTCAACGTCTCGCGCACCCTGCCGCGGGCCGAGCGGGATGCGCTGCTTCGCGAGGGGCTGGGCAAGGTCGGCCCCGGTGCAATGATCCGGCCGCCGTTTCACTGCGACTATGGCTACAACATCCGGCTCGGCCGCGACGTCTTCCTCAACTTCAACTGCGTCATCCTCGACGTCGTCGCGGTGACGATCGGCGACGGAACCCAGATCGGCCCGGGCGTCCAGATCCTCACCGCCGACCATCCGCGCGACCCGGCCGAGCGCGCGACCGGGGCCGAATGGGGTCGCCCGATCGTGATCGGACGCAATGTCTGGATCGGTGGCGGCGCGATCCTTCTGCCGGGCATCACCATCGGTGACGATGCGATCGTCGGCGCCGGCAGCGTCGTCACCCGCGACGTTTCCGCGGGCGTCACCGTGGTCGGCAATCCCGCGCGGCGGCGCGACGCCTAGGCTCGTCTAGTCGCCCGCCGCGCCGAACGCGCGGAACACGTGGTCGATCATCCGGCGGACCAGTGCCGCACCGAGGACGATCGCGGCGCCCGCCGCGGCGAGAGACACCATCCACCAGATCATGCCGCCGCTCCTTGACGACCGCTGGCCGGCATCAGTCGCGATCCAGCTGGGCGCGGATGATCCGCATCGACTTCGGATCGATCTTGATGTCGAAGCGGCGGCCGTCCTGGGCGCGCGCATCGTCCACCTCCCAGCGGGGGCCGTCGTCGTCCAGCTCGATCTCTTCCCAGCTGACGTACCCGCCGGCCCGCAGCACGCGCTCGACCGCGGCGCGCTCGTCTGCCGTGGGCGCGCGATCGGCCGAGGCCGGAGCGGCGAAGAGGGTGGTGCTGATTCCGATCGCGACGATGGCGGCGACGGTCGTGGTCTTTCTCATGGTCTTTCTCCTGGCTTGCGATCCGCGGAGACGGGTCGATGCGAAGGCTCCTCGGGCGGTGCCGCTCGGCGGCTCGCCCAGGCGAAGAGCGCCACCGCCGCCAGCGTGACGGCGCCGCAGCTTTCGCGGTAACCGTTCGTGCCGATCGACGGCGATGGGTTCATCCTGTGTTTCCAGCTTCCGGAGACGGGACTAAAGCTGTCGGATCGCCTGCGGCTTGCCGGAACATTTGATCTTCGCAATGTGCACGGAGGCGTGCGCGTGGAAGGTGGACGCGCTGCGCGGTTCCGCCGATGACGGGGGCTGGAGGGCCGATGCACGTTCTGCTGATCGAGGATGACGAGCGGCTGGCGTCGTTCATCGCCAAGGGCCTCGGCGAGGCGGGGCACGTCGTCGAGCATCGCGCCGACGGCAAGGCGGGCCTGATCGAGGCATCGAGCGAGAGCTACGACGTGATCGTGCTCGATCGCATGCTGCCCGGGATCGATGGCCTCAGGATCCTCCAGACGATCCGGGCGATGGAGGATCAGACGCCGGTGCTGGTGCTGAGCGCGCTCGGCGAGACCGATGAACGGGTGAAGGGCCTGCGCGCCGGCGCCGACGATTACCTGCCCAAGCCGTTCTCGATGCAGGAGCTGCTGGCGCGGGTCGAGGTGCTCTCGCGCCGTGGCCCGGCGCGGGCCGAGCCGACCAGGATCGAGGTCGGCGATCTCGTCGTCGATCTTCTCGCCCGCAGCGTCTCGCGGGCGGGCGCCGCGATCGCGCTGACCGACCGAGAGTTCAGGATCGTCGAATTCCTTGCCCGCCACGCCGGCCGCGTGGTGACCCGGTCGATGCTGCTCGAACACGTCTGGGACTATCATTTCGATCCCCAGACCAACATCATCGATCAGCATGTCAGCCGGCTTCGCCAGAAGCTGGACCAGGGCTTCGACCAGCCCGCGATCCAGACCGTGCGGGGCGCCGGCTACATGATCGCGCGCCCGTGAAGCTGTTCCGAAGCCTCTCCTTCCGCCTCGCCGTCATCTATGGCGTGCTGTTCACCGCGTCGGTCGGCGTGCTTGCCGGCGTCTATTACTGGAGCGCGATCCGGGGCCCGCTCGAGCGTGTCGAAGCCGGCCTGCGCGAGGAAGGGGACAGCCTCGCCGCCCTTCAGGCGCGTTCCGGCACCGAGGCTCTGGCGGCCGCGCTGGAGAGACGCGCCGCCGCGCCCGCACCGCGGCTGGCCTACCACGCCCTGCTCGCGCCGGGCGGCCAGACCGTGGTCGCCAACCTGCCGAGCTGGCCGAGCGTGCGCACCGGAAAATGGCTGCGGATCGAGGCCGATGTGTCGCGGGAGGGCAATGAGGATGAATATGAGGCGATGGTCCTCGATCAGGTCCTTCCCGACGGCACGCGCCTGCTGATCGGCCGCGATATCGAGGATCTCGAGGAGCTCGAGGAAGGCATCGCCAACACCGCGGCCTGGCTGCTGCCCGCGCTGGTCCTGCTCTCCATCGTCGGCGGCATGCTGATGAGCCGAGCGATCGGCAAGCGCATCGAAGCGGTGTCCTCGGCCGCACGCCAGGTGATCGAGGGGGATCTGTCGCAGCGCGTGCCGGTGACCGGCAGCAACGACGATTTCGATACGCTCGCCTTAACCCTCAACGCGATGCTTGACCGGCTGGAAGCGTCGATCGAGGCGATCCAGCGGGTCTCGGACAGCGTCGCGCACGAGCTTCGAACGCCGCTGTCGCGGCTGCGCGCGGAGCTCCTCGATCTCGAGGCCGATCGGCCCGAAGAGCGCCTGTCGCGGGCGATCGGGGAAACGGCACGGCTGGGTGCGATCTTCGATTCGGTGCTGCGCATCTCCCGGATCGAGGCACGCCGCCATGCCGAGCAGGCCGCGCCCGTGGACATCGGGGCGCTGCTCCGCGACGCCGTCGATCTCCACGAGCCCGCCACGGAAGGCAAGGCGCTGACGGTCGACACGGCGATCGGCTCCGGCCTCATCGTCTCCGGCGATCGCCATCTGCTGTTCCAGGCGGTCAGCAATCTGCTCGACAACGCCGTCAAATACGTGTCCGCCGGGCGCAGGATCTCGGTCTCGGCAACGACTGTCGGCGGCGATGTCCTCCTGACGGTGGCCGACGACGGCGCCGGCGTACCGGCGGGATTGAGAGACAAGCTCGCCGAGCGCTTCTTCCGCGCCCCGGGGGGCGAGGGGACTCCGGGTTTCGGCCTGGGTCTCGCCTTCGTTGCCGCCGTCGCCGGTCATCATCGCTCGGAGCTTCGCTTTCTCGACAACGCGCCGGGCCTGCGGGTCGAGTGGCGGCTGCCGCGGGCATAGAAGCGCCGGTGCGGGCTCTCGCGGCCGGCGTTCGGGCGTTGAAACGCTCGCGGCCTGCTAGAGCGGACGGGCGGCGACCACGTTCCCGCCCCCTTGATGGGGATTCAAGACCGGGACGGCCCGGCAGCCAGGACAAGGAGGCTGCCGTGGCATGGATTATCCTCATCATCGCCGGTCTGCTGGAGGTCGTCTGGGCCTTTTCGATGAAGCAGTCCGAAGGCTTCACCCGGCTGGGACCGTCGCTCGTCACCCTCGCCGCAATGGGGGTGAGCTTCGCCTTGCTCTCCTGGGCGATGCGAACGCTGCCGCTCGGCACCGCCTATACGGTCTGGACTGGCATCGGCGCCGTCGGCGCGTTCGCGGTCGGGATCGTGATGCTCGGCGAATCGGTCAATCCGATGCGCCTCTTGGCGGCGCTGCTGATCGTCGGCGGCCTCGTCCTGATGAAGCTCGCCAGCCCCGGCTGATCGGGAGGCGCCGGTCAGCGCTCCCAGGCAACCGGGATCGGGCTGCGCTCCTTGACCTGACGTATGACGACCAGGGTCTTGAAGCTGCGCACGCGTTCGTCGGCCGCGAACAGCCGGCGGGCGAGCGCGTCATAGCCTTCCATGTCGCGGGCGACCATCCGAACCGCGAAATCATGATCGCCGGTGACGTTCCAGGCCTCGACCACCTCCGGCACCGCCTCGAGCACCCGCATCATCTCGTCGACCGTGCGGGCGTTCTCGCGCTCCAGGGTGACGAGCACGATCATCGAGAGCGGCCAGCCCAGAGTGCGGGGACGCACGACGGCGACCTCGCGCGCGATCGCGCCGGTCTCGCGCAGGCGCCGGATTCGGCGGTAGCAGGCCGGCGCCGAGAGGCCGACCGCCTCGGCCAGCGCCGGCACCGGCCGCTGGGCGTCGGCTTGCAGCAGCTCGAGCAGCTTCAGGTCGAAATCGTCCAGGGCGACGTTCTTTGCCATCGCACCGGCCCTACCTGATAAAGATTATCGCCGCCGCACCAAAATCGAGCACGTTTATCCGCCTCTGCCTCTAAACCTCGGCGCCCACCGTTTCCCGAGTCCTGCCATGAATCATCTCGTTGCCGCCGCCCCGCCCCGGCGGGTCGATCTCGCCGCCCGCGGCGCATTGTTTCTCTCGCTCGTCTCCGTCACCTGCGGAGCCTCGTTCGCGAAGGGGTTGTTCCCGACCGTGGGACCCGAAGGCGCGACCGCCATCCGCCTGATCGTGGGCGCCGCCGTGCTCTCGGCCATCTTCCGTCCGTGGCGGATCAACCTCAGGGCCGGCTGGCCGTCGCTGCTCGCTTATGGCCTGGCCGTCGGCGCGATGAACTTCAGCTTCTACAAGGCGCTCGCCTACATCCCCTTGGGGATCGCCATCGCGATCGAGTTCACGGGGCCGCTCGCGGTCGCCTTGCTGACCTCGCGGCGCAAGGCCGATTTCCTGTGGATCGGCCTTGCCGTGGCAGGCTTGCTGCTGCTCCTCCCGCTACGCGGCGGAGCCGGGCAGCTCGATTGGCGCGGCGTCCTTCTCGCGCTGTTCGCCGGTGCCTGCTGGGCGGCCTACATCCTCACCGGAAAGCGCGCCGGCCACGCCCACGGACCGGCTGCGGCGGCGGGCGGGATGATCATTGCCGCCCTGCTCGCGGCGCCGATCGGCATCGCCTCGGCCGGCACGGCGCTGCTGCGCCCGGAGGTCCTGGCGCTCGGGGTCGCCGTCGGCATCCTGTCGAGCGCCGTTCCCTACGGTCTGGAGATGATCGCCCTGCGGCGGCTGCCGGCGAACACCTTCGGTACGCTGCTCAGCGCCGAGCCGGCGATCGGCGGACTGATGGGCATGGTCCTGCTCGGCGAATTGCTGTCGCCGCCCCAGTGGCTCGCCGTTGGCCTGATCGTCTGTTCCTCCGTCGGCGCGGCGATGGGCACGAAGGGTGCGGCCGCAAGCGAACAGCCCTGACGCTCCGGCGGGCGCAAAACGGCGTCGCCGGGCCTCGAATGGGGTTTCAATCGCGGGCGCTTGCCCTAGATTGTCGGAGATGATGCACCGCGGGGCCTTGGACGACGGCGTGGCGAGGACACACGGGCTGGCGCTCTGGCTCCTGCTCCTGTCGATCTTCACCCACGCCTTCGTTCCGGCCGGCTCCCCGCTCCACAAGATCTCCGGATCGGCGTTCAGCGCGGCGACCGCCGAGGTCTCGCTGGCGCCGAGCCGGTCCCCCGCCGCCAAGAAGTCGCCCCAGCTGAAAGCGGCGGACGAGCCTCGCTTCGACGACGCGGCTCCGCACGATCCTCCTCTCGCCCCCGCAGCCGTCCTCTCGCCTGTCGCTTTTGCGCCACTGGCCGGGCCGGTTGCCGCTCCGTCGGCGTCGCGCCTCGCCCCGCTTGGCGCGGACGTCTCGCCGTTCGCTCCGCGCGCGCCTCCCTCACTCTGATCTCCTCTCAACGGTAACCCGGGACGCGGCGTCGGACGCCTGACGCGTCGTCCCCACCGCCAAGGAATCGAGTGAATGAACAAGCCCATCGCGCAGCGGAATCCTCCCGCCCGCGACCGGCGCGTGCACATCGAGTCTCTTCTCAGAAGATATCCCGATGTGACGCCGGCCGAGGACGCCGAGATCCTGCGCTTTCTCAAGAAGGGGCCGGCCGCGGAGGCATGGCTCGTCACCTCGCACGCTGATCTGCAGCCGCACCTGCGACGCTTCCACGCCGATCATTCCGATCATTTCTCCCTCGGGACGAAGGAATATCTGGTCGTGGCGGCGCTCGTGCTGATCATCGTCCTCGCCTGCACCCTGCTGGGGGATGCGGGCCTGCGCTGAGCCGCGTGCGGACTCTCGTGTCCGCCTGCGCCGGCGCCTGCTGAAGGAACGACCATGCCCCATCACACGCCCCTGATCGGAACCATCGTGGCAGGTCTGGTCGTGGCCTTCCTGCTCGGTGCCCTGGCGCAGCGGCTGCGCCTGCCGCCGATCGTCGGCTATCTGCTCGCCGGCATTCTCGTCGGGCCGTTCACGCCCGGCTTCGTCGCCCATGCCGGCCTTGCCAGCGAGCTCGCCGAGCTCGGCGTCATCCTGCTCATGTTCGGCGTCGGGCTGCATTTCTCGCTGCGAGACCTGCTCGCGGTGAAGAACATCGCGGTTCCCGGCGCCGTCGTCCAGATCGGCGCCGCGACCGTGATGGGCATGGCGCTCGCCTGGCTGCTCGGCTGGACTCCGCTCGCCGGCTTCGTCTTCGGCCTCTCGCTCTCCGTGGCGAGCACGGTCGTGCTGCTGCGTGCGCTGCAGGCGCGGAATCTTCTGGACACGGAGCGGGGCCGGATCGCGGTCGGCTGGTTGATCGTCGAGGATCTGGCGATGGTGCTCGCGCTCGTGCTGCTGCCGGTGGTCGCCGGCATCGCCGCCGCGTCGGACGCCCAGGCAGGGCAGGCGATCGTCGCCACCGTCGCGGGCGTGTTCCTGAAGGTCGCCGGCTTCGTCGCCCTGATGCTGATCGTCGGGCGCCGCCTGATCCCCTGGCTGCTGCACTGGGTGGTCCATACCGGCTCGCGCGAGCTGTTCCGCTTGGCGGTCCTCGCCATCGCTCTGGGGGTCGCATTCGGGGCGGCTTTCGTGTTCGACGTTTCGTTCGCGCTCGGCGCCTTCTTTGCCGGCATGATCCTCGGCGAGACGCAGCTCAGCCGCCGTGCGGCCGAGGAGACGCTGCCGCTGCGCGACGCTTTCGCCGTCCTTTTCTTCGTCTCGGTCGGCATGCTGTTCGATCCCGCGGTCCTCACCGAGCAGCCCCTGCCGCTACTCGCCACCGTCGGGATCGTCATCGTCGGCAAGTCGCTCGCGGCCTTCGCGATCGTCCGCACCTTCGGGCACCCGGGCCGGACGGCAGCCACGGTCTCGGTCAGCCTCGCGCAGATCGGCGAATTCTCGTTCATCCTCGCAAGCCTCGGCACCGGCCTCGGCATCCTTCCCGATGAGGGGCGGGACCTGATCCTCGCCGCCGCCATCCTGTCGATCTGCGCCAATCCCTTCCTTTTCGCCCTGCTCGCGCGGCGCAGCCCGGCTTCGGCCACGCCGGAGCCGAGCCCCGAGGAGCAGCGGATGCAGCGCCTCCGCGACGAGCATGTCGTGCTGATCGGTTACGGCAGGGTCGGCCGCCTGATCGCCGCGCGGCTGCTCGCCGATGGGCGGCCGCTGGTCGTCGTCGAGGACGAGCCGGACGTGGCGCGCGAGGCAACGGCCGCCGGCCTGCGGGTCGTGCGGGGCAATGCGACCGACGAGGCGGTGCTCCGCGCGGCGGGCCTGGATTGCGCCGCCAGGCTGCTGATCGCGATCCCCGAGGGTTTCGAAGGCGGCGCCATCGCCGAGCGGGCCCGGCGCCTCAATCCTGCCCTGACCGTCGTCGCCCGGGCCCATTCGGATGCCGAGGTGGCGCATCTCGAGCGGCTCGGCGCCGATCATGTCGTGATGGGCGAGCGGGAGACCGCAAGGCGGATGTTCGATCTGTCCAGCGTCGCCCGGCCTGCCCCCGTTCCCGCCCCGGTTCCCGCCTAGGAGAGAGAGAGCGATGCGCCGATCGAGACGAGACCCGCCCCGCTGGTTCGGCCCCGGCCTCCTCGCCGGCATGTTCGCGGCCGCCGCCGCCCTCGCCGGCGCCGGCGTGCTGCTCCATCGGCCGGACGATCAGGCGGTCGCCGTCGCCGGCCGCACCTATGTCGTTCCGCCCGGCGAGCTGTCCGCGCACACTCGCGATCCGCATCTGTTCGTCCGGATCAGGCCCGTGGACCGCCCGTTCGAGATCGTCCACGATGCGCGCGCGACGGGGCGGCGCGACCGGACCGGCGTGCCGCACATCTTCTCGGTCAACGATCATGCCGGCCACGACGTGACCTATGGACGCGACGGCCGCTCGCTCGTTCTCTGCCGGCGCGCGACCGGCCCGGCCGGCGGGTGCGGCACCTGGGTGGAGCATGGCGGCGCGACCTGGTCGGTCCTCTTCCCGGAGGTTCATCGCGATCGCGCCGACGCGCTCGCCCGTGAGGCCACGGCGCTGCTCAGGCGCTACGACACGCGCGCGGGCCGGTGGATGCGGTGAGACGGGTGGGCGCCCCTCGACGCCAGGCTGCGGCGCAACCCGCCTGCGCCGAGCCCGCGCGCTCCTCGCGCGCCGCGCGGAAGAGCCCTTTCGCCGCGCTCCTGATCCTGCTCGGCCTGATGCTGGCCGGCGGACCGGGGACGGTCCCGGCCGCCGGCGATCCGCTGGCGCGGCCGAACGCGCTTCGACAGGGCGGGCCGGCGCGTTCGCTGCTCCGCAGCGATCAGGGCAACCGCCTCTGGACCGATGCCGCACCGGCGGATGCGGATTCGCTCGGGCCGCCGCCCTCGCCGAACATCGTGGTCGAGCGTCTCGCGACGCGGCCCGGCCAACTATTCACGCCCGGCGCGTTCGCCGGCCTGCCCGGCCGGGCAGCCGCACCCTATCGGGCACGCGCCCCTCCGGCGGGCTGACCGCCGCAATGCGGCTCCGTCAGACCATCAACCGGAGAAACATCATGTCATCTGCAACCTATCGACTGACCCTCATCCACCGCAGCCTCGACGACGCGATCAGCAAGGAAATGCGGCGCCGGCGGCCGGACAGCTTCAAGCTGCTGCGGCTGAAGAAGCTGCGCCTCGCGGTGAAGGATCGCCTCGCGGCGCTGATGCGCAGATCGCGCGCCTCGTAACGGGGAGGGGCCGGCGCCTGTCGCGGGCGCCGGCCCCATAGGCCTCATCGGCTCACCAGGGATGAGGCTCGGACTTCAGCTCCGGGCCTTCGTCTCCATAGGGCCGCCAGGTGCCGCTGATCCGTCCTTCCCGCGCCTTGTAGAAGAACTGGCTGCACACCAGCCAGCCCTTCAGCGGTCGGAGGGGCAGCACGCAGGTGATCACCAGGAACGGCAGGCTGGTGACGAAATGCACCCACATCGGGGGGTCCACCCAGATCTGCAGCATGACGGCGAACACGACGGCGGGCACGCAGCCGAAGGTGATCACGAAGAAAGCGGGGCCGTCCGCCGGGTCGGCGAAGTCGTAGCTCAGCCCGCAGACCTCGCAGCCGGGTGCGAGCTTCAGGAAACCGGCGAACAGATGGCCTTTCCCGCAGCGCGGGCAGCGCCCGCGGAGCCCGGTCTGCACAGGGGGCAGCTTCGGCCAGGCTTCCGCCTCGGCAATCTCGTCGGTCATCATGAACTCCGCGTCGCGCGGGACTTGCACGCCGTTTGATCGCGCCTACGCTCATGGCAAGGCCGTGGAAAGTGGACAGATTGTCCCACAGCGGGCGGCAACCGGCCGAATCACTCGCAGCAGGTCGCCGACCTGGTCGGCGCGGTCGGCGCATAGGCCTGTCGCGTCCACCGACTCGCGCCGCGCCCGATTGCATGGCGGTCGCGATCGAGCGCCCGTCGTCTGACGCTGGCTGAGGCGAAGACGAGGGCTCAATCGCCGGCGTCCAGGGCGTAGCCGGCAGCGCGGACCGTGCGGATCAGCTCCTTGCCGCCATGAGCGTTCAGCGCCAGCCGCAGCCGGCGGATCTGGACGTCGACGGTGCGGATCTCGATCACCGCATCCTGTCCCCAGACGGCGTCGAGCAGCCGCTCGCGCGAGAACACCCGCCCCTGATGCTCGAGCAGGTGCCGCAGCACCTTGAACTCGGTGGGCCCCAGGCTGATCGGCCCGCCGGAGCGGCGCACCTTGTAATTGGCCGTGTCGAGCTCGAGGTCGTGGTAGCGCAGGGTCGCGCCGGAAAGGGCAGGGCGCACGCGCCGAAGCACCGCGTTGACGCGGGCCACCAGCTCCTTGGGGCTGAACGGCTTGGTGACGTAATCGTCTGCTCCGGTCTCGAGACCACGCACCCGATCCGCCTCCTCGCCCCGGGCGGTCAGCATGATGATCGGCAGATTGGCGGTCGGGGCATCCCGCCGCAGCCTTCGGCAGACCTCCAGGCCGGACAGTTCCTCCAGCATCCAGTCGAGGATCATCACGTCGGGCTCCAGCTCTTCGGCGAGGATCAGGCCTTCCTCGCCGCTGGCGGTCTGGGTGACGTCGAAATCCTCGCGCTCGAAATGCCACCGGACCAGCTGGGCGAGCCCGAGGTCGTCTTCCAGCAGCAGCAATTTCTTACGCGGCATTCGTCTGCTCCGGGAAGGAAAGGGGCGGAAGGGCGGTTGGCGCCAAGGCGGTTCCGGCCGCGGCGGCGCAAACCTCCGCGGCGATGGCGGCCGAATGTTCGGCGATGCGTGCGAAGCTTCTCGAGATCAGCAGCACGGCCACCGCGCTGGCAGCAGCGCCACGGTCCAGCCGCATCTCGGCGACGCATTCCTCCAGAAGGGCGAGATGAAGCCGCTCGGAGTCATTGGCCAGGGCGGCAAGCGTCTCCGCAGCTGAAGCGTCGCCCGTTACGAACGCGTCGATCGCGCATCGCATCCCATCGCGGGCGAGGCGCGCAAGGTTGCCGAACCCCCTGGGGCAGGGCAGCGGCCTCGTCACCTGCGGGATGGCGGCGACGATGCTCAGCGACTGCGCCGCTGTCCGCTCGAGCAGCGCGACGATCTTGAGGATCGCCATGATCTGCCGGAGATCGCCCGCGACCGGTGCTCGCAGGGCGAGGACGCACAGCGCGCTCTTCTCGGCCGCCGCTGCGCTGCGCAGAAGCAATGCGATCGCCTCCCGGCACCGGGCCGCGCGGTCCGGATCGCCCTTGATCACCGCTTCGGCGGCATCCCACGCGGCGGCTTCGGCGAGGCCGCCGATGGCGGCAACGTCGCCGCGCAACGATGCCAGGTCCTCGTTGAACGCCTTGACGATATGCGTGCCGACACCGCTCATGCCGCCCTCCGCGAATAGTCCCCCACAGCTTCTGCGCGGATAGGATGACAGCCATGTGACTGCGGCCGCGGCGGGCGCGAATTCCTGCCGGAAGCCGGTCATCGTCCGCCCTCCCGGGCAGGCGCTGCGTCCGCGAGGGGCCGGGCGGGCTGATCCGGCGGCCGGGAGATCAGGATGGCCTCCTCAGCGGTAATCGTGCCGTCGAGCGCGAGCGCGCGCGCGGTCGAGGCGAGGTTCCGCGTCTCGCGGAAAGCGTGACTGGCGATCACCGCCTCGTCGCCACCACGATCGATCAGGAGCTGGATCGGATCGTCGATCACGACGGCTTCGAACAACGGTGTCACACCGCGATAGCCGCTGTACGCACAGCGCGCGCAACCTTTGGGCCGGTGCAGAATGGTCCCGGGCTCGAAGCCGAGCCGCGCCGTAACGGCCTTGTCGCCCTGGACGGGCTCGGCGCAGTCGGCGCACAGCCTCGGCGCGAGCCGCTGGCCGATCGCGAGGCGGAGCACGGAGGCGATGTGGAACGGTGCGATACGCATCGCCTTCAGCGCGGCGATCGCGGCGATCGCGCCGGCGGTGCGGATCGCGCCGAGCACCAGCCGCCCGGCCCGTGCGGCCTCGACGGCCACCGTCGCGGCGGCAGGATCGGCCAGGCCGTCGATGGCGAGGACGTCCGGATCGAGCGCGAGGAGGTCGCGAAGCACCGCGTCCCCGCATTGCCCGGGTGCCTCGAGCACGGCGCGGATGCCATCGTCTCTGGCCGCGACGGCATGCTGCAAGGAGGTGGAGAGGCCCGATCCGGCGGTACCGGCAAAGAGCACGAGGCCCCCGGCCCCATCGAGTGCGTCGGCGAGCACCTGCTCCACGGTCTGCGGCATGCCGAGGCCGGCGAGCAAGTCTTTCCGCCCCGGACGCGGATCGACGCGGATGACGATCCGCGCACCGTCGCCGCTCGCCGTGCATCGGATCGCCTCCTCCGTGCTGCTGCGCCTTCGGGCCGCAGCGGTGAGAAGCGCGCCTTCCCCAGGGTCGAGCAGCAGATGCTCGATCAGCGCGCCGCGAACCCGCATCAGCACGGCGACTCCGTCGGCCCGGGGAACGAGGTGGACGTGCGAGGCACCGCGCCTCTGGGCCTGGTCGACGAGCGCCTCGACGCTGTCGCGGGCCGGGTTGCTCCTCTCGCGTCGCGTGTCGTCGATCGCCGCTGGTCGCGTTGCTGCCATGTCGTGCGTCGCTCCTCGTCTCGCCGAGGACGGATGTGGCGCGCCTCCGCGTCGGGCAGGTGACGTGCGGATGACGCTTTGATGACAAAGGGGCCGCACCATCCCGTGCGGCCCCTCGCATCTCCTTACCCTATGCGGGCGGTCAGAAGCTGATCCGCGCCTCCACGCCGAAGGTGCGGGGCGCGTTGAGGTTGCCATAATCGCCGAGCACGCCGCTGTAGCTTGGAATGCCCGTGATCGAGTCGATCACCGGTGAGGAATTGGCCGCCGAGCGCCGGTAGATGTGCGTCTCGTTCAGCAGGTTGCGCGCCCAAAGCGCCAGCCGGAGCTGGGCCTCGCCGTCGTTCATCGTGATGTCGGTCAGCGCAAGGCTGCCGTTGACGATGAAGCTCGAGTCCGTCCGCACCGGCTCCGACTGGAAGCTGTACTGCCGCCCGGCGTAATTCGCGTCGAGGTGCAGGCGGATGTTCGCGTCCGCGAAGCCGGCGGGCACTTCATAGTCGATCGCGCCCGATGCCGCGTGCTTCGGCGTGAACACCGTATAGACCTGGAACAGGGGGTTGCCCGGCAGGAACGGGTTCGCCGTCGGCGGCACATTGATGTCGGTATAGGCGTAGCTCGCCGAAAGCTGGAGCTCGTCGATCGGCTGGACCGTCAAATCGGCCTCGAAGCCCTTGATCTTCGAAGTCCCCGGCGCGTTCGCCGTCTCTTCATAATGCCGGTTGAAGTTCGGGTTCGGCGAGCCGTCGGCGAGGGTGCGCCGGACGTCCACGAAATCGAAGTCGGTCTGCGTGCCCTTGCGATTCATCAGATAGGCGGCGACGTTCAGCCGCACCCGGCGATCGAGAAACTCGGATTTTGCACCGAGCTCGAATGAATCCACCGATTCGGGGCCGAATGCGCTGAAGGTCTGCGAGCGGCTGTTGGCGCCGCCGGCGCGGAAGCCGGTCGCATATTTGGCGTAGAGATGGAGATCGCGCGCCGCGTCGAAGGCCAGGGTGACCATCGGATCGATCCGTCCTTCGCGATAGCGGAAGGGGAAGTTCACCGCGACGTTGTTGAACACGGTCAGCGCGCCGTCGCGCTTGTCATAGGTGTAGCGTGCGCCGGCGGTGACGTGGAGCGCCTCCAGGCCCGGCGGAGTCCAGGTCGCCTGGCCGAAGACCGCATAGCTCTTGGCCGTCGCCTGGCTGTCGCGCGCGACGAACCAGTCCTCGCGCTGCCATCCCTGATTGGACGAGCTGATCGGCGGCAGGACGTCGGGGCTGTTGATCGTGTAGCCTGTGCCGGCCGAATTCCAGCGATTGGTGGTCGGCGTGGCCGCTGTCTCGCGGACCTTCTCGGTGAAATAATAGAGGCCGAGCACGTAATCGAGCGAGGCGACGCTGCCGACCGCCTGGAATTCCTGGCTCCACTGACGCTGGGAAAGCTCGGACAGGCTGTAACGGCTGAAGTTGGCGTTCGGGACGAACGTGGTGCGGTGCGCGCCGCCCGAATTGTCGAACTGGTGGGTCTCCACCTCGCGCCAGCCGGAGATCGAGCGCAGCTCGAGATCGGGGGTAAGCGCGTAGCGGATGGCAGCCGTGAGCCCCTGCGTCTCGTCGACGCTGGGCTGCTGCGGAACGCCGATCTCGGCCTCCTTCTGGCGTCGGTCGCCGCTCACCACCACCAGCGGCGAGAGCGGTGCGATGCACGGATTGGTGAGCGTGCCGGCGACGACGACATTGCATGGGGCATTGTTGAAGCGAAGCTGCGTGCCGCTGGTGCCGCCGTAGCTGCCGACGTTGTAGCCATTGGGATTGAAGTTGATCAGCTGGCTGTAGAAAGGCGTGTTTTCGTCCCGAGCCCTGTCGTACGAAAGGTCGACGGTGAGGCCGTCGACCGGCTGCCAGCGTGCCGCCGCCCGGCCGCCGACGCGGTGATAATAGTTCCAGCCTTTCTCCCCCTGAAGCGGGTTCTTCGTCGTGGCGCCCTGATGCTGGACGAGGCCGTCCAGCTTGAACGCGAGGTTGGCGAACGCGGGCAGATCGATATGCGCTTCGGCATTGTAGCTGCCGAAATTGCCGACGCCGCCCGAGACCCGGCCGCCGAACGCGCCGGTGGGCGCACGCGTGACGATGTTGAGCGCGCCGCCCTCGGTGTTGCGGCCGAACAAGGTGCCCTGCGGCCCGCGCAGCACCTCGATTCGCTCGATGTCGAACAGCGCGGCGTTGAGGCCCTGCTGGCGACCCAGATAGATGCCGTCGATATAGACCCCGACGCCCTGGTCGCGGGCAGTCTGGTTCGCGTCGAACGGCACGATGCCGCGAATCCCGACCGTCAGCGCCGATTGGCGCGATTCGAACGTGGCGACGCGCAATGACGGTACGGCGCCGTCGGTGAGGTCGAGAAGGCTCTGGGCGCGGCGATCCTCGAGCATCTGCTCGCCGATCACCGAGATCGCGATCGGCGTGTCCTGGAGGTTGGTCGCACGTTTGGTCGCGGTGACGACGATCTCACCGAGCTGATCGTCCACGCTCCCGATCTCGGCTGCGGCCACCTCCACCGGCGCCGCTTCGCCGTCATCAGACGTTGCGGCGGCGCGCGAGATCGTGCCGGACAGCTCCTCGGCAGCCTCCTTTGCGCCTTCAGCGCTCGCGGTCGCGGACCATGACGCCAGCAGCAGGCCCGCTTCCGCGAGCAGAAGGGTGCGCCTGCCGCGGCATGCGCGAGTTGTCGACGCCACGTTGGAGGTCGAAGCGGAAAACAAGTTGAAGGCAGGCATCGATAATTCCCCCGTAGAGTCGCGAAGATCGAGAAGGTCGGAACCGCCTGTTGCTGTCCGCCTCCGCCGCTGCGGCTAGGGGTGTTCGATGATATTATTGTGACAACCGGATTTTGTAATATGCGCTATTGTTGCTGTAATGGCTTCGTCACGAAAGCGACGCTGTTCCGTCACCGACGTACGTGGGTCAGGGAATCACCAAGGCCGTGTCGGCTTTGACCCGATCGAGCGCGATCAGCGTGCGGTAGCGCTCGACCAGCTCGTTCTCGGCGAACAGCCGGCGGGTGAGGGCTTCGTAGCTGCGCATGTCGCGTGTGACGATGATCAGCACGAAGGTGACGCCTCCCGTGACGAAATAGCATTGCTGGACGTCCGGCGTGTCGCGGAACAGCGCCTTGGCCGCGTCGACGGTCGCCGCGCGTTCGTCGCGCAGCTGCACCTCGACGATCGCGGTGATCGCCAGCGCGAGAGCGTCCGGATCGACGATCGCGACATTGCGGGTGATCACATCCGCCTCCTCGAGCGCGGCAATCCGCCGCTGCACCGCCGCCGCCGAGAGGTTGACCGCTTCGGCGATCGTCCGCTGCGGCGTCTTGTTGTCGCGCTGAAGGATCCGGAGGATCGCGCGATCGAACGCGTCGGGGGCGGCGGCGGAGCGGGGGCGCTTCTGGATCATTCGCGAGTTTTTGTTGCATCTCGGGCGCCAATCAAGAGCGCACGGCTCGCTTCGATGATGATAATCCTCGCCGCCATGATCGATCGGGAGCAGGGACCGGCGGATGGCGGGGCGGGGCGCAGCCCGACGGCGCGCGGCGTCGCCTGCGGGATCGGTGCGGGCGCGCTGTGGGGGCTGGTGTTCCTCGCGCCGGAGCTCGTCCGCAGCTTCGGGCCGCTCGAGCTGACCGTCGGCCGTTATCTCGCTTTCGGACTGATCTCGGCCGTGCTGATCGCGCCGCGCCTCGCCTTCCTTCTTCCGAAGCTCGGCGGGCGGGAGTGGCGGGCGCTCGCCTGGCTCGCTCTCGCCGGCAACACTCTCTACTACATCCTGCTGTCGAGCGCCGTGCAGACCGGCGGTATCGCGATGACCTCGCTCGTCATCGGATTCCTGCCGGTCGCGGTGACGATCATCGGCAGCCGCGACTCCGGCGCGGTGCCGCTCGGCCGCCTCGCACCGTCGCTCCTGCTCTGCGCGGCAGGGGCGGTCTGCATCGGCTGGCAGGCGATCGCGGCGCCGAGCGCAGGCTCCGTTGGCGCGCAGCTCGCCGGCCTTGCCTGTGCGATCGGCGCGCTCGTCTCGTGGACGGCCTATGCGGTGGGCAACAGCCGCTGGCTCGTGCGCCTCGGCGGCGTCTCGGCGCACGACTGGAATCTTCTGATCGGGATCGTCACCGGCGCGCAGGCGCTGATCCTGGCGCCGGCCGCGTTCCTGCTCGGCGCGCGCGGCAACGGGCCGGGCGACTGGGCCGCCTTCGCCGGCGTCTCGCTCGCGGTCGCGCTGCTCGCGTCGATCGGCGGCAATGCCTTGTGGAACCGGATGAGCCGGCTCCTGCCGCTCACCCTGGTCGGACAGATGATTCTGTTCGAGACCCTGTTCGCTCTGGTCTACGGCTTCCTCTGGGAGCAGCGCCTGCCGACCCCGCTCGAGGCCGCCGCCTTCGTCCTCGTCGTGCTGAGCGTCCTCACCTGCCTCGCCGCGCATCGCCGGCCCGCGGCGGCGCTCGCCGCGGCGGCCTGATCGACACAGGCCGGGTGCCAGGCGCCCGGCAGATCAGGCGACGGCGGTGACGTCACCGGTGGCGAGGACGGCGCGGATTTCGCCCGAGGCGCTGCGCATCGGGGTGAAGGTCAGCGGCAGCGCTGCCGGGTCGTTCTCGCCGGCGAAGCGGATCGCGCCGCGGACCGCGACGGCGGTGCTCAGGCATTCGAGCAGCGCCCGCTTGAGCTCGCGCGCGTCGGCTCCGGCCAGCGCCTCCGGGGTCCGGCCGCCCGCGGCGTAGCGGGAGAGGCCGGCGAAGCGCTCGGCCGCCTCGTTCATCGTCTCGAGGACGAACTCGCCGCCGCCGGACAGAGCGAAGATGAACAAGGGGTGCGCGCTGTTCTCGAACAGGCCCACGAACCGCGCCTCGCTCTCGCGCAGGGCATCGGCGTTGCGCTCGTGATCGGTGACGTCGCGCATCACCCCGGTGAACAGCCGGCGCCCGCCGTCCTGCCACTCGGTCATGGTCAGCTCGAACGGGAAGACGTCGCCGCGCTTGCGCACGCCCTTGTGGACCGAGCGGAGGCGCGCCGCCTCGACCATCGCCGTGACGCCGTTCGCCGCCAGATAGGCGGCATGCGCGCGCCGGCCGCCTTCGGTCATCAGCCGCTCGAGGCTGGTGCCGATCATTTCCTCGGCGCCGTAGCCGAACATCCTTTCCGCGGCGCGGTTGAAGGTCAGGATGGTGGCGCGCTCGTCGATCACCAGGATCGCCTCGCCGGCGCCGTCGATGATCGCACGCTGCCGCGCCTCCGCCTCCAGCACCGCCTCGAGCGGCGCGTCCGAGCCTTGCGGTCCGCGCCACGCTGCGACCGCCGCGGCGAGCAGGAGCGCGAGCGCGGACAGCTTGAGGATCGTGTCCGGCGCAGCGGGAAACAGGGACGCGACGATGCAGGCACCGGCGGCTCCCGCGAGCCCCGGCACCGCCAACCGATTTTTGAGCTCCCCCCCGGCGGTCTCCATTGGAACGGAATAGGCGCAGAAGAGCCGCTTGCGGTCAATCGGGCGAAAGGCGGGCCTGGTCAGTCGGCCAGGGCGCGGTAGCGCGGATCGAGCGCTTCGGCGCGGGCTGCGTCCGCGTCCGCCCCGCGGACGTCGCCGCGCATCCTCCGCAGCACGCTGCGATTGTGATAGGCGCGGGCGGAGCGGCCTTGGCGCACGGCGCGGTCGAGATCGGCGGCGGCGCGGTCGGGATCGCCGATCTGCTGATAGGCAAGGCCGCGATTGAGATAAGCGAGGGCAAGCCGCGGCTGCAGCGCGATCGCCCGGTCGAACGCGGCGATCGCGCCGCGCCAATCCTGCTGCCATGCCTGTGTGAGCCCGGCGGAAAGATGGCTTGCGGCCTCGCCTCGCGCGCCCTTCGCCCCCGTTCCGAGAGCAGCCTTGCAGGCCTCGAGACTCTGGGCCGGATCGTTGACGGTGCAGGCATTCCAGTCGCCGCGCCGGTTCACCGCTTGCGCGTTCCTGTGCATCGTCCCGGTCACCACGATCTGCTCGTCGCCGAGCGCCTCCTCCGCGATCACCGTCACCGGCGACGCGGAGCTCTTGCTGGCCGCCCCGGCTGCGCGGCGTGCGGTGACGGTGACCGCCTCCCGCTCGGCGTCCGCGGGGCTCCGCGCCTGCGCGGGAGCCGGCGGCGGTGGGGGCGGAGGCGGAGCGAAATCGGAAGCGGGGGCGACGGGCGCTGGCGGGCTCTCGCCCGGAGTTGCACGGACCGCCGCCGACGGTGCAGCCGCCGCGCCGCTGGTCTTGGCGGGGGGCTCGACGGCAGGGGCGGGACTCGCCGCCCGAGCGCCTGCACATTCGGCTCCCGTGCAGCGCGGCGGCGGCTCTGCCTCGGGATTAGGGTATTGGGGATCGCTCGGCCTCGCCGCCTCAGGCGGGGGGCGGTCGACGTCGCTCCACGGGCCGCCGGGGGTGCGCAGCGCGATCTGGACGCTGAACAGCGCGACGAGCAGAACCGAGGCCGCGGCGGCCAGCGGCCGCCAGCCTCGCCGCAGCCCCGAGTCCGCCGTGCGGCGGGGCGGTACCGCGGTCGCCGGGGAGTCGTCGCCGTCGAAGCGCCGCAGCGCCAGAGCGATCGCCGCCTCGCGTCCGGCCGGCCGCGGCGGCGGCGGATCGGGAAGCAGGCCGGCGAGATCCTCGTCCCGGTCCATTCACTGCTCCCGAAGGGCGGCCGGCGTGCGGCCGGCGCCGGAGCAGGGAGGGAGAGGCGGCGACATTCGACCACCTATAGAGCCAATGCGGGCCCGGCCGAAGCGACGATCGCCCGACCGGGGGAGGAGGGCGCCGCCGCAGCGCCGCGAGGCCCTCCCTGCCCTCATTGCGCCAGCGCCGCCATCGACCGGGCGCTCTTCGCCGCGCGGACGAGCTGGACGAACTCGCTGCGATAGCCGAACTCGTCCTTGCCGCGCGCGCCATTCGCCATCGCGAGCACGTCGTCATAGCCGAGCGCGCCCGTGTGCCGGCCGCCGCGCAGCAGCTCGGCGAAGCCGGCAACGGCAACCGCGAAGCGCGCGTCCTGCGGCGCGTCCTCGAAGCGGGCGTATTGCACCCGCCGATCGATCGCCACCGAGATCAGCCGGCTCGTGTCGGACTTGGGCAATTTGTAGCGGATCTTGATGAAGCCGAGCTCGCTCGCCGGGCCGGCGGGCACCGGCTTCGGCTCGGCGTAGCGCAGGTCGCCGATCGCCCGCGGCCCTCCGATCGGCACGACCTCGTACAGCGCGGTCACCGTCCGCCCCGATCCGACGTCGCCGGCGTCGACCTTGTCGTTGTCGAAATCGTCGCGATTGAGCAGCCGCGTCTCGTAGCCGATCAGCCGGTATTCGGCCACGGCCCGGGGGTTGAACTCGACCTGGATCTTCACGTCCTTGGCGATCGGGAAAAGGCTCGAGCTCGCTTCCTCGACCAGCGTCTTGCGCGCCTCGTTCGCCGTGTCGATGTACGCGGCGACGCCGTTGCCGTTCTGGGCGAGCGTCTGCATCAGCGCGTCGTTGTAATTGCCCATGCCGAAGCCGAGCACCGACAGGAAGACGCCGCTGCCCCGCTCGCGCTCGACGAAGCCCTTGAGCTCGTTCGGGTCGGTGATGCCGACGTTGAAATCGCCGTCGGTCGCCAGGATCACGCGGTTGACGCCTTTCGGGTCGAGATTCTGCCGTGCCAGCGCATAGGCCTGGCGGATCCCTTCTCCCCCGGCGGTGCTGCCGCCCGCGCCGAGCCGGTCCATTACCGCCAGGATCTCGTTCCTGCGGCTCGCCGGGGTCGGTTCGAGCGCCACGCCGGCGCTGCCGGCATAAGTGACGATCGCCACCCGGTCCTCGCCGCCCAATTGGTCGAGCAGCATCGCGAGCGACTGCTTGACCAGCGGCAGCTTGTTCGGCGCGTTCATCGATCCCGACGTGTCGATCAGGAAGACCAGGTTCGCGCGCGGCCGGGTCGCCGCCGCGATCTCATAGCCTTTGACGCCGATCCGGACGAGCTGCCGCCCCGGCGTCCACGGGCTCGGCATCACCGCGACGCTGGTGCTGAACGGCTGGTCGGCGCTCCGCGCGATCGGGTAATCGTAGGGGAAATAGTTGATCATCTCCTCGGTCCGCACCGCCGCCGGCTGGGGCATGGTGTTCTGGTTCAGCGAGGCGCGGACGAACGAATAGGAGGCGGTGTCGACATCGAGCGAGAAGGTCGAGACCGGCTCCTCGCGCACCACCTTGAAGGCATTCTCCGCGGCGGCGGCGAACTTGTCCCGGCCGACGTCCTGATAATAAGGCCGCACCGGCTCGCCCTTGGGGGCGAACATCCCCTGCGCGATGACGGGTGGCGGCGGCGGGGGCGCGGACGGCCGCGCCATTCTTGCGGCGTCGACGACGGTGATCGCGTTCGACGACGTCATCGGCGCGCTCCTGTGGAGCGTTCCCGTGACGACGATCTCCGACTCGGAGGCGAGGGCGTCCGGCGCGGCCTGCTCGGCCGATGAAGCGACCTGTTCGTCGCCGCGGGCGCAGGACGCGACCAGCGCGAGGGCCAGGCCGGTGGCGAGTGTCTGGCACAAACGGGGCATGATGTTCTCCTCGGTTGCAGCGGCGATCATCGTCCGCTCCTCCCTTCGACGCGCCGCGCCGGGAGATCCTTGGGTGGCCCCGAAGATTTTTTGTGGAGCGCGCTCATGCGTCCTCGCGCCCCTGGTCGGCGAGCATCCGCCGCACCTCGCGCATCCGCCACGAGACGGTCGCCTCCGCGACGCCGAGGATCGCGCCCGCCTCGGCGTGGGTGAGCTGCTCGCCGGCGACCAGCACAACGGTCTCGCGATAGGCGGGCGGCAGCCGGGCGATCGCGCTCTTCACCCACAGCGCGTCGTGCATGTCGCGGCCGTCCGGCCCGCGCGCCAGCCCGGCCATCACCGCGAGCTGCCGCGTCAGGCCTCCGAACGATCTGCGGCGGCGATGGAGGTCCCGGCAGGCGTTGACCGTGATCCCGCACAGCCAGGTCGCGAACCTCGCCTCGCCCCGAAAGCTGGCGATCCGCTCGACCAGGGCGCAGCAGACGCTCTGGGCGACGTCCTCGGCATCGGCCCGGGAACCTGTCAGCTGCCACGCCAGGCGGTGGATCCGGTCGTAATGGCGCTCGAGCAGCAGGCCGAAGGCGTCGCGATCGCCCGAGACCGCGCCCGCGACGAGCGCCGCATCGGGATCCTCGCCGACGCCGGCGGCCCTCAGCCTCCGCCTCCACTCGCGTTGATCGCATCCCCCCACATTCGCCCTATGTGCCTCAGTCCCTGCGGCGGCGCCATCGTGCGGCATCGGGAGGATTGCCTCGCCCGGCCGCCTCCGCATGATGCGCGCTGTTGCGACACGATTCGGGAATTCGGCAGGTGCTATCGAACCGGTGCTCCGCGATGCGGGCCCTCTGCCGCGTCGCGGCGGCTCTTCTCCTCCTCGGGCTGGCCGGGCCCGCCCCGGCGGAGCGGGTGGTCGGCGTCTATTATGCGGCGAGCGGCAAGGCCGAGGCGGCGGCGTCGCTCCCGGCGGAGCAGCTGACCCATCTCGTCTACGCCTTCGCGACGATGTGCGGCCGCCACGCCGGCATCCCGGCCGAGGCGGCGGCCGAGCGCGCCCGCCACTGCCGCGGCCGCCGCCCGTTCGAGATCACGCTGCCGGGCGATGCGGGCACGCGCGCCGAGCTCGCCGCTCTCGCCGCCCTTAAGGCGCGCAACCCCGATCTGAAGCTGATCCTTTCGGTCGGCGGCTGGGGCATGCCGCTCTACCCCGACATGATCCGCAACGCGACGACGCGCGCCACCTTCGTGCGCTCGGTCGCGTCGTTCCTGCGCGCCCACCCGCCCTTCGACGGGGTCGACGTCGATTGGGAATATCCGGGCGGCGGCGACAATGTGCGTCCGCTGCTGGCCGAGGCGGAGCGGCAGGCGGAGGCGGAAGCCTTCCGCGCCCTCGCGCGGGAATTGCGCGCCACGCTCGACGATCTCGGCCGCCGCCATCGCCGGCCCTATCAGCTCACCGCGGCCGTCGCCGGCTATAAGCGCAGCGTCCGCGGCGTCGATTGGCCGGGCACCCAGGGCTGGTTCAACTATCTGTTCGTGATGACCTATGATTTCACGCCCGAGAAAGCGTTCGCCGTTCGCGGCGACTTCTCGGGCGGCGGCGGCCCGCCCGGCCACCACACCAACCTCCACGCCTCTCCCGCCACCGAAGGCTATGGCGCCGATGCGATGGTCCGCACCCTCGCCGAAGCCGGCGTGCCGCGCGCCAAGATGGTGATCGGCGCCGCGCTCTACGCCCGCGCGTGGAAGGACGTGGACTGGTCGGCCGGCACCTTCCCCGCCGCCACGCCCAAAGGCAGCTTCGTCGGCACCATCCCCTATCGCCAGCTCGGCGCCCGCGCGGGCAGGGGCTATGACGCCGCCGCCGAGGCCGCTTATGTCGCCGACGGCGCGGCCTTCCTCTCGTTCGACGATCCCCGCTCGATCTGCGCCAAGGGCCGCTGGGCGATCCGCCACGGCCTCGCCGGCATCTTCGCCTGGGAAGCCTCGCAGGACGACAGCACCCTGATCCCGGCGATGCGCGCGAGTGTCGAAGGGCGATGCCCTGATGCGCCAGCGGGTCCCGGGGAGCGGCGCTGAACGCGCGGTCCCTTACTTGAGCACGGCCTCGGCATCGACCAGGGCGACGTCCTGCATCATCTCGAGATAGGCTTCGAGATAGGCCTTGTGCGAGGCGCCGACGATCGCGAGCACCCGCGCGCCGGGCCGGGTTCCGGATGCTGCGCGGATGTTGGCCGCCATGCGCAGATTGCGTGTCTCCCACCACGCCAGATACTGGCGTCCGAAGAGCGCCGGGCTGTGGTGCCGGGCCGCGGCGCCGAAATCGGCCGCGATCAGGGCGTCCTGCGTCGCCGGCGCATTCATGTGCCGGTAGAAGCCGAGCACCGCGTCTCCGTCGGTGAGGGCCGCGACCCGCCGCTCGTAATCGGCCCGTCCCGCTTCCGCGGCCTTCGTGCCGCGGATCTCGCCCAGCGCCGCGCCGAAGCTGTCGTCGGCCTTGGCAACGATCGCATCGGCGCTGTGGTCGTCGCTCGGATGGACCCGCTCGAGCCCCAGCCGCGCCGCCAGCGTGGCCGCCACCTCGAAGCTCTCGTTGAGCTTCGCATCCTTGCGCTCGAGGATCTTGACCAGGGCGGCCTCGAGGCCGTCCGTCGGGCGGCGCTCGGACGGGGAGAGGCGCAGCCACTGGACCATCGCCGAGGCGCGGTCGCCCGCGGCCAGGAACAGCGCGGCGAGCCGGCGCCTCTCGGCCGCGCTCGGCGCTGCCGGCCAGGTCGCGAAGGTCTTGTCGATGGCGTCCAGCGCCTCGGCAACGGACAGGCCGGTCGCTTTCTGCGCCTCGGCCGTGCCGCGGCAGAAGTCCTGATAGGCGCTGCCGTAGAGCGCCGGAAAGCGCTGCAGCATGTCGCAATCGGAACCCGACAGCGCCTCGATGGTGATCACCTGCGGACGAAAGGCGGCGAGCCGGGCGAGCAGCGGCTCGAGCAGCTCGGCCCGGAAGCCGGGCGGCATGCCGGAAAGGTGCGGGCTGCCGAGCACCAGTATCTGCGTCGGCGCGCCCGCTATCTCCGCTTTGTGCCGGCGCGGATCGAAGGCGCCGGCCTTGGCTGCCGAGGCGACGCCGAGCGCCGCCAGCATCGCGATCACGATCCCCCGCATCATCCCTCCGCCGATTGCCGGCCTGTATTATGTGTCTAATACAGCGAGGTCAATGCCGGCTTGCTACCTCTGCGCCCCCGAGACGACGATGCGGGGCAGGGTGCGGATCGGCTCGATGCTGATGTCGCGGAACCAGGTCTCGGCGCCTTCGGACTGCAGCTGGATGCGTCCATGGGTCAGCGGCGTCCGCGTGCCGTCCGGCGCGATCGTCGCCATGTCGCGGACCTCCGCGACCGGCACGCCGTTCACCACGTGGATCGCGCGGTCGCCGAGCACGTAGAGGTCGAGCGTGTTCCATTCGCCGGTCGGCCGCTCGGCATCGCGCGCCGCCTCGACATTCCAGGTCGGGGTGCCGTTCACCATGTCGATCGCCCGCCCGCCGGCGCGGTACCGCAGGTGCGGCGCGATCAGCGAGGGATCGAACGCCACCTCGGTGCGCGCCCGCACCTTGCTGCCGACCATGACGATCATGCCGGTCGATCCCTTCATGATCTCGAACTCGACCGACGGCCGCCACGTCCCGAACACCTCACCGGCCGCGCCATGGCTGTGGTAGAGCAGGCCGTTGTTCTGCGGCGCCGTCTTGCGCGGTGCCCAGGTCCTCTCGCCCCATTTGAACTGCAGCCGCAGGTGATAGTCGCGGAGGTCCGCCTGATGGACCAGGCTGCCCCAGGTCTCGCCTCTCACCCAGATCGCCGGCCGTCCGTCCACCTGCCGCACCGCGAAGTCGCCGCTCGTATCCCGGCCGGTGCCGATCGGCACGGCGCCGGCCCCGGCATTGTAGGTGATCGAGGGATCGGCATAGCCGAGCCACGCCTGCCACCCGCTCAGGCTCTTGCCGTCGAACAAGAGGACCTTCTTCCCCGCCGGCTGCGGCAGCTCGGCCAGCGTCAGCCGCTGCGCGGTCGCGGCGGGTTCGCCGGCGATGGCCCGCGCCTGCTCAGTCGAACCCTGGGCCAGCGCCGCCGCGGGCAAGAGCATCAGGGCGAGAAAGGCACGCGTCACGATCATCATGTCCCCCATCGATCGGCGGCGACCCTATGCGGTGCATCGATCGCCGACAAGCACGGGCCGCCAGGCGATCACGAGGGACGAAGCCGCGGCTGTCGCGCGCCGGCGGCCGTGCTAAGGAGCGTCGATGCTCGACCTCACCTGCCCGTGCCGCAAGATCCGCACCGCGGCCGCGAAGCGGCCGGAGTTCCCCGCGGCGCGGCCGTCGAAAGGCGCATGATCGTCTTCCGCGACCGCGGCGCCCGCGGCCATCATCGCGGTGCGCTCGTCGATGCGCGCCACTCTTTCTCCTTCGGCGACTATCACGATCCCCGCCACATGGGCTTCAGGAGCCTTCGCGTGCTCAACGAGGATCGGGTCGTGCCCGGCGCCGGCTTTCCGGAGCACGGCCACCAGGACATGGAAATCGTCACCATCGTCCTGAGCGGCGCGGTGGCGCATCGCGACAGCCTCGGCAACGAGGCGGTGATCCGGGCCGGCGACGTGCAGCGGATGAGCGCAGGCACCGGCGTCACCCATAGCGAGATGAACCCGAGCGGCGAGGAGCAGGCGCACGCCCTCCAGATCTGGATCATCCCGTCCGAGTTCGGCCTCGCGCCGTCCTATGAGCAGAAGAGCTTCCCGCCCGACGCCCTGCGCAACCGGCTCGTCACCGTGGCCAGTGGCGAGGGACGCGCCGGCTCGCTCCGCCTCCACCAGGACGCCGCGATCGAGGTCGCACGGCTGGACGAGGGCGCAACGCTCGCCCGTCCCCTCTCGCCCGAGCGCGGCTATTGGGTGCAGGTCGCGTCGGGCCTGATCGGCCTCAACGGCACCGAGATGCGGCCCGGCGACGGCGCCGCACTGTCCGGCGAGACCCTGCTGGAGATCGAGGCGGAGACGGAGGCCGAGCTGGTCCTTCTGGATCTCGCTTAGGTTGCGATGGCGGGCGCAGGGGCGCACGCCGGGCGCCGCCGCCGCGCCTTCGCTCAATCTGCCGGGCCGGCGAGCTCCTTGAGCCGCCAGTAGGCCGCGCAGACGCGTTCGAACCTGTCGGCGGCCGGCCAGCTCTCGAGGCCGATCTCGAGCGCGTGCGCCGCCTCGCCGAGCGGCGCATCGCCGAACATGCCGGCAGTGCCGGCGAGCTGGTGGGCGATCGTCTTGATCTCGGCAATCGCGCGCTCCGTCAGGCCGCCGGTCGCGATCACCGCAACGATCGTCTCCAGCGCCGCCGCCTTGCGCGCGGCATAGCGCGCCTCCAGCGCGGGCGGGAGGGCGGTGTCCGTCGGCGCCGGTGGCGGGGCTGCGGCCCCGGGCGCCGCGGCGTGCCCGGTCGCGAGATAGCGCCGCAGCACCCGCTCGAGCGCCGCTTCGTCGAGCGGCTTGGTGAGATGGTCGTCCATGCCGGCGCTCCGGCACCGGTCGATATGGCTGGGCTGGGCGCTGGCGGTGAGCGCAACGATCGGGATCCGCGCCTGCGGGGCTCCGGACGCGCGGATCTGGCGGGTGGCGGCGAAGCCGTCGAGGACCGGCATCTGGCAGTCCATCAGCACGAGGTCGAAATCGCCGCCGAGGATCGCCGCCACCGCCTGCTCGCCGTCGCCGACAGCCGCGATCGCGGCGCCGTAGCGCGACAGCGTCGCCAGCATCAGGTCGCGGTTCAGATCGACGTCGTCGACGACCAGGATGCGCCGGCCGTGCAGCGAGTCCGGGCCGAGGCTGGAGCGGCCCGCCTGGTCCCGCCCTGCGGAAACGGCCAGAGGCAGCTCGATCTCGAGGAAGAAGGTGGAGCCCCGGTCCGGAACGCTGCGCACGCCGATTGCCCCGCCCATCAGCTCGATCAGCTGGCGCGTGATCGCGAGGCCGAGGCCGGTGCCGCCGTAATGCGAGGCGACCGACGGGCCCGCCTGGACGAAGCGGCCGAACAAGGTGTCGAGCCGGTCGGCCGGGATGCCGGCGCCGGTGTCCTTCACCTCGATCCGCAGCCGGGCCTTGTGCTCCGACCGCGCGGTCACCGAGGCGCTCAGCGTCACCGCGCCTTCGCGGGTGAACTTCACCGCGTTGGACAAGAGGTTGAGCAGCACCTGGCGGAGCCGGCCTTCGTCGCCCCGGACGTAGACCGGCAGGTCGGAGGCGAGCAGCACGTTGAGCGACAGGTCCTTGGCGACGGCCTGCGGCTCCATCAGGCCGATCGTCTGGCCGATGAGGTCGTGAAGGTCGAAATCGGCCTGGTTGAGCTCCAGCGCCTCGGCCTCGAGCTTGGAGAAATCGAGCACGTTGTCGATCACGCCGCGCAGCGCCTGGCCGGCGCTGTGGATCAGCGACACCCTGCGCTTGGTCTCGTCGCTGAGTTCGGGCGCTTCGGTGAGCAGCCGGGAAAAGCCGATGATGCTGTTGAGCGGCGTCCTCAGCTCGTGGCTGACGTTGGCGACGAAATCGGATTTGGACTTCACCGCTTCCTCGGCCCGGGCTCGCGCCTCCGCGAGCGCGTCCTCGCGCCGCTTGCGGTCGGTAACGTCGCGAATGACGTCGATGAACCCGGTGACGCCCTCGTGCTGCGCGTCGAGCAGCAGGGCGGGGCTCGATTCGAGCCACACCCACTCGCCCCTGGCGCCGAGCGCCCGCCAGCGCACGCGGCTCGTCACCCCGGTCTTCAGCAACGATCGGAACGCGTCCTTGAAGCCGGCGATGTCGTCCGGATGGATGAGCTCCGCGGCCGTGCAGCCGATCAGCGCCTGCGGCGCCACGCCCAGGATCCGCTCGCAGGCCGGCGAGACGAAGGTCAGCACGCCGGCGAGATCGCTGGTCGCGATCATGTCGGTCGAATTCTCCGCCATCAGCCGGTAGCGGCTCTCCGCCTCGCGCTCCGCGGTGAGGTCCTCCACCTGGGCGATGAAATGCTTCGGCTGCCCCTCGTCGGAATCGACCACCGAGACCGACAGCCGCACCCAGACGGCGCCGCCGCTCTTGCGGATGTAGCGCTTGGCGACGCGATAGCTCCGCCCCTCGCCGGCGAGCAGCCGCTCGAGCTCGGCGACGTCGCGCGCCAGGTCCTCGGGATGGGTGATCGACTGGAAGTCGAGCTGCTGGGCCTCCTCGGGCGAATAGCCGATGATCCTGCAGAAGGCGTCGTTGACCTTGAGGAGCGCGCCGTCGAGACCGACCAGGGCCATGCCGATCGGCGCGTGGTTGAACGCATTCTCGAACAATTCGGTGCTGCTGCGGCGCTCGGTGATGTCGTGCAGCAGCGCGGTGAACTCCCAGGCGTCGCCGATCGCGGCGGCGGTGATGGCGAGCTCGACCGGGATCTCGCGGCCGCTCTTGTGCAGCGCCTGGACCTCGATGCGCCGGCCGATCAGCCGGCCCTCTCCGGTCTCGAGGAAGCGGCGGAGCGCGGCGCTGTGCATGTCGCGCATTTCCATCGGCACGATCAGATCGGCCATGTCCTGCCCGAGCGCTTCGTCCTCGCTCCATCCGAAGGTGAGCTCGGCCTGGCGGTTCCACGACGTGACCAGGCCGTCTCCGGTCATGGTGACGATCGCCTGGTGCGCATTGCCGATGATGCCTGCGAGCCGCTGTTCCTTGGCGCGCAGCTCGGTTTCGAGCGCGGTGCGCTCGGTCACCTCGCGGGCGAGCGTGCGCGAGGTCTCGGTCCGCTCGGCGAGCGTTCGCTTGGCGCCGTCGAAGCGCACCTGCTTGTGCATCTCGGCGGCCAGCGCGGCGGTGATCAGGCGAAGCGCGTGGACGTCGTCCTCGCCGAAGGCGTGCGGCCGATCGGAGGAGATCTTGAGCACGCCCACCGTGCGGCTGCGCTGGACCAGAGGGGCGCAGATCATCGATCTTATCCCGGTCCGCTCGCAGGCCGCCCGATCGACCCGAGGGTCGTCCGCGGTGTCGCCGCACAGCAGCATCTCGCCCTGGTCGACGCACAGGCCGGAGAGGCTGCCGCGGCGCCCGATCCTCAGGCCCTTGAACCCGGCCAAGGCGGAATTGACCGCGCGGTAGACCATGTGCTCGCCCTCGGCGAGCTCCAGCACCACGCCGGCCGCGCCGACCAGTTGCTCCAGCTCGTCGATGACCAGCTGCATGAACTCGTCGAGGTCAAGCTCCGCCTCGGCGAGGCGCGACTGCACCCGCGCCAGCGCCTCGAGCCTGCGGACGCGCTCGCGAAGGTGATCGGCTTCCGATGGGCTGAGCGGCTGGTGGAGCATCTGGTCTCGTTCTGCTGTGGGCGCGGCCTGCGCGCGGCATGGCGCCTGAACCATTATAGAGCGCGCCCGCATCCCCCGGGGCGAAAGGCCTCAGCCGCCGGCCTTGGCGTCCGTCACCACCGCGACGCTCTGCCGCGCCGGACTCTGCACCCGCCTGACGCTCAGGCGCCCGGTGCGGAGACCCGGCGCGGTGGCCGCGAGGGTGAGCGGCCCGGCACCCTCGTCGGCGCGGACGATCACCTGGGCGAGTCCGTTGAACAGGCTCCGTCTGCTTCCTTTCTCGGGCTCGTGGCTGAGCGGATCGCCGTTTCCGAGCCCGATGATCGTGCCGCCGGCGATCGCGAAGTCGACCGGCAGGTTCGCGGTCGGCACGTGCCGGCCTTTGGCGTCGACCGCGTCGACGGTGATCGGCTGCACGTCCTCGCCGTCGCCGGCCATCATCGGCCGGTCGGGCGTGAGCCGGAGGGCGACGGGCGCGCCGGTCGTCTCGACCATGGCCCGCACGACCGCGCGTCCGCCGCGATAGCCGATCGCCTCCAGCCGCCCCGGCGCGTACGGCACGCTCCACGACGGCATCTCGTAGCGGTCGACCGCCTGCTCCGAGAGGCGGCGTCCGTTGAGGATCAGCGCCACCCGCTCGACGTTGGTGAACGCCATCACCTTGATCGGATCGCCCTCGCGGCCCGGCCAGGTCCAGTGCGGCGCGAGATCGAGCAGGGGCGTGTCGTCGACCCATTGCGCGCGGCGGAGATGGAAAGCGGTCTTCGGAAAGCCGCACAGGTCCATGATCCCGAACAGGCTGGAGACGCTCGGCCATTCGAACGGCGTCGGCTCGCCATGATAGTCGAAGCCCGTCCAGACGAAGGTTCCGGCGAGCCAGGGCCGCTCGGCGATCGCCTTCCACGAGCTGCGGTGGGTCGCACCCCAGTCGGCCCGCTCCTCATCATACGAGGCCATGACATGGCGGGCACGATCGGTCCTGTACTCGCCCCGCGTCATGAAGGCGCTGGTGTCCTCGGAGCTGGTCAGCGGCTTGTCCGGAAAGGCGGCATGGAACTTGTCATATTGGTCGGCCTGGTAGTTGAACCCGACCACGTCGACCGCCTGGCTGACGGTCCTCGGCGCGAACATGCCGTTGTTCATCGCGGCGGTCACCGGCCGCTGGTCGTCGAGCTGCTTCACGACATGGGCCATGCGCCGCACCATCTCATAGCCCTGCGGCGTGCCCTGCATCGGCTCCTCGTTGAACACCGACCAGAGGATCACGCTCGGCCGGTTGCGGTCGCGCCGCACCATCCATTCGAGCTGGGCGAGATAATCGGGGCTGGTGTTGAACTGCCGGTTCTCGTCCATCACCAGCATGCCGAGCCGGTCGCAGAGGTCGAGCGCCTCGGTCGGCGGGGCGTTGTGCGCGAAGCGTATCGCGTTCGCGCCGAGCGCCTTCAGCCGGCGTATCCGCCACTCCCAGAGCGCGTCCGGCACGGCGACGCCGACGCCGGCATGGTCCTGGTGGATGCACACGCCCTTCAGCTTGGTCGGCTGCTCGTTGAGGAAGAAGCCGTGCTCGGCGTCGAACCGGATCGTGCGGAAGCCGAGCTCGAGCCGCCGCTCGTCGGCCGCCGCCGCATCGCCGACGAGGCGCGTGACGAGCGTGTAGAGATGCGGCGTGTCGGCCGACCAGAGCTGCGGCGCCGGCACCGGGAGGGCGATACGCGCTTCCGCCCGGCCGAGCGGCATCACCTGCGCTCGGGTGCGGCCGCCGGCCACCGTCTTGCCGGCGGGATCGAGCAGCACCGCCTCGATCTCGGCCTCCGCCGCGGCCTCGCCGATGTTGCCGAGGGTGGCGACGACCGGCACCGTCCAGCCGCCGTCTGGGCGGCGGCGGGGATCGGCATGGATGCCGTCGGTCGTGATGTGCACGGGCGGCCGCTTCGCCAGGCGAACGTGACGATAGATCCCGCCGCCCTCGTACCACCATCCTTCCATCGGATCGGCGTCGGCCCGGACGGCGATCGTGTTGAGCGCATCCCCGTAGCGGGCGAGATCGGTCACATCGACATGGATGGAATTGTAGCCGCTCCAATTGTGCGAGACGATCGAGCCGTTGAACCAGATTGTCGCGTTCGTCGCGATCGCGCCGAACTGCAGCTCGAGATACCGGCCGCGGTCGCTCTCCTCGAGCCGCAGCGTCCGCCGGTACCAGCCGATCCCGCGCCGGCGATAGCCCTGGGAGACGTTCGCCTCGGGATCGAAGGGCCGCTCGATCACCCAGTCGTGCGGCAGGTCGACCGTCGTCCAGTCGCTATCGTCATATTTGATCGCCGCGGCACCTCGGGCGGCGCCCGCCTTGGTCGCCTCGTACGTGGCATTGTGGCCCTGGGGGAGCGGCACCTCCAGGTCGCCGGCGTGGAAGCGCCAGCCCTTGTCCAGCGTGAGGCGGCCGGGCTCGCTCTCGAACGGCTGCACCGGCATCACGGCGCGCGGCGGCGGCATCGGGAAATCGGACGGCGGCGCTCCGGCCGCCGCCGCCGCCGCGGCCGCGGAGAGATCCCATTCGATCGGAACGCTCGCCGCAATGGCTGCGGAGGCCAGGAAGTCGCGGCGATTCATCTGGTCCCCGTCCTTTGTGTCGCGCCATCTCAGCCGAGGTCGAAGGAGCGGTCAAGGCAGCGGGTGCCCGGGGGACGAGCCTTGGGAAGACGCTCCGGGCTCCGCCGGGGAATGATCCGTTCCCGAACGACTGCCGTGGATCCGCGCTCACCTCCCCCCACGCCCCGCCAAAAAACCAATCCATGTTAGCGCATGCTCGATCGATACATAGTCAGATCGGTTTGCTGGTGGAGGAGATGCAATTGGAGATTGGACCTCGAAGACAGGGACTGCAGCTGTTCCTGCAGCGCCTCAGCCTGCGTTCCGATCTGAACGGCGAGGAGCGCGAGGCGCTGCTCGCTCTGCCCGGCCAGCCGCAGCGGGTAGAGGCGCATCGCGACATCGTCGGGCTCGGCGACGACGTGGACCATGCCTGCCTGGTGCTCGATGGCCTGGTCGGGCGCTTTGCGCAGCTTTCCGACGGGCGCCGTCAGACCATCGGCCTTCACAGTCCCGGCGACATGGCCGATCTCTATTCGCTGATGATGCCCAAGGCGCCGTCGGCGCTGCACGCGCTGACCAAGGCGACGGTCCTCCGGATACCGCACGCCGCGCTGCGCAAGCTTACGGCGCGCTATCCGGCCGTCGGCGCGGCCTTCTGGCGCGATTGCGTCGTCGACGGCAACGTGATGGGACAGTGGCTGCTCAACGTCGGCCGGCGCGAGGCGCGGGGCCGGCTCGCGCATCTGATCTGCGAATTGGCCGTCCGCATCAGCCGCAGCGAGCGGCCGTCCGAGCGGAGCTATCCCATCCGCATCACCCAGGAGCAGCTTGCCGATGCCCTCGGCCTCACCTCGGTGCATGTGAACCGGACGCTGAAGGCGCTCCGGGAGGAGGGCCTCGCCAGCCTGGCGAAGGGCCAGGTGCATATCGAAGACTGGGACGCGCTGGCCGCCGCCGCCGAGTTCGATCCGTCCTATCTTGGTCTGCCCGAATCCCGCGTCGCCACGCCCGCGCTTTCGGTGCAGGGGTCCTGATCGACCGGCGCCACGAAACCGCGCGCCGTCAGGGAAGATCGCGCGCCGCGACGCCCTTGTCGTCCGTCTGCAGAATGCTCGATCCGGTGAGCAGCGGGAATTCCAGCGTGCAGAGCACGCCCTCAGGCCGAACCTCCAGCGTGCTCGTGCCGCGCAGCTCGTAGGCGAGACGGCGGGTAATCAGCTCGGTGCCGAAGCCCTGTCGGCGCGGCGCGTCCTCGGCGATGTTCATGCCGGTCTCGGCCAAGGTCATCCGCACCCGCCGCTGCGCGCCGTCCCCGCTGACGTGCCAGCCGATGATCACGCTGCCGACGATGATATTGTCGACGCTCCGATAGGGCAGTGGCTGCACGTCGAAGCGGCGCCCGTTTGAGGTGGCGGAGCAGCTCCAGTGGCAGTTCCAGGGATGCGCGTGCTGCACCGGCAGCATCTCGCACGGCTGGAGAGACCCCCGAACCAGCGCGGGATCGCTGAGGGTCCGCTACGACGTCCATGCCGCACAGCTTAAGGCTGCATCGCCGGAGTCATTCCGCCCCGACGAGTGGGGTGTTCAGGCGCCGGCGCCGGTCAGCAGGCGCGAAGTGGTGGAGACGACCTGTCCAGGGCCGACGGGCTTTTCAAGCCGCTCCGTCTGCGCATAGGCTTCCGGTATGACGTTCCCTTCGTAGCCGGTGACGAAGGCGAACGGCACGCCGAGGCGCGACAGCTCCTTGGGCAGGTCGAACGACGGGCCCTGGCCGAGATTGACGTCCAGCAGCGCGCAATCGGGCCTCTTCTCCTCGATCAGCCGCAGCGCGTCGGTCGCCGTCGAACAGGGGCCGAGCACCGTCGCCCCGGCCTGCTCCAGCGCCTCCTGCAGATCGGTCGCCAGATAATAATCGTCCTCCAGGACGAGCACGCGCGCGCCCGCCACACCGGCCGCCGGATTGGTGGTCATATCGTGCCGCCATCCATGTCGAGGATGCTTCCGCCCGGCACCAGCGGGAATTCGATCTCGCTGCGCAGCCCGCCGGGCCGCAGCTCGAAGCTGCCCCGGCCTCTCAGCTCATACGGAATTCGGCTGGAGATCAGCTCCGTGCCGAAGCCGCGCCGCAGCGGCCCCGGTACGAGGATCGGCACGCCGTTCTCCGCCCAGTTCAGGACCAGCCAGTCCCGCCCGTCGCGCGGCTCGACCCGCCAGGCAATGTCGACATGCCCGTCCCTGTGCGAGAAGGCGCCGTATTTGGTCGCGTTCGTCGCCAGCTCGTGCAGGGCCAGCGTCAGCACTTCGGCGGCCTTCGGCGCCAGCGCCACGTCCGGCCCGCGGATCGAGACCTGGTCCTCGGAGGCGGCCTGCGCGAGCAGCTCGTCGCGCACGATCTCCTCCAAATCGACCCCGACGCCGGGCCGCCGCGTCAGCAGAGCCTGCGTCCTCGCCAGCGCCGCGATCCGGCCTTCCAGGTGCTGGACGTAATCCTCCGCCGATCTCTCCTCATCGTGCGAGCGCCGGACGATCGATCGGATCACCGCCATGATGTTGCGCACCCGGTGCTGCAGCTCGGCGAGCAGCGTGTCCTGAAGGTTCAGCGAGCGTCTTCGTTCGGTAACGTTGGTGAACAGCACCGCGACACGGTTCTGCGCGCGGTCCAGGGCGAAGATGTTGAGATCGAAGACCCGGCCGAGCGCCGGTTCCGTCTCCTCGACGCGCAGCGCCGTTCCGCTATCCAGCGCCTGGCCGTACAGCGCCGCCCAGCGCGGATTGGGCGTGCCGAGCAGCTCGGTCGCCGTCCTGCCGACAGGGTAGGGCATCGCCGTATGCTCCATGAAGGCCGGATTGACCTCGAGGAAGCGGAAGTCCGCCCAGCGCCCGGTCTCGTCCTTCAGCACCTCGACCACCGCATAGGCCTCGTCCATCGAATCGAACAGGCGGCGGTACTTGGCCTCGCTGTCGCGCAGCGCCTCCTCCGTCCGCTTGCGGTCGCTGACGTCCCGCGCCGCGCCGAACCATTCGACAATCCGCCCGTTTTGCCCGCGCAGCGGCACGGCGCGCGAGAGCACCCAGCCGATGCTCCCGTCGGCGAGGCGGACGCGATGCTCGAGCTCGAAGATCGTCCCGGTGGCGATCGCCTCCCGGATCGCCGCGCCCACCCGCTCGCGGTCCTCCGGCAGGATGTAGTGATCGGCCCAGTCCTCGGTCGCCTCCGACGTCACCGCCAGCGTGTCGCTGTCGAGCTGGTACATCAGCCGCCACTCGGGGCTCATCCGGTAGACCGAGAGCGCGCCTGCGGTGGCGAGCGCGCGGAACCGGTCCTCGGCGGTGGGCGCCGCCGGCGTCCCTGGCCCTCCGCCGGCCTCTGCCGTGCCGATATCCGCTTTGGCGGCGTCGTCCATGCTCTCTCGCATCATGCCGATCATAGCCCAACGCTCTGCCCCGGGGACAGGTCCGGAGGCCGTTTCGCTTTCGACGGGCTGCGGCGGAAGCCGCCGGACGAGGAACGCTCCGACGCTCCCCGCGTCTTGTTCGCAGAGGCCGTCGGCCGAATGCAGGAGATGAGAATGAAATTCGGAGAAAAGCCCCTCGCAGTCATCACCGGCGGCTCGACCGGCATCGGCCTGGAGCTCGGCCGGGAGTTCGCCCGCGCCGGTTACGATCTCGTCATCGGCGGCCAGGACGAGGGCAAGCTCGCCGCCGCGGCGGCGGCGCTGCGGGGCGAGGGGGCCGAGGTGGTCACCGTCGCTGCCGACCTCACCCGTCCCGAGGAGGTGGAGCGCTTCCACCGCGAGGCGACGGCGAGCGGGCGTCCGGTCGCAATCTTCTGCGCCAACGCCGGCGTCGGCATGGGCGGTGGCGATTTCACCGAGACCGATCTTCACTCCGAGCTGCGCCTGATCGACCTCAACGTGCGCAGCCAGGTTCATCTGACCAAGCTGATCCTTCCGGCGATGGCGGCGCGCGGCGAGGGGCGGATCCTGTTCACCGCGTCGATCTCGTCGATGATGCCGGGGCCGTTCGAGAGCGTCTATTCCGCCTCGAAGGCCTTCGTCCATTCGTTCGCCGAGGCGCTGCGCAACGAATGGGCGGACCGCGGCGTCGTCGTCACCGGCTTCATGCCGGGGCCGACCGACACCAATTTCTTCCATCGCGCCGGCATGGACGAGACTCCGGCCGGCGAGGGCAAGAAGGACGATCCGGCGCAGGTCGCCCACCAGGCCTTCAAGGCGCTGATGGCCGATCGCCATCATGTCTTCACCGGCAGCCTCAAGACGAAGGTCCAGGGCCTGGTGACCAACGTCCTGCCGAGTCCGGCGCTCGCCAGGGTCCATCGCGGCATGACCGAGCCCAACGATCGGCGTGCGGCCCGGTCGGGCGGTCCGGGCGCGGCGGCGATCGCGGGCGGCATCGCTCTCGCCGCGGTCGGCGTCGCCGCGGCCGTCGGCGTCGGCCGGCGGAGCAGGGCGCTGGAAGAGGCGGAATGACGGGCTGCCGGGGCCTGGGCGCGCGAAGCGCCCGGCCCCGGTCGTTCCCACGGACAGGAGACGAAGCGTGACGCTGAAGGCAATCGCACTGAACTGCAGCCTCAAGGGGCGGGCCGGCGAGCAATCGTCGACCGACAAGATGATCGGCCTGGTCGCGAGCGCGCTCGCCGCCCACGGCGTCTCGTTCGTCGAGACGATCCGGATCGTCGATCATGACGTCAGGCCCGGCGTCACCTCGGACGAGGGCGAGGGGGACGCCTGGCCGGACATCCGCCGCCGCATCCTCGCCGCCAACATCCTCATCTTCGGCACGCCCGTCTGGCTCGGGCAGATGTCGAGCGTCGCCAAGCGCGTCCTCGAGCGGATGGACGCCTTCCTCAGCGAGACGGACGAGCAGGGGCGGATGCCGAGCTACGGCAAGGTCGCCGTCGCCGCGATCGTCGGCAACGAGGACGGCGCGCACGGCATCAGCGCCGATCTCTACCAGGGCCTCAGCGATACCGGCTGGACGATCCCGGCGGCGGCGGTCAGCTATTGGGTGGGCGAGGCGATGGGCAAGACCGACTTCAAGGAGCTGCCGGAGGTTCCGGAAAAGGTGCGGTCCACCGCCGCGATGGTCGCGTCGAACGCCGCCCACCTCGCAAATTTGCTCGCGAAGCAGCCTTATCCCGGCGTCGGCGGCTGAGCGGCGTGGGCGAAAGTCGCGATGCCCAAAGATGGTACAGGCGGCGGGCGGCCGGCGAAACGCGACGGACCGGCGCCACCGTGGCGCGCCGCATGCGTTATCCGCACGCTCTTCCACTGCACCGGCCGGCCTGATGCCTCGCTATTTCTTCCACCTCTACAATGCGATCGGGATCACCCGGGACGAGGAGGGGCAGGAGCTGCCGAGCGTCGAGGCGGCCCGCGCGTCGGCGGTGAAGGTGATCCGGGACATCCTGCGCGACGAGATCGGCAGCGGCGCGCTCGGCATCGGCGGCCGGGTGGTGATCGCGGACGAGGCCTCGGCGATCGTGGGGACGGTGCCGTTCGGCGAGGCTGTCCGCATAGATTCGACCCCGCACTGAGGATGCCGCCTCCGGGCGGGTGAATTTTTCTTCGGCGAATGTCGACTCCCGGACAGACTCGCCGCTCCCCAGCCGCTATTCAATGGGAGGGACGTGGCCGCAGGTCTCGTGTGGCGGGGAAATGGCATGATCAAGAATGGCGCTGCGCGTGCCGACGGGGACGCTGCCAAGGTGAACTTCGCGGGCAATCGCTTGCTCGCCACCTTCAGCCCGGCCGAGCGGGCGCTGCTGACCGGCGCGGCGCTGCCGGTCAGCCTCAGGAAGGGCGAAATATTGTGGCAGCCGGGGGAGGCGATCCCGGCGAGCTACTTCCCCTGCGCCGGGACCCAGATCTCGCTCGCCGTCGATCTCGCCGACGGCGCGCGCGTCGATGTCGCCACGATCGGCAAGGAGGGCGCCGCCGGCGGCATCGTCAGCTGCGGCACGGCCCACGCTTTCGGCACCGCCAGCGTCCAGGTCGGCGGAGCGGCGATCCGCGTCGATCTCGCCGAGCTCGAAGCCGCCAAGGCGCGATCCGCGCACATCAAGAGCCTGTTCTGCCGCTATTCCGATGCGCTGCTCGCCCAGGTCATGCAGTCGGTCGCGTGCAACGCCAGCCATGCGCTGGAGGCGCGCCTCTGCCGCTGGCTGCTCTCCTCGCACGATCGCGCCGCGGGAGACGACATTCCGGTGACGCAGGGGGTGCTCGCCGAGATGCTCGGCGTGCAGCGGACCACCACCAACATGGTGCTGAAGACGCTCAGCAACAGCGGCGCGGTCGAGCTGAAGCGCGGCACCATCCGCGTTCTCAGCCGCGCGACGCTCGAGGAGCTCGCCTGCGAATGCTATCGGGTGGTGGAGGAGCATTTCGCCCGCGTGCTGCCGCCGCTGAAGCCGCAGCAGGTCGTCCCGGACGACGAGGCCTGACCATGGCCGCACCCGTTTATTATCGCTTGTACCTCCTGCGCGGCGGCCATTTCGTCAGCATGAGCGACTTCCACGCTCTCGACGATGCGGAGGCGCTGCGGCTCGCCGGCGCGAAGGTGTCCGCCGAAGGCGGCGAGCTCTGGTGCGGTGCGCGCAAGGTCGGCGACGTCAGCGCGCCCTCGCCGACCGCCGCGCTCCACGAGGAGTGAAGGCTCATCGCGGCGGTGAGGAGGCGGAATAGGGCCGGGCGCTCGGGCCGGTCGCCCATCTGCGGTTCGGCGCGGCCTGCATCCGGAAGCGGAGCTCTCCCCCGGCCATGATCTCCTTGTGGCGCAGAAAGCTGCGCGCGAGCGGGCGTCCGTTCAGCGTCACCGCGCCGACATAGGGCCGGCTGTCGTCGAGCCCGTCGGCGACGATCGTGAACCTCTTGCCGTTGGGCAGGGTCAGCGCCGCGCGGTGCACGAACGGCCGGCCGATCACATATTCGAGGCTGCCGGGCGCGACCGGGTAGAAGCCGAGGCCGGTGAACAGCAGCCAGGCCGACATCTGGCCGAGATCGTCATTGCCCGAGAGCCCGTCCGGCGTCGGCTTGTACTGGCTCTCGACGATTTGCCGCAGCCGCTCCTGGGTCCGCCACGGCGCGCCCGCATAATTGTAGAGATAGGCGACGTGATGGCTCGGCTCGTTGCCGTGGATGTACTGGCCGATCAGCCCGGCGATGTCCTCGGCATGGCTGTAGTCGAGCTTCGAAGTGTCGAATTCGAACATCCGGTCGAGCCTGGCAATCACCGCCCGGTCGCCGCCCATCAGCCGGAACAGCCCGGCCTGGTCGTGCGGGACGAACCAGCTGTACTGCCAGGCATTGCCCTCGGTGTAGTCCGATCCGTAGTTGATCGCGGTCGGATCGAACGGCGCCCGGAATGTCCCGTCGGCCTTGCGGGCGCGGACGAAGCCGGTGCGCGTATCGAACGTGTTCCGCCAATAGCCGGCCCTTTTGTCGAACTCGGCGGCGAGGTCGCCGCGGCTCAGCGCCCGCGCCATCCGCGCGATCGTCCAGTCGTCATAGGCATATTCGACCGTCTTGGACGCGGCCTCCGGCTCGCGATCGATGGCGACATAGCCGCGCGCCATATAGTCGCCGAGCCCGCCATAGGGCGCGTAGCGGGCGCTCTTCACCATCGCGTCGAGCGCGGCCGCGGCGTCGAAGCCCCTGATGCCCTTCAGATAGGCGTCGGCGATCACCGGCACGGCATGATAGCCGATCATCGTCCAGGTCTCGCGCCCCTGGAACTGCCAGACCGGAAGGATGGAGTGCGGGCTCGCCTCCTGGCTGGCGACCAGCGAGCGGACGATGTCGCTGTTGACTCTCTCCGGCTGGATCAGCGTCAGCAGCGGGTGCTCGGCGCGGAACGTGTCCCACAGCGAGAAGGTCGAGCGGAAGGTGAAGCCGTCCGCCTGGTGGACCTGGTCGTCGGGACCGCGGAACCGGCCGTCCGAATCCCCCGCTATCGAGGGCGCGATCAGGCTGTGGTAGAGCGCGGTGGCGAGCATGCGGCGCATCGGCGTGGGCGCGTCGATCTCGATCCGGCCGAGCTCGCGCGACCAGGCCTCCTGCGCCCTGGCCCGCACCGCGTCGAAATCGCCCGGCTCGGCGGCAAGGTTGGCCAGCGCGCCCGCCGCGTCGACCGACGAGATCGCCACCCGCACTTCGAGCGGACGGTCGAGCCGGCCGAAATCGAGCCGGGCGACCAGGGCGCGCCCCGCCCGCTCGGCGACGGCGTCGGAGCCGCGGCCCGGCCCCTGGAAGCCCTTGTAGGGGACATCCTCCTCGGTGCTGACGAAGGCGTGGCCGGTGAGCGGCGCGGAGAATCGCATCGCGAAGAACAGCTTGCGGGCCGGCGCCCAGCCGCGCGTCTCGCGCATCCCGGTGATCGTGCCGTCGGGGTGCAGCCGCAGCGACGACCACAGGATCTTGCCGGGGTAATCGTACAGCGAGGAGCGCAGGTCGAGGACGAGGTGCGCGGCGTCGGACGGCCGGAAGCGGTAGCGATGGACGCCGATCCTTGTGCCGGCGGTCATCTCGGCCCGGACCCGGGCATCGGCCAGCGTCACCGCATAATAACCGGGCGAGGCGGTCTCCTCGTCGTGCGAGAAGCGCGAGCGATAGCCGGAGCCCGGCCTCGCGGCGTCGCCCGGCTCGAGCAGCACCGCCTCGCCGCTCACCGGCATCACCAGGATGTCGCCGAGGTCGGAATGGCCGGCGCCGGAGAAATGGGTGTGGGAGAAGCCCTGGATCGTCGGGTCGTCATGGCGATAGCCGGCGGCGTGATCGTAACAGGCGCGGATCACGCAGGCCGTGTCGGTGTCGGGGCTGAGCTGCACCATCCCGAACGGCACCACCGCGCCGGGGAAGGTGTGCCCCTGGCCGCCGGTGCCGATGAACGGGTCGACGTCGGCGAGCGTGCCGCCCGGCGGCGGCGCCGCCGCGGCCAGCGCGAGCGCCAGGGCGGGGAGGGCGAGCGTGGCGCGCAGGGGCATGTCGGGCCTTCGGCAGAGGACGATGGCTGCGAACCTGCCCGCCGCGGCGCGGCTTTTCAATCGGCGGCACGATGCGCGGGGAACCGGTGACAGGCGCGGGGCCTGCGCCGCGCCTCGGCGCGTGCCCGCATCGCCGGCGGCGCTTCACCGGCGCCGGCGCGACCGCTGAGCGCCAAAGCACGAACCCGCTCGCGCGGGATTGGTGAGGGCGGTGAGGCCGCGGGTCATCGATAGCGCTTGAGCGCGTCGGAGTCGTCCTCCGAGCCTGAGGGGTCACCCTTCAGCTCGAGAGGAAGACGCGATGACGACACAGATCCCCCGTCCGATCACCCCGCTCCGCCAGCGTATGCTCGAGGACATGGCGATGCGCGGCCTGCGCGAGGGCACGCAGCGCGACTACATCCGCTTCGTGCGCAGCTTCGCCGCTTTCCTGGGGCGGCCTCCCGACACCGCCACGGCCGAGGATATCCGCCGCTTTCAGGTCCACCAGGCCGAGAGCGGGGCGCAGGCACCCACCGTCAA
>NZ_SPDV01000003.1 GCF_004564275.1 Sphingomonas parva (ex Maeng et al. 2020)
CTCCCCATGAGGCTTCGCCTCACAGGGAGGATAATGATCCCTACCCCGCCTGCCGGTCTCGCCGCACCAGCAGCACCAGCAGAGCGGCGAGCAGGGTGAGGCCGGCCAGGGCCTCGAACAGCAGGTCGAAGCCGTGTCCCGGCACCAGCGAAACGGCGAGCAAGGGCGCGATGATCGCCGGCAGGGTGTTGGTGAGGTTGAGCAGGCCGAGGTCGCGCCCGCGCCGCGCCGGCGAGGGGAGGAGCTGCATCGCGAAGCTCGAATGGAGCGCCAGGAACACGGCGCCGGCGCAGCCGAACAGCAGATAGCCGGCGGTGCCCGCGGCGACATCCGCGTCCACCCCCATCAGGGCGAGGCCGGCGGCGGCCGCCACCGCCGCCGCGATCAGGAACGGCTTGCGCGGCCCGATCCGATCGGAGAGCCGCCCGGCGCCGAGCGCGACCGGAAAGGCGATCAGCACCGCCAGTGCCGCCAGCCTCGCCACCCCGGCCTGGCCCGGCGGCGCGGGCAGGCTCTGGAAATAATAGAAGAGGAAGCCGAACAGCACGCTGCCCGCCACCTGGATCAGCAGCCGCGCGCACCACAACAAGGCGAAATCGGCGCGGGCCTGAGTCCCGTCGACCGCGGCGGCCTGGGCGACCGGCGCGACTGCCGGCAGCCGCACGAGCAGCAGCGGCGCGGTCAGGGCGAGCACCAGCGCACAGGTGACGCCGAGCTGCATCGCCTCCGAAAGGCCGGGCAGCGTCGCGATCACCCCGGCCAGCGCGCCGATCGGCGGCCCCGCGCCGAGCAGTCCGCCGAGCAGCCCCTTGCGCCGGTCCGGCACCCGGTCCGCCGCCCAGGCCGCGATCGGCGCCAGCATCATGTTGAGCACCGCTTGGTAGCCGACCACGGCAAGCACGATGCCGAGCGGCGAGGACGCGGCGTAGAGCCAGGCGTAGCTGGCGAGGGTCAGGCCGAGGCCCGCCGCCGCCCAGGCGCGGCGGGTGCCGATCACGTCGCTCGCCCAGCCGAAGAGGAGGTTCGAGAGACTGGCGCTGACCGCGCCGGCGAGGGTCGCGGCGGCCAGCCATTCGATCCGGGCCGGCCCGGCGAGCGCCGCCATCTTGGCCGGCAGCAGCAGGGTGAGCAGCGGCGCGTAGGCGACCACTCCGCCGGCGTTGGCGAGGGCGATGAGCAGCAGGAAGCGGCCGTCGCGCTCCGCCGCAAGCCGCGGCGGCGTCACCGCGGCGGCGCGGCGGTGGACTCGCGCACGATCAGCTCGAAGGGCAGGACGTGCGGGCCGTCCTCGATCTCGTCGCCGTTCGCCGCGCGGATCAGCAGCTCGGCGGCAGTCGCGGTCATCGGCGCGATCGGCTGGCGGATCGCGGTCAGCGGCGGCGCGCAGAAGCGGACGATCGGCGTGTCGTCGAAGCTCACCACCGAAAGGTCGCGCGGCACCTCCAGCCCCCGGGCGCGGGCGACGTTCAGCGCCGCCAGCGCCATCTGGTCGCTGCTCGCGAGGATCGCGGTCACCGGCTCGCCGAGGCCGAGCAGCGCCTCGCTGCCCTTCACCCCGGATTCGAAGGTGAAATCGCCCTCGGCGACGAGGTCGCGCGTGTTGATCCCGGCGCCGCGCATCGCCGAGCGGTAGCCGACCAGGCGCTTGACGCTCAGCGAATAGTCCCGGCTGCCGGTGATGAAGCCGATCCGGCGGTGGCCGAGCAGCAGGAGATGCTCGGTCGCGGCCGCCGCGGCCTTGGCATCGTCCATCTGGATGGCGAAGCCGGGCGCCTGGCCGTCCGAGCCGATCCGCGCGAACGGGATGTGGCGCGAGGCGAGCAGCCTGGTGATCAGCGGATTGTCGCCGTGCGGCGGGGTGAGGATGACGCCGTCCGGGTGGAGGGCGGCGAGCGCCGCGGTCAGCTCCCGCTCGACGTGCAGGCTGTGCGTGTCGACCAGCTCGAAGATCATCCGATAGCCGTGCTCGGCGCATTTCAGCATGCCGCCGAGCAGCATCTGATCGACCCAGTCGGTGCCGTCGCCGGATTGCCAGCCGGCGATCGTGCGGTCGCGGTCGTTGAGCGCGAGCAGCAGGTAGGAGCGGGTACCGCCCATCCGCCGCGCCGCGAGGCTCGGGACGTAGCCGAGCTTCTCGATCGCGGCGACGACGCGCTGCTTGATCGCGTCGCGCACGTTGGGGCCGTCGTTGATCACCCGCGAGACGGTCTGCAGCGAGACGCCCGCCTCGGCGGCGACGTGCTTGATGGTGACGGCGCGGGGCCGGCGCGAAACGATCTCATCCCCGGCCATTTGAACGCCCCACCAACACCATCCCCCTCGAACCCCCGCGCCTGCCCGACATCAGGCCGCCTGCGCCCGGCCGGCGCCGCAATAATGCTGGATGTAGGCGGCGTGCTCGGGAAGCGAGGCCACGGTACGCTCGACACTCTCGCGGATGCCGGACAGGAATTGGTCGAGCTCCTCGTCGCTCAGCCGTTCGGCGACCGGATGATGGCGCCGCGGCATGATGCCCTGCCCCATCATCACCTGCACCCAGCTGTTCTCGGCGAACAATTCCTCGTTCTTGCGGAACACCCGCCCCGTCTCGCGGAACAGTTCGATGCGGTGGGCGAGGCTGTCGGGCACCGGCATGTCGGCGCACTGGCGCCAGAACGGGCTGTCGCGCCGGTCGGTGGCCTTGTAGTGCAGGATCAGGAAGTCGCGGATCTGCAGCATGTCGGCGTCCTGCTGCTCGTTGAACTCGGCGACGTCGGCCTCGCTGATCCCGCCTTCCGGGAACAGCCGCAGCAGCCGCAGCACGGCGCGCTGGATCAGGTGGATGCTGGTCGATTCCAGCGGCTCCATGAACCCCGCCGAGAGTCCGATCGCGACGCAGTTGCGATGCCATTGCCGCCGCCGCGCGCCGGCCGCGAAGCGCAGGAAATTGGGCTGGGTGAGCGTCTGTCCCTCGATGTTGCCGAGCAGCCGCTCGAGCGCGGCGTCCCTGTCGAGATAGCGGCTGCAATAGACGATGCCGTTGCCGGTGCGATGCTGGAGCGGGATGCGCCATTGCCAGCCGGCGTCGTGCGCCATCGCCCGCGTGTAGGGGACGGCCGGACGAACGCTCTCGGTCTGCACCGCGATCGCGGAATCGCACGGCAGCCAGTGCGTCCAGTCGTCATGGCCGGCGTGGAGCGCCCCCTCGATCAGCAGCGCCCGAAAACCGGTGCAGTCGACGAACAGATCGCCCTCGATCCGCTCGCCGCTCTCCAGCGAAAGCGCGGCGATATGGCCGCTCGCCCCGTCGAGCTCGACCTGCGCGATCTTGCCTTCGATCCGCCTCGTCCCCTCCTTCTCCGCCAGCGTCCGCAGGAAGCGCGCGTAGAGCGTCGAATCCAGCTGGTAGGCATAGTTCATCCGGTTGTCCGGGAGGTGCGCGAACCGGCCCTGCAGCGCCGCAATCAGCTCCAGGCAATAATCGTCATAGGACTGCGCATGGCCCTTCTCGCGCCCGTAGAGCCAGAAATGCTGGAACCCCGCGGCCCAGTGATCCTTGCCGGTCATGCCGAACGAATGGAAATAGCTGTGGCCGACCTGTTTCCAATGGTCGAACAATATGCCGAGCTTGAAGGTCGCCTGCGTCTCCCGCATGAACTCGGCCTCGCCGATGCCGAGCAGCCGGTTGTAGATCTGGAGCGGGGGGATGGTGGATTCGCCGACCCCGATGGTGCCGATCGCATCCGATTCCACCAGCGTCACCGCGACGGTGCGACCCATCGTCTTGGCGATCGCCGCGGCCGTCATCCACCCCGCCGTGCCGCCCCCGGCGATCACCACCCGCCGCATCGTCTTCCCCTCCAGGCTCATCGGCTGAGCGCCCGCAGCAGGAAGGCGCGGATCCGCCCGGCCGTCTCGGCGGTCAGCGGCGCGAGCACGCTGCGCCCGGACTCGGGGATGTGCGCGGTCACCTGCTCGTCATTCTCGAACACGTAATAATCGAACATGTCCCTCCACAGGCGCTTCTCCGCCTCGGGCAGGTCGCGAATCGCCATCATCGCATGGGTGAGCGCTTCCTGCGGCTGCCCCAGCCAGCGCGGCGTCTCCCGCCACCAGTAATTGACCAGCGCGTTGAACGCGTCGAGCCCCTCGACATGGTGCCACCACATGGACGGGATGTAGATCGCGTCGCCCGGCTCCAGCTCCGCCACCAGGCCGTGGGCGAGCGCTTCGCGGAAGCGCGGGTAGCGGGCGAAATCGGGCGCGTGGAAATCGATCATCGAGATCGCCCGGCCGGCGGGGGTGTTGTCGACCGGCCCCAGATAGAGGTTCCGGAACTGCTCCGGCGGAAACAGGGTGAAGCGCCGCCGCCCGACCGCGACGCAGGCGAGATTGTTCGGGAAGTCATTGTGCGCGGCGATCCGGGTCGGCGTTCCCATCCAGATGCTGGCGAGGGCCGAGCGGGCGCCGAGATCGACATGATTGGCCTCGTGGAGGCCGGCGAAGAACTGGTGCATGTCGATCGAGGCGAGATAGAGCGGCGGCAGCTCCGGCGTGCCCTCCCCCCGGTCGATGCGCCCGAAGATGTCCGGCAGCTTCGCGCTCACCGTCCGGAAGTTCATGCCCATCGCATCGTCGTAGAACATCCGGCCCTCGCTCTCCGGCGCGCCGATCGAGACGACGAAGGGGAGGTCGCGGTGATGCGCGAGCAGATAGTCACGGGCAGCCTTGCCGGAGCGGCGGCCCGCCGCGACCAGCGGCCAGTCGGCGACGAGCCCGCGCACCACGAAGGGCTGGCTGGCATCGCGCAGCGCCGCGTCGAGCGCCGCGGCGTTCGCGACCGTCCTTTCGGCCACTCTCGGGAGTGCCGCGAACAGGTCGCGATCCGCCTCAGCCACCGGCGAGCCGCCGGTTCTTGCGCGCGACCAGCGCGCCAAGATTGGCGAGCGACGCCATCGCCATATGGATCGCCAGCAGATGCCCCTCCGCATGGAGCGCATGCAGCGAGGCGGCGTCGATCTCCGCGAGCCGCTCCTCGTTGATCACGTGGAAGCCGACCAGCCGGTTGGTGCTTCCGTCGTCGAGCGTGACCTCGAGCGACATCGGTTCGAGCAGGTCGTGGCGGCGCAGCGCGTCGAAGAACGAAGCCGAGGCCTGGAAGCCCTCGTCCAGCGCGCCGAGCTTTTCGGTGATGCCGTCGAGATAGGGCGTGGGGCGGCCGAGCTCGTCGAACAGGCGCATTCCTTCCGCGCCCGCGATCCTGGGGCTGGCGAGATCGATATGGACCTGCTTCGGGCCATCCTGGGCTTCGGCGCCGCCGATCAGGAACGGCTGGATGTCGACGGCGAGCGGGAGATAGCGCGCGTCCCAGCGGCCGTTCTCGAGGTACAGATTCTCGCCGGCCTCGAAGCCGAACATCGCCAGCGCGGTGAACCCCTCCCGCTCCGCGTCGCGGCGGAAGAGGATCGCATATTCGTTCTGCACCTGGCGGAACTCGGCAGGCATGACGATCGCGCACATCATCGCATCGCCAAGCTCCTCGGCGCGGTCAGTGCGGACCCTCAGGTCGCGGTGGGCGGCGGTGTCGAGAAGGGCGTGTTCGGACATTCAGCAGATCGTCGCAATCGAAGGGCGGGAGGCGCCCTGATCTCTCAGGGCATCGAGATAGGCGCGATGGGCCGGCAGGCTGGCGGCGAGGGCGCGGCCGCGCTGCTCGACCTGGCGCAGCGCCGCGTCCACCGCCGCACAGGAGACCGAGGCGGCGGCCGGTTCGGCGGGAACGGGGAAGCCCATGCCGTAGAGCACATATCGGTAGCTCGCCGCCGGGAAGACCTCGTCCACCATCGGCAGATCGAAGCGCGATGGCGGCTGGTGCCGCCAGACCTGCAGCAGCTCGGCGAGGCGCGGCGGGATCGAGGCGGCATCGCGATGCGCCCGCCAATAAGGCTCGTCGCGCCGGCTCAGTACATAATGCAGCTTCAGGAACTCGACGATCCGATCCCAGCGGTAGCGGAACAAAGCGTCGAACCGTTTCGCCTGGAGCGCCATCGCGGCCCGCGTCCGCGGGAAGTTGGCGAGCAGGGCGTCGAGCGACAGCTCGATCAGCACGATCGCCGAGGCTTCGAGCGGCTCGAGGAAGCCGGCCGAGAGGCCGATCGCCAGGCAGTTGCGCTCCCAGAAGCGCTCGCGGTGTCCCGACGCAAAGGCAAGGCGGCGGAAGGCGGCGCGATCGACACCCACCGCGGGCACGGCCTTGCGCAAATAGGCCTCGAGCGTTGCCGCCGCCGCTTCGTCGTCGGCATGAAGGGAGGAGTAGACGCAGCCGATGCCGCGGCGGGTCGGCAGGCCGATGTCCCAGATCCAGCCGGCGGAATGCGCCGTGGCATTGGTCTGCGAGGCGATCGGGCTGCCATTGTCGACCGGCACCTGCACGGCGAGGGCACGGTCGTTGAACAATTCGCGGCTGCGGTCGACGAACGGGACGCCGTAATGCTCGCCGATCAGCAGGGCGGCATGGCCGCTGCAGTCGAGGAAGAGATCGGCCGCGACGTCGCCGCTCGAGCGCGTCCGCACCGCCGCGATGTCGCCGTTGGGCGCGGCCTCGACCGCGACGACGTGATCCCGGACGTGCCGGACGCCGAGCCTCTGGGTCGCATGGCCGCGCAGCAGCTCGGCGAGCTTGCCGGCGTCGAGATGGTAAGCGTAGTTCAGCGCGCCGGCATAATCGGGCATTGCCCGCTGCCGGGGCGCGAGATCGAGCGCGCAGGCCCGGGGTTGCGGGCTCACCGCCTCGGCGAAGGCACGCCCGCCGCGTCCTGACCAGGCCTGCACAAGGTCGCGCGGTTCCCCGTCGACGGGCGCGGTGAAGGGGTGGAAATAATGATCCCCCGGCTCGCCGGTCACCCATCCGTCAAAGCGAGAGCCCTGCTTGAACGCGGCGTCGCAGGCCAGCAGGAACTCGGCCTCGCCGATGCCAATCCGCTGCAGCGTCCGCCGCATCGTCGGCCAGGTGCCCTCCCCCACGCCGATCGTCGGTACATCGGGGGATTCGATCAGCGTCACCTCGAGCGGTGCGGCCGCGACCTCGTTGCCGCGTGCCGCGATCAGACCGGCGGCGAGCCAGCCGGCCGTGCCGCCGCCGACGATCGCCACGCGGGTCACGGCATCGGCTTGCGGGGGTTGATCTTGGGCGGGTCGCGTGTGCACCGAGAGCGTCCGAGGGTTGCGTTGTGCCGGCAATCTGCGCCCGCAGGGCAGGAAAAGCCACCCTCCAGCCGGGAGCCGCGCCGCGCGCGGTTCCCGTGCGCGCGAGCTCAGAAGGTGAAGCGCAGTCCCGCCGAGTAGCGTGCGTAGCCCGGCTGCGAGAAGGTGACGAAGTTCTCCGAGCGGCGGTGGCCGCGCCGCCTTTCGCCGGTCAGGTTGATCGCCTCGACGAAGGCGGTCAGGCCGGGAATGAACTCGTAGCTCGCGCTCGCATCGACCTGGCCATAGGCCTCGACATAGGTCGGGTCGAACGTGCCGCCGGCGTAGAATTCATCGCGCCAATTGTAGGCGACGCGCGCCTGCAAACCGCTCTTGTCGTAGAACAAGACCGCGTTGGCGCTGTCGCTGAGGCCGGTGAGCGCGAACTGCCCGATGTCCGGATGGATCGTGTTGTCGTACTTCGCGTCGCCGCGGACGATCGTATAATTGAGGATCGCGCCGAAGCCGGTGTCCCAGAACTGGTGCTGGACCGCGAACTCGAAGCCGTGGATCTTGGCGGTCTGATCGCTGTTGAACGGCAGGCCGATCTGGAAGTTGAACGGATTGTCCCCGGTCACGCCGAAGATGTCTCCGGTCAGGAAGGTCTGGCCGTTGATGATCGTGGAGCCGGTCACCGTCGAGGATTGCGGGAAGTTGCGCAGGATGTAGTCGCGCACCCGGACCGCGTCCGTGGTTCCGAGCGCCGCCACCGCCTGCTGGTAGCGCGGCCCGTCGGCCGGGTTGAGCAAGCCGAAGGCCGTCGTGTCGATCTGGGTCTGTCCGATGAAGTTCTGGACGTTCTTGTGGAAGAAGCCGGCGGAGATGTAGCTCTCCCGGCCGTAATACCATTCCGCCGACAGATCGATGTTCTTCGATTTGTACGGTACGAGCCCCGGGTTGCCCTGGCTGCCGGTGCCGCCGCCGATGCGCGGATTGGAATCGATCGTCCGCCCGCCCTGCAGGCTCGCATAATCGGCGCGGGTGATCGTGTGGCTGTAGGAGGCGCGCAGCTTCACATCCTCCACCGGTTCGATGTCGAAGTCGATCGACGGCAGCCAGTTGCGGTAGTGGCCGCGGAACCGGGTGAAGTCGCTCTGGCCGGAGTAGATGATGCTGAACTCGTTGGCCGAGACCCAGCGCGTGCCGACCGGGATCGGCACGAGCGCGCGGGAATCGATCAGCGTCTCGTCGTAGCGCAGGCCCGCGATGATGTGGGCCGGACGGGTGAAGGCGTCGAACTGCGCATTGAACTGGATATAGGGCGAGATCGTCTTCTCGCGGATCCGGCGGTCGACGGTGAAGTCGGCAAGGCAGGTGCCCGCCTGGGCGGAGCCGGTCTGCGGGTTGCTGCAGACGTGGTACTTGCTCTCCAGCAGGTCTGCCATCGTCTCGAAATTGAAGACGTAGAGCGCCGGGATCATCCCGGACGTGCCGGCGCCGGGGACGCCCTCGAACTTGTCTGGAATGGTGACGAGCTCGAAGAAATCGTCCGGGATGTCGGACGCCGGGCCGATGCCGCCCCAGGTGTCGTTCTGGATGAAGCCGTAGGCCGAGCGCACCTTGTTGTCGACGTAGGAGAAGCCGACGTCGATGCTGTCGAGGAAATCGCCCTCGTGATCGTAGCGGCCCTTCAGCTGGACCTGGTTGATCTCGTCGCGGAAATAGGCGTTGCGGAACGAGTTGCCGGTGGGCGTGATCAGCGAGCGGTCGAGCGGATCGATGCCCGGGAACATGGTGACGGAGAGGACCGGCAGGTCGTTCTCGAAATTGATCGTCTGGCTCTGCACGCCGAAGATCGCGTTGCCGACCGAGGTGCTCGAGCCGTATTCGTTGGTCGGCTTCGATTCCGCGGTCGAATGGTGCGCGTCCAGCGTCACGGTGACGCGCCCGGGCGCATCCCAGGTGAGATTGCCGCCGAGCGACTTGTTCTCGGTCTGGTTGGCGGTCAGCGCACCGCTGTACGAGAGGTCCTTACCGGGACCGAATCGCTCGGTGTAGAAGATCGGGCCGGCGCTCGGACCGTCGGTCCAGGCGCTCGATGTGTCGCCGAAGTTGAACCAGATGCCGACGCTGCTGTCGCGCACCTCCACCTTGTTGCGCGAATAGGTGTAGTCGATCGTCGCCGTAAGATCGTCGGTCGGGCGATATTGCAGCGCCACCTGGCCGTTGATCCGCTCGCGCTTGATGTCGATCAGGTCATAGGCCGCACTCTGCGGGATCTCGTAGACGTCGTTGGGGCCCGGACGATTGGTGATGTTCGGGCTGCTCTGCGGCAGCGTACCCCAGTCGTTCTCGCTGCCGACGAAGCCGTCGCGGAAGCCGACGCTCGCCGAGTTCACGCTCGCCTTGCGCTTCTGATAGGCGCCGGAGAGGAGGATGCCGAAGCGGCCGTCGGCGAAGCTCTTGGAGAAGATCCCGGAGACTTCCGGCGTGATCGGATTTCCCTCGTTGCGCGACGTGTCCATCACGCCCTTGACGGCGATGCTGCCGCGCATGCCGAGCCGGTCGAGCGGGCGCGGGGTGCGGATGTTGATGCTGGAGCCGATGCCGCCGGAGGGAACCGAGGCGCGGCCGGTCTTGTAGACCTCGACCGCGGCGATCCCTTCCGAGGCAAGATTGGCGAAGTCAAACGAGCGCGAGGCGGGCGGGCTGGCGCCGTCGCCGAGCGTCGCCGTCGGCATCTGCCGCCCGTTGAGCAGGACGAGGTTGTATTCGGGACCAAAGCCGCGGACCGTCACGGTCGAGCCTTCGCCGTTCGACCGGTCGATCGAGACGCCGGTGATGCGCTGCAGCGATTCGGCGAGGTTGGTGTCGGGAAACTTGCCGATGTCCTCGGCGGAGATCGCGTCGACGATCCCCTGGGCGTTGCGCTTGATGTCCACCGCCTCGCGAAGGCTGGCGCGAATGCCGGTGACGACGATGTCCTCTTCCGGCTCGTTCGTCGCGGGCTGATCCTGCGTCTCGGAATCGCCGGGCGTGCCGACCGTGGCGACAGCGTCCTGCGCCAGCGCGGCGCCCGGGACGGCCGCGATGGCCAGCGTGGAAGCACCCATCACGAAACGCGAAAGCGAGCGTGCGTTGAAGCCGCGCATCAAAGTCTCCCCTGTCCTCGGTGCGGTCGTCCGCACTTCTTGAGAACGTTCACTTTGGTGCAAATCCGGTGTTGCTGTCAAGCGCCGGCGGAAGGGTGAACGGTTACGCCGAGCGTCGCGGGCTATGCTGCTGGAGCCGCGCCACAAAGGTTCCGGTGGAGAAGTGGCGGAGCGGGAGGGATTCAGAAATCAGGCCCAAGGGCAGGTTTTACGGCCATTTTTGCCAGGACAGCGAAGATAGTACCCCGGTTTATACCCCGAAAATCACATTCGACCGCCAGTCAGCGGTGGCTCGGAAAGGTCTCCGACCGTATATGCCTGATCCTGAAAGATCGGGCGTTTATAGGATGACAGCCTCGACAGCGCAGACGTTTGAGGCGCCAGGTGCGGCTGGGGCGCGCACAGCGCGATTCGACGCCTGCACCGGAACCGGCGGGCGCCCCTGGAGGAGCGCGTCGGCACCGTTCGATGGTATCAGCCCAACCCCTGATCACCATTGCAGGCTGGACGCCGCCGCTGGAATTCGTCGAGGCGCCGAAGCAGCGCCCGCACGATCGGCGCCGGCACGGACCTTCCGCGGTCCACCAGCGAGCGCGCCACTTCGAGCGGCTGATCGGCAGTACCCTTCACCACAACCTCCCTGCGCCTCGGAGCCTTCGAGCTCTCAAACGGCGATCTACGGACATATGTCCATTATGGAGGAAAATCCGGCTGGCGCCTCATTCAGATAGCTATTCGGGACTCCGCGCGCCTCCAGCGGGGCGGCGTCAGGTCAGCTCGACGATCACGGCATGATCGTCGTCGCCCGGCAGCCTCAGCCTGTATCCGAAATCCGCTTCCGGGTGTGTCTGACGGATTCGCTGGATTGAGGGCGCATCGTTCGTCGCCACGATTTCGATCGCTCGCTCGGCTGCATGCGCCTCCTCCACGATCCACACCAGGGTCTCGTAGTCCGGGTTGCCGTGCTTGCCATTCGCGGAAGCGACATAGGCGTCTGCCGTGTTCCTGCGGAAGAACGTCCGAGTTGCGTTCCGGTCGCTCCCGTGATGCTGCAGCTTCATCACGTTAACGTGGAATGTCCCGTCGGGCCGGAGCCCGGCCTGGTCGAGCCCCTGCTCGATGTGATCGCCACGCGCATCTCCCGTGAGCAGCAGGGAGCGCCCGTCCTCTTCCACGAGAAGGACGATGCTGCTCAGGTTCGGAATGCTCTTGTCCGCGTTCGCGAGCTGCTCGGGGCGGGCGGCGGTCCGGTTCCTCCGTATCCACTCCAGCCATTCCTCCTGCAGGGCGCGGAGGTTCGCATCGGTGGGGCCGATGACGGTCATGCGCATGCCGCCGATCTCGAGGGCGGGGTTGGGCAGCAGGTCCGGGCAGATGAGTTCGCCGCCGAAGGTCCGGTTGATGGGGATGTGGAGCAGTCTGGCTTCGCGCCTCAGCCGTTCACCTTCGGCAATCCCGAAGAACGCGATCGGCACATCGGTCATGATCGTTGAAGCAACGCCGGCGTTCGCAAGGACCATCCTCACGCCCTTTGCGATCGTGTCCTCGTCATCGTCGATCGCGTCGGAGAAGGAATTGTGCCAGAGTTCCGCCGGCGAGATGAGCGGATCCTCCCCGTCGATCCGCTGGCGGTTCAGCTCGGCGAAGAGATCCAGCACGCCGACGATGTGATCCCTGTCGACGTGGCTTACGATCACCGCCTCGAGCCTCCCCCCGGGGATGGTCGCCTCGAGATAGGGTTTCAGGTGATCCTCGAAGGTGCCGTCCGGCCCTCCATCCACAAGAACGTACTTCGCCTCGCCGCCGCCGCTCTCGAGGAGCAGGCAGTCGCCTTCGAAGGCACGTATCGCGTGCAGTCGCATGCTCCCCCCAGTTACCCCAGTCGTGCCAGATCGCTTACGGGTCCCGCCACCACCAGAGCGAATCCCTGTGGGCCCGCCAGGAGATTGTCCGCCAATATGCTGACGAAGTACTCGCCCGGCTCGGCGTCATCGACTCGTATCACGTGGACGTTGTTGTTCGGGTCGCGCTTCAGGAGGCCCGGTATCGTGGCGAGCGGATCCGGCACCGGCATCTCCACATGCGCGTACAGGTCCCCGTTCGAGTTCCAGGTGTTGGTCGAGGAGTCCTCAAGCTGCATCAGCAGAGCGTTCTGGAGGGCACGTCCGGGAATGTCGGTCCACACGAGGCACAGCCGGATGTCCCCTTTGGCTTCGACCTGGAACGCGAAGCGGACGTAGTCGCCGGTATCGACGAGCGGAGAACCCGAGGCGTCCTGATCTTGAAACGAGAGGGCGAAGGTCGGAGCTGCGGGATCTGGCACGGTCGAGGAGATGTCGACCCGTCCGAAACCCTGATGGTAGCTCGGCCGGCCGCCGGGATCCGCTATGGCGTCGCGGCCCGAGAGAGGTCTCGTACCGTTGATGATCGCAGCCTTGAGCAGGGCGGCTGACGGGTTCCCATGGCCACGCTCCCGTCGGAAGTACTGTCGGACCAGCACGGCGAGGCCGGTCACGACCGGACACGCCATGCTCGTGCCGCCCATGACGGCGTAGTACGGGTTGTGGGGGTACGGACCCCAGAAGTTCCGCAGCGGAGTGCGCGCGCCCCGCGTGGAGGCCACATCGGTCCCGGGTGCCACTACGTCCGGCTTGACCCGCATGTCGTCGCAAGGTCCCCTTCCGCTGAAACCGGCGAGACACTCGGGATCGCCCGAGACCGGCTCCTCTCCGATGCCTGGGACCTTGAAGCTCTTCGGCCAGGCCTGGGCGTAGGTGAGCTTCGCCAGTCCGAGGTCCGTCCGGGACGACCGGCTCGCCCCGACGGTCAGGCCGTTTTTCGCACTCGCAGGGGCGGACATCGACGGCCAATCGACAAAGCCGGGCTGGTTGATGACGTTGGCGCCCGGATTGCAGCTGGCATCGTTCCCCGCAGCGATCACAGGGAGGAAGTCGGGATGCTCGTGCACGAAGCGGTCCACATCGTAGGACATGCTGGTGTAGCGGCCGTGCAGGAATGCTCCCCAGCTGTTGTTGTGGATGCGAACACCCTCGTCATAAGCCTCTTGGAACAGATCTCCGAGGACGAGCGGAAGACCGCCGAGGCCGCCCTGGGCGTCCATCAGCGACTGGAACACGATCTCCGTTGCGGGAGCGATGCCCGCCAACGCACCGTCCGAGGCCGAACCGTCGCCGGCGACGGTGCCCGTCACATGGGTGCCGTGGCCGTGGAGGTCGGACGGATCTCCGGGGCGGCCCCGAGCGACGACCTTCCTGATGCGCCCGCGGAAGTCGGGGTGCTCCTGGTCGAGACCGCTGTCTGCGATCCCCACCACCTCGCCTTCGCCTTTGTAGGGAACCGACCGGTGTCCGCCCGCTTGATCCGCCAGCCCCACCAGGGGGCGCACGACGTCGTGGAGCAATCCTGCCACGCCGGGAGCCTGGATCTCGGCGATCTCCTCCTTGGCGGCGATGTCCTCCAGCCTAGCGCGTCCGAGGGTGAACCGGATCACCCGGCGGGTCGTCGCCATCACCTCGGCGCCGTCCGCCGACAGCGCCTCCGCGAGGGCATCGCTGTCGAAGCCGGGATGAACTACCGCTTCGAGGACGGAAGCCTCTCCAAGTCCGGCGGCGACCGACGCGGTTGCGAAACTAGCGTTCTGCGTCGGCGCGCGTCCCGCCTCCAGCGTCTGCCGCACGCCGTAGTGCTGGATGTCCTCCACGTCGGGATGATCCCGGAGGCGGCCAAGACCCTCGGCGACGCGGGCCACGTATCGGCCTCCTTCATCGCGCTCCAGCAGCGTCACTCCCGCGTCACTCAGGCGCTCGCGCAGATCACGCGTGACCGAGCCGCGGAGGGTCATCAGGTAATGGCCCGGCTGCTCGCGAGCCGATGCCGGAGCAGCCCCCGGACCCGACGCGCCCGAGAGCCCCGGAGCGCCTCCGGACCGGCCGCCGGAGGGCGTGGCGCTCTTGAAGCCGGTGCCCTCCTCCGGGATGGGGGCCAGAGCTCGCACCGTGAGGCCGCTCTCGGAGAGGCGGCGGATGCCAGCCTCCCCGCATGTCCCCTGCACGAATCCGGACGTGATCTCCGGCTCTTCTATGAGGCCCTCGTCGACGGCCTCGCGGGCGAGCTCCCGCGTCTTGGAGTCGAGCGTGTACGCCTTGATCCTGTAGCGCATGCCTGGCCTCTCAGCGAACAGGTCGTTACACTACCGCGACCGACACGGTCCTCCAAGCCGAGTTCGTGTCAAATCCGTGGTAACTCCGTAATTCGCGTGGGCGCCGCTCAGGACTTCGGATGATCCTCGGCACCGTCGCCGCGTCGGCACCGGCGGAGCCGACCTGGCGGCGTGACCACGAGCAGTCAGGATCCATCACGCTGTCGAGATGAGGGCAGTGCGTGCCGGCCTCACCGCCGAACGCGCGAGATCGCACGCCCCCGCGCGAGGCAGCGCCGGGCGGTTCTTGCTATACGCCCGCGAACTCCGGATCGTTGGGCACCATCCTCCAGCGCGGGTTCTCCATGAGATCGGGCTGCTCCTGAATGACCTTCCGCCAGGTCTTCGCTGGCCCGACGACGACCATTCCCGGCGTCCCCTCGAGATCGGTGACGATCCGCAGCCCCGCGCTCAGATAGCCAGAGAGCTTCTCGACCACGGGCCGCTTCGCCTGTCGGTAGATGGTATCGACCCGCTGCGCCCGAACCTTGGCGTCGGAGATCTTCGCGGCTTCGTTGAGCCTGTTGCCAGCATCAACGTAGACGACCAGGGATACCTTGCGCGCAGGTGTCGCGCGGTCAACCATGTCCTTGGCTTCCGGGCTTAGCATGAGCGCACCTTTTCGAGCATACCATGCATTGTGGGCGTTCCCTCAGATGCTGGCAAGGTCAAGTTGGCCGGAACCGCCGCGACGTGCGTCGTATCCGCTGGCCTGAGCGGGTAGAGGTTTCGTGAGGCCGAGAAGCTGTCTGCTCAGCTCGTCTGGATTTCCGCGTAGGCTCGGATTGCTCTGGATGAGGAGAGCCGCCGCTCCTGCGACCACCGGGCAAGCCATCGAAGTGCCGTCCTTTGCCTCGTATTTCCCGCCGGGAACGGCGCTGATGACCGCCACGCCCGGGGCCATGATATCGGGCTTGAATGTCGAAGTGGTTACTGGATGACTGAAGCACTCACCCCAGTCGCTGAAGCCCGCCACCTGGCTTGCGGCGTCGACTGCACCGACGGCGATGACGCAGTCGAACTTGCCCGGCACCTGATGATGCCCCATCCCCTTCGTCCCGTCGTTCCCGATCGCGGCGACCAGCGTCGATCCGCGCAGCCGGTAGCCGCTGATGGTCTGATAGTAGCCGAGATCGGCCAGGGGCCCTCCCAGCGAGACGTTCACGACGTCGACGCCGGAGGCCAGCTCTCCACCGCCGCGAGCGAGCCAGTTCAGGCCCGCCAGGATCTGGGCGAGACTGCCGACGACACGGCCGTCGTCCCTTCTATTGAGCACGGCGGCGACCACCAGGTTGGCGTCCGGGGCGATCCCGACCGTTCGGCCGGCGGCAATCGCCGCCACATGGGTTCCGTGGGTGCTGTAGTCCTTCGGCCGCTTCAGCGGCCGCACCTCGCCGGTGACCTTGAAGGCCTGGAACTGGATCGTCTTGCCCTTGAACTCGGGATGGCTGGGGTCGATGCCGCTGTCGAGGATGCCGATCGTCACTCCCTTTCCCGTCAGGCCCTTCTCGCGCGCCGCCTCGATCGAGACGCTCTTCAGGTGCCACGGCATCTCGTCCGGCGTGACCTCCTCCCCCTTGGGAGTGTCAACGAGCGCGACCGTCTTGTTCTCCAGGACGATGGCACCTGCATCCTCGAGCAGTGAGACCTCGTCCTCCTCGAGCCGCGGAATGATGGCCGCGCCGAGACTCTCCAAGTAGAGGGCCCTCATCCTGCCCACTCCATCGCTCCGATCCTCGCCCAGCGCCGGAACTCCACGTCTCCGCCTGCGCCGACTGGCGAGTAGTTCGATCCTTCTGCCGTCCCGTTCGAGCTCTACCTGATGGATCAGCCTCCGGATCCTCTTGCGCGCCGAGGGACCTCGTCTCCCGGCAAGTTCGGTGCCGACCTCCAATGCCCCTGCGGCGTCCGCCGGGTCGGGCAGCACGACGATCCGCACGTCCTCCTGATCGGGCTCGAGCCAGCCTGCGCCGCTCTCGAGCGCGACATGGCTTCGCGGTATGCTCTCGAGGTGGTTCACGCTGCGGAACCACTTGATCCTGCGGCGAGCGAGTTCGGTGGCGCGCCTGCGCCCTAAGCCCGGGCGAGCGGCTCCCTCCTGACGGCGCCACCGTGCTCGCCAGGCATCGAGCGCCGACGCGAACACCTCCGGCTCCATCTTCCAGCGCAGCAGTTGGATCATCGCTCCCCCAAGAACCGAGCCCCCGCCGCCCCGCAAAGATTTCGGCATGGGGATTGTCGCTCGCGCGTCAGATCTGTCAATGCTTTTAAGAACGGTTCTCGATGTAACGAGAAGTCATCCTCTCGGCGCCTGCGAGAGCGCCAACGAGGAAACCGGTCGCGGAGCCCGTGAGTTCTGTCCGTCCCTCAATCCTGACGAACAGTCCGTGCGCCAGCCGCCGACCGTCTCTTCGCCCGGCGCAATCGAGTTGATAGGCTCCCGCTGACGCCAGGGAGAAGTCCCGGCGGACATCGTGCAGGTCAGCCGCTTGATCCACCCTTCGACGTAAGCGGCGGCCATTCCAAGATCTCATGCCTGCCCTAGCATCGCTGCGCATCTCCCCTGATTATGCTCCGAAGGACGTTGGACTTCGATGCTGCGAACGGGCTGCAGGATCCGAGCCTGTCGTGGCATTGCGCATCCGCCCTGATCGCAGCACTGCGGAATGATCACTTTGGTGAACCTCGGCCATCCCGGAGGCTCTTCAGTCGGGGATGAGCGCATAGCCTCGAAGCTGAAGGTTGGCGATGGTCACCAGGGCGGCAACGTCGATCTCGACGAGTTCCGCGACCGAGCTGCGCTCGATCTTGTTGCCGGAGAGCGCCTGGCTGCAGACATGCACTTCCGCCCCGGCCCCCCTCAGGCGGCGGATCAGCTCCAGATTGGGGTTTGGCGTGCCGAACCTCGCCCGATATGCCTCGTCCGACATCGTGAGCGGTGTCGCCGGACCGTGGACGATCGCAACGAGGTCGCCCCGGCGCGGGCGGACACCGTCCGCCGCCAGCAGGTTCAGAAAGCGGGCGACCCTGTCGAGCGACGGGTTCACCTTCCCGGGCTCCGTCGCCGCCTTCGTGATGCTGAACACCACGCGGTAGCGCAGTTTCCGGTCCGGCCTTTGGCCAGCGCCCTCGGTCGGGTGCACACCGCCAAAGCCCGCGATGGCCGATGGGGTCGGCCCGGCCGCGGCGGCCTGCCCGGCCGTGAGTGCTGTCACCACGATCAATCCCTTCAACATGTGTTTCATCTGGTCCGGCTCACTCTGGCGGATTGAAGTAGTTGAGCGCGATCCGGAGGAACGAGCGCCTGTGCCTCGCGGTCCGGCATGCGCCCAACCCGAAATTCATTTGCAACGCGGCAAAATCCGCTGCGGAAGGGGTAGCGCCACTTCTGGCTGGCTGCGCAACCGGACGCAGACCTCCTCGCCCACTCTATCTGGCACGTGGATGTCGAGGGCGCGTCCCCGCCGACGGTGCTTACCGCCATGGGTTGGAGCTCATCCCGGATCCGTCCGCGGGCGCGCTGCGCTTTCGGGCGACCAGGTCGACGAGTGCCGAGTTGCCGCGATGGCCGATGCCTTCCCTCAAATCGGAATCGTAGGCGACAAGCCTGATGATCTCGAGGTCCGCGAAGGCCTCGCGCAGCATGTCCAGCGTGTACATGTTGTCCGCCGCGGGCGGCCCTCCTGTCCCAAAGGCGACTTGCTCGGGGCGATAGCCCTCGAGCAGGAGCAGGCCGCCTGGCTTCAGGGTCGACCTGATGCCCTCGAAGATGCGCTCCCGAAGGTCCGGACCGGCGAACTGGATGAAGATTGCAACGACCAGATCGAACCTCTCCGGCGGCCATCTCCAACTCGCTAGGTCGACGAGTTCGAACGAAAGATCGGTGTTACGGTCTGCTGCCAGCCGGCGGGCCTTCTCCTGCGCGCGTGGAGAGATGTCGGTGGAGAGGACATCGAGGCCTTGCTCCGCAAGCCAGACGCCGTTCCGCCCCTCGCCGTCGGCCAGCGCCAGTGCGCGCATCCCCGGCCGCAGGTACCCGGCACAGGATTTCAGAAAGGCATTCGGCTCCCTACCGAAGACGAAGTGCTCAACCGAATAGCGGTCGTCCCAAGCCTGGCGATGATCCATTCTCGTCTCCATCGATACGAACTCGCAAATGGGCGGGCCGCCCTGTGGCGTCTGCTTTCCAGCCGACGGCCGTCACTTCCTGCGGAGCGTCTCCTGCATCCGGAGAGCCACAATGGTCCCAGAGATGAAGGTGAGGGCTGCGACGAGCGCGACGGCCCCGCGCAGGCCGAGGTGATCTGCGACAACGCCTCCCAGGATGGCACCGAAGGCGTAGCCGAGGTCCCGCCAGAGACGGTAGACGCCGACCGCCGATGCTCGCCACGAGGGGTGTGCTACGTCGCCGATCGCCGCGAGGAGCGTCGGGTAGACCATCGCCGTGCCCGCTCCCAGCAGGACGGCTCCGGCCGCGAAACCCGCGCCACCGGTCGCCACCGCCGTCAGAGCAATGCCCGCTGCCTGCACCCACATCCCTGAAGCGATGAGCCACTTGCGTCCTATCTTGTCGGACAGGGCCCCGGTGAGCAGCTGGCCGAGCCCCCAGACGCCCGGATAGAGCGCCGCGAGCGCGCCGATGGCCGCGAGCCCGTGACCCGCGGCCGCGAACAGGAGGGGGAAGAGCCCCCAGGCCATTCCATCGTTCAGGTTGTTGACGAGACCCGCCTGGGTCACCGACGCCAGGTTAGGGTCATTCCAGGTGACCCTGCCGAACACCTCTCGAGCGCCGGGCGTGCCGACTGGGGAGCCATTCGCCTGCCGGTCCTCCGCCTCGAGCGACGCATGCCCGCTCGTCTCCCGGACCGCGATGATCGACAGCAGCAAGCCGGTCATGGCGAATGCCACGCCCAGGTAGAATGGCTCGGGGCGCAGGGCGTAGGTCGCTGCGATCCAGCCGGTCGCCAGGGCCGCGAGAGCAACCGCGAAATAGCCCGCGAACTCGTTGATCCCCATGGCGAGGCCGCGGTTCCGAGCTCCTGCGAGGTCGATCTTCATGATCACGGCTGTGGACCAGGTGAGACCTTGGCTGATGCCGAGGAACACGTTCGCGGCGACTACCCATTCCCAACTCGGCGCCGCCATGATCAGGAACGGCGTCGGAAGGGCTACGAGCCATCCGGCGACCAAGACGGGCTTGCGCCCCCAGCGATCCGAGAATCGCCCCGCGAAATAGTTCGCCACCGCCTTGGTGACACCGAACACCGCGATGAAGGAAAGGATCGCGGTGCGCTCGGCAAGATGGAACTCCTCCTGCGCGAGGGCCGGAAGGATGCTTCGCTCGATGCCCACCATTCCGCCCACGAAGGCATTCACGAGCACGAGCAGGGAGAACTGCGCCAGGTTCTGACGCAGTCCCAGATTCAGCCGACCGGCTTGGGCGAGGTCATGCACGTAGGCAGCCCATTCGGCTCACGAGCACCCGGCGACGGGCGCTCGCACTGGATCGCCGCCGGTATGCGCCGGGTGACGCCGCGTCGCAGTCCGCAGGCCTCGCAATGTGGGATCGGCGCCTATTCACGCTCCGCGGCCGATGCCACGGCTTCCGCCCGCCGGCCGGATGCGCAATGCACGAACACCGGGCCCGGCAGCTGGCCGATCTCGTCCTTGAACCGCTGGATCGTGCCTTCGTCGATGTTAGCGAGGTCGACGGGGATGTGCACATAGCGAAGGCCGTAGCGGGCGGCAGCCTCGCCTTCCTCCTCGGGAGTGAGAGTCTGGTTGGGCTCGCCGGCACGCCTCAGGTTCACGACTGCTGCAAAACCTTCCAGGGCAAGGCTCTTGAGATCGCCCTCCGCAGGCGGCACCTTGCCTACGATCACCTTGTCGCTGATCCTGATCCTGTCCGTCATCTGACTTCTCCGTTTCGAGTATGGTTTCGAGTGAGGAGCTGCGGCCCGCGCGCAGCTCAGGGGACGAGCCACCATCTCAGGACGGCTGCGACCGCGCCGACCACGGCGACGCTCGCTGTCCAGATCAGCGCCATCCAGCCGAGGCGCTGCCACAGCGGTGCGTGCGGGGGCGCCATCAGTGGTAGCCCTCCTCGTCGACCTTTCCTCTGAAGACCCAGTACGCCCAGCCCGTGTACGCCAGGATGAGCGGGATAAGGACCGAGGTGCCGACGAGCATGAACGACTGACTCTCCTCGGGAGCGGCGGCTTCCCAGATGCTCACCCGGCCGGGGATGACGTCCGGCCATATCGAGATGGCGAGGCCGAGCATCGAGAGCCCGAACAGCACCAGCGTCAGGGCAAAGGGCGCACGGTGATGCCCCCTCGCGAGGCTGCGCATCAGGAGGGCGGCGGTGATCGCAACGAGCAGGGGCACCTGCGCCGCGGCCAGTACTCCCGGCCATGCGAACCAGCGTTCGTAGTACTTCCCCTCGAGGAACGGTGTGTAGGCACTGACGGCCGCGATCGCGGCGATGAGGAGGATGGCCAGCCGTCGTGCGAGGCGGAACGCGTCGTCCTGAAGCGGACCTGATGTCTTCCAGATGATCCAGCACGCGCCGAGCAGGGCATAGCCGACGAGAAGACTGGCCCCGGTGAGCAGGCTGAACGGCGTCAGCCAGTCCCACCAGCCGCCCGCATAGGCACGCCCGTCCACGGAGATGCCCTGCAGCAGAGCGCCAACCGTAATGCCCTGCGCAAACGTTGCAACGACCGATCCCGCAAAGAAGGCGGCATCCCAGATCCTTCGGTGTGACGGATCCCGCCAGCGGAACTCGAACGCGACACCCCGGAACACGAGGCCCAGGAGCATGGCGGTGAGCGGCGCGTACAAGGCTGGCAGGATGATCGAGTAGGCCAGCGGGAACGCCGCAAGGAGTCCGCCCCCGCCGAGAACGAGCCATGTCTCGTTGCCGTCCCACACGGGCGCGATGGTGTTCATCGCCTTGTCGCGCTCGGGCCCCACCTTGAACTTCGGGAACAGGATGCCGATCCCGAGGTCGAAGCCGTCCATGACCACGTACGCTGCCACGGCGAAGGCGATGATCGCCGCCCAGATGACCGTCAGATCGACACCGACGCCCATCACCGCTCCCCTCCTCTATGGCTCGCGGACGAATGGGCGCGATCTTCCACGGCGGCAGCGGGCGTGATGCCTGCCGTTCTGATCGGCGCCGCCGCCGGCGTCGGTTCATGCGCCGAGGGCGCGTGGCGCATCAGGCGCAGAATGTACCAGGTGCCCGCGCCGAACACGCTGAAGTAGACGATCACGAATGCAAGGAGCGACGCCGCCACCGCCGGAGCATCGAGCGGTGCGGCGGAATCCGCGGTGCGCAGGAGGCCGTAGACGGTCCAGGGCTGACGGCCGACCTCCGTGGTGATCCATCCGGCGATAACGGCAACGAACCCGGCCGGGCCCATCAGCAGCGCGAACCGCTGAAGCAGATTCCACTCGTAGAGTTTGCCGCGCATACGGCCGAGCAGGCTCAGGGCACCAAGACCGAGCATGAGGAAACCGAGCCCCACCATGATCCTGAAGGACCAGAACACGATCCAGACCGGCGGCTCCTCGTCGTCCGGGATGGTGTCGAGCCCTGCCAAGGGTGCGTCGGGATCATGCTTCAGGATGAGCGATGAGGCTTTCGGAATCTCGAGCGCGTAGTCGATCCGGCGTTCGACCGGGTTGGGCAGCCCGAACAGTATGAGCGGAGCTCCGGCCGGTTGGCTTTGATAGTGACCTTCCATCGCCATCACCTTGGCGGGCTGGTGCTCCAGGGTGTTGAGGCCGTGCAGGTCTCCCACGAAGATCTGAACCGGAGCGACGAGCGCCACCATCCACATCGCCATCGAGAACATCTTGCGAGCGCCGAGGTTCGCTCGGTCCCGCAGCAGGTGCCAGGCGCCGACCGCACCCACGACGAGCGCCGTCGTGAGGTACGCCGCGATCACGGTGTGGACCAGCCGATAGGGGAAGCTGGGATTGAAGATGATCTCGAGCCACCCCTCGGCCGGAACGAACTGCCCCACCGCGTTGGTCGTCCACCCTGTCGGGGTCTGCATCCAGCTGTTCACGGACAGGATCCAGAAGGCCGAGATGAATGTGCCCAGCGCCACCATCAGCGTCGCGGCGAAGTGAAGCCCCTTGCCCACCTTGTTGATCCCGAAGAGCATGACTCCGAGGAACCCGGCCTCGAGGAAGAACGCGGTCAGCACTTCATAGGCCATGAGCGGACCGATCACGGGACCGGCGCGGTCCGAGAAGACCGACCAGTTCGTGCCGAACTGGTAGGACATCACGATCCCGGAGACGACGCCCATCGCGAACGCGATCGCGAAGATCTTCAGCCAGTAGCGGTAGAGGTTCGCATAGAGCCCCTTGCCCGTCTTCAGCCACAGGGCTTCCAGGACGGCGAGGTAGGATGCCAGGCCGATCGAGAAAGCCGGAAAAATGAAGTGGAAGCTGATCGTGAAGGCGAACTGCGCTCGCGCCAGGATCAGCGCCGTCTCAGAGGATTCCATCGGTGGGCTCCGGCCTGGAAGTAGGGGCGTCAGAGCGCACCGGCGCTCTTCCACAGCATGTAGGCCGCGACCACGAAGATGAGGCCCGCGAAGATGGTGGTCAGCCGCCCGTTGGTAGCGGAGAGGCGCTTCGCTAACGTCGCGCCGGCGAAGCCGCCCAGCACGCCGCCGCCGATGAATACGAACGCGAGGGGCCAATCCACCAGGCCCGACAGAGCGTAGTTGAAGGCGGTGGTGAGGCCGAAGGCGGTGACCGCCACCAGCGAGGATCCGATCGCATTGATGATCGGCATCCCTGTCGAGGCAACGAGTCCGGGAACGATGAGAAAGCCGCCGCCGATGCCGAAGAATCCCGAGAAGGCGCCGGTCCCGAGGCCGTACCCGAGGACCTTGGGCGCATTCTCGCGGTTGCACTGGGCGCCCGGGTTGCCGGTATTCCGCCGGCCGCGCAGCATCATGATGCCCACGATGACCATGACGATGGCGAACAGAAACAGCAGGCGCTGCCCGTCCACCGATTTTCCGAGTGTGGAGCCGGCCAGGGCCCCCGCCACGCCGGCACCGGCATACATGGCGGCACAGCGCCACTTAACCGTCCCGGCCCTCGCGTGATTGAGCAGGCCGGTGAGGGCATTGGCCGCGACGGCGAATGCGCTCGTTCCGATGGCCACGTGCGGGCTTGGAACGCCCACGAGATAGACCATCAAGGGCACAGCCAGGATCGACCCGCCCCCCCCGACCAGGCCCAGGACGAAGCCGACGAGCGCGCCTGATCCCCCGCCGAGGACATATTGGATGGGCTCAAGCATCTGATTTCCTACTCGCTTGTGGCTGTCCGTGCGGCATTCAGCGGGATGTCGCCTTGGCGCCGGCGCTGCCGACGCCGCGCGTGGCAAGGAGCCGATGGAGGAGCATGCCCGCGATCAGAGCCAAGACGAACACGGCGACGCTGCCGGGAGCGATGGCAAGAGAAGCGATCGCGGGCCCCGGGCAGAGGCCGACGAGGCCCCACCCGATCCCGAACAGGACGGCCCCGCCGACAAGCGGCGTGTCGATGTCCTTGGCGGTGGGGAGCTGGAAGCGATCTGCAAACAGCGGAGCCGCCCGCCGGCCAGCCAGCCTGAAGCCGATCGCCGCGGTGATGGTCGCGCCGCCCAGCACGAACGCGAGGCTCGGATCCCACGTGCCTGCGAAGTCCAGGAAGTTGAGCACCTTCTGCGGATTGACCATCTGAGCGAGGGTCAATCCGAAGCCGAAAAGCAGGCCTGCGACCAGGGACATGATCTTGTTACCCACGGCTCAGACTCCCACCACGTGACGCGAAACGAAGACGGTCACGACCGCCACCGCGAAGAAGATGCCTGTCGCTGCGAGCGACCTCGGCGAAAACCGGGCAAGGCCGCAGACGCCATGGCCGCTGGTGCAGCCGCTCCCCAGGCGGGTCCCGAAGCCGACCACCAGGCCGGCGACGACGAGCAGCGGCAGGGAGTCGTCGATAGTCACATCGGGCAGCCCGCCGACCATCAGGGCGTAGAGCAGCGGCCCGGTGAGCAGTCCTGCGATGAAGAGGATGCGCCAGGAGACGTCACCGTGACGCGGTGCAAGCACCCCGCCGAGAATTCCGCTGATGCCGGCAATGCGGCCGCTGGTGAGCAGCAGCAAGACTGCCGACAGTCCGATCATTATGCCTCCGGCGAGCGCGGAGATCGGTGTGAACTGCGTGATCATGGTCGTCTCCGCTCTCCGTCGTTACAGAGCATCCAGGGGGATCTTGAGGTACCGGACGCCGTTGGCCTCCTCGGGCGGCAGTTCGCCTCCGCGGATGTTCACCTGAACGGAGGGAAGTAGGAGCATCGGCATTGCCAGCTTCGCATCACGCGCGGTGCGCATCGCGACGAACTCCTCCTCCGAGATCCCGTCGCGAACGTGGACATTGCGGGCTCGTTGGTCCGCTACGGTCGTCTCCCAGACGTACTCGTCGCGACCTGGAGCCTTGTAGTCGTGGCAAAGGTAGAGGCGCGTCTCGGGGGGAAGCGCCAACACCTTCTTGGTCGAGCGGTAGAGCTGCGCCGCATCACCACCCGGGAAGTCGGTTCGCGCGGTGCCGAAGTCGGGCATGAAGATCGTATCGCCCACGAAGGCGGCGTCCCCTATCACGTATGTGAGGTCGGCCGGCGTATGGCCCGGCGTATGCAGGACCCGCCCTGGGAGCGCGCCGATGCTGAAGCGCTCGCCATCCTTGAAAAGGTGGTCGAATTGGGCGCCATCGGTGTTGAACGTGCTCTCCAGATTGAAGACGTCCTTGAAGATCCTCTGCACCTGCTTGATGTGCTCGCCGATGCCGATCCGACCGCCGAGCGCCTTCCGCAGGTATGGTGCTCCCGACAGGTGATCGGCATGGGCATGCGTCTCGAGGATCCAGTCGACGATGAGGCCCTTCGTGCGAACATCGGTGATGATCCTGTCGGCCGAGACCGTGGACGTGCGCCCCGACTTCGGATCGAAGTCGAGCACCGGATCCACGATCGCGCAGTGCGTGCCGCCGGGCTCGCACACAAGGTAGGAGACGGTGAAGGTCGCCTCATCGAAATAGGCTTGGACTTCCGGGTTCATGTCGGTGCTCCTGGGTCGACCGGCGAGACGTCGCTCACGGTCACTTCGTTGAGATGCATGTAGGGATTCTTCTTATATGCGCAAGTATGCAGATATGGTGCCGCGGGATCAGGGCTGCGCCTCGGCTTTCATCTTCACCTGCTCGACGGGCTGCGGGTGAGCGAGCCACTCGTGACCTTTGAGCATCCCTTTCCAGTAGATCGGGGGGAGCATCCTCTCCTTGAGGATCCAGGACAGGCGCGACGGCTTGGCGCCATTCACAACCCATTGCGGAAAGGACGGGAGCAGCCTGCCGCCGTAGCCGAATTCGGCCAGGATCACCTTTCCCTTCTCCACTGTCAGCGGGCACGAACCGTATCCATCGTACCCGGCGCTGGGGGCTCTCCCCTCCAGCACGTCCAGCACGTTGACGGCCACCACCGGCGCCTGCTTGCGCACTGCCGCTGCCGTCTTGGCGTTGGGCGCCGAGCAGACGTCGCCCAGGCTGAAGATGTTCGCGAAGCGCGCGTGCTGAAGCGTCCACTGGTCGACATCCACCCAGCCCGACGCTGCCGCGAGCGGGCTCTCGCGCACGAAGTCGGGCGCAGTCTGGGGAGGGCAGACGTGGAGCATGTCGAAGCTCTCGTGAGCGACGCTCGTCTGGCCGTCCGGCCGCTTGCGCTCGAACGTGGCGACACGGCGGGGGCCGTCCACGGCAATCAGCTTCGACTCGAAGCGTAGATCGATGCCGTACCGATCGACGTAGCCCATCAGGGGCGGGACGTAGGTTGGGACTCCGAACAGGACCGCCCCGGCGTTGTGGAACTCGACCTTGACGTCGTCCAGCCTGCCGCTGCGCAGCCATTCGTCGCAGCTGAGGTACATCGCCTTCTGCGGTGCCCCCGCGCACTTGATCGGCATCGGCGGCTGCGTGAACAGGGCGCGCCCCTGCTTCAGGTTCTGCACGAGCTCCCACGTGTAGGGCGCAAGGTCGTAGCGGTAGTTTGAGGTGACGCGGTTCTTGCCGAGAGTCTCGCTCAGGCCCGGGATCGCGCCCCAGTCGAGCTTCAGGCCGGGCGCCACCACAAGCACGTCGTACTGGACCCGCCTGCCGTTCTCGAGAACGATCGAATTATCGTCCGGGAGAAAGCCGATCGATGACATCCGGATCCACGTTGCGCGGCGCGGCAGCACATCCGCCATGCGGCGCTTCGTCTGCTCGGCGGAAAACACGCCCCGGCCGACGAGGGTCCAGCCCGGCTGGTAGTAATGGTATTCCGCCGGCTCGACGATCGCGACCTTGAGGTCGGCCCGCCGGGAGAGCAGACTCGTCGCGGTGGCGATGCCGGCAGCTCCGCCGCCGATCACGACGACGTCGTAGACCGAGGCCTTCCCTACTGCGCCGTTCCTGCCGCTATTGCGGGTGATCAGCTTGTTGCGGATCGATCCCAGATCATACCCGGCCAGCCGTCCGATCTCGAGTATCTGTTCTGGGTCACGCTCCTTGGTTGCAGACAGCGCCCATAGCATCGCTGAGCGGGTGCCGGAGCGGCAGTATGCGAGAACAGGGCCGTTCATCGCGTTCAGCGCCGTCTCCATCGCGGTCACGTCCTCGTCCGTGATCTTGCCCGATGTGACGGGGATGTGCGTGAACTGGAGGCCGAGTGCCGTGGCCGCAGCTCCAATCGCCTTCGCGTTCGGCTGCGCCGTCTCCTCGCCGTCCGGACGGTTGCAGATGATCGAGCGATAGCCTTCGTCCGCGGCCTTGCGAACGTCTTCCAGGGTCAGCTGCGACGACACGGCCAGAGTAGGCGTCAGGTGCTTGGGCATTCCAGCACTCCTTTGTAGTTGATGACGGTTGCGCCGCGTCCCGCCGACATCGGGGGTGGCCAGGCGCTGATCCGCTTCGAGCGATGCACATAGTCATCTCTGCGAATATGCGCAAGTATGATTATATCCGGTTGCCAGGCGTGGGCGGAGGTCCCGTTCTGGACTATCGATCGGCCTCAGCGCGCTCCCGCCGAGCCCCGGTAGTTGAACGTGAAGGCGGGGCAGGATGTAGCCGGCGTCCATTTGCTCGATCTGGAGCCCGCCGGCGGTGATTGGCGCGGGCAGGTCCCGGTTGAGGCGGCACCCGCCCGCAACGCGCTTCCAGGTCGGCGCGATGCCGTCCTGCCAGCCCTGCACTGCAGCCGATGCCTTCGCTGCATCGGCTCCGAGGGCTCGAGCCCCCACAGATCCACAAGCTCACGATCGTAGTATCGGAAGTGCCCGAACCCGCCCCCACCAGCACAAGGCGCGGGCGTGCGGTACGAGCATGGCTCTTTGACGGCCGATCACCGCCATCTCGAACGCGCAGTCGAGCAGGCGTGGAAGCACGGAGCGCTCGTAGATGCGCATGCGTGCTCCAGGCGGATCGCTGCCGGGCGGCAACGCCGCACGACCACCGTCATTTTCCACCTTGATACCAGCGCAGATCCTTCATATCTACGAACGTATGAATATAGAAGAGATGATGCACGCGGTGGAGCAGGCAACGGAGCTGCTCAAGTCGCTCGCCAGTCGGAACCGGCTCCTCCTTCTGTGCCACCTGGTGGAGGGGGAACGGTCCGTCGGTGAGCTCGCGCGCCTGATCGACGCGAGGGAGACGGCCGTTTCCCAACAGCTAGCGCTTCTGCGGAAGGACGGCCTCGTCCGCACTCGGCGCAATGGTCAGACGATCTACTACAGCCTTGCAAGCGCGGAGGCGGCGAAGGTCATAGAGACTCTTCATGGCATCTACTGCGGCCCCCTCGATGAAGCCGCCGCCGTCGCTGGAGCCGCAGTGTCCGGCGAGGCGGAGGAGCAGGGCGGCGCCGGCGACGCGGATCGCGAGGACGACGGCCGATGAGCTACTACATCGCAAGAACCGTCCCGCTCGATTTCGAGGCCGCTGTGTCCCGTACCGAGGAGGCGCTGAAGGGCGAGGGCTTCGGGATCATCAGCCGCATCGACATCCAGGAGGCGTTGAGATCGAAGATCGGCGCCAAGTTCCGGCCGTACACCATCCTTGGTGCATGCAATCCGACGCTGGCTCACCAGGCGCTGCAGCTTGAGGACAAGGTCGGGACCATGCTGCCGTGCAATGTCGTCGTCCAGCAGACCGTCTCCGGCGAGACCGAGGTCGCGGCCGTGGATCCGGTCGCTTCCATGACGGCAATAGACAACCCCGCGCTGAAGCAAGCCGCTGAACATGTTCGCGAGAAGCTCGAGAAAGCGATCTCCAGCCTCGCCTGAACCCCATGGACGGGAGTTACCCATGATCTTTCGCCAGCTCTTCGAGCCGGAATCCTCGACCTACACCTACCTCTTCGGCTGTCCTGACACCGGCGAGGCGGTCCTGCTGGACCCGGTGATGGAGACGGTGGAGCGGGACCTCTCCGTTCTGCAAGAGCTTGGGCTGAGGCTCAGCTACACGCTGGAGACCCACATTCATGCCGATCATGTGACCTCGGCTTGCCGCTTGCGCAGCCTCACCGGATGCAAGGTCGCGTATCCGGAGATGGATGGGCTTCCGTGCGCGGACGTCGGCGTCAGTGAGGTGAACGCGCTCTCCATCGGAGGCATCACGTTCCACCCGCTGTTCACCCCCGGCCATACCGAGAGCCACCACAGCTACCTCCTGTCGCTTCCGGGAACCTCGCGTGTGTTCACCGGGGACGCCCTGCTCATTGACGGTTGCGGGCGCACAGACTTTCAGGGCGGCGACGCCGCCGCGCTGTATGATTCCATCCACGAGAAGATCTTCAAGCTTCCTGGCGACACGCTTGTCTTCCCGGCGCACGACTATCAGCACCGCCATGTCAGCACGGTCGCGCAGGAGCGGGAACGAAACCCGCGCCTGGGCGCAGGGAGAACGTTGGATGAGTTCGTCGAGATCATGGCGAACCTCAACCTTCCGTACCCGAAGCGGATCGACATAGCGGTTCCCGCGAACCGCCTATGCGGCGACTGCCCGGACGAGGAAGCCTTGATGGCGATCGAGCCGGAAGGGCCGTCGAGGCAGGGCTGAGAGAAAGGTATCACCGCCTCTGGGGAGACTACCATTGGACCCAATATCGTGCCACCGTGCAGCCCGCCCGCCGCGGACCGCTATTACGGGAGCTTCTGCCTGAGCTGCTGCGCGCCTTCCGAGAGATGGTGGGTCCGCTGGGTTTTGCCGGCACAGCCGGTGATCGCGCTCCTCATCTACCTCTACCAAGGCATGAGCGGCAACTGAGACTCACCAGGCGCTTCCAAAGGATCAGGCGGTACAGTCCCCCTCTCAGGCTGTGCTGACCTGGAGCGCCCCGGTCCTCGCCCGGGGCGCTCACCCCCGTCTACCGCTCTGCCCTCTCGGACCATCAATGCGGCGCGGATATTGCCCATGCGGTCTCCGACTGGAGGACGACCGCAAGGCGAGCGGAATCGCTTCTCGTTTTGCGGCTGGTCGGATCGTGTGGAGCAGCAAGGGCCGCACTCCCGCCGAGATCCTTCCGATCGTGCGGGGGCCCACGGATCTACCGGGACACGGGCATCGCGTTGCAGGCATCGAGCTGGCGGTCGCTGTTCCACAGCGCCTGAGCCTCCGGACTGCTGCCTGCGAAGTGCAGTTTAGACCCTCCTCACACAGGCTCTCCCCTCAGACGTCCTGATGAAAGCGGACCTGCGGTCTGGGAAATTCGATCGCCGCCCTGAGCCCGCCGCCGCTCCGGTTTCGAAGGACGAGGCGAGCTCCGCTTTGCGAGAGCGTCAGGTCGACGATGGAGAGACCAAGGCCGCTTCCGACGCCCTGCTCCCGCCGGCCCCTGACGAAGCGCTGCCGGACCGTCTCCATGTCCTCTTCGGGGATGCCGGGTCCTCCGTCGTCGACGAAGATCGATACGACCTCCTTCCCATCGACAAGGCCGCACGAGACGGTTCCGCTGCGAGGGGAGTGCTGCACGGCGTTCTCCACGAGGTTCCGGAGCGCGAGCAGCAGCGATTCCTCGTTCACGAAGATCTCGGAGGCCAGCAGGGCAGCGTCGGCTTCGATGGTGACGTCCGCCTTCTCCAGGGTCAGCTGCAGCTCGGCTTCGATGATGTCGAAGGCCCTCTTCAGCGGCAGCCAGCGGGGCGCGGGCGCTTCCGCCTGGGCCTCATGCCGGGCGAGATCGAGCAGCTGTCGAACCAGTCGTGCGGCGCGGTCGACTGACGAGATGATCTGCCTCTCCGCACGAGCCCGCATATCCGGATCGTCCGCCGCGAGCGCGATTTGCGCATGCATGCGAATACCTGCGAGCGGCGTCTGGAGCTCGTGGGCGGCGCTCGCGATCAGGTGGCGCTCGGCATCCCGGACCGCCGCGAGGCGGCCGAACAGATCATTGAGCGCATCGACCACGGGGGTTAGTTCCCGCGCAACCGGGGCGACCTGCAACGCTGTGAAATCGTCGGCTTTCCGGCGCTCCAGCGCCTCGGCGATCCGCCGCAGCGGGAGCAGTCCCTTGCCTACCCCGCTCCAGATGAGCCCCGCGAGGACGAGGATGCCCAGAACGGCCGGCAGCAGCAGCCCGGTGGTCACGTCACGAACCAGATGGTGCCGGACCGCGAGGCTGTCGCCGACCATCACCCGCACGCCGGAGGCCGGATCGTCAAGGGTGTAGACCCGCCAGAGCTGGCCGCCGACCGATCGCTCCGAGAACCCGGTGCTCCCCGTCGCGAGTGGCTGCGAGGGCGCTCCGGCAGAGCGGCCGATGAGCCGACCGTCGAGTGACCAGATCTGGCAAGACAGCTGTCGATCATAGCGTCGTGGAGGAGTCTTGAAGCCGCCCGCCGGGAGTTCGGAAGGCACCGCCAGCTGACCTGCGGCACTCGGCGCCCCTTGGCTCTGGGCGAGCGAGCCCACCATCCGGGCCGCTTCGACGAGGCGCCGATCGAGGACGCGCTCCACTTCGCTGCTGGTGTGCACATTGGTCCAGACTGCCGCCGCTCCCCAGACCCCGACCGTCATGAGGACGAGGATCAAGAAGATGCGGAAGCCGAGTGAACCCATCAGCCCGTTACCTTGTACCCGACACCTCGGATGGTCTCGATGGCCTCGCGGCCTAGCTTTGCGCGCAGGTTGTGGATGTGAACTTCGACGGCGTTGCTTCCAACCTCTTCCTGCCAGCCATAGATCCTCTCCTCGAGCTGGCTGCGCGACAGCACGAAGCCCGGGCGTTCGATCAGGGCGCGTAGGATGGCGAACTCCCGTCGGGAGACGGGGCGCAGTTCCCCGCCGACCTCCAGGGAATGGCGGTTCAGGTCCAGAACTATGTTCCTCCACTTGAGGATCGAGGCGGGCTGACCGGCTGCGCGCCTGGAAAGCGCCCGGAGACGAGCGGCGAGTTCCTCCAGGTCGAAGGGCTTCCCGAGGTAATCGTCCGCTCCGAGATTGAGGCCGTCGATCCGATCGGACACCGAATTGCGGGCGGTCAGCAGGAGAATGGGTGTGCGGTCGCCGTCCGCCCTCCACCGCCTCAGCACCTCAAGCCCGGAGCCGTCAGGCAGGGCCACGTCGAGCACCACCAGTTCGTAGTCGATGGCCTTGAGGGCAAGCCGCGCATCCTCGGCGGAGTCGACGCCATCGACGCAGAACCCGTACAGGGGCAGCCCCACCTCCAGCCCCTCCCTGAGCACTTCGTCATCCTCGACTACAAGTATCCGCAACAGGCTCACTCCTCGGCAGCGCCGCGTGCCGATCCCGCCTTAAGGCAGACTTAAGCACCGTCGGCATCAGCAGTTCCGCGATCCGTCCACGCCTAAGTCTCCCTTAAGCTTGAGCCGCTCTGGGGCCGCGGATGGCAGAGTTTCCAATCCTTTTCCCCGGCACGTGGCGCGGCACCGGACGCGGCCCCCGGCGCGTCGGCCCGTGACCGGCGTCATCCAGTTCGGTCCGCTCGCGCTCGCGACCGATCGCATCCTCGCCGTCGCAGCGATCTGGGCGTTCGCGGCGCTCGTGCCATGGCTCCTTGGAGCGAACGAGGAGCGCCGCAACGCCATCACCTGGCTTTCCCTGGGAGTGGGAATCCTTGCTGCAAGGATCGGCTATGTCGCGTCGCACTGGAGCGCCTTCGCGGCGGAGCCTGCGACGATGCTTTATGTGTGGCAGGGCGGCTTCTCTGCCATCGCAGGCATAGCGGCCGCCGTCGTAGTGCTGGCGGTTGCGCTCAGGACCGTCAGACCCAGGGCGAGGGCGCTTGCGGCCACAGCTGCCGTTGCCGGAATGTGGTTCGCCACCACCATCGCAGTTGCCGCCGGGGACCCACCGCTCCTGCCGCAGGGTCTCTCCACTCGACAGATGGACGGACGCACGGTTGCGCTGGATGACCTGCGCGGCAGACCTTTCGTCCTCAATCTCTGGGCGACCTGGTGTCCTCCCTGTCAGCGCGAGATGCCGATGCTGGCTTCGGTCGCCAGGAGCAGGCCCAATCCGCCGATCCTCTTCGTCAACCAGGGGGCGGACGCCGCCACCGTCGCGCGCGTCCTCCAGGAGAACGACCTCCGGTTGCCTGCGTCACTCCTCGACCGGAGCGGAAGCTTCGGACGCGCTCTTGGAGGGGGGGCTCTCCCGGCCACCATCTTCGTCGATGCCGCCGGCCGGATCCGGCTCTCCCACTTCGGCGAGATATCCAGAGCGGGCCTCGAGGAGGGCCTCGACCAAATTTCCACGAAGGACTGAAAACGATGAAGAAGCTTCTTATCGCCGCCGCACTCTTGTCCACCGTGGGCGGGGGAGCCCTGCTCCTCAACGCGGGCCCCTCCGGGGCGCAGACGGCGGAGCCTCCGCTCACGCGAGACGCCGTCACGAGTGATGTGCTCGCGCCCACCCGTTCCCCGAAGGACCAGAACATCACGATCGTCGTCTTCCAGGACTACCAGTGCCCGGTCTGTCGCAAGGTTCATCCCGACATCGAACGCCTCCTGGCCTCGGACAAGCGGATCCGCGTGGTCTACCGCGACTGGCCGATCTTCGGCGGGGCCTCGATCGAAGCGGCGAAGGCGGCGATCGCGAGCAACTACCAGGGCAGGCATGCCGCGTTCAACGACGCCCTGATGCGGATGCCCGGGCGGCTCTCCTCGGAGACGATACGAGCTGCTGCAGCCAAGGCGGGGGTGGACTGGGCGCGGCTCCAGTCGGACCTCGACAAGCACAAGGGGGAGATCGACGCGCTGATCAGCCGAAACAATCGGATGGCTCCTGCCATCGGCCTCCAGGGCACCCCGGCGTTCATCATCGGCTCCTACCTGATCCCGGGCGGCATGGATCTCGCGAACCTGAAGGAGACGGTCAAGATGGCTCGCGAGAACCCCGGCGAGCCCGAGATGCCCGAGGCCGCCGAGGCGAGCGGCATGTGATGCTGGGAGCGGGAACGTGAAGCTTACCCTGCCGCGGCAGATCTGGGCTCCTATCGCCTTGCTGGGGGCCGTCGGGGCCGGTGCGCTGTCCCTTGCGCCGGCCACCGCCCCCGCTGAGCCGCTGGGCGCCTCGCGTCATATCGAGGCGAGGCTCGAAAGCGAGACGGCCACGCCCGCGCCGGGGCAGCGTGTCCGGCTGGCCTTCATGCTCCGCGCGGAGCCGGGCTGGCATGGCTACTGGCTGAATCCGGGGGAGAGCGGTGCGCCCCCCTCGGTAGGGTGGAATCTCCCGCAAGGGGTGTCTGGGGGAGATCTGCGTCACCCCGCGCCGGAGACGCTCACCCTTGGCGGTCTCGTCAGCTACGTTCATGAAGGCTCCTACGCCCTGATGAGCGAGCTGCGCGTACCGCGCGACGCGCAGCCGGGGACGGCACTTCCCGTTACGGCCACCCTCAATCTGCTCGCCTGCTCGGATCAAGCTTGCGTACCCGAGACGAAGACGCTCAACCTCGAACTGACCATCAGTGACGGCAAGGTGCCGCCGCCGACGAGGCGCCGGTTCGACAGCCTCTCCGCGCGCATCCCGCGGCCCATTGCGGAGGAGGCGGAGGCGCGCGTGGCCGACGGTCAGCTGTTCGTGTCTCTGAAGCCGCCCCGGGGCATCGACCCGACCACGGTCCGGCTCTACGCACTGTCGAATGACCACTTCGAGCCGAGCGCCACGCAGACCGCCCGGGTTGAAGATGGCCAACTGGTCATCAGGGTTCCCACCAGGCTGAAGGATCCACCTGCCTCGTTGAAGGCGGTGCTCAGCAGCGGAGCGTCCAGCTTCGCCGTGAGCGCACGGCCTGGCTCCAGCCGTGCGCGTGCCGGGGCGGAGTCTCTTCCGGGCGGCCCCGCACCCTTTGCAGCCGTGGCCGACCCGGCGGCGGCCGATGCCCCGCCGTCCGGCCGACCTGCGGCAGCGTCGCCCGATCGGCGACGAGTTGCGCCGGTCTCAAGCGCTGAGGGGCCGGCTTCTCCCACCCTCCTCATGGCCTTTCTCGGAGCGCTTCTCGGAGGTCTGATCCTCAACCTGATGCCATGCGTCTTTCCGATCCTCAGCCTCAAGGCACTCTCGATGGTACGGTCCGGACGTACGGAGTCTGCGGCACGGACCGAGGCGCTCGCCTATGGCGCGGGTGCGGTTCTTGTGTGTCTCGCCCTGGGTGCAGGCCTGATCGCCCTAAGGGCGGCGGGGTCGCAGGTCGGCTGGGCTTTCCAGCTCCAGGATCCGCGCGTGATACTCGTGCTCGTCCTGCTCACCTTCGCCATCGGCCTCAACCTTGCCGGAATGTTCGAGCTGCGCAGCTTCGGCTTCGGGGAGCGACTTGCCGGGCGGAACGGTGCCGGCGGCGCCTTCTGGACCGGCGCCCTCGCCGCCTTCGTCGCAACGCCTTGCACGGGCCCCTTCATGGGTGCGGCCCTCGGCGCGGCGCTCATGCTGCCGGCTGCAGGCGCCATGCTCGTGTTTGCGGGGCTCGGGATCGGTCTGGCGCTCCCGTTCCTTTTGGTTGGCTTCGTTCCGGCTGCCCGCAGGAGACTGCCTAAGCCAGGCGCCTGGATGAACACCTTCCGCCGGATTCTCGCTCTGCCGATGTTCCTCACAGCCCTCGCGCTTGCATGGGTGCTGGGACGCCAGAGCGGCGTCGAAGGCATGACCGTCGGCCTCGCTGCCACCCTGCTCCTCACCCTCGGTCTATGGTGGCTCGGCCACCGGCAGACGCTCGGAGTTCGAAGGTCGTGGGCGCCCGCGCTTCCGCTGATGCTGGCCGCGTTCGCTGCCATCCTCGTAGTCCCCGCGGACCCGCCGGCGAGAGCTTCGTCGGGCAGCCGCGAGATCGGTCTGAAGGAGCCGTTCTCGCCGGCTCGTCTTGCGGAATTGCGCGCCCGAAGGGTGCCCGTCTTCGTCGACTTCACCGCCGACTGGTGCCTCTCGTGCAAGGTGAACGAGAGGCTCGCAATCGATACGGAGCGTGTCCGAGGCGCATTCCAGCAGGCCGGAGTCGTGATCCTGGTCGGGGACTGGACCAACGGTGACCCGGCGATCACGCGCTTCCTGGCGGAGCACGGTCGAAACGGCATCCCCTACTACCTCTTCTTCGCGCCGGGGGAGCCCGGGAAGGAGCTGCCGCAGATCCTGACCCCGTCGCTCCTGGAGGAGGCGGCGCGGCGGGCCGGCGGAGCGGACAGCTGACCGAAAGGCGGCAATCCACCTGGGCCATAGCGGCGAGCGTCGGAATGAGGTGAGCAGCTCGCCCCATGCTCGCTTGCATCACGGGCGGGCTCGACGGCACTACCGGCATGACGCGGTCGGAACCGCGGCAGTGTCTTCGCGAAGGGGCGCGCTCCGACCTGCGGTACCGGCTTCCCAAAGGTTGAGCAGCGCAGCAGCTAAGGCGAACACCGCTCCGGCGGCGAGCCCAATCGTCGTTGGAGCTGCGCTCGGCGAGGCTGTGAAGATGGCGGACATCATCAGCGTGCCCGAGATCTGGCCGGTCAGCCGTGCGGTGCTCTGCAGGCCACCGGCTGCGGCCGAACGCTCAGGTGGCGCCGCGAAGAACATTGCGCGGTTGTTCGCCAGTTGGAACAGCCCGAACCCTATGCCGCAGATTGACGCGCCGGCTACGAGATGCGCCACCCTACCGTGCGTCGGCAGGACTGCGGACAACAACAGGCCGCCAGCCAGGATGGCCCCTCCGATCCCGCATTGCACCGAGTTTCCGAGGCCGCGCAGCAGCCGAGTGGCCACCGTGCTCGTCACCGCCACGGAGACTGGCCAAGTGGTGAGGACGAGACCGGTGACAAGGGGTCCCCGGGTCAATTGCATCTGCAGATAGAAGGGAAGCGCCACCATACCGATCGACTGCGCCGTGAAGCAGCAGATCGAAGCAGCCACCGAAACGCGGAAACGGTGCACGGCCAACAGGTCGAGCGGCACCAGCGGTGCTTCCTGGCGAGCACCGCGACGGGCGAGTAGCACGAAGCAGGCACCCGCGGCGATGCCGGCGGCGACGGATGCGACGAGGTGCGTCGCGGCCGAGCTCGCTACCACGACCAGGAGCGTCACCGCCAACCCGTAGAGTGCGATGCTAGCCGGATCGGCGGAGTGCTTCGTCGGCGCCACCGGCGGCAAGGCTCGGCTCGCGAGCAGGGCCACTGCACCTACCGGCAGGCTGGCGAGGAAAAGCCAGTGCCAGGAAGCCACCGAGAGTATGAGGCCACCAATCAGCGGCCCGGCGGCGGAGCACAGCGCCACCGTCAGCGCGTTCCACGAGATGGAGGCGCCCAACCGCCCGGTTCCAAGGGCAGCCCGCAGCAGCGCAATCCCCAGCGCCATGATCGCGGCCCCCCCGAGCCCCTGGAGGAAACGGGCCGCGATCAACAGCGGCAACGAGGGTGCGAGCGCGCAAAGGAGGGAGGCGCCGCAGAACAGCACGATGCCGCCTACAAACAGCCTGCGGAAGCCAAAGCGTTCCGCCAGGTGGGCGCTGGGGAGAAGACCCATGACCAGCGCGAGCTGATAGGCGGTGACGACGAGGATCGTGTCAGCTGGCGACGAATCGAAGCGCGCGGCGAGAAGCGGGAGCGCGACATTGACGATCCCGGCATCGAGCACGGCCGCCGCCATCGCGGTCAGCACCGCGAGTGCAGATAGGCGCTCCCGCACACCCAGGCCCTTCATCTTGCGGGCTCCATCCACCCACCGTCCCGCTCGACGAAACGTGTCAGTTTGTGCTCCACCTGATCCTCGTGGCGCAGATCGCGCTCCGTGAAGCGGAATAGGGTCGCCGTTTCGCTGGTGCAGCGCGTGTCGTGAATGTCACCGGGCAAGTATGCCCGTGCTTCCCCGGGGCGCAGCACGTGCGTGCCGCGGCGGACCAGTCGAGCAGCTCCCTGCTCGTTCATCACCTTGCCATAGCTGCCGACCTCGAGCTCGCCCGACTGCACCGCGTAGACGACCCAGGCGCGGCCATGATCGTGCGGCGGGCGGTACAGGCCCCGCTGCTCGGTGTGAGCGAGCAGCATGAAGCCGTTCGAGGTATCACGATGGAGTTCTCGCGACGCTGGCTGCTCTGCGCGCAGAGCCGACAGCCAGTCCTCAGCGGGGTCCGCGAGCGTAAGTTCGGCCAGCAGCTGCCGACAACTCGCCACCAAGTCGGTGCTGATCGGCCCCCATTCGGTTTGCACGGCAGAGATGAACCTGTGGACCGCAGTCGTAGCCATGTTCGGTTCTCCAGATCGTTGGAGTCCGGGATACGCATGCTCCGGGAATGGCGGAAGACGCAGCGATCGCAAGGTATCATTGCGTTTGACGCTAGGTCACGGGCATGCTGTGCGCTAAAGTGGCGACATGTCCGTCCCGGATCTCAATCTCCTGCACACGCTGGACGTCCTGCTATCCGAGGGCAGCGTCGTGAGCGCCGCCCGCAAGCTCAGGCTCAGCCCTTCAGCCATGAGTCGGGCCTTGGCGCGCCTCAGGATTGTGACCGGCGATGAACTGCTGGTGCGCGCGGGGCGCGGGCTCGTTCCTACGCCTCGAGCGAGCGAGATGCGGGAGAAGGTGCGCCTGTTGGTCGAGGATGCCCAAGCCCTGCTGCGTCCGTCCAGCGGACTGAACCTGTCGGCGTTGGCGCGAGCCTTCACCCTGCGCACGAGCGACGGGATCATCGAGACGTTCGGCCCTTCGCTGGTAAGGCGCGTGCACGAGGAGGCACCGGGCGTGGAACTACGGTTCGTCCGAAAGCTCGACAAGAACAGCCGGGGGCTGCGCGACGGCACCATCGACCTGGAGACGGGCGTTGTGGACGAAGCCATCGGCCCCGAGATCCGGAGCCGAGCGCTCTTCGTCGACCGGTATGTCGGAGTGGTCCACGCCGATCATCCGCTGTCGCGCGCGCCGGTGACAGCGGTCGATTATGCGAGCTGGAGCCATGTCGTCGCGTGGCGCGAGGGGATGAATCTTGGAGACATTGACCGAATTCTTGGCGAGTTGAGCTTGTCTCGGACGATCATGACGACGGTCGATGGGTTTTCGGCCGCTTTGGCACTTGCTCGCGGATCGGACCTGATAGCGACCGTGCCCGAGAAGCACACCCGTGCCCTTCGAGGGGGAATGCACACCTTTTCCATTCCGTTTCCCCTTCGGGAGTTCACCGTATCGCTGCTTTGGCATCCCCGGCTCGATGGCGATCAGGGGCATCGCTGGCTTCGCGAGGTCGTCCGTGATGCATGCGCCTGATGAACGCTGCCCGGACCAGCAGCTTGCGTATTACGTGTGCAGGCTCGCCATGCAGCCTTGATCGGCGCGGTGGTTCGCTCCCCAAGGCTCGGGCCCGTGCCCCGCCTTGAGGCCTGATGATCAGACCTGCGGCAATGCAGCGGTGTGAATGCGAAGCGGCCAAGGCGTGCGGCGGCGCGCTGAGACGCCTCTGCGACGATGCCGTCAGAGATCGTCCGCGTCGCCGAGGTTGTCTCTATGCTCCGGGACCGGCGGCTCGTTGGTTTCGAGGTACGCGCGCATCTCTTCCCAGCCGGGCTGGTTGATGAGTTCGGGATGTTCCTTCGCGAGATCGCGCATGATCGCGTCGACGCCGGCGGCGTTCGGCGTATCGGGCGCCGTCGGCCTCGCAACCGTCCGCATGGCGGGCCCGACCCTTGGGGGCTTCGGAGGCATCGAAGGAGCCTTTCCCGTCCTTGCCTCCTCGAGAAGCGCATTCCTGATCCGTCCGAGCGAAGCTTGTCGAGCGGCGACCGCCGGCGAGTACGCTCCTCCGCTGCCGAACCGCTCCGCGAGCAGCTCGAGGAAGGAGGTGTGGTCGAGCGGCTCGCTGAATACCTGGCCCTCTCCCACATGGGGCGAGACCAGCAGGGCGGGCACCCGCGGACCCATCGTCGCAAGGGTCACGTCGCCGATCGTGGTAGGGAGCGCCGGGGGAGGGACGTGGTCGAAGAAGCCCCCATGCTCATCGTAGGTAACGATCATGAGCGTCTTCTGCCACCGGGCGGGATTGCTCGTGATGATCCCGTAGATCTCTCGAAGGAAATCCTGCCCCTTGAAGATCGGAGCCGGCGGATGGTCATCGTTAGGGTCGGACATCGGGGCGTCCGCGTATTCCGGTTCGATGAAGATCACCGACGGCATCTCCGCCGCGTTCTTCCAGTTATCCCTGAACTTGGAGAAACGCCGGAACGGGCCGTTACCCAGGCCGAGGGACTTGACGACGCGCAGAGACCAGCGCCGCATCATGATGAAGAATGGGGCGTAGCCACCTGACACGTAGACGCGCCAGGACACGTTCCTCTCCTCCAGCCAGTCGTACACCAGCTTCTGTGAGGGCAGCCCGGTCACATTGTCCACGACGAGGCTCTCGCCGGCCATCGCCATCAGGCGATTGGCCTGCGTCCCGAGCGGCAGCGAGGTGAACCACCGATCGCACACGCAGAAGTTGCGCGCGAGAAAGTCGTACGATGGCACGTCCTTGGCGTCGTAGTAGCCCATGACGAGCCCCGGATCGGGCGCCTTCGGATGCGCCTTCAGGTAGGTCTCGACGAAGCCGCCCATCTTCGGAGGGCCGGGCCCGGCCGGCGCCGTGTTGATCTGCCGATCGATGGTTTCGCGGCCATGCGGAGGATCGTGCCGGATTTCCTGAGCCCCCGAGATCTTCTTGATGGGATACTGCCTCCCGCCCACCACGTTGGTGTAGGAGGCCTTCCAGCTCTCATCGGAGCGCAGGCCGTCCACGGGTAGCTTCCCCGCCGTCTCGTCCAGGCTGAGGTAGCCGAGCATGTGGTCGAAGGACCGGTTCTCGAGCATGACGAAGACAATATGGTCGATGTCCTTCAGCGCCACAGAACCCCCTTACCGAACGTTGTCGTTCGACTCTGCCCACCAGCCGCGATCGGCGATTTGCGCCCCCGCGACGTGCGGGCAGCCGGCTGCTCGACGGTAGTAGAATTGCCTGCCTGGATCGGCAAGTGGTGCAAGTTGCGTCTTCCTTAGAAGCCGAGCAGGTTCTTCGCCGCCGCCATGTTCGGAGCGAAGGACATGTTCACTCGGGTGAAATCGGAGGCGATGTCCGCCTTCAGGACCCTTCGTTCACTCAGATACTCCTTCGTGTTCGACGACAGCATCACCGCTGTGGCGGGCATCCCCGCTGCGCGGACTTTCGTGATAGCCTCGAGGTAGGTCTCGAACACGACGCAGTCCTTGACCTCTCTGCCCTGCCTTGCCGGAGTGATGTTCCGGTTCACCCGGTCCATTGCCCGTGCCAGAGCGTCGCCCGACCCGGGGGCCGAGGTGGCAGCCGCGAGCCAGCGGCCGACAACCGCGCGGGCGGGAGCCACCTGCATGTCGAGATGAACCAGGCTGATCGGGACCGCCGGCAGAAAGAGGTTGTGGATCTCGTTCACGCGCTCGACCTGCTCTCGTAGGGCCTTCAGGGCGTTCACCGCCTGGGTCTGGATGGTCAGATCAAGCGTCCCGAATTCGAGTCTCACCTGCTCGGCCACGAGGCAGACCAGGTCTCCCGCCTCGATGCGCGCGACGAGATCGATGGAGGCCCTCCGCTCGTTCGGGCGGGCGTCCTCGCGGGTAGGGTCCCGCATGATGTCGAGCAGAGAGCAGGTGTCGATGCAGAGCACCGGAACCCCACGCGCGGCGATCTCGGCGGCGTCGAAGGAGCGCACGTTCAGCGGGTCTCTTCTTCCCGGGACAGGAGCGCGAGGCCTCGCTCGAACTGGGCTACGAGGTGATGCGACGAATCCTCGTCCCAACCCTCCACCTCGTGAAGCCAGCGGCCGAGCCGATCGGATCCGATCTGCCCACGGCAGCGATGCACGGCGATGATGAAGTCGAACCAGCGCCGCTCATCGAGCGGGTGACTTGCTCCGCTGGACTTGTTTGCCGCGGCCGAGAAGCGGCGGAGCGCGGCGGCTGCCTCGGGCGGGAGCCAGTCGTCCAGGCTCTGGATCGCGGCTGTGAGGCCGACGCCGAAACCGAACCTGCGTGCAACCGGTCGGGCTACAGCGTTCGCGAAGTCGTCGAGAACGGCATTGTACTGGGAGATCGTAAATTGGCCCATGGCCACTGGCGTCACGTTTGGAACGTAGTATCCGCCGTCCTGAGGCCACAGGACGAGCCGCGCAGCCGGAACTCTCTCATCCGCGGCCCGCTGGAATATGAGGACTCCGCGCTGGCCCAGCGCGTTCTGCCCGGCCTTCTCCGAGCCGACTGGATCGAAGCTCCAGGGCGGCTCGGCACCGTGAACCATTGCGGCGGCGAATGCCTCCCGCTGGGCGGGATCTCCGCTCAGCACCATGTCCCTGAAGACCTCTATCCCACTCATCTCACGCATCTCCTCGTGGACGCATTGCGCACCGAGCTGGGTTCGAGGCAACAGGGAAGGAGGGAAAGCGAGCCTCGAACGGCGGGACCGACCGAGCAATGCGCGGCGCCCAGCGGATCTGCCGGAGCTCCGCATCCCCCTTGGTCGGCGTCAGACCATGTTCCCGAGCTCTGCGCCCACGAGCCCGAGGATGGCAACGTCGTTGCAGTCGATCCCCCGATGTGTATCGGCCCCGGTTCGGGCGTCCTGTGCGGAGCATAATGTGAAGCGATCGATACGTCGGATCCATGTCCCACTTCTCGCGCCGGAGGCGATCAAGCCCCATCTGGTCAGCCCCAAACAATATGCTCCCGGTCGCTCGACGGCGCTGGTCACGCAGAGCTGGTTTTCGGCAAACGGCCTTCCGCCGAGGCTTCGTGCGATTCTCGAGCAGGCCCCCGAATGGTCGGGAGTGCAGATGCTGGACGCATGGCTCGAGCGCCAGGTGGATCTCGAGGACGGAATGGCGTCACCGAGCCGTTGCGACGCGCTGGCTATCTGCTCGTTGCGCGAGGAACTCGGGGTGCTGACGGTCGAGGCGAAGCTCCATGAGAGTTTCGACTGGACGATCAACGCGCGCCTGGCTCGAGGGTTGAGCGTCGGCGAGACCACCCGTACGCGCCGCCTCCTGGAGCGCCTGCGCCTGCCTCCCGAGGGCTCCGGCCACCTGCGCTACCAGCTTCTTCATCGAGTTCTGTGCGCCGTGCTGGAGGCGAAGCGCTACCGCGCCCGTCATGCTGCGATGCTGGTCCAGAGCTTCAGTGCGAAGGCCAGCAGGTTCTCCGAATTCCACGACCTCGCGGTCGCGATGGGCTACGGCACCGTCAATCAGGATCGGATCAGCGGTCCGATCGTCATCGAGGGTGTCGGGCTGCGCATCGGCTGGGTCTCCGACCCGGCCTGATGGGTCCGGGGCCGTGCCGGGGCCGTCGGCAACTGACACACAGCGTCGTTTCACAATGGACGTTGGAGACATGCTTTGCGGCGGCACTGGAATTGATCTTCCGGTGTTGTTACGGCCGCCAATCTCTCAAGATCGGCGGAGCGCATAGTGACTGACGAAAAGAACCTGAACGCCGTTGAACTTGCCACCGAGCTCACGATCGCCTGGCTCGGCAATCAGAACAACCGGTTCGCAGCTGATGAGGTGCCCGAGTTCCTGCGCAAGATGCACGCCACGGTGACGGAACTCGCCGGAGGCGCTCCTGCTGCCGCTCAGGAGAACACAGGCGAGGAGCAGAGCTTCACGCCGGCTGTTTCCGCGCGCAAGTCACTCGCCTCGCCGGATCACATCATCTCGATGATCGACGGCAAGCCCTACAAGACCCTGCGGCGCCACCTGTCGACGCACGGCCTCACTCCGGACGAATACCGTCGGCGCTACAATCTCAAGGCCGACTACCCGATGGTGGCACAGAACTATTCCGAGACCCGCCGTGCGATGGCCAAGAAGATCGGCCTCGGCTCGAAGGGCCGCGCCGCCAAGAGCGGCGCCGCTCCCAAGACCGCTCCCGCCGAGCAGCCGAAGCGGCGCGGGCGCCCCAAGCAGTCCTGAGACCAGGCGGGCGACCCGGGCAGCGGCCCGCGCGCCCGCCGTCTTCTCCTCCGGCACGGGGTCACTCCGTGTCGACCGCAGGACCATTGAACCCGAGCCCTCTGCCTCAAGCGGGTCCTGCGCCCCAGTTGAATCCGCCATGCCCCCAGGTGAGCTGCGTCCGCCGCTGATCGCCCCCGCGCGGACCTGATCGCCTGTCCTCGTGGATCACCCTCGCCCCAGCCCGACGACGCGCCTGGAATGGGCGGCTGCGCCAACGCAGCGGAGGATTGACACCTTCGCAGGCTGCGCTTATGGGTGTTATAGCACCACGTTCTAAAGTACTCATGCATGTTCGTACTCCAAGGAGACGCCCATGAAGCAGCTGACGGTTCCGCCTGCCGCGCCTCGGACTTTCGAGGAGCCCGACTCGGCCCCTGGAAGGCTACCCGACTACGCGAGGCGTGACGCGGGCGCCCGTAGCATCTTCTCGTCCCTTCCCCAGGAGCACCGCTGGTGACCGGGCGCCTCGAGGAACTTCATGAGCTCAGGACCGTGAGGAGCGATTGGCAGGCGCTCTCAAGCCGCTGGGCGCTCACGGAGGGGGAGCGGGTTGCTCTCCTCCAGGACGCGAGCGAGGAACGGCCATTCCCGGCGGCGGCCACAGAGAAGCGGATGCGTCTCATCCTCGCTGTGGACCGCAGTCTGCCGATCGCATCCCACGACCGTGAGGTTCTGACCTGGCTGCGTCGGCCGGCGAGCCTCCTGGGCGCCCGTACACCGCTGGACGTCATGGCAGGCGCACCTTGTGAGATCCGCGCAGTTCGCGACCTTGCCGAGAGGATATTCAGGCAATGAGCACGCGGCAGGCGTCGGATGGCGAGGACATCTCCTTCGAACTCGTTCTGGAACTTTGGGATCAGGTCGTGGAGGACTGGGCGCTTGACGCGGGAGAGTGTCTGCGCCTCCTCGGGTACGTCGGCGACGAGGAGGGTCCCACGGGCAGCGAGATCGCCGGTGTCGCCGTACGGCTCAAGCTACTCGTCGAATTGGCGTCGATCCTGAGCACGGTGCTGGGGAGCGATGCGATGGTCAGGGGCTGGCTCCGGACTCCCAACGCGCACCTGGCCATGGCCACGCCGCTCGACCGCATGGTAAGCTCGTCCGACTGGGTGCGCTGGTTCATTCGCAGTCTCTCGGTGGTGGCGTGATGCAGGCGGAGCTGACCGCCCGGATGAGAGAGCTGCGCTGCCTCCAGGGCGACATCCGCCTGTTCCTCGAGCGTGAGCACGACTCCCGACTGGAGCTGTTTCGACGCTACCTCCAATGGTCGGTCCAGGATGCGAGTCCCCTGCTGGCCGAGGCCGTAGGCGCGCCCGTCCTCGCGCGCGCTCTCCGGGGGCTGAGACCGCCGGATCGGTGGCCAGCCGTCCCGATCGCGCCCGTACCGGTTCGAAGTCTTCCCCTTCGGCCTTCGTGGAAGCCGCTGGCGCCGCTGCGCCACCAGGACCGCAGCTTCGAGCGCAGGTTCCGAGTGATGGGCGTCATCCTTAGACCGCCGTCCGATCCCGCGGGCGCCCTTGGTGTCCGCGTCCAGGGTGCTGGACTGGAGATCGGGGTCATCGGGGACGGCTATGCGATGGTCAGCTGCCGAGACAAGCTTCGCATCGACCTGAGGACGCAGATCCCCGACACGATCCGACTCAGCCTCGTCGGCAGACCGGTCAGCCGCGTGATCGGACACGATCTCCTCAAGCCGATCCACTACACGATCCTCAGGGCCACGACGACGGCTTCCGGAGCGACGTTGTTCGTCCACACGGGGCGCAGCCCGTACGACATGCCCTGGCCGCAGCTGGCCAGGTTCACATGACCTGCACCCGCGTTCATCCGGTCGGGTGGAAGCCGCCATAGGCGCGCCGCCAGTCTCGCTCCGTCAACGGCCGCGGGAGCGGTGCCGAGAAGCCCCCTCCTGCCGTCGATCGAGAGCATGCGGATGTCGCCTCGACGCCTCCGCCGCATTTGGATGAACTGATTTCCCTCGGGGCCGGGCTCGCTGCCCCGGAAGAGTTGCGCGGCGTGCTCGGCGGCCGCGGATGGAGATTGATCAGCAACAGCACGGAGGACGCGAATGTTCGTGTGCGCACCAGCTTTTCACGTCGTTTTTCACGGCGGCGGCATATGACCACGCTGGACGAAGCCGGCGGCGAGAACCTCGGTCGGCTGAAGAGCAGGCTGAGACGCAGCCCCCAGGCGTTGAATGCGCTTCGCACGCTCGGCATCAATGCTGCGACGGCGGATCGCCTTCATCTCGGCCTCAAGGAGCCCTACCGCAGTCGCGTCGACGGCTTGGAGGTCGCGGACGCATTGTGCTTTCCGCTCTTGGGCGAAGGACTGAGGGCCCTTGGGCGCTACGCCTACCTGAATCTCGCAGGCGTCACATCCAATCCTCCGCGGCCGACCAGCTGGGGTCCCGGTTCCCCGCAAGTCTATCGGCTGGGTTCTTTCGCACCGAACTGCGATGTCCTCGTAGCCGCCGAGCCGCTCGACTGCTGGCTCGCCTGGCAGCTGGCGGCGGGGGCCCATCCGGGCCTAGCGTTCATGTCCCGCTCGCACGCGGAAGGATGGCCCGCGGAATGGAGGAGCAAGGAGTTCTGGTCCGGCTTCCGCAGGATCATTCTCGTCCCCGGGACCGGATGCCGGGAACTGGAGCAGCAGCTCGCCCCCCATGTCGGACGCGCCGTCGAGAGCCTCCAACTGCCGGCTCCATTCGGCTCGTTGACGGAGATGCTGGCGAGCCCTTCCCCACCTTCGCTGGAGGACGTGCTGGCGGGCGCTCAGCAGCAAGTGCTCAATCTGCCCCGACCGGCGGCCGAGATTCCGCCTGGCGCCCTTGGACGGTTCGAGGCTGCTCCGGTCAGGATCACCGGCGCGTTCGTGGGTGGCCACAGCTACTACCCCTTCCCGGTCGAGAGCAGGGAGTTGGAGGAGTCGGAGCGTGCCCGGGCGAGCAGGATCGTGCATGTCTACTCGACCATGATCCTCCGCTCGGACGGCCACCTTCTGACCACAGAGGTGCTTCCGGCGCCCAGGGGCACCCCGACCGATCAGCGAATCCTTGCGCTCAGCGACGGAACAAGGATCCTGTCAGAGCCGATGGTAAGCAGAACGGGAACATGGTCGTTCGCGTCGATCCAGAGATTCGTGCGGTGGCGTCAGAAGGGGGGCTCGGCGCCGTTTCGGTCCCTCGAGGAGATCATCGAGGACGTTGAGGCGCACATGGCCGACAGGGTCTGGCTCCCGGTAAAGGGCCAGACGCTCCTCGCCGCGCTCTACGTCGTGCTCTCACACGTATATCAGGTGTTCGACGCCATCCCCTTGCTGCTTGTCAAAGGCCCGCGCGGCACGGGCAAGTCGGAGCTGGGGGAGGCGATCGCCAGGCTCTCCTTCAATGCGACGATTGCCGGACAGCTCCGGGCGGCCGGGATGATCAGGCTTCTTGACGAGACGCGTGGCCTGATCGTGCTCGACGACATGGATGGAGATGGCCCGACCGCGGTCACCGGAAACGGGGAGCTCGCTCAGGCCCTGAAGACCTCGTACAAACGCTCGACCTCGCTCAAGCCTGTCGCCGATCGCGGCGGCCGGGTCCGGATGGTGGACTTTTACGGGCCCAAGGTGATTGGCAACACGCGTGGCGTTGACGCGGTCATGGGGTCGCGGATGGTTGCCATTCTGACTGCCAAGCGACCCTCGCGCGGCCAGGATCCGGCTGCCCTCAGGAACGAGAGTGCGCTCGACGAGCTTCGTGATGAGTTGCACTCCTGGGCCATGGCGAATTCAGGGGGCCTGCACCGCGTCTACTGCGCGCTGCCCCGCCTGCGGGTGGACCGGCGCGGCGAGATCACCGCGCCCCTGATCGCGATCGCGAGCATGGCGGGCAAGGCCTTGCCGGCAAGACTGTCCGCCATCTTGGCCGATCCGCGCACCTATCCCGAACGGCGCACAGCAGACTGACCCCTTTGGCCCAGCTTAGTGGGGCTCCGCTCGGCTCCAGCCCGCAGGTCGACACCCATTGCACAAGGCCGGCTACGACACGCCAACTAAAACCAATGCTCTATCAATAACTTAGCATCGTTGACCGCGACAGCCGTTAGTGGACTCGCTACACGTTATCTATAAAGGTGTTGGCATAGATCTCCCATGGCACCTTTCCTTAAGATGCTGTTTTGTTTCGTATTTTCGCCTATTCGGCGCCGCATACACTAAGAGTGCGTAGGGAGCGCCGGAAATCGGCCCACTAAGCTGCAGCGGCCGCCTGCGCCGGGGGTCTAATAGCGCTTCCAGACCCCGCCCGCGGTCCCGCGGTCCCCAAGGCCTTGCGGACGAAAGGTGCCGATCGGAGCCTACGGTGCCGAGCGGCCGAGGCGGAGCCGGTCAGCAGGTGCCACGCGCGGCGGCCCTTCGCCGGCGCTTGCGCCTCCGCATTCGCCACCGCCTCGCCAGACGCCTCCGCTGAACCCCAGCCCCCGCTTCAGCCTGCCCATCGAATCGGCACTGGGACGGGCACCCGATTCGGCAATACACTAGCAATTTCCCCATCCTTAAAACGATACACGTTTTCAGGATAGCGAATCCGCACGTCGGCGAAATAACCGTAGCTCCTTCTCAAAATTGGCTTTCCGTTTTCAGGATGATCCATTTGAAATTAGTTGTTGCCTCTTGGGAATGTTACTTCATCATTTAGGCAGCAGGAACATTCATTAGAGCACGTGACCTGCCGCACGACGAATGACCAGGAATAGAGGCTTAGAACATCGCTTCGAGATCTGGTCGAACGCAGAGGAGACACGACATGAAGATGACCAGGACGAGCGCTGCTGAAGCCCAGGATAATCCGCTCGAGCACGTGATAGTGGCGAACGATGATGACCAGCCGCGCGGACGTCCTCGGCCGCGCCCCGTGGTCGACATCCCTGCAAACGACAATGTTTCGGCGCGGCTGCCGGAGCCCCCTTCCGGCGGGGAGGCGTCACCGCCGGAGGTCTGGGTCGAACAGGATCCTCACGTCGCGAAGCTGGTCGCCGAACTCGACCTCGAGTTGGAGAGCCATCTTCTGCCCGGCCGGCGGAAGCTTCTCGGGTACTTGCGCGACCGGGCCCGGGCGGACGGCGTCCTTCCGTCAGCGTACGGCCACCACTCGTATCGCGCGATCGGAAAGGCGGCTGGATTGAAGGACATCCAGCTGCGTCGGGGGTCGCCTCTTCGCTCGTACCTGGACCCATATCTCCCGCGGGTCCGGGTGGCGCCGGTGAGTACGTTTCACGGAACGGGCGAGCCGACGCGCCGGCCGATCACGCTTGCGGACAAGGTCCGGCAGTACGTGGACGATTGCATCCTGAACAACCATCCGATTCCGTCGGACGGGAAAGGGCGGGTTAGTCGTGAGGGCATCGCTCACGAGATGGGTGTCAGCTGGAACAAGACCAGCCGGACCCCGTACATCCGGATCATCCACGAGGCGCTGGCGGATGGTCGGCTTAGCCTCGGGGAGCGATGGCGCCCCGCGGACGCGATGACCGTGCTGCAGCGTCGTGCCCGGCTTGCGGAGCTGAAAGCGGTGGCCGACTCCTTCGACGTTCCGGGCGGCAAGATTCCCGAAAGCAAGGCCCGGATTGGTGCGGTGGACTATGAGCATCTTGCATCGCTGACCGGGCGAATTCACCCGACGCTGGAGCATTCCAAGGGCTACCGCGACTATGTCCTCGCGATCGCCAGGCGTCGCGGTACGCAGCTTCCGGGCATGACTGCCCACGACAACTCGGTCGCCGCAATGCGGGCCCATATCGTTGCGCGTGTCGAGGAGGAGCAGCGGGCGCGCGGCACGTCAGCGATCTCGAACGCAGTGGCGGGCCACCGCAATGCGTTCGCGCGCCTCGTCGACGAAGCCGGCCTGGAGGCTGAGGATGACGTCTCACCCGCGTTCGGCGAGCGTTTCGAGGAGCTAAGCGCAGCCGTCCTGGCAAAGATCGAGAACCCGGCTACGGCTGGAAACGTCCGGCGCTTCCTAAATCATGTGCGACGGCTGTACCTGGCGAAGGTGGGCGCCGCCGAGCTTCCCGGTGATCTCGCGAAGAGCCTGCAGCACCTGATCGCGATCAACAAGATCACGCGGTCGGCGCTCGCGCGGGAGGTCGGCTGCGAACGCCACCTTGTCGTCTATTGGGAGACCGGCATCTGCGGGGTGAGCTCGGAGAATCTGCCGATCATCCGCCGCATGGAGGCCTTCTTCAAGCTGCCGGCCGGGACGCTCGTCGAGAAGGCGGGGCGGACCCTCGGCCGGGTGCACAGGTACAAGGGCGGTTCGGAGGAGTGGCGGCAGCTCCCCTCTGATCTTCGCTCCTTGCTGCCGGCTGAGGCTTCGGAATGGCCGCCGCAGCGTCTGGCTGAGGCGGCGGCGCTGGTGAGGCCGCTGCTCGCCTGCGGGACGGAGTACGGGAAGCTGTGCGCCCAGGCACGCCGGGCCGATCGCCAGCTTCCACCCTTCGAGGCGGGGCCGCAGCTTCGAGCTCAGCTGGAGGCTTTCAAGGACTACAAGATGGCCCCCGTCACCTACCCGCTCCAGCGCACTGCGCGAGGACGGTGGAAGTCCGAGGCTTCGGCGCGGATGCGGATGGGCAGCATCGACAGCTTCTTCCGCATCATGGAGGCCCCGGTCGGTGAAAGCGCGATCTCCGGTCTGGGGATCGCTCCGCAGTACGAGACCATCGCCTGGCTCGCTCATGCTCCGCTGGTACTCATGGCCATCGCGCAGCGTGCGAGGCGCTTCGCCGACATGCAGTGGAAGGGCGAGGAGCGGGGCACCTTCTACACGGTTGGTGAACTGTCCCAGCTCCAGCTCGTCATCTCGATGATCAATCCGGTCACCGGCTGGCTCGCGCAGAAGCCCGAGCTCGCCCAGACGCTCGTGCCGCTGGACGCGAGGCTTCCCAGCCAGTTCAAGGACCTTCTGCGACTGCTGGGGATGGGTGAGGACTCGCTTCTCCTGACCGAAGCGGATGTGCGGTTCGCCCGTGCGGACTGGATCGGTTTCTGCTCGAGAACCCATCAGTCGCTCCGGCAGGCCATGTACTTCCTGGAGGACGAGATCGAAGTCTCCCGCAGCCCGATGGAGAACATCGACGGACTGATCCGCGCAGATGAACCCCTAGCCGAGTTCCTCGCGCTCGCCCTGGCGGCGGAACGGCGGTGGGCGGACCCACGGCTTCACCCGTTCGGCTACAAGCTCGACGTCCGGGACTCGACGCTCGCGCGCATCCATCCCATCACGGGATTCCGGCCTGAGAACCTGGCCGGCCTCACCTTCACCGGTGACCACCGGGGCGAGATACGAAAGGTGGATGGCGTCTGGCAGCTCGAGCTGCATTACAAGAAGTTCAAGAACTACCGGAACTGCAGACTCTTCGGGCCAAAATCCGCGCGACAGAACTACCGCCTGGACCTCGTCGACCAGGCCGGTCTGTACGATCTGCTCGATCTCTATTTCTTCGAGGTGCTTCCCGGTCTTCGAGACGGCAACGAGGGCAATGCGGCGTTCCGGACCAAATCCGGGCGACCCATGGGAGCGGCTGAATACCGCGTCTCCTTCACCCGGTACGGAGCTCGGCACATCGCGTACAACCCCGTGCAGGGAACCGGCTTTCCCGGCGTGGTCTCCATCAATCCGTATTCGATCCGCCACATCCGCGCGACCGACACCCTGAAGAACGGCCTCTCGATCAACAGGGTCGAGGAGGCGAGTTTCGCAATCCAGACGTCCGAGGAAATGGTCCGGCAGCACTATGGCTTCATGCTCCCCGAGGCAGCCCTGCTGACGAGCTATCAGACGTTCGGACGTGCAGTGGACCGGGCGTGCGGGCGAAATTGAAGCGGTTCGCTCGCAGCTGACCAGATGCGACGTAGTGGCACGAGATCCGGCGCCCCACCTCGGCGGGGCGTCGGATCTCGGGCTCCTCACCCGTTCTCGATCGGCGTCGTCGAGGACTGCTTCGTGAACGAGCAGGGCGCCGGACCGCACACATTCGAGATCGCGTGACGATCGCCCGTCCCGTCGGACGGGCGATCCTCGCATCAGGCGGCCGCGTCCGCCGGAACGCCGGCATAGTCGTTGGCGGCCTCGATGCGCCCCAGCTGCTCGGCCGCGAGTTGGCGCAGCTTCGCCGTGCCCCGCGCGAGGCCCTTGCCGACCGATGTCTTGGGCCGCCCCGGCCGGAAGTCCAGTCCGTCCGGATCGAAGCTGATCAGGCCCATCTTGCCGGACGTGCGGAGAAGGAAGGGCCGGCCGCGCGGATCGACCCAGACGGCGCATCTTGGGCCAACGTGGACGATGCCATCGCGGACCATTGCGGTCAGGATGTTGCGCGGACCCTCGGACTCGGCGCCGATCTCGAACTCGAGATGGATCAGGTCCGCGTCAATGCCGTCCGACGCCTTCGCAAGTGCGATGAGCGAATGCGGGTCTAGCGGCGTTCCGCCGGTCACGAGGACGCAGGGGCGCACGTCCGCCATGATCGCGCGGTTCGGATCGGCCACGTGGTTCATCGCCGCCAGGAAAGCCTGAACATGACGCTTACCATTCTCGGTGAACATTTCTCAACTCCTCTGCCCGCACATAAGCGGAGCGCTTTTCCCCTCCCCTTGAGGGGCCACTCTCCAAGCCATTGGATGGTGATGAGCACTGGCACCGGCGGCTGGAGCCGCCTCTCTCCTGGGTGATCGTGCGACGCGACCCGTCACGGGGCTCGCGCGCATCTCCGCACCTTCAGCATGCCCGATCATCCCGCGGCGGGTTCAGGCGCAGGGGCCAGCCTTGGCTCGCCGTTTCCGCGGAGTGCGGGAGCCTCCCATGTCTCTGATCGCGATCTCACGGGCTGGTTGCGTCACGGAGGGGCCGTCTACGCAAACTTTCCGGGGGCCTTCTGGAGGCAGGACGTGGATCGCTCTCAGAAAGGCGCCGGTACCGCCGCGAAGCCGCCACCGGTCCATTTGCGCCTGCAGCATCGAGCACAAGTTCTCCGCCGGCGAGGGGTGACTGCTGCGTCTCCTGCTCCTATGCAGACGCGCCGTTCCCGCCGATTCAGGAGCGCCGCCCGCGGGCTTGCCCGTCGATTCTCCCGCTGAGGCCGAGTCCGCCCGTGCGGGCGGTGCGGCGTCTGGACGCTGACTCCCGCTGAGGCTCGTCGGCGACTGCACCAGTCTCAACCGCCTGGGGGCCGATATCCGTGCACGCAATGACGACCACCGAAGTGTTCCTGATCGCCATGGTGATCATCTTCACAGCGCCGTACGTGGTGTGGCGGCTCGGCCGGACGGACTACTATGCGCCGCTGGTCGTCATCCAGATCATCGGCGGGATCCTCCTCGGGCCGGGCGTGCTCGGAGCGGCATTCCCCGCCTACCACACCTTCGTGTTCAACCCGCAGGTCGTGACTGCACTGAACGGCATCGCCTGGTGGGCGGTGATGATCTTCGTCTGGATCGCTGGCATCGAGCTTGATCTGAAGCAGGCATGGCGGCGCCGCCGTGACACCGGCATCACCGCAGGTCTCGCGCTGATCGTACCGCTCGTGCTTGGAAGCGCTGCAGCCGCCTTCATGCTGAACTGGGATGGCTGGGCCGGGCCTGACGCTCAGCAGTGGCAGGTGGTGCTTGGCATCGGGATGGCCTGCGCGGTCACCGCCCTGCCCATCCTGGTCCTGCTCATGGAGAAGCTGGAGATCCTCCGGCACCCCCTTGGCCAACGCTGTCTGCGATACGCCAGCATGGATGATGTCGCGATCTGGGGAGTGTTGGCGCTGATCCTTCTGGACTGGACCCGCGTTGGCCGCCAAGCCGCGTTCCTCGGCGCCTTCGCCCTCGCCAGCTATCTGGTCCGGAAGTTGATGGTGACGATCCCGGAGCGCGATCGCTGGTATGTCGGATTGATTTGGCTTGGCGTGTGCGGCTTCGCAGCGGACTCGGCGGGCCTCCACTACATGGTCGGAGCCTTCCTCGCGGGTGCGGTGCTCGAGTTCGATTGGTTCGACGAAGCCCAGATGGATGCCTTTCGGCACCACATCCTCCTCGCCGTGATGCCCGTCTTCTTCCTCAGCACCGGCCTCAGGACGCAGTGGGACGTCGGCGGGGTCGCCGTGTTCGGCGCAGCGGCTCTACTTCTCGCGGCCTCCGTGGTCGGCAAGCTGGCCGGGGTGCATCTGGCTGGCAGGATCCTCAAGTGGAAGGAGGGCGAGGCTTCGCTGTTCGGCTGGCTCCTGCAGACGAAGGCGCTCATCATGATCATCTTCGTCAACATCCTCCTCGACAAGAGGATCATCACCAACGGGACCTTCACAGCTCTCCTCTTGGTCGCGGTGGCCAGCACGATGCTGACCATCCCCATCGTGACGCCGAAGCTGCGAAGGCTACTCGCACCTGCACAGGCGCAGAATGCCCCCGATGAGGCAGGGACGAGGCTCGCGACCGAGCAATCAGTCACCTGAAGCGCTGAAGGCGAACTCTGGCTCCGATCGAACAACTGCGTCGCGCGCGCCCGGCGATCGCAGGGGGGGGCCGCGGAGCGGGGCGATCTTGGCGTGTGGTCGCCCCTCCGCCACCCGCCGGCAGGGTGTGTGCGAGACACTCGTGCCTTCGGGTGGCTATGAGGGATCGAGACGACGAGGCGATCCCGTCGCGTAGATGCACTTCGCCGCGTGCGCAGGCTTTGCTCCTGTAGGTCAAAGACGCTCCGAAGCCACCGCCGACGTCATCCTCGACGGCAGATCTCCTCGGTGACGTCGATCACGAGTTCGGGAAGGCCGACGGCGAGCGCCGCGGCGATCCGCAGAAGCAATTCGATGCCGATGTTTGCCTTCCCGCGTTCGATGCGGCCGTAGTAGCTGCGCTCGATACCGCACAGCCGGGCCATGTTCTCCTGTGAGATACCCTGCTCCTCGCGGAGCTTGCGCACGCGACTCCCGATCAGTTCCAACGCTTGCTCCGGCATGGGTGGCAGCGATGGGCGAAGAGTCGAGGCTCGTCCATATCTTTGCGACGGCCGCGGGAGAGTTTTGTGGATGGCGGCCGCGATGTCGCTCCTGTCACCGCCCCGGAGCCCGGCGGGGACTCGCGGTCCTGATCGGATCGGCTTCCCCGCCTATCGCATCGAGTGTTACTGGGCAGGCATGACCGTTCTGAAAGATGTCGAGAACCTGGTGACGAGGATCTCCCCCTCCGCGATATGTGACGACTGCATCACCGAGAGGCTGGACCTTACGGTGCGTCAGCATCCGAACCACAAGACACGCGAGCTAGCTGTCATTTCCAAGAAGGTTGTTCACCCGCTGCCATGGGGTGAGGCCGGCCATGCCGGTGTGGGGTCGCTCACGGTTATAGGCGTCGGTCCAGGGGCCGATCGTCTGTGATCGCTCGAGCGACGAGTGGTAGAGATGGCCGTAGGCCCACTCGCGCAGGCTGGTCTGCATGAAGCGCTCTGCCTTTCCGTTCATGCGAGGGGTGTACGGTCGGGTGCGCACGTGACGCACATTGGCGTCACGCAGTGCCTGGGCGAAGCATTTCGAGCGGTAGGCGGAGCCATTATCGGTCATCCCGCGCTCGACCTGGATTCCCTGCCTGCCCAGCCAATTGAGCGCCCTCTCGAGAAAGGCAGTGGTGTCGTCCTGACCTTCGCTTGGCAGGATTTCGGTGTAAGCGAGGCGCGAGGCGTCATCGACGCAGACGTGGAGGAAATCCCATCCGGCATGGCGTGAACGGCCGGCGCGGCGGTCTCTGGTTGCGCGGTGCCCTGGATGGGTGAAGCGACCGAGCTTCTTGATGTCGAGGTGGATCATCTCGCCCGGCCTGGCGCGCTCGTAGCGGATCACCGCCGGCTTGGGATCGAGGCTGGAGAGCTTTCCGAGGCCAAGCCGTCTGAGCACGGCGCCCACCGTCGATCGGGCGAGGCGGAGCATGCTCGCAATGGCAGGTCCCGTCATTCGCATGCGCCGCAGGCGCTCGATCTCGGCCATACTGCTGCCTGGCAGGCGATGCGGGCAGCGTCGCGGTGCCGAGCTGCGATCGACCAGGCGCTCGCCCCTTCGATGCCGCGCCAGCCAGCGGTAGGCGGTTCGCCCCGATACGCCGGCAGCTTCCGCGGCCGCCGAAACACGCCAACCACTCTCGATCCGTCCCACCATGAGCTCTCGACCACGCAACGTCAGTCGGGCATTCTTGTGCACGTTCATCCGGGGTCTCCCGGCTTCAGGGTTGGAGCTTCGCAACCCCAGCCTGTCAGCCCAGACCCGGATGAACAACCTTCATAGCTTCGACAGCTAGCCTCCCCAGAGGGCACAAGTCCGCCCGGCCCGTCACCCCCGGGGCCGGGCGGAACTGGTCCGTCGGCGGAGCAGGCACGAGCGCGAAGAATCCACCTGCGATCGAGAGGACCGCGCCCGGTGCGATCGAACCGCGGCGCATGTCCGAGTTGGCCTTAAGCGGACTGACAGCTTCCAAACAAAGATCGGGCGAAAGCGGACGCTTTCGCGGACACCTCTGAGCGGGTGCTGGACACAAGACGTACCTCCTGAAGCGCAGCCGCTATGAGATTGATCACTCGGTAACGAAGAGCTAGGTAGAGAGAAGCATGCGGCTTCTGCTCGCCATCCTTGTCGCCCTCTCCCTGATCGGGAGCCCGAGCGTTGCCGTCGCGGCAGCGCCGCTGACCCCGTGCACGATGCCGATGGATCAGCAGGATGGCGGGAGCCATCACGACAAGATGGATTGCTGCACGCCCAATTGCGCGGCGCCCGCGGCGCCCGCCTTGCTGCCGCCGGAGACCGCCGGCGACGCGCCTGTCGCGTTCGCGCGGGCCGACCTCTGGCATAAAGATGCGCCGGGTCTCCCGTCCTTCAATCCGCCGTCGATCGATCATCCTCCACGACGCTCCTGAATCGATGACCCCGGCCCGTCCGGGTCAGGGCAAGTCGCCACCCAGGAATGACTTTGCGCCGGCAATTGCCGCGCCTCGCGCGCATGGCTGCCGGCCGATCGACGACAGGAATTCAACGTGAACAGGACTGCTCTCATCGCAGCCGGCGTGCTGCTGCTCGCCGCTTGCAACAATTCGAACCAGGACACGCCCGAGGCGAACGCGCAGGGCGCTCCCGCAGCCACCTCCGCGACCGCTGATCAGACCTTCGCCGGCTCGGGTACCGTCACCCGCGTCGAGGGGAAGGACGTCACCATCTCGCATGGGGCGGTAGAAGCGGCTGGCTGGCCAGCGATGACGATGACGTTCACCGCCGAGCGGCCGGAACTCGCCACGTCGGTGAAGGCCGGCGACCGGGTCTCCTTTGAATTCAGGAAGAGCGGCGGCGGCGCGACGCTGACGTCGATCTCAAAGCCCTGACCGGGAGGCCGCGCACGAGCGCGGCCTCCCTTCTCTTCGGAGGAAGACCGATGAACATCATGACGCGGCGCCTCTCGGCGTCGCTGCTTCCGCTGGCAATGATCCTGGCCCTGCCGGGCACAGCCGGCGCGGCCCCTATCCTGTCGCTGGAAGACGCCGTCGCGCTCGCTGCGAAGGACCAGCCGGTCGCCGGCGCCTTCCTCGCCGAGGCCCGAGCCTCCGAGGAAGCGGCGACCGCAGCCCGGGCGCTCCCCGATCCCCAGGTCACGGCCGGAATTCAGAACCTGCCGGTGACCGGGAATTCCGCGCTCAGCCCCACCCGGGATGAGATGACCATGTACACGATCGGGGTGATGCGCGAGCAGGTTCGCCGTACCCAGCGCGACGCGCAGGCAGCGCAGTATCGGGCCGAAGCTGGGCTCCGCCGCGCGCAAGCCACGGCCGAGGAACGCCGGATCGAACGTGACGTGACCGTCGCCTGGATCAACGTGGTCGAAGCGAAGGCGAAGCAGAGACTCCTCGACCGGCTGATCGCGGATTTGGGGACGGGGCGCCAGGTCATCGAAGCCGGCATCCCGACCGGCTCCTCAAGCCCGGCGCTTGCCTTGGAGGCGCAAGCGGAGATCGCGCTCGCGGAGGCGCAGCGGGCGGACGCGCACGGACAGGAGGCGCGTGCGCGTGGCGAGCTCAGCCGCTGGATCGGAGAGGCGGCCACGCGACCGCTCCCCGAGACGATCCCGGCCCTCGCGGTGCCGCATGTGATGACGGCGGGCCACCTTACCGATCACCCGCACGTCCGGATGGCCCAGGCCGAGCAGCAAGCCGCCGAGCGCCAGATCGACGTCGCCCGCGCCGCGCGCCGACCGAACCTCACCTGGTCGGTAATGTACGGCTATCGCCCGAGCTATGGCGACATGGTCACGGCGCAGGTCAGCATTCCCCTGCCAATCAACCGGCGCAAGCTCCAGGACCGCCGCATTGCCGAGGCGTCCGCGCGCGCCGACGGCGCCCGGCTGCGCGTCGAGGACGCCCATCGCGAACTGGCCGGTGCCTATCAGGTCGCACTCGCCGATTATGAGAGCGCCGACGCACAGCTGCGGGTCGTCCTCGACCGGGCGATCCCGTCGCTCGAGGCGTCCTTCCAGGCGGCCGAGGCGCGTTACGCCTCCGGCCAGGGCGGTCTCGATGTGCCGCTGAACATCGTCGAGCGCTACGTCCAGGCCACGCTTCAATCGGTGGAGCTGCAGGCGAAGCGCGCCCGCGCGGCGGCCGAGCTCATCTACCTCAGCGAAGGCGACGTCCGATGACACCCACGAACAGGAAGCTCGCCGCCGGCGGCGCCGCGATCGCGATCCTCGCCGCCGCCGCCGGAGGCTATTGGGCGCTCTCCGATCGCGAGCCCGGCGGCGCCGCCAAGGGCGCGCTGGTCAACGGCGTCGTCCAGGACGGCTCGGGCCGCACCGTGCTCTACTGGTACGATCCGATGGTGCCGCTGGAGCGCTACAACGGGCCCGGCAAGTCCTCGATGAACATGGACCTGCAGCCGAAATACGCCGAAGGCGCCGCCGGCGGCGGGGTACGGATCTCGCCCGCCGTCCAGCAGAACCTCGGCATCCGTACCGCCCGCGTCGTCTTCGACAATCTCGCGCCGTCGCTCAGCGCGGTAGGACGTGTCGAGACCGACGAGCGGCGGATCGTCGAGGTCCAGACGCTCACGCCCGGCTTCGTCGAGCAGCTCACGGTCCGCGCGGTGGGAGAGCCGGTCGCACGCGGCAGCCGAGTGGCGACCGTCTATTCCCCCGACCTGTTCGGGGCGCAGCAGGAATATGCGGCCCTGCTCAAGATCCGCCGCTCGACGATCACGCCCGGGCTGCGCCAGGCCGCGCGCCAGCGCCTGCAGCTGCTCGGTCTCCCTGAGGGGGTGATCCGGAGCCTCGACCGAGGCGGCCGGCCGCAGCGCGACTATGCATTGGTCGCGCCCCGCTCCGGGGTGGTGACGGCGATCGGGGCCCGGCCGGGCGCGCGCGTGGAACCGGGACAGTCGATCCTGACCCTCGCCGATTTGTCCCAGGTCCTCGTCGTCGCGGAGATCCCCGAGGCGGCGCTGGGGCAGGTGCGCATCGGGCAGCCGGTCGAGATTACGGTCCCCGCTTATGGAGAAACCCGCTCGGGCCGGATCGACTACGTCTTCCCCTCGCTCGATGCGGCGGCCCGGACGGCGCGGGTGCGGATCACCCTCGCCAACCCCGGCGGGCGCCTGAAGATCGGCATGTTCGCCAATTTGACGATCGCGAGCGCGGCAACCGGCGGCCTCGTCGTGCCGGGCGAGGCGGTTATCTCGACCGGAACCCGCGACGTGGTCATCGTCCAGCGCCAAGGCGGTTTCGTGCCCGTCGAGGTCGAGCTCGGCCGGTCGGTGGGTGAGCGGACCGAGATCCGCCGGGGCCTCGCGCTCGGCGACGTCGTGGTGGCGTCCGGCCAGTTCCTGATCGACTCCGAAGCCTCGCTCACGGGTGTCATCGAACGTCTGTCGCGGGGCCAGTCGCCGGCCGCGCAACAGCAGCGGCGCGAGGCGCTTCTCCAAGGGGTCGGCGTGATCAAGTCGCTCGAGCCCGCCGCGCGAAGGGTGACGATCACCCACGGCCCGATGCCCGCGATCGGCTGGCCGGCAATGACGATGACCTTCCCGGTCGCCGATGTCTCAGTGCTGAGGGGCCACAAGGCGGGAGAGCGGGTGCGCTTTGCCTTTCAGCGACCGGCACAGGGCGCGACGCCGGTGATCGAGCAGATCCAGCCGGAGGGCGGCCGATGATCGCCAGGGTCATCCGCTGGTCCGCCGCCAACCGCTTCATCGTGCTGCTCGCCGCAGCATTCCTCTCGGCGGCGGGGCTGTACGCGGTCAGCCGCACGCCGCTGGATGCGCTTCCGGACCTTTCCGACGTCCAGGTGATCATCCGCACGCCCTATCCCGGCCAGGCGCCGGAGATCGTCGAGAGCCAGGTCACCTACCCGTTGGCGACGACGATGCTCTCGGCACCAGGCGTGAAGGCCGTGCGCGCCTTCTCGCTGTTCGGCGATTCGTTCGTCACCATCATCTTCGAGGACGGCACCGACCTCTACTGGGCGCGCTCGCGAACGCTCGAATATCTCAGCCAGGCGGCGGGGTTGCTGCCGAAGGGTGTCTCGCCGGCGCTCGGCCCAGACGCGACCGGCGTTGGCTGGGCCTATCAATACGCGTTGGTCGACCGCACCGGACGCAATGATCTCGGCCAGCTGCGGGCGCTGCAGGACTGGTTCCTGAAATACCAGCTGAAGGAGGTGCCCGGAGTCGCCGAGGTGGCGAGCGTCGGCGGCATGGTGCGCGCCTTCCAGGTGCAGGTCGATCCCGAGAAGCTCCAGCTCTACCGGGTCTCGGTCGGCGAGGTCATGGACGCGCTCACCGCCGCGAATAGCGAGACCGGCGGCTCGGTCATCGAGCGCGCCGAGGCCGAGTACATGATCCGCGTCGGCGGCTATCTGAAGACGCTCGACGACTTCCGCAACATCCCCCTGAAGGCGAGCGAGGCCGGCGTCCCCATCACGATAGGCGACGTCGCCCGGGTGCAGATCGTCCCCGACTTCCGCCGCGGCATTGCCGAGCTGAACGGCGAGGGCGAGGTCGCCGGCGGCATCATCGTCGTGCGGGCGGGCGCCGACACGCGCGGCGTGATCGACGCGGTCAAGGCGAAGCTCGAGACGCTGAAGCCCTCCCTGCCGCCCGGCGTCGAGGTCGTGCCCGTTTACGACCGCTCGGGGATCATCGACCGGGCGATCGACAATCTCACCGGGAAGCTGGTCGAGGAGTTCATCGTCGTCGCGATCGTCTGCGCGCTCTTCCTCCTCCACCTGCGCTCCGCGCTGGTCGCGATCCTGACGCTGCCGCTCGGGGTGCTGATCGCCTTCATCGTCATGCGGTTCCAGGGCATCAACGCCAACATCCTCTCGCTCGGCGGCATCGCGCTCGCCATCGGCGCGATGGTCGACGCCGCCGTCGTCATGATCGAGAACGCGCACAAGAAGCTCGAGCACGCCTCGGCGGACGGCCGCCCCATCGAGGAGATGGTGCGGCGGCGCGTGCTGGTCGAGGCGGCGGTGGAGGTCGGGCCGGCCTTGTTCTTCTCGCTGCTGATCATCACCCTCTCCTTCCTGCCGGTCTTCTCGCTCGAAGCGCAGGAAGGACGGCTGTTCAGGCCGCTCGCGCTCACCAAGACCTATTCGATGGCCGCCGCGGCTGGGCTCTCGGTCACCTTGATCCCGGTGCTGATGGTGATGTTCATCAAGGGCAGGATCCGTCCGGAGGCCGACAATCCGGTCAATCGCGCCCTGATTCGCGGCTATCGCCCCGGCCTCGCCTGGGTGCTGCGGCGACCGAAGCTCGTCCTCGGCCTTGCCGTCGCCGCTTTGCTCGTGACCGTCTGGCCGGCATCGCGGCTCGGCGGCGAGTTCATGCCGCCGATCGCCGAGGGCGATCTCCTGTACATGCCGACGGCGCTGCCCGGCCTCTCGGCGTCGAAGGCTTCGGAGCTGCTCCAGATCACCAACCGGATGATCAGGACGGTCCCCGAGGTGCAGACGGTATTCGGCAAGGCGGGGCGCGCCGAGACCGCCACCGATCCCGCGCCAATCGAGATGTTCGAGACGACGATCCAGCTCAAGCCCAAGGCCGAATGGCGGGCCGGAATGACGATGGACAAGATCATCGCCGAGCTCGACCAGCGGGTCAGAGTCCCCGGCCTCGCCAACGTCTTCGTCCAGCCGATCCGCAACCGGATCGACATGCTCGCTACGGGGATCAAGAGCCCGGTCGGCATCAAGGTCTCGGGCGCCGATCTCGCGACGCTGGATCGGCTGGGCGCGCAGATCGCCGGCGTCGTGAAATCGGTCCCCGGGGCGAGCTCCGCGATCTCGGACCGGATCCTGGGCGGACGCTACGTCAACATCGAGATCGATCGGCTTGCGGCGGCCCGCTACGGCCTGTCAATCAAGGACGTCCAGAGCACCGCCGCGGCCGCGATCGGCGGAATGCCCATCGACGAGAAACTGGAGGGGCTGGCGCGCTTCCCGATCAACGTCCGCTTCCCGCGCGAGCGGCGGGACAGCGTCGAGACGATCCGCGCGCTGCCGATCGTCACCACGACCGGCGCGATCGTCCCGCTCGGCATGGTCGCGCGGGTCGAAGTCGCGAGCGGCCCCACGATGGTGAAGAGCGAGAATGCGAGGCCCTCCGTCTGGGTCTATGTCGACGTCCGCGACCGCGATCTCGTCGGCTTCGTCCACGCGGCACGCGCGAAGGTCGCCGGCCAGGTGCAGCTGCCGCCCGGATATTCGGTGTCCTGGGCCGGGCAGTTCGAATATGCCGAGCGGGCGAAGCAACGGCTCGCGTGGATCGTGCCGGCGACAATCGGCATCATCTTCCTGCTGCTGTTCCTGGCGTTCGGCCGCGCGCGCGAGGCGATGATCGTGCTCCTCACCCTGCCGTTCGCGCTCGTTGGTGGCGTCTGGCTGGTCTATTTGCTCGGCCACGCTTTCTCGGTCGCGACGGCGGTCGGCTTTCTCGCGCTCGCCGGCCTAGCCGCCGAGTTCGGCGTCATCATGCTCGTCTATCTCGACCGCGCCATCGAGGAGCGGGTGAAAGACGGCCGATTGGCCGGGGCGGGGGATCTCGACGACGCCCTCGTGGACGGGGCCGTCCTGCGCGTCCGGCCGAAGGCCATGACCGTCGCCGTCATCCTCGCCGGCCTGGTCCCGCTGCTGGTCGGCGGCGGCACCGGCTCGGAGGTGATGCAGCGCCTCGCCGCGCCGATGATCGGGGGGATGATCACCGCACCTTTGCTGTCGCTGTTCGTGCTGCCGGCCATCTACAGGCTGCTCGGCCCCGAACGGCTTGCGAGGCCGGCGCGAAGGCAACTCCGGAGCGAGCAGGACGTTGAAGTCGAGCCGGCCCCGCCGGCCTCGGTGAAGCCGACATGAGACGTGCCCGAACCCTTCTGATCGTGCTGGCCGCGCTGCTTGGGCTGCTGATCCAGCCGACCGGCGGCGTGGTGGCCTCCGCGCTCGGGGCCAACCCTGCGGCCGAGGCATCCATGCCGTGTCACCCGACGCGCAATGATCTGCTCGATAACTGTTGCGGGTCCTGCGCTGCCACTATGCCGATCTGCGCGGCGAGTTCCGCCTGCGCATCAGTCACCGCCTTGCCTCTGCCGATGCGCCTCCAGGATGTGGATGGCCGAGCAGCGGGGGACCGGATGCAGCATGCGGTGAGAGCGTTGCACGGGCGCTCGATCGCACCCCCGTTACATCCTCCCAGCGGTTCGGATCAGATCGTCTGAGAGCGCTATCCACCGCGGCCGGAGGACCGACCCTCCTGTGCGGCGACCGGATGGGCATTCGAACTCCTGCTCAAGGAAATTAGTCATGACTAACCTGAGAATCGCCGCGTGCATCGCGGCTACCGTCGCTGCTGTCAGCGGCGCAAACAGTGACGCCGCCTCGCCCAGGGGCGCCGCGGCTCCTGCCGCAATTCAAAATAGACACTGCGCCTGGCAAGCACCTCAACAGTTTGGCCCCCGGGCGTCGGTGACCACGCCGGCGCGGACATGTGGGAAACCGAGTCCCCACGCGGAACCCGAATCGGCAATGCCAATGCGCAGCCGCCAAGCACATTGCAGCCGCACGACTTGGTATTGGCCCCATCGGTATGCCGAGCGCGCCCTGCCACCGGTCCGGATGCGAGTCCGAGAGCGCTGCTAGATCCTCAAGCAGTGGACGCCGCCCCTCCGGCGGCGTCCGCTTCAGGGTCACGGGCTCCGGATCGGCTTGCGACGGCGTGCCCGGCAAGAGCTCGCCGCCATGTTGAACCTCGACAAGCGGCTCGAGATCGAACCTGATACCGATGGATGGTCAGCGTTCAGGCGCCTTGGAGATGCCGCCTCGCCAGCCAGACCACCAGAGGCGGGAGGATCAACCACTGCAGGACCGGCGACAGACCGGCTCCGATCAGTGGCACCAGAGGCATCATGCTCGAGTATCGCCAACCCCAGGACGCTGAGGTGGAGCTCGTTGCGAGATGCTCGATGACGACCGTGATCACCAGCCCGACGCCCATGAACACGATGATGCCGCGACGATTCGGCTGCATCGGCCACGACGGTGTTCGTGCCGCGAGACACGCGGTGCAAAATGCGATGAAGGCGATGACGGCGTCGCCGACGGCCGCCCTGCTGCAGACGAGCACGCTGGTCCAGTGAGGCGCCGACGCCATTCCCTGGTACAGCGGCGCCTGAATCAGCTCCCAGGGGTAGTTGAGCAGAAACGCGAACATCATCACCGTTGCGCCCACTCGAGTGAATTGTCGCAGGGCTCGCGCGTCCGTTTTCAATTGCTCGCCCGTTTGATGGCAGTGCGGTTTCGCGCCACAGTGATACACTCCATCAGCGAGGGGAAGTTCGGCCCGGCCGTTGATATCCGCGCGAGCTGCGAAATCTGCCCTCGAGCCAGCGACGTGCCGCGCGGAGCATAGTGCCGCTGGTCGTCATCCGACGAACCGTCCGGCATTTCCGGCGTCTGCGCAATCCGAATCCTGACACGCGGCTATGCCCCGGCATCGGTGATCGCCTCGATGACCCGACAGTCCGCCATCCGACCCCCAGAACAGGTCGTGGCAATCTGCTGCAGTTCGTCTCGCAGAGACGTCAATCTCGAGATCCGAGCCTCGACCTCTGCCAGATGACGCCGCGCGATCTCTTCTGCTTCGGCGCAATCGCGATCGGGCTGGTCCGACAAGGAGATCAAGGACCGCAGCTCGTCGATCGAGAAGCCGAGCTCGCGTCCGTGACGGATGAACGCCAGGCGCCGAACCTCGCCTTCCTCATAGGTCCGCCGGCCTGACTCGGTCCGCGCCGCCCGCGGCATCAAGCCGATATCCTCGTAGAAACGGATCGTGTTGACCTTCGTGCCGGTCCGGCGCGCGAGATCCCCGATCATTAGCCGCGACATCGCTCTTGCTCCTCCAGTGACTGGAGCATCTAGAACCTCGTGGGTGCGATTCATAGCACCGGCGGGATAAGGGCAGAATGTCGAGGACCGTAATTTGCCGTTCACTCCGGCTCTGGGCCGGCCGGAGCTCACCGGATGGTACGATGCGGCCATTCGCGTGCTGGCACGGGAGCGCGCCTGGCGATACGCACTGCTCAAGCAGGTCGCGCCGCGCGACGGAGAAATCATTCTCGACGTCGGCTGTGGAACCGGGACGTTCGCGATCATGCTGAAGAAGGCGGCACCGGGCGCACATATCATTGGCCTCGATCCTGACCATCATGTCCTGGCCATCGCCGCTGACAAGGCAGCGCGCGCTGGGGCCACCATCGATTGGCGCCACGGATCTGCGAGCGACGCGGCGCAGCTCGAAGGAACGGTCGACAAAGCCGTCTCCAGCCTCGTCTTCCACCAGGTCCCCGTTTCCGCGAAATGCGCCGGAATTGCCGCCATGTTCGAGGCCGTACGCTCTGGAGGTGAGGTTCATATCGCCGACTACGCGACACAGCCGACGGGCCTGATGCGGATGCTGTTTCGAATGACCGTTCAGATGCTCGATGGAATCGCCGACACGGGCGCAAATGCCAACGGAGCGCTGGAGCGAATCCTTCGCGAGCACCAAGGGGCGGATGCGCGGTCGGCTCAGGTCTTTCGCGCCGCGACGGGTGCGATCAGCCTGTTCCAAGCGGACAAGCGGCCCTAGTTGAGACCAGTTCGCAATACCGTTTGATCCTCCAGTAGGTGGAGGTTGTAAGGGCCGGCGAATGGAGAACGAATCAGGCGGCTGCGGCTGCACCGGCGACACCAAGCGCGCCGAAACAGACCCGGCCTATCGGCGCGCGCTGTGGTGGGTAGTCATCCTCAACGTGGGCTTCGGCCTTTGCGAGATCGTGGGCGGCTTCCTCGCCAACAGTCAGGCTCTGAAGGCCGACGCGCTCGACTTTCTCGGCGACGGTTCGATCACCTTCGTCGGCCTGCTCGCGCTGGGATGGGCGGCGAGCACGCGTGCGAAGGTCGCGATGACCCAAGGCCTTTTCCTCGGAGCGCTCGGCCTGTGGGTGCTTGGCATGGCTCTCTGGCGCGCCCTCACCGCGACCCCGCCGGAGGCAGAGCTGATGGGCGGCATCGGGATCGTGGCGCTCGCCGTCAACGTCACCGCGGCGCTTATCCTTGCACGCTTTCGTCACGGCGGCGACGCCCAAGCCCGGGCCATCTGGCTTTTCTCGAGGAACGACGCCCTCGCCAACATCGCCGTCATCTCCGCGGCGGCGCTGGTGTTCGCCCTGGACAGCGCATGGCCAGACATCGTCGTCGCGGCCGGCATCGCCATCCTCTTCCTGCAGTCCGCCTGGGAGATCCTCCACGACGCCCGCAAAGAGCTCCGGGAGCAACCATGATTATCATCCGTTTCGTCCGGACGCTCGTCTTGTCGCTCCTTCTCCTCGGCATGTTCGCCGCACCGGCACAGGCAGAGACCGCACCCGCGCAGACGATCTGGCGGCTCCTCGACTATATCGCGGTCGACTATCCCGGCGCGGTCACCGGCGGCCGCGTCGTCAACGAAGCCGAGTATGTGGAGATGGTGGAATTCTCCGCCAGCGTTCGCGAGCGCCTCGGCCAGCTGCCTCCGCATCAGGCCCGTGCTGGCCTGCTCCGGGATGCTGCCGCTCTCCAGGCCGCCATCTCGGCGAAGGCCGAGCCCGCCGCAATCGCCGCGTCTTCCCGGCGCCTCGGTCGCGCGTTGCTGTCCGCCTACCCGGTACCGCTCGCGCCCAGCAGCATCCCCGATCTCGGCCGAGGCGCGACTCTCTACGCGCAGAATTGCGCGAGCTGCCATGGTGCGCAGGGCGACGGCAGAGGCCCGGCAGCCGTTCGCATGGACCCGCCGCCGATCGACTTCACCGACGAAAGCCGGGCGCGAGAGCGCAGCCTGTTCGGCCTCTACCAGGTCATTGAGCAAGGTCTTGAAGGCACGGCGATGCCATCCTTTGCACATCTCTCGCCCGAGGATCGTTGGGCGCTTGCGTTTCACGTGGGCCGCTACGCCTATCCGGAAGGTCTGGCGTCGGGAGGTAGCGAGATATTCCTTGAGGTCGGCGTCAGCAGCAAGGTTCCCGATCTGGCGGCGCTCGTTGCAATAACCCCGGCACAGCTCGAACAGGCCGTCGGAGCGGAGAAGGCGAAGGCAGTCACGGCATATCTGCGCGGTCATCCGGAAGAACTCTCCACCGGTTCCGCCGGTTCGCTCACTCTGGCCAAGGAGCGGCTCACCCAGGCGCTTTCCGCCTATGAGGCCGGAGATCGGACCGGGGCCACGGACCTGGCGCTTTCCGCCTACCTCGACGGCTTCGAACCAGTGGAACCCCTCCTCAGCGCGCGAGACGCCTCTCTGATGGGCGAGATCGAGGGCGCCATGGCGGAGCTCCGCTCCCGGATCGACCGCGGAATGCCCGCGGAGCAGGTCCGCGCACAGGTCGGCGAGGTCCGGAGCCTCTTCACCCAGGCTGAAGCTCAGCTCGGTCCGGAGAGCGCCAGCACCAGTTCCAGCTTCGTCGGAGCCTTCACGATCCTGCTGCGCGAAGGACTCGAGGCGCTTCTCATCGTCATCGCCATGGTCGCCTTCCTCCGCAAGGCGGAGCGCACCGACGTGATGGGCTATGTCCACTGCGGCTGGATCGCAGCGCTGGTCGCCGGAGCCGCCACCTGGGCTGCCGCCACCTACGTGATAGGAGTCAGCGGCGCGAGCCGCGAGCTCACCGAAGGCTTCGGATCGATATTCGCAGCCGTGGTTCTCCTGTCCGTCGGCATCTGGATGCACGGCAAGGCGCAGGCGGGCGCGTGGCAGCGCTACATTGCCGAGCGAATGTCCCACGCGTTGACGAAGCGGTCGGCGTGGTTCCTGTTCGGGCTGACCTTCGTCGTCGTCTACCGAGAGGTCTTCGAAACGATCCTGTTCTACGCGACACTGTGGAGCCAGGGCAACGGCGGCGCCGTGCTGGCCGGAGCCGCGGTCGCGCTCGTCGTGCTCGCCATGGTGGCTGCGGCCATGCTGAAATACAGCCGAACCCTCCCGATTGCGAAGTTCTTCTCGTACAGCTCGGCACTGATCGCGGTTCTGGCGGTCGTGCTCGCCGGCAAGGGCGTAGCTGCCCTTCAGGAAGCAGGGCTGATCGACATCAGGCCGATGGCCTGGATCCCGCGTATTGGCATCCTGGGCCTGAGCCCGACCCGCGAGGCGGTCCTTGCCCAGGTCCTGACGCTCGCGCTTGTCCTGTTCGGCTTCTGGTATAACCGACGGTCATCGGCCGGGCAGAATGACCATGCGGCAGTGAGTTCTTGATCGCACGTGTAGTCTTCCTCGGGGGGAACTAGATCCGCGGTGCTTCAGCGCCTATGTGGCCTTTCGCCAGCCTGACGGCCCGATGTCGCCGATGAGGCCTGGTCTGGCTGATAGACGGTGCTCACCGGATTTGGGCTAGATCTCGGAGACCTTGTTCGTCACCGCGAGCCACGTCCGGAATCAGCCACAGGTCGGCAGGCGCTGCAACAGCGGCCCCCGGTACGACGTCGCGGCTTCGCCTCACGATATCCGATCCAAAGATGTGGGTATCGTGGAATGCACGTTGCCGAACAGCCCAGCCCAAAACATTCGCAAGCGCTTGGCATTAAGCAGCGCAATGGCAACCGACAGGGCGATGTAGCCCCAGCCCAAGGCGGTAAGCGTAGCAATCGTTCGCGCTTCGTCAGTTCGGAAGCTGAAGGCGAGAACCACTTGCAGGCTGAACAGGATGACGAGCGCCACGGCGCCACCGACGCCAAGTCTGAGGCGGAGAAGAAGTGACAGACCGAACAGCGACTGCGCAGCAGTCAGGAAGAACTCCTCGTGCTGCCGGGAGTCCAGCGGAAGCGAGGACAGTGTTCCGGCGCCGACACTAAACGCGAGCGGCAGCATGCCGACGAGCAGCGTCCACTGGTTGATCTTGTCCGATATCATGGTCGTCATGCCCGCCGCGGCTCGTGCCGAAAGCACGAACAGCACCGCGACAGTGACTGCCGGAGCCTCGCTGGCGAGGGGCGCAAGCCACTGGATGAGCAGGAACTCGTCGATTCCGATCACGCGCCCCGCCTCAACCATCGATTCGGCGAACGGCTCGGCCGAGACGAAGATGACCGCGGCGGCGACGAGGGTAAGCAAGGCCATCAACGTCCACTGCGATCGGATCGGAAGGGCTTCGATCGCCGCTGCAAGCCCGGGCTCCGCAGCTTCTCGCTCCTCATCCTCGCCCTCCACCTTGGGAAGCGTGCTTACCCGCCAGATGTAGGCCGCGAAGATGCCGATCAGAACAAAGGCATCGAAGGGACCGATCCTGTCTCGCAGGAGGATGATGAACGCGTAGACCGTGGGCAGGAGAAGGAACGCGATTTCGACGCGATTCACTGGTGCCAGAGAGATCGCCTGTTCGCGCGTCCGCCACCAGTTCAACAGCACCAGCAGTGGCCAGGCGAGACCCACGAGCAGCCGGTTCGCGCCTGTCATGTTGGCAGCGGCGTAGTGGACGTACGGGGATTGGGGATTCTGGCCGGCTCTCCACGCATAGTAGATGTCGACCGCGTATTCCGGGAGGACGGTGATAAGAGCAACAACTGCGAGAATCAGCCCCGATGATATCTGCCCCTCCGCCGATTCCGCTCCCCAGGAGAGCATGAATCCCGCCGCAAGTATGGCAGTGCCGAAAAGGGCTGCATCGAGAACGGGATCCGGGCGGCTTCCCGTGAAGCGAAGATAGAGAGCGGGAAAGGTAGCGAGAAGCGCGACCGCGATCGAGATCCAAAGCTTCCGCAGATGCACCAACTTCCTCCTCTTCAATCGCTTGGCCGACTCCAGTTCACCAAGACCCTGCACAGCCTACGTGGTCAGCCGGACCAGGCTGCCAAGCCTGCCGGGAACGCCGTAACGCACGACCGCCATGAGGAGCCGCATCGCCCGACATGAGAGGCATGGTCAGCTGCTCGCCAAGCCTTTCTCGCAAAGGCGGTGCGTGGCGACCGACTAGGGCACGGGCCAACTATCACGACGTCAAAGGCCGAGAACAGATCGCAAATCAATAATAGTCCTCCAGTATCATCTCTCGAGGACGCGAGGATTCCACGCTCAAGCTTACTCGTGTTCCTGCAGGATCATAACGCCAATGCCACAAGGATCCTCGCGTGTACGTTGCGTCTATTGCTTTTCCATTCACTCGCCTGATCCGATCGCCTACGGACCACCCGCCTCGGGCGGCAGGGCTCCCTTTCGCGAGATGCACGACCGTCAGAGCATCGCCGGACACTGCTAGCCCGAGGCCGCTGCGATCCTTCAGCATCTCCACCGCCGATCGCGACGAGGGTGGTCGAAGCCACAACTCGTTTGCCGCCATGTCCAGCACCATCTCATATTGGGCGAGCAGGGGCAGACCGATATTCCCCACGGCGCTTACAGATAGCCAGTTGTCGACGATGAGGGTCGGAATTGAGCCAACCGGCAGGCCACCAATCTCAGCGCGCCTCGTCATCACCGTCGCCGCTGTTTGCACGCCCTCGATGCCGGCCAGGATCGCCGTGGACTGACGGGTTCCGACCAGCAGACGATGTTCGTCGGCATATTTCTTCGACAGCATGAGTGGTGTCGAGCTTCCGAGATCGAGGATGAACGGCGCAGGAGGCAACCCCGCCACCGAGCCCGGAATCAGCAACTCGCGATTGGCGCCGGAGGTGACCGGTACGGACACCCACCGTTTTCCTCCGTGAAAGTTGACACCGAGACCGTTCCGGCGTCGCAAAAAGTCCATTGCGAGCACGCGTCCTGCAAGCACATCGTGCCCCAGGACCAGGTCGATTTGTCGGCCATACGCCAGCGATACGGTTCGAAGATCACTGATGACGGCTATGGGCAGACGAAGCGGTGCTCCACCCCAGAGGATGTCAACATCACGAATGATCCCGACGGCAGCGCGACCGCTATTCCCGCGAACCGTACGTTGCTCCACGCTCTTCAGGCCGGCCCTCGTCGCGAATGAGTGGTCGATGATCGAGGCTGCGCTGCCCGTATCAAGAATAGCGTTGACGGAGATTCCGATCGCCTCCGCGTCCACCACCAGCGTATCGCCCGTGACGAGCTCGAAAGGGGTCCAGCCGAAGACGTTCACAGCCCCGACCCCGTGGGGGGACGCGGCCGTTGTCAAGGCGGAAGAGCGAGTTCCAGCTCCAGTCGCGAGCATGGCGAGTTCCAGCAAAGCGCCTTTCAGAACCAGGCGGCGATCAAGTGAGGCGGCCAGGTCAAAGCTCTTCATTCCACGGAATACCTATGATGGTTCGCTGCACCGCCGCCTCGAGCTTGGCGGGCAAGCGATTGGTGTATCAACCCGTCGATCACATGCTTCGGCCTGGACGCATTCGCAAGGAACCGCGCCATAGGTGCGCCTCCGCTGCCTCCTCCTTTGCCCCCAAGGTGAACTCGGCCCGTTCGAATGCCCCGATGCATAGCAGGGCCTTGGTCGGAACGCGCGCTTGGAAACCGCGTTGGATGAGCATGAGACGGCGAGCGACTCCTGACCGAGGTGTAGAGGAAAGCGAATATCGCGACGCTGAGGCTCTACCTTCAGGTGGCTTGAGCCATGCGGATGAGCAGGAGGCAAAGGCGCCGAATACGTCGGGATCGGAGGCTGTGGGCGGTCGCCTAGGGGGGGTCGCGCCGCGCAAGATCACCTGATCACGTTAGCTGCCTGGAGGCGTTGAGGTGGTTTGCTCGATGCGCACTCGGGACGGTCGATACGTCGGATCGACAGGGACGACGCTTCCAGTGCGCGACAACTCTTCGGATCGGCGCCCGCTGCGGAAGGCGTGACTAGACCAACCCAAGGCGGCGCGCCAGAATAGCCCGCTTCCATCAAGCTGTATCAAAGGATTGAGCAGCGAGTAGCCATCGGGCCCGGAACACCCGCGCTGCGAGGCCGAGGCAGGTTCAGAAGCTTTCGTTGAATATCGGACCTACAATGCTTCCGACATGCCTGCGAAGCGCACCAGTGCGTATTGGCACGCGCTACCGCAGCATCTTCAAGATGCCCAGCCGTTCCGAGGGAGCCATGCTCTCGGCGAGCAGCCCGAGGAAATGCTCCTGGATCGATCGCTTCTGTTGCGTGACCCGCATGAACGCAACGACGTTCAAGCCGACGAGCGCCACGACGACTGCCGTCAGAGCGGTGATCTCCGCCGTGTCGACCCGGGCCAGGGTTGTCCCGAAACGATCAGCGGCTTCAACGTTCCAGCTCTGGAGCTTCGCGGTCCCGAACAAGAGGATGCCGAGGCCGAACAGACCCGATGTCGCGTTCGCAAACCAGAGCGTTGGAACCAAGACCGAGCGCAGGAGCGATCGAGAGGCCGTGGCGATCGCCAGCGGGGCGGGCTCCTCAATCACGGTCGCTCTCCTCCTGAGCGAAACTGGCCTGGAGAAAAGCCACTGCCATCGAATGGGTGTTCCTCGAACGACGATGCGCCGCCGCGGATCGGACAAGGAGGAGGATCGCCAGGCCCAGCGCAATAAGATGCGCCATTCCGAATTCGAGACGCGATGTTCCTCCGGCCGCCTGCGAGAACAGGAGAAGAAGAAGCTGAGCCGCCAACCCCGAAGCGACGATTTCGGCCATGACGAGTTTATGCATCTGGGCGTCGAGCGCGGCCTCGGCTCCTACCCGACTGGCGTCCTCCTGCGCGCTGCAAGAGGTCCCGTCGAACGGCACAGACCTCGCCTGCTTCCCGGTCGACCCAGGCTCCGTTCCCCCGCACTGGCCTGCCGCTGTCATGCCTTGCTCCCCCGCGCGCATGAGTTCCTCGGCATTATGAGCCGCCCATGTTCCGAGGACAAGCCAAGCGCGAGCGGGCACAGTCTGCTCACGCCCGCGGGACCAAGTCCGGGCCTCCGGTGCCGTAGAGCCAGTCTCCAGCCGACGGCGGTTCGACAGGCAGGATTCCCAGAGGGTCTTCGTCGCGGTAGGGACTGCCTGTGCCAAGGAGGATCAGGATGAAGGGGAAGGTCGTTTCCGCGCTCGTGCTGTCTTCCGCGCTCGCGGGATGTTCCGCAGCGAAGGACACATCGGCGCCCAGCACGGAGATCCTGTGTGCCGCCGAGGCGCTCAAGGCGTCGCGCGGCGCCTCCTCCGCGGCCGCGCAGGACCTGCTGCTCAACAAGGCGACGATCTTCGAACAGAAGCTTCCGGCCAGCCAGCACGACAGCGCGCACAGGGCTGCCGAGGCGCTCGCCGATCGAAGAGGCACCACGCCGCTCGTCGAGCCTGCCGCGTGTGACGCCCTCCTCTCTCCCGCAGACCGGCAAAGGCTACGCGACGAACAAAGCTGAAACCGTCGGCCTCTCCCGCGGCTCGTGGCGCGCTCCCGATCTAGCGCGATCCAACGACAGGCGACGGCACGATCAGGGGTGAACCGCCGATGGCGCGATACAGCGCTATCACGGCCTCGAGGCGCTCCTGCACCACCTGGGCGTGCGCATCCTCCGCCGAAAGACGGCTCCGGCGGATCACGAGCACGGTCTGAAACGATTCGTACCCCTCGGAGTAGCGCTGCGTCGCGAGGGTCGCCGCCCGCTCGGCCTCGGCCGCCGCGGTTCGCAGTGCCGCCTCTCTTCTCATCGAGGCGTCGATCGTGGCGAGCGCATCCTCGGTCTCCTGCAGCGCGGCGAGGATCGCCTTCCTGTAGAGCTCGACGCTTTCGACCTGCGCTGCCTCTGCCTGCCGGAGATCTCCCCGGAGCCGCCCTCCGGAGAAGATCGGAGCGAGGATGCTGCTCGCCAGCGAGACGGTTGTGGTGAGGGGATCGAACAGCCCCACCCCACTGGCGAGCAGACCGGGGCTGACGGATAGCGAAGGCAAGAACGCGGCGCGTGCCGAATCGATGTCTCCGTGGGCAGCGACGATCCTTGCCTCGGCCGCGAGCAGGTCAGGGCGGCGTGCGAGGAGAGTGGAAGGCTGACCCGGTGAAAGGGCGGGAAGCCGGAATTCCGCGAGACTCGCCTCACCGAGCCGGAAGCCGGGCGCCTCGGCGCCGGTGAGGACGGCGAGCGCATCCTGGGTGAGCCTGCGGGCGAGCTTCAACGACTCCATCTCGGCATCCAGCGTGGCGACCTCCGTCCTCTGCTGGGCCTGCTCGAGCTGCGAGACCTCGCCTTCGCGAAGCTGAATGTCGATGATGCGCTGAAGGTCGAGCGCGATCGCCTTGCTGCGCTCCGCCACCCGGATTCGATCGCTGAGCGCCGCAAATTGGAGATAGGCTCGGGCGACCTGGACGGCGACGTCGAGCGCAACGGCGCGGTGATCGAACCCGCTCGCCCGAACCCGCGCCGCCGCCGAACCGCCGGCGGCCCGAGCGCCGCCGGACAGGTCGACAGTATAGCTTGCGCTGAGCCCCGCCCGCAGGCTGCTGCTCGCCGCTCCGGTACTCGCCGCCCTGGTAGCGCCTGCCGTGGCCGAGACAGACGGCAGGGCCAAGGATCGGGCGGCGTCCAACTGGCCGGCGGCTTGCTCGATCCGGCTCGCCGCGACAGCTATGTCAGGGTTCCGCGCCAGCGCCTCCCCGATGAGACGCTCCAACTCAGGCGAGCCGAGCGCTCTCCAGAGATCCTCAACCGCAACCTCCTCCCCCGATCCAGTAACCTCGGAGCCCCACTCGGTCGCATCGACGATCGGGAGCGGCCGGAATGCCGCCGCGGGGGCGCAGGCCGCCGCCACCGGGCAAAGAAGGATGACGGGGAGCAGGCGGTCCATGCGCATTCCCCGGTCATGGCCGAATTCGGTTGAGGTCCCGTTAAGCACGCCGGCCGAGATGAGCTCGCGCGGATAGCCGCCCGGCGGATCTTCAGGCTACGCTTCCCTCGTTCTGCCGTCGTTCCCGGCTCAGGGCCCGACATCGGTGGGGTACGCCTTGGCGTGGCGCCGCAACTCGCCGCGGATGCCGAGGCTCTTCGCAACCTTGTCGTCCCAGCCATAGTCGTCGTGCAGGAACACCACACGCGATCCGTCGAAATAGGCGGTATGGTAGAGGAACCGCACCGGGATCGCGCGGGAGAGCGGAACGCCGGTCTCCTCTCCAGTCGCGAGAGCCTTGTTGAACGCGTCGAGCTTGCCGTCATACTGAGCCAGAAGACGCGCGAACCCGATCGCATTCTCCACACGTGCGCAGCCGTGACTCGCATGCCGCTCCTGCCTCGCGAACAGCGCCTTGGCCGGCGTGTCGTGCAGATAGATTGCGTGCGGATTGTCCATGTCGAACTTGACGAGGCCGAGCGCCGAGTTAGGCCCGGGCGCCTGCACGATCCTGCGGTCCTTCATGGTCATGTTCTCGCGTCGCATGTAGGCGGCGCCCTTCGGCAGCACCTCCTTCTGTGCGATCGATTCCGGCACCGTCCATGGCGGATTGGCGACGAGCCGCGTGATCGGGGAACCGAGCTGGGGCGTCTCCCATCCCGGCTGGCCCACGACCACCTTCGCGCGATGGCCGTGCTCGCCGTCCCGCCAGTAATCGAGGACCGTCGCGGCGGTATTCACGTCGATCCGGGTCGCGGGCGGCTGCCGCTGGAGCCAGCGGCGGCGCTCAAGGTTCACGGCCAGGATTCGCGCCCGCTGCACGGGCCCGGTGTTCAGCGCTTCCAGGGCCTCGTCTCCTATCACGCCGTCGGGCTTGATCCCGTACTCCGCCTGGAGTCGCTTCACTCCCTCCGCAATCTCCCGCGTGTAGACAGCGGAGCCGCCCACGCTCGCGGGTCGGCTCCGATCTCCCTGCTCAGCGGGCTTCGCCGCGAGGTAGCCGTTGCTACGGAGGGCGTCGACGATCTGGAGCACACGAGGATCGGTGCTGCCGATTTCGATCTTCTTGCCGGACGGGATCGGCGCGCGTGCCTCCTCGCCGGCCCGCTGCTTATAGGAGACGTACGCCTCGGACAGCGCCTTGTACTCGGCATCCTGCGAGGCGAGGGCGGCAAGCCAGGCCGATACGGTTCCCTGCGCTGCGGCTTGCTGAAGTCCCTCCACCACGTCGACCCTGTTCATCGGAACGGTGTAGACCTCCCACAGGTTTCGGGGGTCGGTGGCGCCAGTGGCGAGCGCCGAGGCATATTCGATTGCAGCGAGCGTAAGCCGCGCCTCCCGCTCGGCAGGGCTGCCGGCCTGGCTCGCGGCGTATGTGAAAGAGCTCACATCGATCGCATGCCGCCCGGCGTCGCCCAGGGCGGCGGTCAGATCCTGCGCTGATTCGTCGGTCCAAGCCGGTTGCCACTGCCGAAGCTCGTAAAAGCGCCTCACCCGCTCGTCAGTCACTGCCGCCTGGAGCTCAGCCGCTGTCACCTGCTTCGGTTCGACGGCGACGCTCTGGCTGCCGTTTCCCCCCTGATTGTCGCCACAACCGCTTGCCGCCAGCGCGACAAGTGAAACACCCATAATGAACCCGCGCATCGACGCTCCGCTTGCTGATGACCATCGGGGCAACGACCCGCCCCCGGTTTACGATCCACGTCCCCTGTACGACGCCCTCTCGTCCGGTCCTGCCTGCGCTCTCTGCGAAGAGAACGAGGCGGTCCGCCGCCCGGCACGACCTTCAGCGGGGCGCTACCCGCTCCCGCTCGGAATGGGGGTCTCCGCAACCTCGGGCCGTTGCCCCGCTGCTGCAATCAGCAGGGTCGTCCGTTTCATCGCGAGCCCCCCTGAATGGGGCTGGCACCACGCGGGAATCGACAAGGCCAGAATTACCATTAAGCTCCTCTTTGGTCGGTGCCGCGACACGGGGGCAGAGTTTGACGATGCGACGAACCTTCCAGGCCGCGCGACGACAAGGGGGCTCGAAACGTTGGCGTAGAGGCCGTCTCCATCTCGGCTCCATCCTCGCGCTCTGGTGCATCATGGGATTGCATGGCATGCCACCTGCCATGGCCGCTGATCCAGAAACGCAGATACGGTTCGAAAGCGGCCAGCGCACGACCGGGTGGCAGCCCTTCACCTTCAGTCGCAGGAGCCGGGTCGTTCTGCAGGGCCAGGCCAACGGGGCGCGAGTCGAGATCCTCCTCGACAGCGGCGCCGAAAAGACGGTGATCGATCGGCGGCTGGGAGAAGCACTGAAGCTTGCCAGAGTCGGTGCCGCGTCATTGGACGATCGTCGAGCCGTCGCCTCGGCGGAGCTCGTCAGCGGCCTCGAACTGACCATCGGCGCCCTGCACGCGAGCGGATTGACCGCAGTCGTCACCGACCTCGCGGCCGTCAGGTCGCAGACCGGGCTGGATGTCGACGTGATCCTGGGCCGGGAGATTTTCGAGCAGACGGTCATCGACATCGATTTCCCTGGGCAGCGCATATCCTTCTCTCATCCGGAAGGCTTTTCGCCGCCGCCAAGCGCGACGAGCACGGCGCTGCGGCCTTTTCCCTCCGGACACGGCCGTGTCATCGAAGTTGGCGTGGAGGACCGGACCGTCGGTCCCCTCGAGTTCGATCTCGGGTCGGGGAGCGCAGTCGTGCTTCAGCAGCCTTTCTGGACATCGGCCCGCCTCACGGAGGGCCGCGTCGTATCCAGTTCGCTCATCGGAACCATCGGAGGCATTCGCGAGACCGGCCTGATCAGCCTTCGCTCGATCGAGCTGGCGGGCATTCGGCTGACGAACGTCGAGACCGTGCTGGCACCATCCCGAGGGACGCTGGAAAGCCGGATGGGTAGCGGCACGATCGGAATGCCGGTCCTCTCGCAGTTTCGTCTCATCACCGACTATACTCGCCAGCGGCTCTACCTCGTCCCGGATCTTGCGGCGAAGCCCGGGCAACTCCCCCGCAACAGGTCGGGACTGCGTGTCTTGCAGGAGGGCGGCAGCCTGCGCGTCCTGCTCGTCGCCCGCCACTCGCCCGCGGAGCAGGCCGGCTGGCGTGCAGGCGAAAGGATTGTGGCGATCGATGGACGCCCCGTCGACCAGACTTACTGGTCCTCGGATCTATGGCGATGGTCGGAGGGCACCGCCGGCACGAAGGTCTCTCTCACTCTCGCCGACGGCACCCGACGCGAGATCGTTCTGCAGGATTATTTCTGAGACGTTTTCAAAGGCTACAATCTTCCCGCCATAGCGCCCATGCTTCAACGACGCATCTTCCAGAGGCGAGACGAACGCCTGCTCGCGTCGGGCCGTGTCTCTCGGCGCCCCGCTCCGTTCAGGCCGAAACGCCATCTTCGCAAAACGGCTAAGTTCAGGGATCTGCCAGGCCGCGTTGTAGCGAACGAACATCCGAGGTTCGCTATGCTCTGCCAGGAAGAGGGCCTGGATCTCGCCGCTCCTTCGAGGTCGTGTGACCCTGCCTCGAGCGAGCCAGGCTAGGATCGACGAAATGCCTCGGGAAGCCTTGCCGGCTAGCGCAGCTTCCTCGGCGGCGAACGCTTGCCCTTAGCGGCCGAACCCGTGCCGCGGGCGCGCGGTCTCTCCAAGCGAAGATGCCGCTGGAGCCTGTCCAGGGGGTGCACGATGTAGCCGCGATCCATCCTGCGCGCGATGGCCCCTGCAACGAACGTGAGCAGACCCGAGAAGCGGAGCCCATGGGTCACGCGCGCCCCCTCCGGCGCCGCCTCGACCGCATACCAGTTCGTAGCCTGGACCAGGCCCGGCACCCCGATGTCGAACTCCAGCCGCTTCGGCGCGTCGGAGATCAGGATCAGCGCATCGGTGACGATCGCCCGCCGTCCCGGCGCGCGGCTGAAGCTGTAGCGCACGCGCGTTCCGGCGACAGCTTGTCCCTCGACGCGGACGTAAGGGTTCCACAACCCGTAGGCAGCGAAGTCGGTGAGCGCCCGCCACACTTTCTCAGGAGAGGCAGCCATCTCGCGTGTCTCGCTTATCTCGAACATCGATGCGCCTCCGCTCGCGGTCTGACGATGAAAGAGTGTTCGCTCCAGCTTCCGCCATCGGCACTTGCGAACCTGCTCCGCCGGGGCTCGATCCCGCGCCCGCTCAACCCGCGCGAGGGAGGTCTCATCTCCCCTGCCCTGCCGCCGCGGAGCCGGATTCGGCAGGAACGATCCCGGTCTCGTGCACACGCGCATCTGCGAAGCAGGCTTCGAGCGTCGCATGTTCGATGCGAAAGCGCGAAGCGAGCATCCGCCGCACATCTTCCTTGATCTCCTCGATCTCGCGGAGGGTGCCGTCACCAACCTCCAGATGCGCCTCGAGCGCGCGTCGATGCTCGTCGAGGCTCCAGACGTGGACGTGGTGAACGCCCCGGACACCTTCTGCTGCCTGGAGCGCGGAGACGAGGGAATGGAACTCCACATCGTCGGGAACGGCGCCCATCAGCAGCCGCACCGTCCGCGGCATGAGGGAGAGGCCCTGGTGGAGCACATAGGCTGCGATCAGCACGGTCACGGCCAGATCGGCGACGTAGAGGTCGTAGAGGATGATCAGCGTGCCGGCGACGATCACCCCGAGGGACGCCAGCGCATCGGACACGTTGTGGAGGAACGCCGCCTTGATGTTGAGACTGTTCCTGGCGCCGCTGCGAACCAGCAGAGCCGTGACCACGTCGATGGCCAGCGCGACACCGGCGACGATGACGACCGTCCATCCGGCGATCGGCTCCGGGCTGAGATAGCGGCTTACCGCCTCGCCGAGCAGGTACAGTCCGACGATGATCAGGGTGGTGAGGTTGATCAGGGCAGCGACCAGCTCGGCCCGGCCGTAGCCGAAGGTCATCAGCTTGTCCGCCGGCCGCCGGGAAATACGCCGCGCGAACAGGGCCAGCGCGAGCGACGCCGCATCGTTCAGGTTGTGCAGCGCATCGGCGATTAGCGACAATGATCCCGAGACGACACCGCCGGCGATCTGAGCCACCGTCAGGAGAACGTTGACGATGACCGCCCAGATCAGCCTCGCGTCGCTCATCCCCTCGGTGCCATGGTCATGTCCTGCCCCCATCGATCCTTCCTCAGGCCGGGTCGGCGGCAAGACTGCGCTCACCTTGCCTCGGGTGTCGATCGCCCGCGCGTGCCGCGGACTCGTCGCGCTCGCGGAAGGCGAGCAGCCGAAGCGCGTTGAACACGACCAGCAAGGTCGATCCCTCGTGGGCGAGGACGGCAGGGCCGATCCCGAGGCCGAGGATCGTGGCCGGCACCAGCACCGCCACAACCCCGAGGCTGACGAACACGTTCTGCCGTATGATCCGACGGGTCTGCCGGCTGAGCGCCAGGGCGAGCGGGAGCTTGGACAGGTCGTCGGCCATCAGCGCGACATCTGCGGTCTCCAGAGCGACGTCGGAACCCGCCGCGCCCATGGCGATGCCGACGGTGGCGTGGGCCAGCGCCGGAGCATCGTTGACCCCGTCGCCGACCATCGCGACCTTCTCCTGGGCCTTGAGGGTCTTGATGGCTTCGACCTTGTCGTCCGGCATCAGGTCGCCCCAGGCGTCGTCGATGCCGACCTGCGCCGCAACCGCTTTGGCCACCCGCTCGTTATCGCCCGACAGCATGATCATCCGCCGGATTCCTAGCTCCCGGAGACGCTGGGTCGCTCGTCTCGCGGCCTCGCGTGGCGTGTCCATCAGGCCGATCGTGCCGAGGTAGCGCTCGCCCCGGCGGACGATCATGATCGTCCGCCCCTCGCCTCGCAGCCGGTCCGCATCGGCCTGAACTGCCTCGGGCAGCGAGCTTCCGCCGACCTCCGCGAAGAGCTCGTCCCGGCCGATATGGACCAGCTCTCCCTCGACCACGGCCTCCACCCCGCGCCCGACGACTGCCCGTACGTCGGAGGCAGCGGGCGGCGTGACGCCCAAGCGGCGTCCTCCGTCTCGAATGATCGCGCTGGCCAGCGGATGATCGCTCAGCGCTTCGACCGCCACCGCCGTCCTGAGCAATTCCTCCTCGGTCGTTCCGGCTGCCGAAACGACATCCGTGACCCGCGGCTTGCCCTCCGTCAGCGTGCCGGTCTTGTCGAACGCGATCGCGCCGAGCACCCCGAGATCCTCGAGCGGCGCGCCACCCTTCACCAGGACGCCGCTCCTCGCGGCCCGCGCCACGCCGGAGAGGACCGCGCTTGGGGTCGCGATCGCCAGCGCACAGGGGCTCGCCGCGACCAGCACGGCCATCGCCCGGTAGAAGCTGACGCGGAACGGCTCGTCGATCACGACCCAGGCAAAGAGCAGCAGCACGACCAGGGCGAGGACGCTGGGCACGAAGATCCGTTCGAAACGGTCGGTGAAGCGCTGGGTGGGCGATTTCTGCGTCTCCGCCTCGCCGACCAGGGCCACGACCCTGGCGAGGGTCGACTGGGAGGACAGCCTCGTGACCTGCACCTCGAGCGCCCCGGCGCCGTTGATGGTGCCAGCGAAGATGCGCGACTGTGACCCGACCTGGTCGGGCGTCTTCGCTGCGGCGGCCGGGTCTCCCACCGGCGCCTTGTCCACCGGCACGCTTTCCCCGGTCACGGGCGCCTGGTTGACGCTGCTCGTGCCCGCGATCACGAAGCCGTCGGCCGGAAGGCGCTCGTTCGGCCTCACCACGACGACATCGCCGATCCTGAGAGCCGCTACCGCCACGTCTTCGGTCGTGCCGCCGCGCCGTACCGTGGCCGTCTCCGGCGCCAGTTCCGCCAGCGCCTCGATCGCACGTTTGGCGCGGCCCATCGCGTAATGCTCGAGCGCATGGCCGAGGCTGAAGAGGAAGAGGAGGAGCGCTCCTTCGGCGAGCTCGCCGAGCGCCGCCGCCCCCGCCGCCGCGACCAGCATGAGCGTATCGATCTCGAAGCGTCGCAGCTTCAGCGAATCCACGGCTTCCCTGAGCGTATAGAAGCCACCGAAAAAATAGGCTGCGACGTAGAGAATGGTCGGCGCAACAGACGGGCCGCTGCTGGTCCGCGAGAGCAGGAAGCCGATCCCGAGCAGCACGCCCGACAGAAGCGCGAAGATGAGTTCGGAGTTGGCGCCAAAGGCTCCCCCATGGGCATGGCCGCCCTCATGGTCGTGCCCTTCGTGGCCGCGGCCCCCGCCCCTGTGAGCGTCGGAGACCGGCGGCGCCTCCACCGCCATGGAGATCCTGCGGGAAACGCCCATGCTTGTGAGCACCTCCACGATCTGCCGTTCTTCGACAGCCTCGCGATCGAACTCGATCCGCACGGTTCCGCTCGCGCTCGCATTCGCCTCGAGGACGCCGTTGACGGCGCACAGCCGCTCCGCGACAGTCCTGGCGCGCCGCTGGTCGTTGATGCCCTCGACCTGCCAGACGGCGTGTCCGAATCGCGAAGTCAGCGACGCACCCGCGCGGCGGGCGGCGTCACGGATCCGCGCGACGCTGATCACCTCACGGTCGTAATGCACGCAGAGCTGCGCCGGGGACGAGGCCGACGCCGCGACGACGTGTGCCTCCGAGACGCCGTCCTGCCCGCGCAGGTCGGCCAACAGGCGCGCGACACAGCTGTCGGCGTCGTCCGGGACCTCCGGGAGCAGGAGCGGCAGGTCGAGGCGTTCTCGCTCGGTCACGTCTTGGTCTCCTGAAACATCGGCGGCAGCCGCAAGGCTGCCGCCGGATCGTCATTGCGCGGGCAGCGGTCCGCCGAGCGCGTTCACATCGTCATAGTCCCCCACATGATGCCGCACCCTCCGCCCTTTGAGCAGGAGGTGGCTGATCGCCGGCAGGACGTAGAGCGTCATGATCGTCGCGACGATGAGACCGCCGATGACGACGATCGCCAGCGGCTTCTGGACCTCGGCGCCGCGTCCCGTAGCGATCGCCATCGGCACGAAGCCGATCGCCGGGACGATGCCGGTCATCAGCACCGCGCGCACCCGTTCCATCGTCCCCTCGACCACCGCGTCGTCGACAGCAGCGCCTGCGTCGATGCGCTCCCGGATGCTGGTCATGACGACCAGGCCGTTGAGCACGGTCACGCCCGAAAGGACGATGAAGCCGACCGCTGCGGAGATCGAGAAGGGCAGCCCCGCAAGCGCCAGGCCGAAGGCACCGCCGGCGATGCCGAGCGGCACGGCCGAGTAGACGGCGAGCGAGTAGCGCACCCCGCCGAGCGCAAGGAAGAGCAGCCCGAAGATCAAGGCGAAGACGATCGGCACGATCAGCGAGATACGTTGCGAGGCCGCCTGTAGGTTCTCGAACTGTCCGCCCCAGGTGATCGTCACGCCGGGCGGCAGCTTGATCGCCGCCACCCGCGTCTGGGCGTCCGCGACGTAGGAGCCGAGATCCCGGCCGCGAACGTTCGCCTGGACCACGACGCGTCGCTGGCCGTTCTCGCGACTGACCTGGTTGAGGCCTTCGGAGAAGCCGAAGCTCGCCAGTTCGCGCAACGGTATCGACGAGCGCACGCCACCCTCGCCCGGCAGCAGCACCGGCAGGGCGCCCACTGCGTCGAGGTTGTCGCGAAGGTCGTTCGGCAGGCGCACGATGATGTCGAACCGCCGATCCCCTTCGAAGACGAGCCCGGCCTCGCGCCCGCCCAGCGCCGCCGCGACGGTGTCGGTCACATCCTGCACCGAGAGCCCGTAGCGCGCGATCGCATCGCGGTCGAACTGCACCTCGAGCGTGGGAAAGCCCGCGGTCTGCTCGACCCGCAGATCGGCCGTACCCTGCACGCCGCTCATGGCCTTCGACACCTGTGCCGCCACCTGCTCGAGTTGGTCGAGATCCTCTCCGAACACCTTGACGGCAATGTCGCCGCGGACGCCGGCAATCAGCTCGTTGAAGCGCAGCTCGATCGGCTGGCTGGTCTCGTAGGCGTTGCCCGCCAGCGTCTTGAGCTTCTCCTCGATCCGCTCGACGACGTCCTCCTTGCTTTCGACGCCATCGGGCCATTGATCCGTGGGCTTCAGCATGATGAACGCATCGGACGCATTCTGCGGCATCGGGTCGCTGGCCACCTCGGCCGTGCCGGTCCTCGAGAACACGTAGGCAACTTCGGGAAGCGACGAGACCGCCTGTTCGACCTTCAGCTGCATGTCCATCGACTGGGTGAGCGAGGTCGACGGCACGCGCAGCGACTGCATCGCAAGATCACCCTCGTCGAGCGTCGGGATGAACTCGCGTCCAAGGCTCGTGAAGAGCAGGCCGGCGAGCGCGAAGGTCGCGACGCCGCCGCCGATCCACGGCCAGGGACGCGCCACGAGCCGGCGGAGCACCGGCTCGTAGCCCCGCTTGAACCAGGCGATGGCGCGCACGTCCTTCTCCGCCACCTTGCCCCTGATCAGGATCGCCACCATCGCCGGGACGAAGGTCAGCGACAATATGAAGGCGCCGACCAGCGCAAGCATCACCGTGATCGCCATTGGCGAGAAGGTCTTGCCCTCGACCCCGGTGAAGGTGAGCAGCGGCGCGAAGACGAGCAGGATGATCGCCTGGCCGAAGATGGTCGGGCGGATCATCTCCTTGGTCGCGACATAGACCTCGTGCAGGCGCTCTGGGAGCGTGAGCAGCCGATCCTCGTGATGCTGGCGCTCCGCCAGCCTCCGCAGGCAGTTCTCGATGATGATGATCGAGCCGTCGACGATCAGCCCGAAGTCGAGAGCCCCAAGGCTCATCAGATTGCCCGACACCCCGAACCGGTTCATGCCAATCGCCATCAGCAGGAACGAGAGCGGGATGATAAGCGTGGCGATGACCGCTGCGCGGATGTTGCCGAGGAGCAGGAACAGGGCCACCGCGACTAGCAGGGCGCCCTCCGTGAGATTTTTCTCGACCGTTCCGATCGTAGCCTCGACGAGCTTGGACCGGTCGTAGAGCACCCTGACGACCACGCCCGGCGGGAGCGAGCGCGTCACTTCCTCCAGCCGTGCGCGCGCAGCCTCGGCAACGATCCGACTGTTCTCGCCGACCAGCATCAGGGCGGTGCCGATCACGGCCTCGCGGCCGTTCACGGAGGCGGCGCCGGTGCGAAGATCGCCGCCGACCTTCACCTGCGCGACGTCGGCGACGGTGATGGGCACGCCGCCGCGGGTGCCGACCGCGGTCCGCTCGATCTCGTCGAGGTCGCGCACCCGGGCATCGGCGCGCACCAGGAACGCCTCGCCGGCCCGCTGCACGAAATTGGCGCCGACCGAGATGTTGCCCCGCTCGAGCGCCTCCGCGAGCTCGGAGAAGGACACGCCGAGCGACGCGAGCCGACCGGGATCCGGCTGCACCACATATTGCTTTTCGTACCCGCCGATCGAATCCACGCCGGCAAGGCCTTCCACCGAACGCAGCTGCGGCCGGATCACCCAGTCCTGGATCGTCCGCAGATAGCCGCCCTTGGCGACGTCGTCGGTGAGACGCTCGCCTTGAGGCGTCAGGAAGGATCCGTCGGGCTGAAAGCCGGGACGTCCCGGGATCTTGGGGGCGCGCGCCGTCGCCGTGCGGTCGTATTCGACGCTGTACATCAGCACCTCGCCGAGGCCGGTCGAGAGCGGGCCCATCTGCGGCTGAACGCCTTCGGGAAGGCTCTCGCCGGCCTGGTTCAGCCTCTCGGCCACCTGTTGCCGGGCGAAATAGATGTCGACGTCGTCATCGAACACGACCGTGACCTGGCTGAAGCCGTTGCGCGAGATCGAGCGAGTCGAGTCCAGCCCGGGTATGCCCGCCATGGCGGTCTCGACCGGGAAGGTGACAAGCCGCTCCATGTCGAGCGGACCGAAGGCCGGCGCCTGGGTGTTGATCTGCACCTGCTTGTTGGTGATGTCGGGAACCGCGTCGATCGGCACGCGCAGCAGCTGATAGGCGCCGTACGCCGCGACCAGCAGGGTGAACGCGACGACCGCCCAGCGAAAGCGGACGGATGCGTCGATAAGACGGTCGATCATGCACAAATTCCTGATTGGTGTTCGCGGCGCTCGGCGGCGGGGACGTGCGAGATCCTGATCTCGTTTACGTCCTCGGGCGCGACCTCAAGCTTCGTCCTGAACCAAGAGGTCGGAAGCCGACTCTTGCGCAGCAGCGTCCAGCGCGTATCCGCGCATTTCAGCAGACCCCGCTCGCCCCACGCCTCGACGTGGAGATGGCCCCAGACCGAGGTACGGGTCGCCGGGCGGCGCCCGACGCGGCCCGTAACAAGGATCGAGGACGGCCGCCGCTCGGCCTGCACGTTCGTGATCTTGAGCTGGCGGCTGGGGCTCACCACGATCCGCGCGCCGGCGGGCGCCGGAGGGGTGGTTGCACAGCCGGCGAGAAGCGCGACCGCTGCGACCGCGAAAAACATCCTGTACCCCATGATCAATGCTCCGCCTCGCTGGCACCAAGTTCCGATTTGAGGACGAAGGCGCCGGTGGTGACGACGACCGCGCCGGGACGCAGTCCGCTCAGGATCTCGATACGGCCGCCGGCGCGCTGTCCGACACTCACCGGCACGGCCTGGAAGCCTTTCCCCTGTCGGACGAACACCACGTCCCTGCCCTCGACCGACTGGACGGCGCCTTCCGGAAGCACGATCCGGCCGTCTGTGGCCGAACCCCGCGGCGTGATGCGGGCGCGCACGCCCTGCCCCTGAACCAGCCCCGCCGGTGTTCCCTGCGGCTGCAGCACGATCGTCGCCGTCCGGCTCTCCGGGTTAAGCGACGGCGTCGTCGAACGCACCGTCGCCGCCAGCGTGGCCCCGCCGGGAAGCTCGATGACCGCCGGATCGCCGCTGCGGATGCGCTGCGCCTCGGCGGCAGGCACCGCCGCCTCGATCTGGACGCTGCGGGGGTTCGCCACCTCGAACAGCTCCGTCCCCGCCGATACATAGGCGCCGAGCTCCGCATCGACCTTGGTGATCCGGCCACCGATGAGGCTTCTCACCGCAATGTGCCGGCCGTCCGAGGTCACGCCGGCCGCCGTCACCGCCGCCTGGGTCCGCCGAAGCTCGGCCTGCGCTTGGGCGGCCTCGGCCTGGGCCGCCTCGAGGTCCTGCCGCGCCGTGATTTTGGCGTTGAACAGGCGACGCTCGCGGTTGAGCGCCGCGCCCGTCGCGGTCGCGCGCGCCGCTGCCGACGCGCGCTCGGCCATGATCGCCGCCGCGTCGCGGCTCTCGAGAAGGGCGACGGTCTCTCCTGCCCCCACGGAATCGCCGAGGCGCTTGAAGATGCGGGTGACTGCGCCGTCCGCCCGCGCGGTCAACGACGACCGACCCTCGGGCGGAGCCGTCACCGTCGCCTGCGCGAGGATCTCGGCGCCCAGTGCGCCCGGCGAGACGGTCTCCCTCTGGATGCCGACGGCAGCGATCCGGGCGGGCGTCATCTCGACGAAACCTTCGGGTCCGTGCGCTTCCTCGGCTTCCTCGCCTTCTTCGGCAGGCGCCTCGGTGGCTTGCGTCTCGGCTGCGGGCTCTCCCGATCTGCCGACCATTAGGCCTCCCAGGGCCGCCACGATCGCTATGGCCGCTGCGCCGCCGATCAACTTGGTCCGGTCGCTGGTGATTGCTGATATGTCCATGTCAAATGATCCTTATTCGGCAACGACGCGGCCGAGCTCGGCCGTTGCCAGCGCCTGCGCGAGGCGCGCGTCGATGAGGGAGGTCTGGGCGGCGCGATAGGCGCTCTGCGCGTCGAGCAGCTCGAGCAGGGTCGCTCGCCCTTCCCGATATGAGATCTCGGCGAGACGCACGGCCTCGGCCGCTTCGGGTATGGCGGCGTTCTCGAGTGCCGCCACACGTGCTGCAGCCGCGTCGACGTTCGTGATCGCGTTCTGCGCGCGAACCCTCGCCGAGGCCGTCACGCTGGCGAGATTGGCCTCTGCCGCCCGGACTCCTGCCTGCGCCGCCGCGATATTGCCCTGGTTGCGATTGAACACTGGCAGAGGCATCGAAACGCCGCCGACGAGCGCGAAATCGCCATTCTCGCGTACGTGCCGGACGCCGAGCCCGACCGCCGGATCGAGGCGAGCCTCGGAACGCTCCCGCCCCACTTCGGCCTCAGCGCGCAGCCGCTCGGCCTCGGCCAGCCGGACTTCCAGGCTGTTCTCGGGAGTCAGCGTCCTTGGCTGCAGGTCGAGCAAGGCCCCAACGACCTCGGCAGGCGGCTCGGTCACGCCGAACAGCGATGCTAGGGTGCTTCGGGACGCCCGCTCTTCGGCGCGCGCGGCCTCGAGATCGGCCAGCGCCTGCGCGGCTGCCGATCGAGCACGAATCGCGCGCAGCGGCGGCTCGCGCCCCTCCTGCACCAGGATCCCCGCAACTCGGGCGAGGTCACGGGCGCGAGCCTCGCTATCCGAGGCGATGCGCAATCGCTCCCTTGCCGTCACCGCCCTTGCGAATTGCTCGCGAACCGCCTGGGCGAGGTCGGCTCTCGCGATGGAGAGGCGCAGCTGTTCGGCGGCCAGCTCGGCCTGCGCGGCAGCGACCCGCGTACGCCGCCTACCGCCGAGATCGAGCCGCTGGTTCAGTGCGACCGTGGTCTCGGTGCCGCGGAAGCCCGAGAGATCGCCGGTTCCCGCAAAATTCTCGACCTCGACGCTGAGCTCCGGGTTCGATCGAAAGCCGGCCTGCCGGATGCGCGCCTCCGCTGCTTCTACGCGGGCCCGGGCTGCGAGGATTGCCGGTGAGCGGGCTTCAGCCTCCTCCAGCGCCTGCTGAAGCGTCAGCGAAGCTGCAAGCGGCCCCTCGCGGGGGGCCAGGAGCGGGAGGTTGGCCGCGCGCGACGGAGCCGGCGGCCCTGCCAACGGGGGCGTGCTCGGTGTCCCGACGCGCGGCGTGGCAGGCGTGCCGACCTGCGCATCCGCACTGGCTCCAAAAGGGAGCATGGCCGCGACCGACGCCGCAGCGAATAGACGATACATGAAATTGTGACTCCTGACGACGCGGATCGGCCGGCGGGAGCGAGCTCCGCCGGCGTACGAGCACGATCGTCAGGCGATTGGAGGTCTGAGAGCCGGGTGAGCTGCCATCTGTCCGCCAGGGGCGGACGGCGGCAGAACACGAATTGCGGCTGCCCGGTCGGATCGGACAATCATGCCCGCCTCCGAAGCAACGCCGATACAATGGCCGTGACAGGCGCTGTGGTGGTGAGGCGCAGCCTTCCCGTCATCGCCGGGAACCTGGTCGTCATCACCCTCGAAATGCCCTGCCGAGCTGGCCGATACTTCCGAGCAGCCCAGAATCTCTGCGGCGCGCGATGCCGTGCCCGTCCAGAGCATGATGCCGAGGAGGAGAGCGCAGAAAAGAGGGAGGAGCCGCCGCATTGCAACGCGCCGTAGCAGCGACGGGTTAAAAATGGGAGAAATTGTTTTGGTGCGAGCATGCACCGTTCGCTCCTTCGGGTCGGGTCCTTTTTGCGCGGCTATTGCGCTGACGCCGTCGGGTGCATCAGATGACCTCTGTACCTCGCAGGAGATCCCAATGAGCAGTGACCGACCCTGGATCGTCCTCGCCGCGATGGGACTGGTCCTGCTTGTCATGCTCGGCCTCATCGCGAGCATGGACCCCCGTTTGCGGAACAAGGCGCAGGACTTTCTCGGCTATGGCGGCCCGCATTCCGACGAGGAGATCGGAAGCCGCGACCTCTTCCACAGTGGCGCCGATATAGGAGGCGAAAAGGAAGGCGAGAGCTACGCTGCATACGACGCCCGTCGCAATCGCACCGCCACTGCCGGCTTCGAAGGGTTTGGATGCCCGAACACGTGCAGCGAGCACGAGGCTGGATCGCGGTGGGCCCAGGCGATGCGCATCACCAGTCCAGACCGGTGCCGGGGGGCGACGTGGCCGCTTCTCGAGGGCTGCGTGGCATATGTCACGAAGGAGACAATCATACTTCCTTAGCTTCCGCCCTAGGAGCGGTACCGCGTGGCCGCCGGACCATGCGGAATATTCGATCACACACTTTCAGAAATGCCCCGCATCGAAGCCTGTGGCGTGAATGATTGGACTTCCTCGTGGCTCAGCACGCCAAGCTCTCGATGATCGAACAATCGGGACGACCGTCCCGATAACAGCGGTTGGCCGAATCAAGCAGCGTCGCCTTCATCCCTCGAGCGCCCGAGCATTGCGGCCCCAGATCGTCGGCACGCGCGAGCGCCAGCGCCTTCACCTCGGCGCTCGACCTGTCACGATCCTGCCAGTGACTGAGGTTCAACCTCAATGGCACCGGGCCGAGCCCCGCGGCAATCCAGAATGGCTTCGGTACCGGCCCGCTCATATATCGGCTGCAACCCGGCGATCGTAGCTTCGAGCCTTTCGAATTTCGTCCTCATCCCACCAGCCGAAATCGACATCGACGTCAGATTGGCAACCCGCGCCCAAGGGTCGACGCGCGCGGCGGGATGGAGCAGGACCAGGTTACGGCGAGCGCCGCCGGCCTGCACCGAGCGATAGCGCATGCCGTCGAGCTTGAGGCGCTGCGCAACATAATCGGCGACTACCTGGGTGGGCGGACAGCCAAATGTTCGCTATCGTGTTGCTGGGGCTGTGGGCCTCGACGCAGTGGGCGGCGGCGATGCTCGCGTACCAGCCGGAGCTCGGAGCTCCGTGGTTCATGCTCGGCGGGCTGCCGGTGTACCGGCCTTGGTCGCTGTTCCCTTAGTGGTATCACTACGAGGCCTATGCGCCAGAGGTGTTCGACAAGGCCGGCACGCTCGCCGCGGCAAGCGGGTTTTTGGGCTGCGCCGCGGCGGTGATCAGATCGCTGTGGCGCGCACGACAGACCGGACTGGTGACCACCTACGGCTCGGCGCGCTGGGCTTTGGACCGGGAGGTGCGCGCCGCCGGCCTTTTCGGCGACCGCGGCGTATTCCTGGGAAGGCTCGATCGCAACTATCTCCGCCACCAGGGACCGGAGCATGTGATGGCGTTCGCGCCCACGCGGAGCGGCAAGGGCGTCGGCCTGGTCGTGCCGACGTTGCTCAGCTGGACGGACTCTGTGGTCGTGCACGACATCAAGGGTGAGAATTGGGATCTCACCGCCGGTTGGCGCTCGAAATTCTCGCACTGCCTGCTCTTCAACCCGACCGATGCGCGCTCCGCGCGCTGGAACCCGCTGCTCGAGGTGCGACGCGGCGCGCATGAAGTGCGGGACGTCCAGAATATCGCCGACATCCTCGTGGACCCGGAAGGGGCGCTGGAGCGGCGCAACCATTGGGAGAAGACCTCGTACTCGCTGCTGGTGGGGACAATCCTCCACGTCCTCTATGCCGAGGAGGAGAAGACGCTGGCGCGGGTCGCCTCTTTCCTGTCCGACCCGAGGCAGGAGTTCGTCGAAACCCTGAAGCTGATGATGGCGACAAACCATCTCGGGACGGCCGAGGCCCCGAAGGTGCATCCGGTGGTGGTCGCGTCGGCGCGGGATCTTCTCAACAAGTCGGCGAACGAGCGGTCAGGGGTTCTGTCGACGGCGCTGTCATTCCTAAGTCTCTACCGCGACCCCACGGTAGCCGCAGTGACCTCGGAGTGCGACTGGCGGATTGCAGACCTGCTGGAGGGGGAGCGGCCGGTGTCGCTTTACCTGGTCGTGCCGCCCTCCGATCTCTCGCGCACCAAGCCGCTGGTCCGCCTGATCCTGAACCAGGTCGGCCGTCGGCTGACCGAGCAGCTGCCGTTCGGCCCGGAGAAGGACCGGCGCCAGCTGCTGCTGATGCTCGATGAGTTTCCGGCGCTGGGGCGGCTCGACTTTTTCGAGACGGCGCTGGCGTTCCGCGCCGGCTACGGCGTCCGCGCCTTCCTCATCGCGCAGAGCCTGAACCAGATCGTGAAGGCCTATGGCGAGAACAACTCCGTCCTCGATAACTGCCATGTCCGGGTCGCGTTCGCGACCAACGACGAGCGAACGGCGAAGCGGATCTCGGACGCGCTCGGGACCGCGACCGAGCAGCGGGCGATGCGCAACTATGCGGGGCACCGCTCTCCCCATGGCTCGGGCATGTCATGGTCAGCCGGCAGGAGACTTCGCGGCCGCTGCTGACGCCGGGCGAGGTGATGCAGCTGCCGCCGACTGACGAGTTGGTGCTCATATCCGGCCTACCGCCGGTGCGGGCGAAGAAGCTGCGCTTCTTTGAGGACAGCAACTTTTCGTCGCGGGTGCTGCCGGCCCCAATGCTCTCTGCCAATGGCTATGTCGACTGAGCATCCCACGATCAGCACTGCCGCAGACGCGGCGATCCCGGACAGGATCGTGCGTCTCGCCACAAGATCATTCTCCGTGTTCATACTCCTGTTCGCTCCTCCAGCGGATTCGCGTGAGCGCGAGAGTGGATGAAATCGCCTCCGCGGAGGCATGGCACGGCACGGCACGGCACGGCACGGCACGGCAATCCTCGGCCGTCCGCAAGGATCCGTGTGGCCCGCTGAATCAGACGGAGGATGATCGCTCGTTGCCCGGTCTGAAGCGGCATGAACCGCGTTCCGGCCGGGACGCGCATGGTCGCGGCGCGGACTCAGGCGAAGATGGATGGTATATCAATACGAAAGCGCCGAAAAGCCTCGTCGATAGGCGCTTGTAATCGACGTTGTTGGCTGTATTTAAGGCGCACTCGGCGAGAGAGTTCTCCCTTATTATGTTCGGTCTGGATCGTGTGACGAGAATGTTGGTCGGGGTGGTCGTCACCGCCCTGATGATGCTCGTCGCCGCCACGCCGGCTCTTGCCGAGCTTGGCTGTTTCGAGGCGACGGTGAACAAGGCGGCTTACGTGTCCGTCCTGGCGTCCGTCACGCCAGTCGCCGCTCCTCAGGACGAACAGGATCAGCGGAAATCCAAGCCGGGAGGCGCTCCGGTGCATTCCGCGTTCGGCCATTGTGCGCACGGCGTGCTTGCCCCGAGCGCGGTGCCCGAGCAAGCGCAGATGGGCTATTCGTCCACGGCTTACATCAGACGGGTCGAGCCATGTCTGATCGACGCCGACGTCGTCGGTCCCGAGCACCCTCCGAAGTTCTGAAGCACTCTGTCCAGCAGCTGCCCGGCTGCGCCTTAGAGACTGCTTTAGGAAAAACATTCAATGTCATCATCAAAGATGCCGACGCGCCTGGCGCGTGCGGCGGCTGCCGCAGGCGTGCTCCGGTCGGGAGGTGTCTCGCTGCTCGCGCTCGGCGCTTTTGCACTCTCGGCTCCGGCGACGGTGCAAGCACAGGTCAGCACGCCTGCGACACCGCGCGTCGGGTCGCCGACCACGCCTCAGCTGGCAGGCCCACCGGCCCCGCTTCCGTCGAATGAAGCACTTCCCGTCCTTGTGCCACGCGAAGGTCCGCTGCCCTCCAACCTGACCCTCGAGCAGGCGCTGGAGGAGGCGGAAGCACGGTCTCCCGCTATCCTGGCGGCGCGGGCCGCCGTCGACGCCGCTCGAGGTCGCCTCAGGCAGGCCGGTTTTCGCACCAACCCCGAGCTCAGCGTGGAGGTCGAGAATTTTGCGGGGACCGGGGACCTCTCCGGTGTTCGTGGCCTCGAGACCACGGTTGCGCTGAATCAGAGACTGGATCTTGGCGGTCGCCGTCAGGCTCGGCAGGCCGTCGCCCAGGCCGAGCTGACGGCCACCCAGCTGCGTCTTGACGTGGCGCGCGCCGATCTCGCCCAGTCCGTCCGCCAGCAGTTCGCGACCGCGGTCACAGCACGCGAGCGGCTCCGGCTTGCCCAGGCCAATGAGAAGCGCGCGCAGGAACTAGCGCGCATCTCCAACACCCTTGTCGACGCCGGGCGGGAGCCGCCGCTCCGCGGATTGCGGGCGCGCTCGGCGGCCGCTCAGGCCGTCGCGGAGCTCTTGTCGGCAGAGGCCGCGGAGACCGCGTCCCGCGCGACCCTGTCCTCGCTCTTCGGCGTCAGCACGCCGCCGGAATCGGTGACCGGGCAACTTCTCGACCTGGTGCCCCGCTCGATCGACGCGGAGCAAAGTCTCGAGGTTCGACTTGCCGAGGCCGAGCGGCTGGGCGCCGAGGCCGCGCTTCGCCAGGAGATTGTCGCCCGGAAGCTCGATCCAGCCGTCGGCCTGGGCGTCCGGCATGTCCGCGAACGCGGGGATTTCGCACTCGTGGCGGGTCTTTCGCTGCCGCTCCCGGTGTTCGACAAGAACCGGGGCAACATCGAGGCGGCGCAGGCGAACGTGCGGGCCGCCGAAGCGAGGCGCGCCGCGGCCGTGGCGACGGCAACGGTGCGTGTCCGCAACGCGATCACCAATGTCGAAGCGGCAGCAGTCCGCGTGGAAGCTCTGGAGCGAGCAGCTGTTCCGGAGGCCGCTGAGGCGCTGAGGCTGGCCCAGCTGTCCTACCAGTCCGGTAAGACATCGCTGCTCGAGCTGCTCGACGCACAGAACGCCTTTTCCTCGGCCCAGGCCGCTCTCATCGATGCGCGTCTCGCGCAGGCGCTCGCGACGGCCGAACTCGGCCGCGTGGCCGCACAGTAACAGGACCAGAAGACATGGAAATCACACGTGACAGGAAGAAGATGCTCACCCTTGGGGGGGCTGCCCTTGCTGCGGTCCTGGTGGGCGGCGTGCTGCTCACGCACAGTCCTGATGGATCGGACGAGAAGGCAGCAGTCAGCGCCGAGGCGCCTGAAGGCGAAGAGGCCGCCGAGAAGGGAGGCGAGCAGCACGCTGAGGGGCTGGTGGAAATGACCCCCGAGCGGATCCAGACCGCCGGGATCCGCACCGAGAAGGTCACGGAAGGCACGCTCGGGGCCGAGATCCTGGCGCAGGCCACGGTGACGGCGCCTCCGGAAGGCAGGTCGTCGCTTGCCGCCCGGGCGGACGGAGCGGTCACGCGGATCTTCAAGCGCCTCGGAGACAATGTCGCGGCGGGTGAGACCATCGCCATCCTCGAAAGCCGGGAAGCCGCCGGCATCGTCGCGGAACGCAGCTCTGCGCAGGCCCGTGCCCAGGCGGCGCGATCTGCGCTTGCCCGCGAGCAGCGCTTGTTCAACGCGAAGATCACCGCCCGCCAGGATCTGGAAGCGGCACAGTCGGCGAATGCGCAGGCCCAGGCGGAATTGAGGCGTACGCAGGCGGCCGTCGCCGCCGCCGGAGTGAGCGGCGACGGCCGGAGCATTGCGGTCCGCAGCCTGATCAGCGGTCGCATCACCAAGGTGGACGCGGAGCTCGGCGCCTTCGTTTCGGCAGGCACGGAGCTGTTCGAGGTCGCGAACCCGCGCAGCGTGCAGATCGAAGCGGCCGTGCCCGCGCCCGACGCGCAGCGCATCCGTCCCGGCGACCCGGGCGTGATCGAGCTGCCGGGCGGCGGAACCCTCGACGCGGTCGTCCGCTCGTCGACGCCCGCCGTCAACGTCGAGAGCAGAGCGGCTACCATCGTCCTCTCGCCGATCGGAACGCCTGCCGGACTGGTTCAGGGACAGAGCCTTCGTGCCCGGATCTCGCCGCGTGGCGCCGCCACCAACGGTCGCATCGTGCTCCCCGAAGAGGCGGTTCAGTCGGTGGAAGGCCGCGACGTCGTCTTCGTGCGGGTAGCGAAAGGCTTCCAAGCGACGCCCGTCACCGTCGGGTCGCGAAGCGGCGGCCGGGTCGAGATCCTTTCCGGCCTTCGCGCCGGCAGCGAGGTCGTGACCACCGGAGCCTTCGTGATGAAGTCCGAGCTCGGCGCGAGCGAGGCGGAGCATTGATCGCGTGCTCCGCTCTCACCGCCTTCCAATTCACCGCATGCCCTCGGCATGGGTTCAGGACATCCGCTAGATGATTGACCGCCTCATAGACGCCGCCGTCCGCTTTCGCTGGGCGGTGATCGCGTTCACCCTCCTGGTCGCCGCTTACGGCGCTTTCCAGCTCCTGCGCCTGCCGATCGACGCGGTGCCGGACATCACCAACAAGCAGGTGCAGATCAACACCCAGGCGCCTGCCTTCGGGCCACTCGACATGGAGCGGCTCGTGACCTTTCCGGTCGAGACCGCAATGGCGGGCATCCCCGGACTCGAGTCGACCCGGTCGATCTCGCGCAACGGGTTCAGCCAGGTGACGGTCGTCTTCGACGACGCCGTCGATATCTATTTCGCGCGCCAGCAGGTCGCGGAGCGCCTGAACGCCGCAGGCGAGAGCCTGCCTGCCGGCGTGCAGCCCCAGATGGGTCCGCTGTCGACCGGCCTTGGCGAAGTGCTGATGTACAGCGTCGACTTCGACCGGACTGCCACTGCAAGGTCGCCGAAGATCCCGGGCCGGCCCGGTTTCCAACCCGACGGCTCGTTCCTCACGCCGCAGGGCGAACGCCTGACCGACGATGTCGCGAAGGCGGGCTATCTCAGGACGATTCAGGACTGGGTCATCCGGCCGCAACTGCGGAGCGTGCCGGGGCTTGCGGGCGTGGACTCGATCGGCGGCTACGAGAAGCAGTTCGTTGTCGAGCCGGATCCGAGCCGGCTGGCCGCATTCGGGGTTTCCTTCTCTGAGCTGGCCGAGGCGCTGGAGCGCGGCAACATCTCCGTTGGCGCCAACTTCGTTCAGCGCGCCGGGGAAGCGTTCCTCGTGCGGGCCGACGCCCGCGTCCGTGACATGGACGAGGTCGAACGCACGGCGATCGGAACAAGGAACGGCGTCTCCGTCCGCGTCGGCGACGTGGCGAACGTCCGCGTCGGCGGCGACCTGCGCACCGGCGCCGCCAGCATGAACGGGCGCGAGGTCGTGATCGGCACGGCCCTGATGCTCGTGGGGGAGAACAGCCGCATCGTCGCGCAGGCCGTGGCCGAGAGGCTGGAGCAGGTGAAGAAGTCGCTTCCGCCGGGGGTGGTGGTGAATGTGGTCTACGACCGCTCCAAGCTCGTCGACGCCACCATCGGCACGGTCGAGAAGAACCTCACCGAGGGCGCGATCCTCGTTGCCGTCGCCCTGTTCCTGCTGCTCGGCAACATTCGTGCGGCGATCATCGCCACGCTGATCATCCCTCTCTCGTTCCTGCTGATGGCGATCGGCATGAACCGGGTCGGCGTCTCCGGAAACCTCATGAGCCTCGGTGCGCTCGACTTCGGCCTGATCGTCGACGGTTCGATCATCATCATCGAGAACTGCCTGCTGCGGCTCGCCGAGCGGCAGCACAAGGAGAACAGGCTGCTCGCGCTTCCGGAGCGCCTGCACGAGGTCTACATCGCGACCAAGGAGATGATCCGGCCGACCATCTTCGGACAGGCGATCATCCTTCTGGTGTTCTCGCCACTGCTGACCTTCACCGGGGTCGAGGGCAAGACGTTCTCGCCCATGGCGATCACGGTCATGCTCGCGCTGGTGGGAGCGTTCATCCTGTCGCTGACCTTCGTGCCGGCGATGGTGGCCGTCCTCATCCGCGGGAAGGTCGCCGAGAAGGACGTGCGCGCCATCGCGTGGTTCAAGCGCGTGTACGAACCCACTCTCAGGGGCCTCGTCGCGAGGCCTTGGAAGTGGGTTGCCGGAGGTATCGCGACCCTGGTCCTCGCCGGTCTGGTCTTCACCACCCTCGGCCGGGAGTTCATCCCGACCCTGGACGAGGGCGATCTCGCCATGCAGTCGCTGCGCATCCCATCCACCTCGCTGGAGCAGTCCAAGGAACTCCAATTGCAGGTCGAACGGGCTGTCTCCACGCTTCCGGAGGTCGCCTTCATCTATTCGAAGACCGGCACCGCCGAAGTCGCGAGCGATCCCATGCCGCAGAACGCCTCCGACTCGTTCATCATCCTGAAGCCTAAGGAACAATGGCCGGAGGGAGTCGAAAGCAAGGACGAGGTCGTCGAGCGGATCCAGGGCAAGCTCAAGGGCCTGATCGGCAACGCCTACGAGGTCAGCCAGCCGATCGAGATGCGTTTCAACGAGCTCATCGCCGGCGTCCGCGGCGACATCGCCGTCAAGGTCTTCGGCGACGACATGGATCAGCTCGCCCAGGTCGCCGGGCAGATCTCCCAGGCGATGAGCGGCGTGCAAGGGACGGCCGACCTCAAGGTCGAGCAGACCGCCGGCTTCCCGACGCTGGAGGTCCAGTTCAACCGGGATGCGATCGCACGCTACGGCCTGTCGGTGCAGGACGTGACCGACACCGTCGCTGCCGCGCTCGGCGGGCGTGAGGCGGGTCTCGTGTTCGAAGGTGACCGGCGCTACGACATCGTCGTCCGTCTGGCGAATTCCACTCGCAACGACCTCGATGCGGTCGGCGCGCTGCCGGTGCTCCTGCGTGGCGAGGGTGGCATCCGGCAGTCGGTGCCCCTGCGCGAGCTCGCCAGCTTCGGCTTCTCTGAAGGCCTGAACCAGGTCAGCCGGGAGAACGGTCAGCGCCGTGTCGTCGTCCAGGCAAACGTCCGCGGCCGGGATCTCGGCTCGTACGTCGCCGAGGCGCAGGCACGTGTGGACAAGCTGAAGCTCCCGCCAGGAGTGACCATCACCTGGGGCGGCCAGTTCGAGAATCTGCAGGCGGCCTCCGCCCGCATCGCGATCATCGTGCCGATCGTGTTCGCATTGATCTTCGGGCTGCTCTTCCTGGCGCTTGGCGGCGTGATGCCGTCCCTTGCCGTCTACTCGGCGGTGCCGCTCGGCCTCGCCGGCGGCGCCTTCGGCCTGGCGCTTGCAGGGCTGCCCTTCTCGATCTCGGCGGCGGTGGGCTTCATCGTCCTCTCCGGCGTGACGGTGCTCAATGGGCTGGTGGTGATGACCAGCGTCCGTCAGCGCATCGACGAAGGGCGGGCGGTCGACGACGCGGTCGTCGAGGGTACCATGGAGCGGGTGAGGGCGGTGCTGATGACGGGCATCGTGCCTGCCATCGGCTTCGTCCCGATGGCGCTTGCGCATGGACGTGGCGCCGAGGTCCAGAAGCCGCTCGCGATCGTCGTGATCGGCGGTCTTATCGTGGCAACCATCATGACCCTCTACGTCCTTCCGGCGATCAGCCACCTGCTGCTGAAGGGACGCGGCAAGAGGCATGTCACCGGAGAATATGACGATGTGAACCTGCTCGGCGGACCTCTGCCCGCCGAGTGACCAACCGGGCCGGCAGCCGCAGCGCGCTGCCGGCCCAGCTTGCTGGAGAGATACAGGTGACGAAGCGCGAACGGCTCGATCTCCCGCTCCTTCTCCCCGACGTTCCGAACGAAGCGGATAGCTGCGTCGTGCGGCTTCTCACGGATCTTCGCGGAACCGATGGAATCTCCGAGGCGCACGTTGTCGGTGCCTCCGGCGCGGCTCCTCCCCAGTTGTGCGTGCATTATGATCCCGGGACGACGAGCATTACCCGTATTCGCGACGCCGCCCGGCGCGCGGGAGCTTCACTGACGTCCCGCTACGGACATCTGGTCTGGGACGTGACCGGGATCAATGATCAACGGCGGGCTCGCACGGTCGCGGAGCATCTGTGCACCCTGAACGGCATCATCGAAGCCAATGCGACCGCAAGCGGAACGGTGCGGGCCGAGTTCGACCGCGAGCGGATCGACGAGCTCGAGATCCTTGGCGCCCTGACCCTCGTCGGCGTTGGACGCAGGAGCACGATCATCGCGGCCCCGCCTCGACGGCATCCACGGACCGCCGCAGCGAAGGCGCAAGCTGGAAGTCGACATGGAGATCACATCCATGAACAGCACGGGCGCGCGCACGAGCACGCGGGCGAGCACAGCCACGGCGGCCCCTTCGGTGCCAACACCGAGCTGATCTTCGCATTGATCTCCGGCGGCCTCCTGGCGGCAGGCTTCATCCTCTCCCGGACCGGTGCGGTAGCTGAGATCGTGCCGACCGGCCTGTATCTCGGCGCCTACCTGTTCGGTGGCTTCTACACGCTTCGCGAAGCGATCGATTCGCTGAAGCTCCGGCGCTTCGAGATCGATACGCTGATGCTGGTTGCGGCAGCGGGCGCTGCCGCCCTCGGGGCGTTTGCGGAGGGCGCACTGCTTCTCTTCCTGTTCAGCCTTGGCCATGCTCTCGAGCATTATGCCATGGGCCGGGCGAAGCGTGCGATCGAGGCCTTGGCAAAACTCGCGCCGCAGACCGCCGTGGTCCGGCGCGGCCACTCCACGGAAGAGGTTCCTGTGGAAGCTCTGGCCGTCGGGGACATCGTTCTGGTCAAGCCCAATGAACGCCTTCCCGCCGACGGCTTCGTGGTAGAGGGGGCGAGCAGCGTGAACCAGGCGCCGGTCACCGGCGAGAGCGTTCCGGTCGAGAAGCGGCCCGTGGACGATGCTGCGGCAGCCGCTGCGGCTCCGGACCAGGTGGGCTCGGAATCGCGGGTGTTCGCCGGCACGATCAACGGGGCGGGGGCGCTCGCGCTTCGGGTCACCAGGCTCTCCTCCGAGTCGACACTGGCCAAGGTGGTCCAGATGGTCAGCGAGGCGGAGACGCAGAAATCGCCCACCCAGCGCCTCACCGACCGGTTCGAGCGGATCTTCGTGCCGGCCGTTCTGGGCCTCGTAGTCCTGCTGCTTTTCGCCTGGGTGGTTGTGGATGAGCCGTTCCGCGACAGCTTCTACCGCGCGATGGCCGTGCTCGTCGCCGCGAGCCCCTGCGCCCTCGCCATTGCCACCCCGAGCGCGGTGCTCTCGGGCGTGGCGCGTGCTGCACGAGGCGGAGTCCTGATCAAGGGCGGCGCTGCGCTGGAGGATCTCGGCGCCCTGGGCGCGATCGCCTTCGACAAGACCGGCACCCTCACTGAAGGCCGGCCTCGAGTCACGGATGTCGTCCCTGCCGAAGGAAGCACGGAAGAGGAGCTCCTCAGGATGGCGGTCGCCGTGGAGGCCCGGAGCGACCATCCGCTGGCAAGTGCGATCGTTCGAGATGGAGGGCAGCGCCTTCGGTCGCCGACGGCGGTCGCTTCTTCCGTTCGGTCGGTCATCGGGCGCGGCGTGGAGGCATCGGTAGAAGGGGAGACCGTGCACATCGGACGCGACGAGTTGTTCTCGGAGGTTGCAGGTCCCGGCTTGCCGCCCGCGGTCAAGGCCGCTGCGGATCGTCTTCGGGCCAGGGGTCGAACGATCATGATCGTCCGGCGCGGATCACACTATCTGGGGACGATCGGTCTGATGGACACGCCGCGGGCGAACGCCCGCCTTACGACGCTTCAGCTTCGGGGGCTCGGCATCGATCGAATGATCATGTTGTCGGGTGACAATCAGCGAGTGGCGCAAGCCGTCGCCGGCACCGTGGGGATCCAGGAAGCCTGGGGCGACCTCATGCCGGAGGACAAGGTCGACGCGATCAAGAAGCTCAAGGCTCAGGCAAAGGTCGCAATGGTCGGTGACGGCGTCAACGACGCTCCAGCGATGGCGAACGCGACTGTTGGAATTTCGATGGGGGCCGCAGGATCGGATGTCGCGCTGGAGACCGCCGACGTGGCGCTGATGGCGGACGACCTCGCCAAGCTCCCGTTCGCGGTAGGGCTCAGCCGGCAGGCACGCGGCATCATCCGCCAGAACGTGTTCGTCAGCCTGGGCGTGGTCGCCGTCCTGCTGCCTGCGACGATCCTCGGGCTCGGGATTGGGCCGGCCGTGTTGGCCCACGAGGGCTCCACCCTCGTCGTCGTGTTCAACGCACTGCGTCTGCTCGCCTTCCGCGAGCCTTATGGAGAAGCGAAGCATGCTATCGAGAACCCGCCAGCACGGCCGGTCCGGGCAAGTTGAGGCGGCGGGCACGCGAGCGTCGGGGAGCTGGTTGCTTGCCTGTATCGGCGGAGACCGATGGCTGCCGCGCGGCTCGCGAGCACTGATGTGGTCGGCCAGGCGCCCTGCGAGGCCATGTTCATGAGGAGGGACACGCATGGAAAAGGCTAGTCACGGCCACTCCGCCAGCGGGAGCGCGCGTCAGCTGACGATCGCCCTGTGCCTGACCGGTGGGTTTCTCCTTGCCGAGGTCGCGGGCGCGATCATCTTCAAGAGCCTGGCGTTGCTCTCCGATGCGGCGCACATGTTCACGGACGCCTCGGCCTTGGCGGTGGCGCTGGCCGCCATCCGCATCGGACAGCGACCTGCGGACGACGTGAGGACCTACGGCTATCGCCGCTTCGAGATCCTTGCGGCCGCCTTCAACGCGCTGCTGCTCTTTGCCGTTGCCGGGTACATTCTTTTCGAAGGCGTTCAGCGGCTCCGTAACCCTGAGCCGGTCCAGTCGACCGGCATGCTGGTGGTCGCCGGCATCGGCCTGATCGTGAACCTCGTCGCGATGCGGATCCTGGCCTCCGGCAAGGATGCCAGCCTCAACATCAAGGGTGCCTATCTCGAGGTCTGGGCCGATCTCCTCGGTTCCGCCGGGGTCATTGTCGGCGCGGTCGTCATCATGCTGACAGGTTGGCTGTGGGTCGATCCGGTCATTGCGATCATCATTGGCCTCTGGGTGTTGCCGCGGACGTGGACCCTGCTCAAGGACACCACCAGAATCCTCCTCGAAGGCGTGCCCGAAGGCATCACGCTGGCCGAGATCCGCTCCGCGATCGAGCAGATTCCCGGCGCCAGCGCAGTTCACGATCTGCACGTCTGGTCTGTCACGAGCGATGAAGTCAGTGCCTCGGCGCACATCGTGATCGCCGGGGAGAAGGAGCCTGAGGAGGTGCGGCTGGCCGCTGCAGCCGTGCTCAAGGAGCGATTCAATATCGGCCACGTCACCCTCCAGGCGGAGCGAGTCAGTTGCAGGCCGGAAGACGGCGCTCACGCTTGAGGTGACTGTGGACCGTGAGATGCGGGATTATCGATGATGATTGACGTTGTGGAGGAGATCGACATTCCGGCGAGCCAGCATAAGGTCTGGACCGCGCTCACTGACTTCTCATCTTACAAAAAATGGCACCCGTACGTGAGGATTGATGGTTCCTCGCTGACTGGTGAGAAGGTCCGCTACACCTTCGTCAGGAACAGCCGTGGGAAGCTTGCGACAACGGAGGCTACGCTGTCCGTCTGTAGTGCCCCACGGGAAATCGACATTGAAATCGGATGGGAAAGGGTGCTGCTTGTAACAGAGTGGTATCTGCTCGAGCCTGTTAGGAATGGCGTTCGCCTGAAGCACGGGCTGCGCTTCTCAGGTTTGCTCGCCTCCCTCGCAGGTCCGATATTGCGCCGTTGTCATCCCGATTGGTTCTATCTCAGACGGCCGATCGTTTCTCTGAGGAAGTATCTGGCGCGATCCAGGGGCGATGGCGACGCTCGTCGGAGACGACAATCCGCCGCACGAACCTCATCCTCACAAAGGCCCTTGCCGTGACCAGCTTCGAAGACATTTTGCTCCGCCTGGGCTGTGCGACGGTCGTTGGGCTCTTGCTCGGGCTCGATCGCGAGATCAGGGGTGTTTCAGCGGGTCTTCGCACGCACGCTCTGGTTGGCCTCAGCGCCGCGGCGATAACCCTCTCGGCGCTCGTTCTCCATGATACGCTCGATGCCGATGGGCAGACCCGGACGGACCCCTTGCGGGTCGTACAGGGGCTGGCGCAGGCGATCGGTTTCATCGCTGCCGGGCTTATCTTCGTCTCCAGAGACCAGGTCCGCAACGTCACGTCGGCGGCGAACATCTGGCTGACCACTGCGGTCGGCATCGCTGCCGGAGCCGGTCAGTTCGCCATCGTCCTGGCCACGACCGTCTTCGGCATCGTGATCGTGACCGTCGTCCGGCTGGGGGAGCGCTATTTGCCGAGGGTGGACGCCGATGCCGATTGATCCAGACGCCCCGAAGGACCAGGCCGGCGGCGCTTCGCCCGAGGACGAGATCGAGTATTTCCAGGCCCGTGCCGAACAGGAGCTGGAACTTGCTCAGAAGGCGAATGCGCCTGAAGTGGTTGCCGCTCACTTCGAGATGGCCAGCGAATACCTGGAGCGCGTCGCGGCCCTGCAGCGTGCGATCGACGACGACCATAGCCAGCACTCGTAGGAGAAGCGCCAGAGCTGCCGTCCGCCGTTTGTCCTGCTCCCCGGGGTCCGGTCGATCGTCCAGAGTTTGCGGTTGCTGAGGCCCGTCTGGAAGCGCAATGCTGTCGACTTGGCAGGCGCCAGGAGGATGGAATGATCGGGAAGACGACAGTCGGGGCCGTGTTGACGGCTATTCCGCTCGCTGCACTGGGCGGTTGCGCGACCTACCCGCAAGAACCGCCCCCCATGGTCTATTACGAAGTGCCGTGCGACGCTCCAGGGGCATTCCGGGCAGACCTATACCCGGCGGGGCCAACGCCCCCGTCGGCGGCCAAGGATGCCGCATCCGAGCCACTCCCGAGTTCAACTCCCGAGGCCGACCGGATCCCGGCAGATCAGGGAGCTCAGGCACCGCTTTGCCTGGCCAGGGTGGAAAGCCTGCCGCGGGGTTACTCTCGGCGAGCCTATGCTTACTACGGCAACGGTTGGCGGCCCTATCGAAGCCACGTCTATTTCGGGTTCGGCTTGGGAGGGGGTCACTTCGGAGGCGGTCACTTCGGAGGCCGCGGCGGACATCATGGCGGCGGGCACCATGGCGGCGGGCACCATGGCGGAAGCCATCACTGACCCGACAGGGCTACTGCCATAGGGCATCGGCAAGCCGGGTGCGGGATGGCTCCCACAGCAGATCCACTCGCTACACCTCCTGATGTAGGTGGCCCGCGCCTGGGTCGCCTGAGCTATCGTACAAACCACGAAACCATCGCGATGAGCAGCACTCCTGCCACGCCCCCGGTCAGCGCAAGGCGGAAGATCATTCGTTCCGATCGCTTGTCGGCGACGTTGCGCACCCTGTGAGCCACGTCTCGCGCGGTTCGCGATCGGACGGTGCGTTTCAGACCGAAGATCCGCGCCGCATCCATTTCGGACAGCTCGAAGAACGCAATTGCGTCTTGAACCCGTTCGCTCCGCAAGCCCCAGATCCGCAGGATGGAATCCGCGTGCGCGATGCTCAACGGCGAATTCTCCACCATCATCGTGGCGCGTTCGACCGCGCTGGCGCCCATCAAGGGAACGAGGGCGCAGATCCGGTCCGGATCGCAGTCCAGCACCTCCGCCCAGCGGAGAAGGCGCTCTTGCCTCGTAGTGCTTACTGGTGGTGGCTCCACGGTGGCCGCCGCCCGCCGGCGGTGGAAGGGGTTCATCGTCGTCGGCATCGGGACGACAATATCAGCTGCAGTCCAGCGGTTCCATCAGCAGCCGGGGCTTCGTGATGGGCTAGGCGGTCCTTTCGTTTGCATCTCTTCACGTGTCGAAATTCCAGTCCGGTTCAGCGCAAATTCACACCTGCAGCGACAATTATCCTTTATTCTCCGAGCTGTAGGCATGCGTGACGGGAGAGGATACATGAACAGGAAATTTGTTCTCGGCTTGGTGGCTGCGGCAGTGGCCGCTCTTACGGCGAGCCCGGCGCTCGCACGAGGCGGGCATGGCGGCGGGCACCATCGTGGCGGGCACGGCGGCATCAGCATCCACCTTGGCGGCGGCTATGGCGGCCCGCTCTATCGCAGCCGCAGCTATGCGCGCCCGGCCTATTACGATCCCTATTACGGCGATCCTTATGGCTACTACGATCGCCGTTCTTATTACGGGTCCCGCTCATACTACGGAAATGATCGCCACCACCGCAGGGGGCACTCGCGGCACGGTCGCCACCATCGTCGCTGGCACTGAAATAGGTCGATGCGGGCGGTGATCGGCACCGTCCGGACGTACTCGGATGCGCGACCCGCCGTATGATCCAGATCGGCAAGGGGTTCCGCGCAGTCAGACTGTCACGACCACGGCGTGCTTATTGGAGCAGATCTCTTCATCGCGTTCGTCGATCGGTGACGCGAGGCGAGTCCAAGGTCGCCGGTCGGTTGGCGCCTGCTCTTCAACCCTTCCTGAGGGTTCGATCGCGCTGGGCTGAGTTCTTCAGCCGCTGCGTTGCACCCGGGGATCAGTCCCTGCCGGGCGCGTGCGTGACCCGGATCTCGTCGACCATCTCGGGGGGAACGTCGAGTTTCGCGCGGAATGTCGATCCGGGCAAACGGTACCTGCCCATCACCGACCAATGGCTGTCTTTCACGCCGCGCAGCTTCCCACCTCCCCATGCTTCAAGATGGAGGTGCCCCCAGACGGGGCGCTGCTGCTGCGAGCGGCGTTCAACACGGCCTCGCACCAGGATTGCGTTCCCACGGCTTTCGATGTGGGCTTCGGTGATCTTGAGCAGACGGCTGGACGTGGTCGAGACGGTCGCGCCGACTTGTGGCGCCGTCGCGGCGGCGCAGCCGGGCAGGGCAAGACCAAGCAACAGAATGCGAACTGGCCATTTACGCATTGGTACATCCTTCTCGGCTGGAGGTGCGGTCAGAATTGGCTGAGCCGCCGCTCGTCTTGTCGGCGTCCGCCACTGCGGTCTTCAAGCGGCTCGACCGCGGCCCGCCGCAGGCTGGAACGCAGGAGGATGAGCGTCGCCATGACGGCCTCCGCCATCGCTGTCGCAGTCCCGGATCGATGTCCCGCTGGTCTCCTGAAGCAGTCATGAGCATTGTCCTATCATAGCATCTGCGGCGCAGCTTGCTCGCCAATCGCTTGCCAGAATGGTGAAATTGTTCTGAACCCCCTTTTCGATGCTAGCCCATGGCTGCGCGTTGGGCCGCCATGCCGGAGCTGGTCGTTGCTCCTGACCTCAACTCCCGGATGTGCCGGGCGCCGGCATTCCCGCATTGCCCGCAGAACACCGCGTCGTTCTCTTGCCTTTCGTAAGGCGTCCTGGACCGTCATCCGAGCAGCCGTGCCGAAGCTCCACGCGGTGGACTCTGGATAGGTCCCCGCCGCCTGCCAAGCGGCGGGGACCGATCACCTCGGCGAGGGGGGTGCCAAGGCGATCTCCTGCAGAACGCATGAGGCCGGCGCTTCAAACGGCTGCTAGCTGCGCGGGGAGCGCGTCTATGCACCTACGCAGGGCCGCCTGTCATCCCTCACATTAACTGATTTGGCAATCGGATCGCGCAGGCGGACTCAAGCCGCTGGCTCCAGCTCCGAGCTTTGGGATCACCGGATCGTCAGCGCCTTCGACGGGCAGCTGAAGGCCGCCGACCGCCCGGTCCTCGAAGAGGGCGCCACCACCTGCTGCTACGCTAAGTCGGAGAAGAGCTGGATCGCCGATCCCGACGGCATTGTCTGGGAGGCCTTCTTCACGAGCGGCGAGGCCACGGTGTACGGCGACAGCCCCGCGCCGACCAGGATCAACCCGAACGCCGCCACAGAGACTTGCTGTGCGCCGGCCGGCGCGGCAGCGCCCGCCTGAAGCACGGGCTGCGGCGCCTGAACCCCACGCAAGCACCGGATCGAGGCCATTGTCACTGCTTGCAGAACTGAAAGTATCTGCTATTCTCGATAAATGGATATTGATTCGGCGCTCGCCGGCCTTGCGGCTCTGTCCCAAAGAACACGGCTCGAGACGTACCGGCTGTTGGTCAAGCACCAGCCGGACGGCCTCCCGGCCGGCGAGATCGCGCGGCTCATGGACGTGCCGCAAAACACGATGTCCACCCACCTCGCGACCCTCGCGCGGGCCGGGCTGGTCGCGTCCGAACGGCAGAGCCGTTCGATCATCTACCGGGCCGATCTCCGTCGCCTCCGTGCGCTCACCCTGTTCCTGGTGAAGGACTGCTGCGGCGGTGAGGCCGAGCTTTGCGAGAATCTGATCTCCGAACTCGTCCCCTGCTGCTGACGGAGGCAACTCAATGCCTGAAGAGAATGCCGCGCAAGTCTACAACGTGCTGTTCCTGTGCACAGGGAACACCTCACGCTCGATCATCGCCGAGGCGCTTCTGAACAAGCTCGGAAACGGCCGCTTCCACGCTTATTCGGCCGGCAGCAGCCCCAAGGGCCACGTTCACCCGATGGCGCTCGAGGTTCTCGGCTCGCTGGGGTTCCCGACGGACGGCGTGCGCTCGAAGAGCTGGGACGAGTTCGCGCCGCGCACCGCCCCGGCGATGGATTTCGTCTTCACCGTCTGTGACAACGCGGCGGGAGAGGTCTGCCCGATTTGGCCGGGCCACCCGTTCACCGCCAACTGGGGCATAGAGGATCCGGCCGCTGTCGAGGGAGAGGGCCAGCGCGACGCGTTCGTCCAGGCCCTGCACCATCTCAGGAGTCGCATCGCGCTTTTCATGGCGCTCCCGATTGAAAGTCTCGATGCCCTGGCGCTTCGAGCGAAGATCCGGGAGATCGGGGAGCTCGAGGGCGCAACCGACACCACGAAGGAGTGGGCGCAGTGAGTTCCGTCGACGTCGTCATCTATCACAACCCGGAGTGCGGCACGTCCCGCAACACGCTGGCGATGATCCGCAATGCCGGCATCGAGCCCCGCGTGGTCGAATATCTGAAGACGCCGCCCACCCGCGCCATGCTCGAGCAGCTGATCGCGCGCGCCCGCATCTCGCCCCGTGATCTGCTACGGCAGAAGAACACGCCCTTCGCGGAGCTCGGCCTCGGCGACGAGAGCCTGACCGACGGCCAACTCGTCGACGCGATGATGGCGCACCCGATCCTGATCAACCGGCCGCTGGTCGTTTCGCCGCTCGGCGTGAAGCTCTGCCGGCCGTCGGAGGCGGTGCTCGACATCCTGCCGGCGGCGCAGCAGGGCGCGTTCGCCAAGGAAGATGGCGAGCTGGTCGTCGGCGCCGACGGCCAGCGGCTCGCCTGAGGAATGCACATGAGCACAGCAGCCACGGCAGCCGGCCCGAGCAAGCCGGCGATCACCTTCTTCGAACGCTATCTCACTTTGTGGGTGGCGCTCTGCATCGCAGTCGGCATCGGCCTCGGCCACGCCTTCCCGGATCTGTTCGCCCTGATCGCCTCGGCCGAGGTGGCCCGCGTCAATCTACCGGTGGCAGTCCTCATCTGGCTGATGATCATCCCGATGCTGCTGAAGATCGATTTCGGTGCGCTCGGCTCGGTTCGCCAGCATTGGAAAGGCGTCGGCGTCACCCTCTTCATCAACTGGGCGGTGAAGCCCTTCTCGATGGCGGCGCTCGGCACCCTGTTCGTCGGCTGGCTATTCGCGCCTTCGCTCCCTCAGGCCGAGATTCCCTCCTACATCGCCGGCCTGATCATCCTCGCCGCGGCCCCATGCACCGCGATGGTGTTCGTCTGGTCGAATCTCTGCGACGGGGAGCCCAATTACACGTTGAGCCAGGTCGCGCTGAACGACATCATCATGGTGTTCGCGTTCGCGCCGATCGTCGGCCTGCTGCTCGGCGTGGCGGCGATCACCGTCCCCTGGGACACTTTGCTCCTGTCGGTCGTGCTCTACATCGTCATCCCGGTGGTCATCGCCCAGCTTCTGCGGCGCATGGTGATTGGCAGTGGTGGCCAGCCCGCCCTCGACCGCCTGCTGGCGGCGCTCAGCCCGGTGTCCCTCGTCTCGCTGCTCACCACGCTGGTCCTCCTGTTCGGTTTCCAGGGCGAACAGATCCTGGAGCAGCCGCTGGTGATCGCACTGCTGGCGGTGCCGATCCTCATCCAGGTCTACTTCAATGCCGCGCTTGCCTATTGGCTCAGCCGCCGTTTCGGGGTCGCCTGGTGCGTGGCTGCTCCAGCCGCCCTCATCGGCGCATCAAACTTCTTCGAACTCGCCGTGGCCGCCGCGATCTCACTGTTCGGCATCAACTCGGGCGCGGCGCTCGCCACCGTGGTTGGCGTGCTCGTCGAGGTGCCGGTGATGCTCTCGGTAGTCAGCATCGTGAAGAGGAGCCGGGGCTGGTACGAGCGGGGCGCGCCGGCATGAGGCTCCGTACGCTGACCGAACCGGACCATCTGCCAGCGCTCGACCCCGCCTACGTCATTCGCCGCCCGGCCCTCGGACTTGGCGACGTCGAGAGTCCGCCGCGCTTTCTTCTCCTCTACGGCTCTCTCCGTGAGCGGTCCTACTCACGTCTCTGCGTCGAGGAGGCCGCCAGGTTGCTGCAGCTCTTCGGCGCTGAAACGCGGATCTTCGATCCTTCCGACTTGCCGCTACCGGACCAGGTCAACGGCGATGATCACCCGGCCGTCCACGAGCTGCGCGAGCTCTCGACCTGGTCCGAGGGCCACGTCTGGTGCAGCCCCGAGCGGCACGGGCAGATCACCGGCATCATGAAGGCCCAGATTGACCATCTGCCGCTGAGCTACGGTGGCGTTCGGCCGACGCAGGGGCGCACGCTGGCGGTGATGCAGGTCTCGGCCGGATCCCAGTCGTTCAACAGCGTCAACACCCTGCGCACCCTTGGGCGATGGATGCGCATGTTCACCATTCCGAATCAGTCCAGCGTGGCCAAAGCGTTCAACGAGTTCGACGCGGAGGGTCGTATGAAGCCGTCGAGCTACTACGACCGAATCGTTGACGTGATGGAGGAACTCGTCCGCTTCACCGTCTTGATACGTCCCCACGCTCAGCAGCTCGTTGATCGCTACTCTGAGCGAAAGGAGGCGGGGCCGCCGGCGGATCCCGGAAGGGATCTCTCAAGAATCGTTATCTCAGAGTCCTAGAACACGACGTCGATCTGGTGCTCCCGAGGACAAGGTCGGCTCGTCGACCAAGACCGTCGCCTCGCGCGCTCAAGGCAGAGCTTCGAATGTCCTCTGATGCCCGTGCACCATTTCCCGCAACCGCGCCGGCTGCAGCACCTCGACGGACCTGCCCCAAGCGTAGAGGTGCCAGCACATCTCGAGGTGGCCCGACGCCTTGAAGCGCACCAGAAGCGAACCGTCCGCCTCCTCCTCGATGGTCTGCGTCGGATGGAATACGAAGCGGCGTGCGTGCGGAGCTGCTTCAGGGGAGAAGCGCCAGACGACGTCACCCTGCTCCCTAGAGTTCTCGAAGGAGCCGAAACCCTTCTCCGCATGGCGACGGATGTCAAAGTCCGCATCGAGTTCGAAGCTCTGCGGGAGGACTTCCGCTTCGGCGATCTCCTCGACCCGGTAGTGTTGGAGAGGCGCCGAAGCTGGCTTGGCGGCGTCCCGTGCAATCAGGTACCGCCGGACGCCGAGGAGCAGTCCATGGGGAGCGACAATCCGGTCGGTCGGCCTCGGACGCGTCCGCGTCCTGTATGGAAAGCGCAGCAGGAACGGTCCCTTTAGCGCCTCGTAGATGGCCATGTCGACCGCGCTGTTCACCGCAGGCCTGGGGCCCGGGCGCGCGGCGTGCCCGAGGGCCTCCAGCAGCGCCTCCTCGTCGACGGCCAGCCTCGTTCCGGCCTCCGGCGGTACCAGCGCACGGACCTTCTGCTTCAACTGCCGTATCGTGGAGGCCTCGGAGATCAGCCCTGCGGCCTCCAGTTCGTTGATCGCGGTCGTCAGCGCTGCGAGTTCCTCGGCCGACGGTGTGAGCAGGGGAGCCACTGCCCGTGCCGGGATGCGCCATCGCCGCTTCCGATCGTCGCCATCCTCGGCTTGGGTCTGAGGGAACGCCGATTCCAGGGCGTCGGTCATCCGCTGCGCGGAGCGGTGCACGCAGCCGAACTCCTCGATGATCTCCTCGAGCGACACCCCGCTGCGCCGGGTGGCCATCATTGCGAGCTTCAGGAGCTCCTGCGCCTTCGCGAACGACATCGGACCTCCATGACAGCTTTTGTCGTCCTGATCTGCTATAGCGAACGAAAGGGGATTGTGCATGCGCTTGATTGGCGACGCGTGGCGGCTGAGTGCGTCGGATCTGATGCGGTTCAAGGGGTGTCGGCATGCGACGACCTTGGACCTGAGGCTGATCGAAGTCGGGGACGTTCAGCCCCGCGCGGACGCTGCGGAGACCGAGCTGCTTCAGCGACAGGGTGACGAGCATGAGCTCGCGTTCCTCGAGGGGCTGAAGGCGGAAGGCCGCACGGTCGTCGAGATCGCGAAGGAGGGCATCGCGCTTGAGGAGTCGGTGCGCCTGACGCGGGAAGCCATGGCATTGGGACCTGACGTGATCTTCCAGGGCGCGCTGCTCGATGGCGCCTGGGGCGGCTACTCGGATTTCCTCGAGCGGGTGGAGCGCCCCTCCAACCTCGGGGGGTGGTCGTACGAGGTCGTCGACACGAAGCTGAAGCGCAAGCCGGACCCCAAGCACGTCCTCCAGCTCTGTCTCTACAGCGACCTGCTCGCCAAGGTTCAGGGCGTCGCGCCGGAAGCGGCCCATCTGCAACTGGGTGACGGCAGCCGCTTCACCGTGCGGCTGTCCGAGGTGTCCTCCTACGCGCGGCACGCGCGGCGCATGCTGGAGGCCTTCCTGATCGAACGTCCCGGCACGCGGCCGGAGCCGGTGTCCGGCTGCGGGCTGTGCCGCTGGTCGGCCAGCTGCGCGGAGCAATGGGAGCGAGAGGACAGCCTTGCGCTGGTGGCTGGCATCAGTAGGTCCCAGCGGCAGAAGCTCGAGGCGGCCGGCGTCACGACGATGGCTGGACTGGCCGCCCGGAGCGAGCGCGTTCCCAGGATGGCTTCGGAGACGCAGCGGCGACTGGTGGCGCAGGCGCGCTTGCAATCGGCCCGCCGTGCGGGCGCTCCCCCGTCGTTCGAGCTGCGCGACGAGGAGGCCGGCAAGGGCTTCGGCCTGCTTCCTGCGCCCGACGAGGGCGATATCTTCTACGACATCGAAGGCGATCCCTACTTCCCCGGTGGCCTCGAATACCTCCACGGCCTGTGGTATCGTGACGCCGGCGAATGGACCTTCCGGGCTTTCTGGGCCCACACCCGCGAGGATGAAGGTCGCGCCACCTCGGAACTGCTCGACTTCCTCGTCGATCGCATGCGACGCTATCCGGCCGCGCGCATCTACCACTATGCCAACTACGAGATCGCCGCGCTGCGCCGCCTGACCGCGCAGCATCGAACAGGCGAGGCCGCGATGGACCAGCTCCAGCGCGAGCGCCGCTTCGTGGATCTTTTCAAGGTCGTCTCCGGTGGATTGATCGCGTCGGAGAAGGGGTACTCGATCAAGGACCTCGAAGCCTTCTACATGGAGAAGCGTGCCGCCGACGTGGCGACCGCGGGAGCGAGCGTCGTGTTCTACGAGGACTGGCGTCATACGGGAGAGCAGCGCCTCCTCGACGAGATCCAGGACTACAACCGCACGGACTGCATCTCGACGCAGCTGCTTCGCGACTGGCTCGTTCAGGAGGTCCGCCCCGTGGAAATGCCGTGGCCCGTTATTGGTGAGGTACCGGAAGGCGGATCACTCTCGAACGTCGAAGCCGAGGACGAAGAGATCGCCAGGCTGCGCGCCAGGCTCGAGCCGGTGCGCGAGCGGCTGGGCGACGGCGTGGCTGACCTGCTCCTCGATCTCAGCGAGTTCCACAGGCGAGAGGACAAGCCCGCCTACTGGGCCATCTTCGACCGCCTCGCCCAGGACAGCGAGGAGCTGCTTGATGACCTGGAGTGCATCCAGGGGCTCGAGGCCGTGGCTCCTCCCGTGCAGGTAACCAGGCAGTCCTTCGAACGCACCTACCGCTTCCCGCCGCAGGAGACGAAGCTCCGCGCAGGCAAGACCCCTTGCGTGAAGCCGGCGGCGATGCCGGAGGACGTCAATCTCCGCTCCATCGATCAGGACTCGAGCACGCTCGTGCTGCGCCGCTCGACGGCGAAGGGCCCCCTGCCGGACCGGCTCGATCTTCTTCCGCCAAGGCCCCTTCGAAACGACATTCTGCGAAACGCGGTGGTCGCTGTTACCGACGAGATCATCGCCGACACCGGTCGGATGGCCGCGGTCGAGCACCTGCTTACGAGATCTCCGCCTGTCTTCACTGACGGGGTGCGGCCCGACGGCATCATTCCCGTGGATGGCGATCTACCAGCCGACACGAGCCGCGCCATCTCGGCCATGACCGGGACGACGCTGGCGATCCAGGGGCCACCGGGGACGGGCAAGACCTACGTCAGCGCGCTTTCGATCGTCGATCTGGTGCGCGCCGGAAAACGCATCGGGGTCTCGTCCAACAGTCACAAGGCGATTGGGAACCTGCTGGAGGCGGTCGCAGAGCGCGCTCGCTTCGAACGCGTGAACTGCCGCGTAGTCCAGAAGGCGTCCGACGACGGTGATGACGAGCCGCATCCGGGTATCGTCTTCGTCAGCGACAACGAAGCCCCGGAGATCGCCGCCGCTCACGTCGTCGGTGCCACGGCCTGGCACTTTGCAAGATACGATGCCCCCGCCTTCGACTATCTGGTTGTGGACGAGGCCGGACAGGTGTCGATCGCCAACATTCTCGCGATGTCGCGCTGTGCGCTCAACATCGTGCTGGTTGGCGATCCGATGCAGCTTCCTCAGCCTCTGCAGGGCAGTCATCCCGGCGAGAGCGGGCGATCATGCCTGGAGTACCTTATCGACGGCCACCGCGTCGTTCCCGCCGATCGCGGCATCTTCATTCCCGTAAGCCGTCGCATGCATCCGCGCGTCTGCGGCTACATCTCGACGGCCGTCTACGAAGGGCGCCTCGGAAGCGACGAGGCTTCGGGACGTCAGACGCTCGTCTCACGCGGTGGCGCTGATCTTGCCGGAGCGGGGTTGCGGTCGATCGTCCACTTCGGACGATCGCAGGTGAGCCCGGAGGAGATCGAGGCCATCTCGTTTCGCATCTCCGAGATCGTGGGCGCCAGGTACTGCTGCCGGGAGGGGCGGGAACGCGAGGTCGCCCACTCTGACATCCTGGTCGTCGCCCCCTACAACGCCCAGGTGAATGCGCTTCGGGCCGCGCTCCCAAGGGATGTGCGCGTCGGGACCGTCGATCGCTTCCAGGGCCAGGAGGCGCCGGTCTGCCTGGTCTCCATGACGACCTCGAGCGGCGAGGAGCTCCCGCGCGACATCGCATTCCTCTTCTCGCTGAACCGGATCAACGTGGCCGTCTCCCGCGCCCAGGTTGCGGCCATTGTCTTTGCTAGCCCCCTTCTGCTCGAGACGCCGTGCCGTACGGTCGAGGAGATGTCACTGGTCAACGCGCTGTGCATGCTGCACGAATACGGGGGTGACAGCTTCTGACGCCCCCGCGTGCGAATCCTGCTGGACCGAACCAATGGAGATTCGCTGAGATGGCTTACTGGGATATCGGCCTGCGCCACATCGTTGACGTCGACGGACAACTGCTGGCCATCGATGCCGAGGTTATCGACACCACGTCGCTACTCACCAAGGCCGATCGCCCAGCCCACCTGCATCTGTGGCAGGTGCGCGCCGGCGAGCGGTTCAGGCTTCAGCCAAGGCAGCTCGTGCGCCTCTCTTGCGACGAGGTGCTCTTCTTCGAGACTTCCGCCGCGATCGCTCCGTCGATGTTGCAGGGGCTAGCGGCCTGAGCGGCCCAGGAGCGGCATGAGTGGGGGCCCTCTTCGGCCAGACAGCTTCTGTCACCCTCGTGCCGCATCCTCGATCCTGCGGTCCTCCTGGGACCGGTATTCGATCCGAAGCCGCCCGGCGGCAGAGCGAAGGAGAAGTGGGCATGGCAAAGCCTGGCAGCTTCAGGAGTGCAAGCACCGGGCGGTACGTGAGCCCGAACCATGGACGCTCGCACCCCGCACGACGGTACAGGAGGCGCCAGGAAGGAGTGGCAGTTCGGGTGCCCACTACCGAAGCGCCATCAGCGGGCGGTATGTAACTACGAAGCACGGCAAGGCCAGCCCGCATACCACCGTACGCGAGGACTGACCTTACGGGGCCGTCGCTCCGTTTCCGGAGAGGAGTTGCAAATGGAAATCGCAGTCTACGCAGCGCTGGCGCTGGCGCTCGTCGCGGTGGTAATCGGGGTGCTGATCCTTCGGAAGATGGGGCGTCCGGCCGCAGTCCCCGCCGATCTGTCCCTGCGCATCGGCGTGATCGAGCAGATCGCCAGTTCGCTGCCCGGCACGTTCCGGGAGGAGGCGCGTACCGGCCGCGAGGAGCTGCGGGCGATGTTCGCGTCGCAGATCGAGGCGCTCGAGGGGCGCTTCTCCGCCGTTGAATCGCGGCTGGGCGAGTTCGGAAAGGTTCAGAACGAGCAGCTTTCCTCGATGCGCTCCGAGGCAGCCGACGGGCGCGCGAAGCTCGAGGAGTCCATGCGGCGCAACGCGGACGGGTTCGCGGCATCGCAGAGCGAGCGCTTGAAGGAGACCAACGACGCGGTCCGCAGCCTGTCCGAGCGGCTACTCGAGGCTCAGCGTGAGGCGCGGCAGGAGCAGCGCACGACGCTTGAGGCGGTTTCGAGTTCGCAGTCGGAGCGGCTCAAGGAGACCAACGAGGCGGTTGGCAGTCTCTCCGAGCGGCTGCTCGCTGGGCAGAGGGAGGCGCGCGACGAGCAGCGTGCAGCTCTGGATGGCGTCACGGCGAAGATCGCCCAGCTCACGGAGAGCAACGAGACGCGGCAGGAGGCGCTGCGCCAGACCGTGGCCGGCGGCCTGGAGACCCTTCGCACCGACAATGCCGACAAGCTCGAGAAGATGCGCGCGACGGTCGAGGAGAAGCTGCAGGGCACCCTCGAGAAGCGGCTCGGCGAATCATTCCAGCTGGTGAGCGACCGGCTGGAGCAGGTGCACAAGGGGCTTGGCGAGATGCAGAACCTCGCCACCGGCGTGGGAGACCTCAAGCGGGTGCTCGGCAACGTTAAATCACGCGGCGGCTGGGGCGAAGTCCAGCTCGGCATGCTGCTCGACGACATGCTCACTCGTGACCAGTTCGCCACCAACGTCAGGATCCGTCCAGAATCCGGAGAGGTCGTCGAATATGCGGTGCGCCTCCCCGGGCGCTCCGGCGACGACATCCCCCTGTGGCTCCCCATAGACGCGAAGTTTCCGCACGAGGACTACGAGCGTCTGCTCGTCGCCCAGGACGCCGGCGTCGCCGAGGAGGTCGAGAAGGCCGCGGTGGCCCTCGAGCGCGCCATCCGCCTCCAGGCGAAGACGATTTGCGAGAAGTATGTGCATCCTCCGCTCTCGACGGACTTCGCGATCATGTACCTCCCCACCGAAGGGCTCTTCGCGGAGGTGATCCGTCGCCCCGGCCTTGCCAGCGAGCTGCAGACCAAGCACCGCGTCATGGTGCAGGGGCCCACGACGCTGGCAGCCCTGCTGACCAGCCTCCAGATGGGCTTCCGCACCCTGGCGATCGAGAAGCGCTCGAGCGAGGTGTGGCAGGTGCTCGGCGCAGCGAAGGCGGAGTTCCTGAAGTACGGTCAGGTGTGGGAGAGACTCGGCAAGCAGCTCGACACCGCCAAGCGCACCGTCGACGAAGCCGGCCGCCGCACCCGAGCCGTAACGCGGCAGCTGCGGGAGGTTGAGACGCTGGATGCATCCGAGGGACCCGCCCTTCTGGGCCTCGTGGCTGGCGAGATCGAAGAGGAGGCGGATGCGGAGGCCGCGGAGTGATCGATCGGACGGGATCTCGTCTCAGGCGAAGGGCGCGCGGGGGCGAACCTCTTCGTCGCGGAACGCGAGCTTGGTGACTCGAACATGTCCCAGCGATGGGATTGCTGCCAAAACCGCTGTTTAAGGCCGGGACGCGCGCGCCGAACTCTGCGAAGTCACTCGTTGCACCGTCCAAGAGGAGATCCGCGATTCTTACCATTGATGAGATCAGGCGTGCGATCGAAGAGCGCGCGCCGGGGACATGGCAGCCTGCTGAGACGGCTGCCTATCGGCGCGGCGCCCAGGCAGGATCGATCGACGCCAATCTGTTCGGTCTCCGCCTCGACGACGCGATCCGTCTCAAGGCGGCTGATCTTGACGTGATGGGGGAACTCGCGGCGACGCCGCCGCCCAGCGTCGACTGGCGCGACGATGCGAGCGGCTGCGTGTCTCCGGCGAAGGATCAGGGTCAATGTGGCGCATGCGTCGCGTTCGCCACCTGCGCGGCGATGGAGAGCGTCCACTGCATTGCGACCGGCAGGAAGGTCGTTCTTTCGGAGGCACACCTGTTCCACTGCAATGGCGGCTCGTGCGCTACCGGCTGGGGGTTGACCAGCGGCCTGTCGGCTGCCCGCAACGGCGTGGGTCTGGAGGCGGACTTTGCCTGGACGTCGACCGAGGAATGCATCGACATCGCTCCTGCCGTGCTCATCCGCTCGTACCGGCAGAGAGCGTCCATGAAAGACCGCAAGTGGGCTGTGTCCCACGGACCCGTGCTCGCAGGCATGAAGGTGTTCGAGGATTTCCTCGCGTATTCGGGCGGCGTCTACCGACACGTTCTCGGAGATCACGTCGGCAACCATGCCGTTTGCGTCGTCGGCTACGATGAGGAGGGCTGGATCGTAAAGAACAGCTGGGGACCGGATTTCGGGGAGATGGGCTTCTTCAGGATCGCCTATGGCGAGTGTGGACTGGACGATGAATTCCTGTTCTTCTCCATCGAGACGGGATCACCGTAGGAGGCGGTCTTGAAGACGACGACCCCGGATGGAGCGCTTGAGGTGACGGTCGGAGAGGTCTTCGGCGTCACCCGGCCGGGCCGCGAGACCTCGGGCTTTGCCGTCAGCATCGAGGTGCCCGCCGGCGTGCGGCGGATCGGTGTGATGCGCGACCCCTCCACGAACTTCGGAGGCGCACCTCAGGTGACCGAGCAGTTCAGGTGCGAATGCCCCGGAACGTATCAGATCATCTTCGAGGAAGGTCGCCGCTGGGAGCCTCGCAAGGCGCGCTCCGCCACGGTCATACGTTGCATGGATCGCTGATCAGACCTCGATGCCCGCCTCGATCTCTGCGGCGATCTGAGTGTAGATCTCCTCCTCCGGAGTACGGATCGTCACGACCAGGGAGTACCTGGCCTGCTGGTCTATGCGTTCGACGTCGTCGCCCCACCAGCCCTTGCGCGGAAAGACGATGATCCCACCCATCCGGGCCAGATCGGCCGCGGTGGTCCGGAGGCGATCGTGTTTGAGCCCACCCCGTCCGCGATAACGCGGCCCGAACATCCAGGGCAGTGCCGCAGCGCTCGAGGGCCGACGCGCCGGACGCAGGTCGTTGAGGCGCGCGATCGCCTGCTCCTCCGACTCGTCGGGCCGCTTCACGTCGAAGTCGAAGCCGTGTGAGGCGTACTCCTCGGCATCGCCCCGCACGACGGCTGCGGGATTCGGCTCGATGAAGTAGGAGAGCGTGATCCGCAGTTCCGCTTCCGTTTGACCGAGATCCTCGAGCACCTCCTCGGGCCACGGGAGACGGTGAGCCCTCATCTGGCCGAGCACTGCCGCTTTGCCGTCGTCGTTCAGGCGCAGCGGCCGGAGCCATCCCTGCATGATCATCGTGAGCGCGTCCTCTGCGTTCTCGAGGACCGCAGCCCGGTCCGGCCGTCCGAAGCCGAAGCGCTCGAGCAGAGCCTGCTGCTGGCTCCCGCGGCGCGCGGCCGCGGCATTGGCTCGGGCGATCATCGCGGGCGTATGATCGCTCCCGTGCACCACCAGCGCACGAACCGTCTCCGGCCAGAGACGGGGGTATTCCGCCTGGATGCGCGCGCACAGGCCGGCCATGGCGGCGGTGGCGCCGCTCGTCTGTCCGGTAAGCGTCACCGGGGCGTTGAGATCGGGCGCGGTAGTCAGGAGGCACAGGTCGGGGTGATGGCCGACATCGGAGCTGGCCCGATCAACCATCTGATTGCCGCCTTCGAAGACGACGTCCGGCTTCACCGGCGGACGGTGCCTCCGTTCCCAGTTCACGGCGGTACGTGACCACGGCGACAAGTCGCCCTCGGGCGCCAGCGGACGATGCGTCGCCGGGACGCCGACGAGGTCCGTGCACGCCCCCACTGAGAGCACGTTCCAGGCCTGGGACGGGGTCAGCATCCCGGTCACTTCGTTGAGAGACTGATAGTCCGAGTGCGCGAGCGCGCCGTCGAGATTTCCGGCCGCGACGCAGAAGAGGCGCTGGCCGCTCACATCCGAGGCGAGGGTATCGATCTCGCACGAGAGGCTTGAAGGGCCGCCGTCATCCGTCTCCTCCGGTGCATTCATCGCCAGGCAGTAGGTCCGGAGCCGATCGCCATTCTCCTCCTCGACCAGGTTGACGCCTTGGCGGAGGCGCTCCGCCGGCAGCGTCGCGACGCCGACTGCTCCCGGAGCCGGATCGATCGTCACCGATTCGATGCCGATCGGCAGAGTGATGCGCCCTCTTCTGACCTGGAGGGCCCCGGCCAGATCGTCGAACAGCGCCAGTCCGGCCATCTTCGTGCCGTGGCCATGCCAATCGTCGGCGTCGCCGCCGGGCACGCTGTCCGCGAAGCGGATGGAGTCTGCGAGCAGCGGATGGTTCTGCATGACGCCGGTATCGAGGATGCAGACCGCCGGGGCATCGTCATCGGCAGCATCGATGCGGCGCGCGGCTGCCATCACGGCCGCCGCCTGGATTCCGGAGGGTACGGCCATCAGGTCTGAATTCAGGGACGAGGCCGGACGCAGCTGTGCGATCGCCGCGCTCTTGGCCACGCGCTCCAGTTCACGCCTGGGCGCCTCCAGCGCCAGCACCCTCATCCGTTCGAACGCGACGGAGCGACGCGCCCGCAGTCCCAGCGTCTCGAGGACTTCCCTCAGCCGCGGTTCAGCGGCTGGCGGGAGCCAGACCTCCCAAGCCGCCTCGTCGTCCATGTCGGGGATCGGCAGCTTGGAGGCCCAGAGATCCGAGACGGTGGTGAACTCGACCGTAGGCTGAGCCTCGAAGAAGTCGAAATGGTGGGGGCGCCGCCTGCCCTTGCCGGGTGCGAAGTCGCGGTATCTCTGCGCCGCGGCCTCGAACTGCTCCAGGCTGCTCGGATCCAGAGCGACGTTCACGCGAGCCGTGCGATCGAACCCGACGACCGACAGGACCTCGTTCCTCCTGGGGCCGGGGACGGAGGCGCTGATGCCCCACTCCGTGCCGGCTCGTGCGGTCATCGGGATCCGATCCGGATCGATGAGAGGATCGTCGCCTCTGCGTGCCGCGGTGACGAGCCCGCTCACGCTGCGGACGACGCGACTTGCGTTCGCCGTACGGTTGGCGACGACGGGAGGATGGCTCGGCGTCCCGCCTCCTCCGCCGCGAAGGGAGAAGTCATAGCGCGGACCGACGGATTCGACGATGAGGTGTGGGCGTTCGACAGGCATGCTAAGGGCGTAGCGTAGGCGTTGCGATTTCGCTCGCTAAATCACTCTCGAGTCCGATGCGATTCTGATCGCCGTGCCTGAACGGCGGAGAGCAGGATGCTGGTGGTCACGATGGCGTCGTTGCCGAGCACGGCCGTTCTGGCGGCATCTTCCGCGGCCCGGATCATCTCGGCCTGGCTCATGCCCGCAGCGGCTTCCTCCACGGCATCCCAGGATACCGAGGCGAGCTCGAACGGGACGAGGGCCTTCAGGAACACTTCGCGGATGCGGTCGCGGGGCAGCAGGTCGTACTCGATGTAGCTGTCGAACCGGCGGAACACGGCGGGATCGAGCAGCTCGGCGTGGTTCGTTGCGGCTATGATCAGGGAGTCACCGTCGTCCTCGTCCAGCATCTGCAGGATCGAATTCAACGTGCGGCGAGCCTCGCCGACATCGTTCCCGATCATCCTCCTGCTCGCCAGCGCATCCACCTCATCGAAGAAGTACACGCCGCGAGTGCTTCGCATCGCATCGAAGACGAGGCGGATCTTCGACGACGTCTCACCCATGAACTTCGTGATGATGCCGTCGAGGAGGATCGTGAAGAGCGGGAGCGATAGTTCTCCGGCAAGGGCTGACGCGGTGAGCGTCTTCCCGGTTCCCGGAGGTCCGACCAGGAGGAACTTTCGCCGCGGCTTGAGACCGTGGGCGGCCAGCTTCTGGCGATGCCTGTGCTCCTCTACGATCCCGCGCAGCTTCCCCAGGGTGTCCTCCTTCAGGACCATGTTCTGGAGGCGAGTGTGGGGATAGCTCGCTGCGACGAGACCTGCGAGCTCCCCCTTCGGACGCACGACTGGAATGGGACCGCCACGAACCTGCGCAGCCTGGTCAGCGCGCTCGCGCGCGTCCTGGATCAGCAGTCGGATCTCGTCCGCGAGTTTGCGCTGCCCGCGCTGCGCGGCTTCGGACGCAAGCTGCAGGGCAACGCTCTGAAAGCGGGCATCGTCGCGCTCGCTGAACGAGCGCACGAGCGCCAGAACCTGCGCCTGCGTTGTCAAACTTCCGACTCCTTCATGTGCGCAGCCTTAGAGCGGATAACGTCGCACCGGAAGCGGCTGCGAGCCCTAGCAAGCTGCCACCGAACCGGTTACCAAGTCGGAATGTCTCATATATGAGATTTTTGCAACAAATTTGGTACAACGTGGCTGATGTCGGAGATGCGCAAATGGGAGAAGCAGGCTGCTCGCATGCTCCGCATCGAGATGGCGCGGCGTGGTGTTCGCGTCTGCGACCTGGCGAGGTCACTCTCCCAGGAGGGTGAGGACGTGACCGCGGCGAGCCTGCGCAACAAGCTCAGCAGAGGCACGTTCGGCGCAGGCTTCCTCCTGCGATCCCTCCTGGCACTTGGATGCGACGGAGCCGAAGTGGGCCGTCTCTTCGACATGATCAGGTCACCCGGCGAGTGATCGCCACGGGCGTGCCGCAGCTGTCTCCTGAGGCGGGCTCAGGAGGAGGGGCTTGGCGTTATGATCCGTGGGCGGCCGGGCAAGCCAGCAGCTTGGCCATGGCCGCCCTGCCTGAATCGGTGAGGGAAAGGTAGCTGCGCCGCCGGTCGCTGGCGTCTGGCTTACGCTCCACCAGCCCGACGTCAACCAGCAGGTTCACGTATCGCATTGCGGTCGAGTACGATGCCAGTGAGCCGATGCATGCCGCCGAGACACTCAGCTCCCTTCCCTGGCCTGCTGATATGAAGAGGTCGAGAAGCATGTTCCAGGCTGGGTCCACACACAGTTCGGCGCCCAGGATTTCCATGCGGCGCGCGTTGAGGGCGTATATCCAACGGGCCTGAGCGAGAGCCTCATCGCTCGCGGGCAGTGGATGGACGGCGCGGTGCGGGGCGGCCGACATTGCTCTCCGACTGGGGGAGGCCGCCCCTCGTCGCCTCCCGCCCTTTTGCGGCGGATCTTCGGACATGGGTCAGTGCAGCGACGCGCAGGGTCGTCGAGGGCTCCAATCGGGATCGGCGCCGGCGCGAGCTCGCCTGACGTGCCGCCAGGTGCCGACGGCGAGGATCAGGATCATCGGATAGCTCCAACCCGCCATCAGGATGGCGTATGCAACCCGCTCCACGTGTGCGTCGAGGGCTCGAACCAGGTGTGCGCCGGTCCCGAAAAGCTGGAAGGCGGCCAGCCATAGGGGCCAGAACCGATCGGCGTTGAGCGCCACGGCCAGAAGCACGGTGAGCAGGATTACGTCGACGACGAGAACGCCGACTTCGACGCCGATGAAGCGCGAGGTGAAGTCCTGCTGCAGGAGCCTCGTGCTTCCGGGGGCGATGAGGAGCGATAGACCGACGATCCTCTCCGGAGCTCCGCCTCTGACCATGGCGTATGACGACACGGCCAGTTGGAGCACATTGAAGAGGATCACCCGTTCCATGCCGCTCTTCGGCTCCGCGCGCTCAGGCGACGACGGCGAGGCGCGTCGGATTCATGGCTGAGCCGGCCATGTCGGGGCATTCTGACTCATCGCGATATGCGCGAAGGCCGATGCCGCTCCTGACGCTGACCAGCGCGCCATGAGCCTCCACGATGCGCTGCCGGGCCTTGACGAGGTCCTGGGCGGCGTCAGCTATCAGTTGCAGCGCCTCGACGCCGGTGGCGACCGGCAGGTTCGCCTCGGCGCGTTGCTGGAGCATGGTCGTCATGCACGTGGCAGCAAGGGTCGCAGCCTCGTCGGCGGCATTCTCGAGTTTGAGGAAGTCCTGTGCGACGAGTTCAGCCGCGCGAAGCCTGTTCTTGAGCATTATGATCCGTTCCCTCGCGGCGACGCCGCTTCTCACCGGCGGGAGGACTGAGCATCATGAGCCAGGAAGCCGGGGATCGTCTGACCCATGTTCAGCAGCGCCATGGACGACACGGCGATGATGAAGACAAGTCCTATGATGACCCCGATCCGCTCCAGCTTCGTGAGTTCGTTGCGAGCCCTGCCGCCATCCCAGGCGACCGGGGGGAAGACCCAGCAGTCGCCGGACCAGCCACCGCGGCTCGTCCTGTGCTCGAGTGGAGGCGGTCTCCTGCTCGTTGGGAACGTCGATTGGTTCGGATGGCAGCCGTTCGGACGCGGCACCCCCGCCCTCATGCTCAGCGAGCGCGCGAGCGGCTGCGAAGCGGGAGGGTGCGCGGAGGATCTGGACCGCTCTTTCGATCCGCTTGTCGACGGCGGAGGGTGACACTCCAAGCTTTGCGGCAATCTCCTTCGAGTTGTGGTGGCTGAGGACAAGCCGGAGACATTCGCGCTGTGCTTCGGTGAGTTGATCCAGTGGCATCTGTGACATGAGGTCAGCTTATCGCCGGCTCGAGGGGGAGCCAACACGTGCCGCGTCGGGTTCGCAACATTGGCGCGCTTTCTTCGTGACGGAGGGACTCCTCCTCGAAGACGAACAAGCTATACGAAGCCATGACCGCGCCGGTGCCTTGGGAGATCTATCGACGCTCGGAGCGGCCTGCGTCAGGCGGCCGGCTGCTGCTGGCGGACGCTCTCGAATACGTGGCGACGGACCTGTTCGGGCTCGATGGTCAGGACATCGTTTCGGCATTCGAACGGCCCGGCGATGCGGATGACCGGCTCGCGATAGCCTCGCTCGTGCGGTGGCTCGGCGCGCTGCTCGTCGACGGGGTGCTCGAGGGCTGGATCCGGCCGTTCGGAGGCGGCGAGCCCGAGCGCATGCCGGCGTCCTCCTGGGAACTCGACGACTATGTGGCGCGGTTCGCCACCAGTGCCGTGTGCCCGGAGCGGTGGAGCGATCCGGGGGCGCGCCCCACCCACTGGATCTTCTTGGACGAACGCGTGTTCTCCGCCTGGTGGGAGGAGTGGGCCGCCGGTCGGGAGCCGGTGGACGGCTATCCGATCGCCGGTGGTTCCGCCGAGCCGGAGATACCGCCGGCGCAGGCGCCGGCTTCGGTCCTTGCAACTGCTCCCGGGCGACTCCTGAAGAGGACGCAGGTTCTTGAGATGACGGGATGGTCCAAGAACACGCTATATCGACGGATCGCCGCGGCAGGCTTTCCTCGACCCGTTGCGATGGGCGAATCGATGTCGAGGTGGCGCCTCGAAGAGATCGAGGCATGGCTGACGGACCGCCGCCGGCACTGAACACCGCCCGATGCTTGCTGCAGGTACTCGGCCGGACAGCCTCGATCGCCATCGGCCTGTCTCCTCTGCGGGACGTCGGCTGCCGGCCGCTCCGACGAGCATTCTCCCCGATCGCCAGGTGTCCGGCTGCAGTCCCGTTCGAACGGTCCTGCAGTCCGCCAGCCGGTTCAGGCCCGACGCCTGCGCCTGCCTTCGAGGAGCCGCGAAGCGGGCGCAGCCCCCTCGAGCAGAAGCGCAGCCCAGTCGCAGGCGATCTCGCGGCGGCGGGGCATGTAGGCTGAGCGGTTGTAGCGGAACTCGGCCGAGGACATGCCGGACGGCCGGTGCGCAAGCATGAGGTCGATGATCAGGCGGTCGATGATCAGGCGGTCCTCGCCAGGGTGCCGCCGCTCGACACGCTCGTTCATGATCGTCGAGAAGCTGGAGCGCCAGCCATGAGGCACGTGGCGACCCTTGTAGCCTTCGCGATTGTACAGGTAGCCGATGGCGTTCTCGCTGATCGGCGAGGCCGCGTCGGTGGTCGAGGGGAAGATGAGCGGGCCCCCGCCGGTCAGTGCGCGGACCGTGCGCAGGACCTCGACCGCCGCCGGCGCCAGGGGAATGACGTGATCGAACGCCTCGTCCTCCCTGAGGTCCATCTCCTGCTTCATCCGCTCCGCCGGGACCACCCAGCGTGCATCGTCCTCTCCACCGCGGGATCCTTCCCAGTCGATACCCTGCATCTCCTGCCACGCCGCCCCGCGCACCATGCCGGGGCGCTGAGCCGTCAGCGCGAGGAAGCGCGACGCCAGGCGGGTCACCGGCGAGGCGCCTGCACCGTCGATCAGGGCCACGAAGCGCCTGAGCTCCTCGATGTCGACGATGGCCGGCCAGCGCCGCTTCTTCGGCTGTCTGGCAAGCGCCTCTCTCACGACCGCGGCAGGATTGTCGTTCTTCGAGCCCGAGGCCCGCGCGAAGCGGAACACGCGTTCGGCCCGCTGCCGCAGCCGGTGCGCCGTCTCGATGGCACCTCTCTCCTCGACCTTGCGCAGCGCTGCGAGGAGAGCCGGCTCCTCAACCGCGTTGATGTCGAGATGTCCGATGGCTGGAAACAGGTCCCGCTCCATGCTGTGCAGGACGTCGTCCGCGTGGACGGGCCGCCACCGGCTTTTCTGCAGAGCGTGCCACCGCCGCGCGAATGCCTCGAAGGTCAAGGACGGGTCGGCCTCCTTGGGGACCTCGGACTTGCGTCTGGGGTCGCCGCCCGCACGGATCTCCCCTCTCGCGCCGTCCCGCAGGTCGCGGGCCCGCGTCAGCCCGACGTCGGGGTAGGTGCCGAGAACCAGCAGCTGCTCCTTGCCTTCGATCCAGAACCTGAAGCGCCACGTTCGCCGTCCCGACGGCGCGATGTGCAGGAAGAGCCCGCCGGAGTCGGCGAGCTTGTATGCCCGGTCGCGCGGCTTTGCCTGGCGGCACTCGAGATCCTTGAGCATCCGTACCCCGGTCGATGGCTAGCTACCCCAGCGCGTACCCGGCTCGGGCCGGGACGGGATGGGACGGCGTGGATCGATGATCGGGAGACGATGCGCTCAAAAGCGGCGCGAAACAAGGTTTTCAGGATCGTTTGCGGCGCCGGAGGGACGGCTTGGGGCTGGGCGGGACAAGGAAGTGGCGGAGCGGGAGGGATTCGAACCCTCGATACGGTTTTGCCGTATACTCACTTTCCAGGCGAGCGCCTTCGACCACTCGGCCACCGCTCCGCATGCTCTGGAACGGCAGCCATCTAGTGGGGCCGCGCGGAAAGGGCAAGCGAGTGCGCCGCCGCCGGCGCAACTTCCCAGAAGGCTCCTTCGCTGCCGCCAGTCAGCCTTGCGCCGAGCGCCCCGTCAGCAGGGCGTCGATCGTGGCGGCCAATGCAATGTCGCGATCAGTGACGCCGCCGGCGTCGTGGGTGGTGAGCGCGATCTCGACCCTGTTCCACACGTTCGACCAGTCCGGGTGGTGATTGGCCTTCTCGGCTGCGAGGGCGACCCGGATCATGAAGGCGAACGCCTCGGAGAAGTCGCCGAAGCGCAGCGAACGACAGATCGCGCGCGCCTCCTCGTCATAGCGCCAGTCGGGGAGATCGCGCAGCCGCGCATCCCGGATCGCGTCGGTCAGCAGCATGGATCCTCCTCTGCCGGTCGGCCGGCATGCGTGCCGCGGGGCTGATGCTGGCGCGCGCGGTCTTGCGCCTTTATGGACCGGTGGATGAGCGAGCGTCAAACCTACGCGCCCGACGCGGCGCTGATCGAGCGCCTGGCCGACGCTGCGCTGGCCCGGATGCCGGCGCAGTTCCGCGCGCTGCTCGAGGGCGTCGTCGTCCGCGTCGAGGACTTCGCCGAAGCGGACGTGCTCGCCGAGCTCGGCATCGAGGATCCGTTCGATCTCACCGGCCTCTACACCGGGCGCCCCGTCGGCGAGCAGGAGCGGATGATGCCCGGCGAGCTGTTGCCGGTCATCCACCTCTACCGTCGGCCGCTGCTCGACGAATGGGCGGAGACCGGCGTCGGCCTCGAAGACCTCATCACCCATGTGATCGTGCACGAGGTCGGCCATCATTTCGGCTTTTCCGATGCGGACATGCACGCGATCGAGGATGCGGCCGGGTGAGCGCACCGGCGCTGCTCGCGATCGACAATGGCGCCCTGCTGCGCGGCGGCCGCCTGCTGTTCGAGCGGCTCAGCCTCTCCCTCTCGCCTGGCGAGGCGGTGCTGGTCACCGGCCCGAACGGCGTCGGCAAGTCGAGCCTGATCCGCCTGGCAGCCGGCCTGCTGCGCCCCTCCTCAGGCTCCGTGCGGCGCGGCGGCGCCGTCGCCCTCGCCGACGAGGGCCTGGCGCTCGACACCCGTTCGACCCTCGCCGCGGCGCTCGGCTTCTGGGCCCGACTCGACGGCGGCGATGCGGCGCGGGGGCTGGCGGCGATGGGGCTCGAGCGCCTGGCCGAGGCGCCGGTTCGCTTGCTCTCCACGGGGCAGCGCAAGCGCGCGGTGCTCGCCCGGGTGATAGCGAGCGGCGCGCCGCTCTGGCTGCTCGACGAACCGGCGAACGGCCTCGACGGCGAGGGCCAGGCGCGTCTGGCGGCCGCCATGGCCGGGCACCGGAGCCAGGGCGGCGCGATCCTCGCCGCCTCGCACCAGCCGCTCAAGCTCGACGACGCGCACCTGGTGACCCTGGCATGATCGCGCTCGTCCTGAGAGAGCTGCGCCTCGCCGCGACCGCAGGGCACGCCCTGTTGCCGCTGATCTTCTTCCTGCTGGTCGCCGCGCTCTTTCCGTTCGCGGTCGGGCCCGACGCACCGCTTCTCGCCCGCACCGGCGGCGGCGCCTTGTGGATGGCGGCGCTCCTTGCGGCTTTGCTCCCGGTGGAGCGGCTGGTCGAGCCGGACCGCGCGTCCGGCCTGCTCGACCAACTCGCGGTGCGCGGCATCAGCGACGAGAGCGTTGCTCTCGCCAAGCTCGCCGGGCACTGGCTGAGCTTCGGGCCGCCGCTGATGCTGGCGACGCTCCCCGCCGCGGCCCTTCTCAAGCTCCCCGGCGACGTGCTGTCGCGGCTCGAGCTCGGCCTGCTCGCCGGAACGCCGGGGCTCGCGGCGCTGACGCTGATCACCGGCGCGCTGACCGCCGGCCTGCGCGGCACCAGCGCGCTTGCCGGCCTGCTGATGCTGCCGCTGGCGGTGCCGATCCTGATCTTCGGCGCGGCGATGGTCGAGCCGAGCGGCGGCGCCGGCGCCGTCAAATTGCTCGCCGCGGTGTCGCTGCTGCTGGTCGCGATCGCTCCGTTCGCCGCCGGCGCGGCGATTCGCGCGGCGCGGGACTAATCGCGACTCCAGCGCGCGAAGATGGCGGTGGGGAGCAGCAGGCCGCGGGCCTCCTCGCGCACGGCCATGTCGCCGCATTCCACCCGGCCGCCGAGATCGGCCATCGCCTGACTGAGCAGCTCGCCGATCGCGAGCGCCGACATGCGGACCGCATAGACGGTGAGGACGAGGAAGCGGCTGTCCTGGTCGAGCAGCTTGCGGCAGTCGGCGATCAGGCCGGGAAGCCCTTCCTCCAGGCGCCAGACCTCGCCGGTCGGCCCGCGGCCGTATTTCGGCGGATCGAGGATGATGCCGTCATAGCGGCGGCCGCGGCGCACCTCCCGCGCGGTGAACTTGGCCGCGTCGTCGATCATCCAGCGGATCGGGTGCTCGGACATTCCGGAAAGGCGCGCATTCTCCTTCGCCGCCTCGACCGACTTCTTCGAGGCATCGACATGGGTGAGTCTCGCGCCGGCGGCGGCCATGGCGAGGGTGCCGACGCCTGTATAGCCGAACAGGTTCATCGCCTCGGCACCCGCTTGCAGGCGCTCGCGCATCCAGGCCCATTGCGGCGCCATGTCGGGGAAGAAGGCGAGATGGCGGAACGGGGTGCACTGGCTGCGGAAGCGAACCTCCTCCCAGGCCATGTCCCAACCCTCCCTCGGTACCGGCCGGGCGAACTGCCAGCGGCCGCCGCCTTCCTCGTCGGAGCCGGGGATGAACTCGCCGTCCGCATCCCAGTCCGGCAGCGCCGGCGCCCACATCGCCTGCGGCTCCGGGCGGATGAAGCTGTACGGGCCGTAGCGCTCGAGCTTGCGGCCGTGGCCGCTGTCCATCAGGCCGTAGTCGGCCCAAGGCTCGCCGACGAGCGTGGCAAGGCCCCGGTCTGCTGCGGAGGGCCCGGTCACGCCGCGCGGACGGCGGGAAAGCCGATCGTCGCCCGGGCACGGGGGCCGGAGAGCATCTTGCGTCCGGCTGCGCGGATCTGATCGAGATCGACCCGCTCGACGTCCGCGATCACATCGGCCGGCTTGACCAGCCGGCCGTAAGTCTGGATCTGGCGCGCGACGTAATGCGCCTGACCCCAGGGGCTCTCCAGCGACATCAGCAGGCCCGCCTTGGCCTGGGTGCGAACCCGCTGAAGCTCCCGCTCGGTGATCGTCTCGGCCGCATCCGCGAGCACTTCCTCGATCAGCTGCGCCGCTGCGGCCGACTGGCGCCGCGCCGTCGCCGCATAGATGGAGAAGAGGCCGGTCTCCGCCCAGGGCTGGAGCAGCGAATAGACCGAATAAGCGAGGCCGCGCTCCTCGCGCAGCTGCTGGAACAGGCGCGAGGACATGCCGCCGCCCACCGCATCGCTGAACAGGCGCGCGGCGTAATAGTCTGGATCGGTCTGGCCCGGCGCGCCGAAGCCGAGAGCGAGATGCGCCTGATCGGACGATGCCCGGCCGACGCGATCGCCGCCGGTGAAACGGGCCGGCTCCGGTGCGCCGCCGGTTCCGGCAGCGAGTCCGCCAAAGCGGGACACGGCGAGATCGACCAGCCGCTCGTGATCGACCTTCCCGGCTGCAACGAGGGTGAGGCTTCCGGCGCGATAATGGATCTGCCGCCAATCATCGAGATCGGAGACGGCTACCGCGTCGATCGTCTCCTCCGTGCCCAATACCGAGCGGCCGAGCGGCTGATCCGCATAAGCCGCGGACTGGAGATCGTCGAAGATGATGTCGTTCGGCGTGTCGCGCGCCTCGCCCAGCTCCTGGAGAACGACGTCCTTCTCGCGCTCGAGCTCGTCGGCGTTGAAGTGCGGGCGCTGCACCAAATCCGCGATCAGCTCGACGCCGAGCGGAAGATGCTCGGCCATGACCGACGCCGTGAAGCTCGTCGTCTCGCGGTCGGTGCAGGCGTTGAGATCGCCGCCGACGTCCTCGATCGCCTCGCTGATCTCGCGTGCGGAACGGCCGCCGGCGCCCTTGAACACCATGTGCTCGAAGAGATGAGCGATGCCGTTGAGACGCGCCGGCTCGTTGCGCGACCCGGTCTCCGCATAGAGGCCGACGGCGGCGGTCTCGATCCCGGGCATTTCGCGGCTCGCGACACGGAGACCGTTCGGAAGGGTGGTAAGCTTCATGTGCTGCGCCAATTAGGGCCGCACGGGCCGCGCTTCAACCGTAGCCGGCGCCGACCGTCTATGCGGAGGCGGTAGAGGGGCGCGATCAGCGCTTGCGCAGGCCTTCCGAAACGAGCGCGATCGCGGCGTCGGCGACCTCTCCCGGCGTCAGATCCCGGTCCCAAATGCCGTAGCGCATGCCGAGGAAGACGCTCATGCCGATCAGCGCCCAGGCACGCGGCTCGTCCGGACCGTCGGCGATCTCGTCGCGGGAACGCGCGGCGGCGAGGTTGCGGCCGTAAGCATCAGCGAAGGTCAGATAATGTTCGCGATAGGCATCGTGCGCGACGAACTGCGCTTCCTCGATGATCCGATAAAGCTCGGGGTGCTGCCGCACGAAGGCGATGAATGCTTCCAGGCCCATCCGCTCGGCGGCGAGCCGGTCGGGAGAGCCCTTCACGGCCTCCGCGACATGCGCGCGCGTCGCCCGGCTCATCTCGCGGACGAGGGCGCGGAACACCTCCTCCTTGCTTTCGAAATAGGTGTAGAAGGTGCCGAGCGCGACGCCGGCACGCTGCGTGATGCCGGTGATCGCCGCCTCATGATAGCCGCGCTCGCCGAATTCCGCCGCTGCCGCCTCGATCAGCCGACGCAGCGTCTTGCGTCCCCGCTCCGTCCGAGGCTCCTTCTCGCCGCCGGCCGCGGCCTGGTTCAGATAGGACATTCCGCCTCCCCACGCGCAAGGTGAGCCGGATTTCGACCCAGCGCAACCCGGACGCATGCGAATCGGCCGGGCAAGAAAGGCAAGGATGCCGTAGGGATTCCACCATACGGGTGATCTACGATAACGGCGTTTACCTCCCTCACAAGGTCCAGGGCTGAAAGGGGCGCAACGGAGGCCCTCTTGTACCTGTCCTACCCAGTAACGCTTGCCGACGACGGTTTTGGAACCGTTTACGCGATCTGCCCCGACATCCCCGAGGCGATGACGTATGCGACGAATCGCGAGGAAGCCGCCGGCAAGGTTCGCGGCGCGCTGGAAGGCGCGCTGGAGCTGTATCGCCAGCAGGGGCGTGCCATTCCGCGGCCGACCAAGTGCAAGGCCGACTTCACCGTCGATGTTCAGGTGGAGGAGGCGCATGTCGCGCCCGCTCCTCGCCCCCGTCGTTTCGCCGGGACCGCCATCCCGCTGTCGCGGTGGGCCGCGGCGGCGCGTTTCTGAACATTGACTCAACTTTCATTTAGACGCATCGCTCTTCTCGCCCGGCTTCGATAGGAGCGGGCTGGGGAGGAAAGGTTGCAGCATTTCACCGCGTCTGACGGCGTCCGCATCTCCTATCGGGATGAGGGGCAAGGCCGTCCGATCGTCGCATTGCACGGGCTGATGGCGCATAGCGGCTTCTTCGAGCCGCAGCGCAGCCTCGTTTCCGACTTCAGACTGATCCGGCTCGACCTGCGCGGCCACGGCGGCTCTCGCGGCGACGCCGCGCCCACGATCGCCCGTCTTGCCGCCGACGTTGCCGAGCTGGCGGACCTGCTCGACCTCGACGATGCGATCGGCATGGGCTGGTCGCTTGGCGCTTCCGTGCTCTGGCGGGTTCTCGCCGGCCCCGCACGGCGGCGCTTCGCGGGCGCCGTGATCATCGACATGACGCCGCGGGTGCGCAACGACGGGGATTGGACGTTGGGCCTCTCACCCGAGCATTGCGAGGCGCGCTCGCGTGCCATTGCGGAAGATTTCACAGCCTTCGCCGCGGCGGCCGGAGCGGCGATCTTCGCGCAGGGCGCCGGGCTCGAGCGCCACCCCCTTGCCGATTGGGCCAGCGCCGAATTCGCCCGTAACGACGGCGAGGCAATCGGCGCGCTCTGGCGCTCGCTTGCCGAGGAGGATTTCCGCCCGCTCCTCGCCGCGATTCGGCAGCCGACACTGATTGCGCACGGCGTGGAGAGCCATCTCTACGGCGCCGACACCGCCGATCATCTCGCCGGCGCAATTCCCGAGGCCAGGGCCGTCGCGTTCGAGCACTCCGGCCATTCGCCGCACCTGGAGGAGCCGGAGTTGTTCAACCGCACCCTCCGCGCCTTCGCGGCCAGCCTGCCGCCCGTCCGTCAATCCGCCATCACCGCATAAGCACAGGAGAAGATCGCCATGACCAGGAACACTCTGAGGATCGGCACCGCTGTCGCCGCCCTGCTTGCCGCCGCGCCATCCTGGGCGCAGGACGTGCCCGCGAGCGCCTCCGCATCCGACGAGCAGCAGGCTGCCGCCGCCAACGAAAGCCTTGGTGCCGACACGTCGACGCAAGACGAGGAGATCGTGGTGACGGCACGCCGCCGGGCGGAGAGCCTGCAGGACGTTCCAATCGCGGTCACCGCCTATTCGGGCGAATCCCTCGAGCGCCAGGGCGCGCTCGACATCACGGACATCTCCGACACGACGCCGAACGTCACGCTGGAAACGTCGCGCGGGACGAACACCACCCTCACCGCGTTCATCCGCGGCGTCGGCCAGCAGGATCCGGTCGCCGGCTTCGAGGCCGGCGTCGGCATCTATCTCGACGACGTCTATCTCAACCGCCCGCAGGCGGCCGTGCTCGACATTTACGACGTCGAGCGAATCGAGGTGCTGCGCGGCCCGCAGGGCACGCTCTACGGTCGCAACACGATCGGCGGCGCGGTGAAGTACGTGACCCGTCGCCTCGACGAAGAGCCGACGCTGCGCGCCCGCGCCAATTTCGGCACCTACAAGCAGGGCGATCTGATCGTCTCCGCTAGCACGCCGATCAGCGACGCGATCCGGATCGGCGCATCGGGTGCGCGGCTCTCCCGGGGCGGCTTCGGCGAGAACCGGAACAACGGTCTCGACAATTACAACCGGGACATCTGGGCGGCGCGCGGCACGATCGAGATCGAGCCGAGCGATCGCTTCTTCTTCCGCGTCTCGGGCGACTACACCAAGGACAATTCGAACCCGCGCAACGGCCATCGGCTGATCCCGGGCCTGGTGAGCGGCACGCCGGTGCTCGACGACGTCTACGACAGCCGCGCCGGCCTCAACACGCCGCGCCAGGAAATCGAAGCCTATGGCGGGGCCGCGCGCGCCGAGTTCAAGCTCACGGACGAGCTGACGCTGCGCAACATCACCGGCTGGCGCAAGGACAAGAGCTTCGCCCCGATCGACTTCGATTCTCTCCCGGCCGCCGACGTCGACGTGCCGGCGATCTACCGCAACAAGCAATTCTCCAACGAATTCCAGATCGTCTACGAGGGCAGCCGCCTGCAGGGTCTCGCCGGCGTCTATTATCTCGACGCCAACGCCAACAACATCTTCGACGTCGTGCTGGCCACGACCTCGCCGATCGTGCTGCCGGGCCTCACCGCGTCGACGTTCGGCGACGTCGACACCAAGACCTGGGCCGCCTTCGCCGATTTCACCTTCGACATCAGCGAGCAGTTCGCGGTCTCGGTGGGCGGACGCTACACCCACGACAAGCGCAACGCGCGGATCATCCGCGCCAACCTGCTCAACGGCCCCTCGCCCGAGCTCGGTGGCAAGGGCGTCCAGCTCGGCGCCCGCACCTCGGACTTCACCGGCGAGGAAACGTTCAAGGAATTCACGCCCCGCGCCTCGATCAGCTTCAAGCCGGACGAGAACAACACCTTCTACCTGAGCTACGCCAAGGGCTTCAAAGGCGGCGGCTTCGACCCGCGCGGCCTTTCGACTGCGGCCCCCGACCTCAACGGCAACGGCACGCGCGAGGCCGACGAGATCTTCGATTACTTCCTGTTCGAGCCGGAGAAGGTCGACAGCTTCGAAGCGGGCTACAAGGCGTCGCTGTTCGATCGCCGCCTCCGCCTCGCGCTCGCCGGCTTCTATGCCGACTATAAGGACGTCCAGGTGCCCGGCTCGGTCGGCGCGGTGATCAATGGCGTGCCGACCTTCGTCGGCGTCACGACCAACGCCGGCAAGGCGACGTTCAAGGGCGTGGAGGCCGAAATGGTCGCGACCCTGCTGCGCGACACGGAGAGCGGATCCCGGGTGAACTTCACCGGCACGGCGGGCTATCTCGACGCGCAATATGACGAGTTCATCACCAACGTGCCCGGTCAGGGCCCGGTCGACGTCGCCGACTTCCGCCGCATCCAGAACACGCCCAAGTGGACGCTGTCCGGAACGCTCGACGTCGCGACGCGGTTCGAAGGCGGCGAAATCTCGGCGAGCACCACGCTTTCCTACCGCAGCAAGACCTTCCAATTCGAGACTCCGAGCCCGTTCCTCGACCAGCCCGGTTATGCGCTGATCGACGCGAGCCTCGTCTGGACCTCGCCAGACGACCGCTACACGATCGGCCTCCATGGCAAGAACCTGACCGACAAGCAGTATATCACGTCGGGCTATCAGTTCCTGCTGACCGATCCGGTCACCGGCGTACCGCTGCGCAACGCGGCCGGTCAGGTGCGGCCGAGCCTTGGGGTTGAGGGCGTCGCCACCGCCTTCTACGGCAACCCCCGTCAGGTGTTCCTGAGCCTCGGCGTGAAATTCTAAGGACAAGGGAGGCGAGGAGCATGGAGCAGCACGACAAAGCCGGCACGCGCGGAGGCGGCCGGGTGCTGGCGATCCTGCTCCTCGCCTACATCTTCAACTTCATCGACCGGCAGATCATCGGCGTCCTCGCCGTTCCGATCCGGGCAGAGTTCGAGCTGGACGACAAGACGCTGAGCTACCTCGGGGTGGTCTTCGCCCTTTTCTACAGCACCATCGCGATACCGATCGCCTGGCTGGCGGATCGCAAGAGCCGCGTCGGAATCATTGCCGGCTCCGTTGCGATCTGGAGTCTCTTCACGGCTGCCTGCGGCATGGTTCAGAACTACGGGCAGCTCGTGGTCGCACGAATGGGTGTGGCATTCGGCGAGGCAGGAGGAATTGCTCCGTCCTATTCCCTGATCGCCGACTATTTCCCGAAGAGCCGTCGCGCCCGCGCCCTGGCGCTCTTCTCGCTCGGTATTCCCCTCGGTTCGGCGCTCGGCATCTTCTTTGGGGGCTGGCTAGCCTCGCATTTGAGCTGGCGCTCAGCGTTCGTGATCGTAGGGCTCGCGGGCCTTCCCGCAGCGCTGTTGATCAAGCTTCTCATCCGCGACCCGGAGCGTGGTGCGCTCGACAGCGCTGACGGCAGGTCGAGCGAGCCCGCTCCACCTTTGGCGACCGTGATTGCCGCGCTTGCCCGGATTCCCAGCTTCTGGCTCCTTTCATTCGGCGCCGCCTCCGGATCGATCCTCGGCTACGGCCTGATCTTCTGGCTTCCCTCCTTCTTCAACCGAAGCTTCGACCTCCCGCTCAGCGCAGTTGGCTGGTTCTACGGATCGATCGTCCTGGTGGGCGGAGTGGCCGGCACATGGCTGGGAGGTTGGATCGGCGATCGCATCGGCCCCGCCAATCCGGGACGTTACGCGCTGATTCCAGCAGTGTGCTTTCTCATCGCCGCTCCCGCCTTCGCACTTGGGCTTTTCGCGCCGAACATGATCGTTGCGTGGCTGCTGTTCACACTGGGCCAGATGCTGGCGCTTGCTTGGCTCGGCCCCGTCATCTCAGCGGTCCAGCACATCGTTCCCGCCAACATGCGGTCGACGACCAGCGCCAGCTTCCTGTTCATCAACAACCTGATCGGAATCGCGGTCGGTAACTACTTCCTTGGCTGGATGTCAGACCGGCTGAAAGCGCAGCATGGCGCGGATTCGCTGCAATACTCGATCCTGTACGGCCTCGCATTCTACGTGCTCAGCGCCTTGATCTATTTCGTTGCCTCGAGGACGCTGAGCCGAGACTGGTTTCGCGGCTAACACTCAGGTGGCGAAGCTTGGATCGAGCCGGTAGGCCTTGCGCAGCAAGGCGGGCCAGGCGAGCGCGCCGGCGGCCATCTTGAGGCCGATCCTGCCTTGCTCTGCGGTCACTTCCGGAGCGCCCTGCGGCGGATTGTTGAGATTTCCGTCCCCCGCCGAGAGGGCGAGAATCTGGGCGTGGCAGGCGCGTTCCAGGAAGTAGATCTTGAGGAAGGCCTCGCCGACCGTCTCGCCGATCGCGAGCGTGCCGTGGTTGCGCAGCAGCATCGCCGTCTTCGTGCCGAGATCGGTGACGATCCTCTGGCGCTCGTCGAGGTCCACCGCGACGCCCTCGTAATCGTGATAGGCGACCTCGTCGCGGATCAGCATCGCGGTCTGGGTCAGCGGCAGCAGCCCCTCGGAATGCGCCGAGACCGCCTGACCGTGGGCCGTGTGCAGGTGGATGACGGCGTGCGCATCCTCTCGCGCCATATGGATCGCCGAATGGATGGTGAAGCCGGCGGGATTGGTGATGAACGGCGACGGGGAGACCGGCACGCCGTGGAGATCGACCTTGACCAGGCTTGACGCGGTCACCTCCTCGAACATCAGGTTGTAGGGGTTGAGCAGAAAATGGTGCTCGGGCCCCGGTATCCGCGCGGAGAGGTGCGTGAAGATGAGGTCGTCCCAGCCGTAATGCGCGACCAGCCTGTAAGCCGCAGCGAGGTCGACGCGGATCTTCCACTCTTCCGGACCGACTTCGCCTTGCAGCGATGGAATCTCGACGGAGGCGAGCGGCGATGCGTCCGCCATTCCCCGGTTGATCGCGTCCACGCGGCCCATCGGCGCCTCTCCTGTTCCTGCCCCTCTATATCGTCCGCCCGGTCAGGGCGCAAAGCGATCCGGATGCGCGGCGGCGAAGGCCGGAAGCGCGCTCGCCGCGGCATCGGCGCGGACGAGCAGTGGAAAAGCGTCGAGCGGTACGGCGAAGCGCCGCGCGTTGAACATCTGCGGCACCAGGCAGACATCGGCCAGCGTCGGCGTGTCACCGAACAGGAAGCGACCGGCATGCGGCGCCGCCATCGCCTGGAGCGCCGTCAGCCCCTCCACCACCCAATGACGATACCAGGCATTACGGGCCTCCTCGGGCTGGCCGAGCGCTGCCTGCAGGTGCTTCAGGACCCGCAGATTGTTGAGCGGGTGGATGTCGCAGGCGACAGCGAGGGCGAGCGAAAGGACATCGGCCCGCTCTCCCGGATCTGCCGGCAGCAGGGCCGGCTGCGGGTAGGCCGCGTCCAGCCAGTCGATGATAGCGAGGCTCTGCGTCAGCCGACGATCCCCGACGTCGAGCATCGGCACCAGAGCCTGAGGATTGAGCGCCCGATACTCCGACCCGCGCTGCGCCCCCTCGAGCAGATTGACCTCGATCCGCTCATAATCGAGGCCCTTCAGCGCCAGCGCGATTCGCACGCGATAGCTGGCCGACGAGCGGTAATAATCGAACAGGACGAGACGCTTCATCGGCCGAGGCTAGCTCCTGCCTCCGGCCTGGGCAATGCCGCCGCGGCGGGAGGCTTCCCGGTCCGCAGGCTCCGTTGAGGCGGCCTTAACCATCGCGCGCGAAGATGCCGGCGGGGAAAGCCGATGGACCGCGATCGATGAAGGTGACAGCCGCCGCAGGCGGAAATACGGAAGACCTCCGGCAGGAGGCCGGACGCGCCGGCCTGTTGCTTGCCGCGTCCATCGAGGCGCGAGGACTGAGCGCGCCCGTTCGCATCCGCAACCTCTCCGAAAGCGGCGCGGCGATCGAAGGCGACAGCCTGCCGCCGCCAGGAGCCGCGATCATCCTCCGGCGCCTCGATCTGGCCGTACCCGGCCTCGTCGCATGGTCTTCGGGCCAGCGCTGCGGAGTCCATTTCGACGTGCCCACGCGCGTGTCCGCATGGGTCATGGGAAGCCGCACGCCGCCGCAGGAGCTCGATCGCCAGACCCGGGTAGACGCCCTGCAGGCCGAAGTGCGCAGCGGCGCCGCCGCGGCTCCCCTTCCGCCGACGCCAACGGGCCCGCCGCGGCCGGGCCTCGACACACGCCTGGCTGATGAACTCGGCTACGTCCGAAGCCTGCTCGAGAAGCTCGGCGACGAACTGACGGGCGAGCCGGACATCCTCGCGCGCCATGCGACGGCGCTGCAGAGCTTCGACCTGGTCGACCAGATCCTTGGCCATGTCGCCAACGTGCTCGTCGCCGCCGATCGGCCTCTGGCGATCGGTGCAATCGGCATGGAGGAACTGCGCCTGCGCCTTCTCGGACAGGCTTCGAGCTGAGCGCCACAGGGGTGCGACGCACTAGCGGAGCTTGGCGATCCCGATCCCGTCCGCCTTGGCGCGATCCTGGACCGATTCCTCGCTCCTGGTCAGCGCCTTGGCGATGGCCTTCAAGCCCATCCCCTTAGCCGCGAGGGTGCGCAGCTTCGCGAGCTCCTCGCTCTTCCAGGGCTGGCGGTGCCGAACGAAATCCTTCGCCATCAGTCGCCCGCCAGCTTGCCCTTGGTGGAGGGCTTGGCTGCAATGGTCTTCTTGACCTCCTTCTTCGGCTTGCGCGCTTCCTTGTTGCTGCGGACCTGACCCTTGGCCACCGTTTTTCTCCCTCTTCTCTTCGCCTGGCCAATCTACGCCAGGCCGGTCGCGAAAGACAGCACCGGACGATTGCCGACGCAGTTTCGCGACTACCGTAAAAAACCGCGAATCTCAGGCAGTTGGAACAAGACCCGAAAAGCTTCGTTCCACCCGCATGATACAGATGCTCTTTCCGCTGCTGTTCCTCACCCTAATCGGGACGGCGCTGCTCGTGCTCGCTCGATCGATTGCGGCCAGCTGGGAGCGGATCGTTGCGGCGCTGGACGGGCGCCTGGTCATCCATCCGGAGCCCGAGCGAGTGCTCGGCGTTTCCACCTGCCGGCCGATCGACTTGCCGTACGTGGCGCGCCGAATGGGCCGCCCAACGGTCTCCGAACGGCCCTTGGCGTCGGTGCGGCGCCGCGCCGCCTGACCTTAACGTCTGCTGCGATCGAACGAGTTCCAAGCGTATGAATGACTCCAGTCGCGCGCCGATCTCCGACGCCGATTTCAACGCGGTGCGGGCCCTGGCCGCCCAGGGACGACCGATTCCCGCGATCGTGATGGCCGCCATCGTCGAACGGCTCGAGGCGAAGGCCACGGAAGCCGAAGTGGATGCGCCGGACGCCCCGCAGCTGCAGGCGGTCTGAGCGGCCGGCGGACACCGCCCCAGCCAGTCGCTAAGCAACTCCTGCCGCGGCCCATGGGACTTCTACTGACAGGGATTTCCCGTCATTGCAGGGCCGCGCGCCTCTTCCTATTTCGACCCTGAAATGAAACTCACTGCTCCTGCGCTCACCGACGCCGAGTTCAACGCCGTCCGTGCTCTGGCCGCACAGGGCCGGCCGATTCCGGCGATCGTGATGGAAGCCCTGCTCGAGCGGCTGCAGGCCGCATCGGGTGACGCGCGCCTGTCCCAGGCCAACGCCTGACCGCCTGACTCGGGCGAGCGCGCCGGGCAACCCTTATTCATGTCGGTAGTGGTGCCGCTTGCGTGACTCGAACACGCGACCCCATCATTACGAATGATGTGCTCTACCGGCTGAGCTAAAGCGGCATTCCCGGAGGAGGGGCGCCGTCTAGCAGCGGCCTGCCCGGATGACAAGCGCCTGCGCACGCCGCCCCCGATCCGGCAGTTTCGGTATCGCACTTAACGGAATCGCAACCACATGCTGGCACTGTTCCGGCTCTTCCCACAGAGGGGCACGGGACGCCTGATGGACAGCCTTCGCGCATTCGAGGACGAGCCGGATTTCGGCTCGCCCTCCGACGAAGAGGACGCGATCGAGGCGCCGCCGGAGATCGGCGTCGACGAGCGCCGGATGCACGTCCGCGCCTACAATTACTGGGTGTCGCTTCTCGACGGCCGGCCCTATCCGTCGATCCGCGATCTCAACCCTTCCGACCTGGGGGATTTCGGCCCGCACAGCGTGCTGCTCGATTTTTCGGGCGATGGCGACGATCCGGCGGTGGCCTGGCTCGGGAACGCGCTTCGTACCGAATGCGGTCTGATCGGCGACATTCGCCGAATCAGCGACGTGCCCAAGCGGTCGCTCCTCTCGCGCCTCACGGACCATTATCTGCAGATCATCGCCAATCGCGCGCCGATCGGCTTCGAAGCCGAATTCGTGTCGCAGCTCGGCCAGAACACGATGTACCGCGGCATCCTGATGCCCTTCTCCTCGACTGGCGACACGATCGACTTCATCTACGGCGTGATCAACTGGAAGGAGATCGCCGACAGTGCGGTGATCGCCGACATCGCCCGCGAGGCCGAACGGGCGCTCGCCGCCGGCGTACCGTCGGTCGAGGCCAGTCCGGTCTGGGCCGACGGCCCGAACGCGGAACCGCCCTCTCTGCTGCACGGCACGGACGAGCCGGAAGAAGCGGCCGTCTTCGACCCGGACGCCGGCCTCGCCGACCGCCTTTGCGCGGCGCGCGAGAGCGCCGAAGCGGCGCGGGGCGCGGACAGCCGCAGTCGCGCCTCCCTCTATCGTGCGCTGGGCCTCGCCTATGCCTTCGCCCGCGCGGCAGAGGTCGACGTCCAAGGCTATCGCGAACTTCTCGAGGATTCGGGCCTCAAGGCTCAGGCCAGGGCCCCCATGACGCCGGTCGTGAAGCTCGTCTTCGGAGCCGATTACGACAAGGCGCGGTTGACCGAGTTCGCCGCCGCTCTCTCCTGGGCAAGGCGTGAGGACATCGCGATCGACGGTCTGCGCGCCTATCTCGAAACGTTCGAGGGGGGGCTCAAGGGCGTCGTCCAGGCCGAGCGCCGGGCGCGCCGGCCAGAGCCGAAGCCGGACCGGAACGAAGCGATCCGCGAAGCGCTGCGCAACGCTCCAGCCTTCGCGCGTGTCGCCATGGACACCTCCGAGGAGTTCGTCCTGATCCTGGCACGCCGGGAGACGGGCGGCGTGGTTTCCCTCCTCGGTCCCCTGGCCGATCCTGCGCTGACCGAGCGCGCCATCAGGAAGGCTGCCGCCTGACCGCAGCGTGAGCGCCTGGCCAAGCGGCCGGCGAGCACGTCGACCTGCGACCCTCGGGCAAGACGGGGTTGCCCCCCTCGCGCGCCCGGAGCATATGGCCGGCACTGATCCCGCGGCGCATTTCCTCGCCGCTTGTACCGGGAGCCGACAATATGAATTCGGAGAGCAGGGCCGCGGATGAAGCCGCCGACGCGCGGATTCTCGAAGCCCTTTCCCGCGCCCTCGTCAAAGACGCCCTGCCGGGCGAGATCGTCGATTTCAGCGCCGACGATCAGGATGCGGCGACGCGCTTCATCGCCTCCTGCGCGGAGCGGCGCCCCCCCGGGGTCGCGCTCGTCCGGCTCGAGACGCTCGGCGGCGGCGTCGGCCAGCGCCGGATGCGGATCGGCATCGTCAACGACGACATGCCGTTCCTGGTGGATTCGGTCTCCAACACGATCGCCGCCCGTGGGCTGATCGTGCACCGGCTCCTGCATCCCGTAGTCTGCGTCGAGCGGGACTCCGACTGTCGCCTGCTGTCGGTCGAGCCGCTCTGCGACGACCCGTCGCGCCGCGAATCGATGATGTACCTCGAGGTCGATCGCGCCGATGCGCGCATCCGCCGCGAGGTGGTGGCCGACCTTCACCGCGTGCTTGCCGACGTGCGGGCCGCGGTCAACGACTGGCCCACCATGCAGGCGCAGATGCGCAACGATGCAGCGCTCGCCGGGGAGACCGAAGGCGCGGCCCTGCTCCGCTGGTTCGCGGACGGTGCGATGACCTTGCTCGGCTATGAGGTGGAGCGCCCCGAGGGGCCCGCGTCGCAGGGCCTCGGACTGTTCCGCATCCCCGGAGATCCGACCGATCCCGGCGGATCGCGCGATGCCATCCGCTATTTCGAGGAGGGCGGATCGGTGCCCCTCCTGGCCAAGGCCGAGCGGCGTGCTTCGGTGCACCGCCGCGTGCCGCTCGATCTCGTCGTGGTTCCGATCCGCGAGGGCGGGAAGGTCGTGGCGATCGGCGTTCATGCCGGGCTTTGGACCAGCCAGGCGCTGAGCGCCCCCGTCGAGGAGGTGCCCGTCCTGCGCGAGCGGCTCAAGCAGCTCGAGGAGCAGTTCGGCTTCGATCCCTCCGGCCATAGCGGCAAGGCGCTGCGCCACGCCGTCACCGCCCTCCCGCACGACCTGCTGATCAGCCTCGGCCTCGATTCGGTGCGCGAGCTGGTCACGACGGCGATGTCGCTCGCCGATCGTCCGCGCCCGACTCTCGTCCTCGTTCGCTCGATCCTGAAAGGCAACATGTTCGCCTTCGTCTGGCTGCCGAGGGACGAGCTCACCACCCGTCGCCGTCTCGCCATCGGCGAGATGATCGAAAACGCATCGGACGGGCGGATCTCCAATTGGTCGGTCGAGCTCGGCGATGGCGATCTCGCCCTCATTCGATACACGCTGTACGTCGGCGCGGACCGACCGACGCCCGACGTCGCCGCGCTCGACCGCCAGCTCGACGAGATGGTTCGCGGCTGGGAGCCGGCGGTGGAGGAAGCGCTCGGCGCGATCGTCGGGCCTTCCCGCGCCACCCGGCTGTCCCTGGGCTATACCAACGATCTGCCCGAGCTCTACCGTGCCCAGACGAGCCCGGAAGAAGCGAGCCGCGACATCCTGCGGATCAGCGAGCTCGAACGCGCCGCCGATCGCGATGCCCGACTTTATCGCGCCGATGCAGACGGCCCCACGCGCCTCCGCCTCAAGACCTATCGGCTGGCGGGTCTCATCGCGCTTTCGGAAGCGGTGCCGGTGTTCGAGAACTTCGGCTTCCGCGTCCTGGAGGAGTTTCCGTGGCCGCTCGACGCGGGCCGGCTCGGCTACATCCACGAGTTCGTGCTGGAACTGCGCGACAGCAGCGAGGCTGCGGCGGTGCTCGACCGGGCGGCGCTCACCGAGCGCGCCATCGCCGACGTGCTCGAAGGCCGCGCCGAGAACGACCCGTTCAACCAGCTGTTGGTCGCGGCGGGTCTCGACCGGCGCGACGTCGTGCTGTTCCGCGCCTGGTTCCGCTACCTGCGCCAGGTCGGGCTCAGCTATTCGATGATCACCGTGGTGGAGGCGCTCCGGCGCGCGCCTGCGGTCACGCAGGCGCTGATCGCGTTGTTCGACGCGCTCCATGATCCGCGCCAGCAGGGGGACCGCGGCGCAGCGGTGGAAGCGGCCGAGGCCGCGATCCGTGCCGGTCTCGCCGAAGTTGCGGGTATCGACGAGGACCGGATCCTGCGTCTGGTCCTCGGCGTCGTTTCCGCGACGCTGCGCACCAACGCTTTCTCCGCCGCGGCCGACGAAGCGCTCGCGTTCAAGCTCGAGAGCGCCAAGGTACCGGGCCTTCCCGCACCGGTGCCGTGGCGCGAGATCTGGGTCTATTCGCCGCGCGTCGAGGGCATCCATCTGCGCGGCGGCCCGATCGCGCGCGGCGGTCTGCGCTGGTCCGACCGGCGCGACGACTTCCGGACCGAAATCCTCGGCCTGATGAAGGCGCAGCTGGTCAAGAATGCCGTGATCGTGCCGACCGGCGCAAAGGGCGGCTTCTACCCGAAGCACCTTCCGCCGATCTCGTCGCGGGATGCCTGGCTGGCCGAGGGCACGGAGAGCTACCGGATCTTCATCCGCGCCCTGCTTTCGGTCACCGACAACATCGTCGAGGGCAAGATCGTCCATCCGCAGGACGTGACCGTCCGCGACAATGACGATCCCTATTTCGTGGTCGCCGCCGACAAGGGCACCGCCACCTTCTCCGACGTCGCCAACGAGATCGCCTTGTCGCGCGGCTTCTGGCTGGGCGACGCCTTCGCCTCCGGCGGCAGCCAGGGCTACGATCACAAGGCGATGGGGATCACGGCGCGGGGCGCCTGGGTGTCGGTCCAGCGTCATTTCGCCGAGATCGGCATCGACGTTCAAAGCCAGCCGATCCGGGTCGCCGGCGTCGGCGACATGTCCGGCGACGTGTTCGGCAACGGCATGCTGCTTTCGAAGGCGATCAAGCTCGTCGCCGCCTTCGATCACCGCCACATCTTCCTCGACCCCAATCCCGACCCGGCGCGCAGCTGGGACGAGCGGGCGCGGCTGTTCGCGCTGCCGCGTTCCTCGTGGGAGGATTATGACAAGAGCCTGATCTCGTCGGGCGGCGGGGTCTTCCCGCGCAGCCAGAAGACGATCCCGCTCTCGGCCGAGGTTCGCGAGCTGCTGGGCCTGGAAGAGGAGGAGATCGCGCCGACCGCCCTGATCACGGCCATCCTGCGTGCGCCGGTCGATCTCCTGTGGTTCGGCGGCATCGGCACCTACATTCGGGCCCGCTCGGAGAGCAACGCCGAGGTCGGCGATCCCGCCAACGACCCGATCCGGGTCACCGGTGCCGAGATCCGCGCCAAGGCGATCGGCGAGGGCGCCAATCTGGGCGTCACCCAAGCGGGCCGGATCGAGTTTTCTCAGGCCGGCGGGCGAATCAACACCGACTTCATCGACAATTCGGCGGGCGTCGACTGCTCGGACAACGAGGTCAACATCAAGATCCCGCTCAATCGCGAGATGATCGAGGGCCGGCTCGGCTTCGAGGATCGCAACGCCCTGCTTGCCGAGATGACCGACGAGGTCGGCGCTATCGTTCTCGAAGACAATCGGCTGCAGACGCTCGCGCTTTCGATCGCGGAGCGCGGCGGCGCGACCGATCTGCCGCCGCTGATCCGAGCGATCGAGATCCTCGAGGAGAGCGGCCGGCTCAATCGCGCCGTGGAGGGCCTGCAGTCGAACGAGGAGTTGATGCGCCGGGCTCAGGAAGATCGGGGCCTCACCCGTCCCGAGCTCGCCGTTCTGCTGTCGAGCTCGAAGATGGCCCTGCAGGCCGCGCTCGAAGCAGGCAAGATCACCGAGGATCCGACGCTGACCCCGGAGCTGCTCGCGGCCTTCCCGGCGACGATGCAGGAGCGGCATCGCGATGCAATCCTCTCGCACCGCCTGCGACGCGAGATCATCGCTACCAAGATCGCCAACCGCCTGGTCAATCGCCTCGGCATCACTGCGGCGTTCACGCTCAGCGAAGAGGAAGGCGCGAGCTTCGGCCAGGTGGCGGCAGCCTTCGTGGCGGCCGAGCGGCTGTTCGATATGCATTCGCTCTGGCACGACCTGGACACGCTGCCCCTGCCCGAGCAGCTCCGGCTCGAGCTGTTCGACCAAGCGTCGCGAGCGCTCCAGCTCCATATCGCCGACATCCTCCGCAACACGCCGGCGACGGCCAAGCTCGAGGAGATCGTCGAAACGCTGAAGCCCGGCCTCGACAAGCTCAGCGCAGCGGTCGGCGATCTGCTCCGGCAGGAGGTCGCCGGCGAGGCGGCGTTCCGGCGCCAGCGTTTGGCGGAGCTCGGCGCCCCGCCGGAAATCGCAGATCGACTGGTCCGGTTGTTCGAGCTCAACGGCGCTGTCGGAATCGCGGCGCTCGGTCGGCGCCTTGGGGTCGACGAGATCGGCCTGACGAACGCCTACACGCGGCTCGGTGAGGCGCTCGGCCTCGATTGGGCACAGGGCGTCGCCAACCGTTTCCAGGCCAAGGATCAGTGGGAGCGACTGCTGACCTCCGGCCTCGCGCGTGACTTCGAGCAGCTCCGGCTCGATTTCCTGAAGCGCAAGCGCGGCGACGACCCGAGCCAGGCCGTGGAGATGTGGGTGGAGGCGCAGGGCCCGCGCATCGATCAGTTCCGGCGGCTGATCGATCGGGCGCGCCATGCGCCAGCGACGACCTCGCCGATGCTGGCGCAGATCGCAACCCAGGCACGGGTGCTGCTCGCACGGTAGAACTAGCGGCGCCCCGTTCCGTGGCGGGGCGCCGCAGGACTGTCAGTCCTGGCTTCGCGCCCTTTCGAACAGCCAGACGCGAATGGCGCTCGCGAGATTCGCCGGATCCGAGGCTTCGACCCGCGCCGCGTCGATCCGCGCCACGAGGGCGTTGAGCGGCACACGCTCCATCTCGGCGGCGTCGCGCAGCGCGTCCCAGAACACCGGCTCGAGGCTGATCGAGGTGGCGTGCCCGGCGATCATCATCGAGCGCTTCACCGGGCCCGCCACGTCGACCCCGCTCTTCTGCGCGCCATCGAAGGCACTGGCACCGGCGGCCGCGCCGCGGCTCAATACATGTGCTGGCCGCCGTTGATCGAAAGGGTCGATCCGGTGATGAAGCCCGCTTCCTCGCCGCACAGGAAGACGACGCCGCGGGCGATCTCCTCCGCCTTGCCGAGCCGACCGACGGGAATGCGGGCGACGATCTTCGCCAGAACGTCTTCCGGCACGGCCGCCACCATCTCCGTATCGATATATCCCGGCGCGATCGCGTTCACGGTGACGCCGGACCGTGCGCCCTCCTGCGCCAGCGCCTTGGTGAAGCCGTGGATGCCGGATTTGGCGGCGGCGTAATTGACCTGGCCGTATTGACCGGCCTGCCCGTTGATCGAGCCGATGTTGACGATACGCCCGAACTTGCGCGCCTGCATGCCTTCGAACACGGCCTTGGCCATGTTGAAGCAGCCGCCGAGATTGACGTCGATGACCTCGTCCCACGCCTGACGCGTCATCCGCTTCATCGTGCCGTCGCGGGTGATGCCGGCATTGTTGACCAGCACGTCCACCGGGCCGAGCTCGCTCTCGATCTGCTGGATCCCGCCGACACAGGCATCGAAATCCGAGACGTCCCACTTGAAGGCCCGAATCCCGGTGCGGTCGGAGAACTCCCGGGCCTTCTCGTCATTGCCCGCGTAATTGGCGGCGACGGTAACCCCCTGATCGCGCAGCGCGACGCTGATTGCCTCGCCGATTCCGCGCGTTCCACCGGTGACGACTGCAACACGTGCCATGACCCTCTCCTTTTTCTTTTTTTCTACGGTGTACGCACCCAGCCTTCAAGTTCACGGCCAATGATTCGCCGGAGCATTTCCACGCCGACATTGCTGTCGTTGAGGCATGGAAGATAGGCGAAATGACTACCTCCGGCGCCGAGGAAGGTTTCACGTCCCCGGATTGCCAGCTCCTCGAGCGTCTCAAGGCAATCCGCGGAGAAGCCTGGCGCGACGAGGGCGACCCGCGTGACGCCGCGCTCCGGCAGCCCGGCGAGCACGACATCGGTGGCGGGCTCCAGCCATTTGGCGCGACCGAAACGCGACTGGAAGGTGACGGTGAGGTCCCGGCCAAGGCGGTCCGAAAGCAGGCGGGCGGTCTTTTGGCAGTGGCAATGATAGGGATCGCCGAGCTCGAGGGTCCGCTCCGGCATGCCGTGAAAGCTCGCCAGCACGGCCTGAGGTTCGAAATCGAGCCCCGCAAGCGCCGCTTCCACATTCTGCTTGAGCGCATCGATGTAGAGCGGGTCGTCGTGATATGGCGGCAGCGTCCGCACTGCCGGCTGCCATCGCAACCGACGCAGATGCGCAAAGGCCTCGTCGTTGGCGGTGGCGGTCGTGGCGGCGCAATATTGCGGATAGAGCGGCGCGATGAGGATGCGCTCGCATCCTTGCGCCTTCAGCGCATCGATCCGCTCCCGTATCGCGGGGCGGCCGTAGCGCATCGCATGATCGACGATCACGTCGGGGCCGAAGACGCCGGCAAGCGCCCGGGCCTGGCGCGCGGTGATGGCGGCGAGCGGGGACCCCTCCTCCGTCCAGACCTGCTGATAGGCATGGGCCGACTTGCGTGGCCGGGTGGTGAGAATGACCCCGCGCAGGATCGGCTGCCAGACCAGCTGGGGTATCTCCACTACCCGCGGATCGGAGAGGAACTCCTTCAGGTAGAGCTTCACCGATCCGGGCTCCGGCGCATTGGGCGTGCCGAGGTTGATCAGCAGCACGCCGATCCGAGGGGTGGGGACGGGCGGATGGTCCTGCGGCGGGATCATCCTCCGATCACCAGCGGGAGCTTGCGCAGCCTGCGACCGGTCAGCGCGAACAAGGCATTGGCCATGGCAGGTGCGGCCGTGGGAACCGCGAGCTCGGTGACGCCGCCTGGCGCCTCGTCGCTGTCGATCAGCTCCACCGTCACCTCAGGGGAACGGGCCAGCCCCGGAAAGGCGAGATCGCCGAAGCCGCGCGGTGTCGGCCGTCCATGCGCGAAATCGATCGGATTGGCGCTCGCCGCGGCAATCCCGAAGATCAGCCCGCCCTCGATCTGCTGCCGGACGACATTGGGATTGACGACGCGGCCGCAATCGACCGCACTCACCGCCCGGCGCACCCGCACGCGCTGATCGCTGCCGATCTCCACCTCCATCACCGTGGCGATATAGGAGCCGAAGGCGGCGAGCAGGGCGAGGCCCATTGCGCTTCCCGGCTGTCCGCCGTCCCATTGCCCCATCGTTGCGGCGGTCTGGAGGCACCGCGCCAGCCGCGGATTGTCGCCGAGCATCTGCATCCGGAAGGAGAGCGGATCGAGACCGGCAAGCCGTGACAGCTCGTCGACGAAGCTCTCGCTGAAGAAGGTGGTGTAAGCGTGGGCGCCGGAGCGCCACAAGCCGCGCTCGATCGGGACCTCTGCAGCCGAATAATCTACCGCGACCGCGGGAATCCCGTAAGGCGGCGCGGCGCCGGCGACCGGATCCGCAAGCCCGTCGAGGATATCGCTACCGAGCCGACGCTCCAGCTGCGGGCGCACGTCCGGGGCCGCAATCCGAGTCCGCCAGCCCGCGACCAGACCGCCGCTCCCCAGCCGCGCGGTCAGCATTCCCCGCGCCGGCGGACGAAGCGTGTCGGCCGCAGTCTCCTCCGCGCGCGACCAGACGACCTGGACCGGGCGCCTCGCCTTCATCGCCAGCACCACGGCCTGTTCGATGGCGCGGACCTCGAACTTCCGGCCGTAGCCGCCGCCGACCAGCATCGGATAGACGGTGACGTTCGCCTCCGGCAGCCCCGCAACGCGCGCCGCGGCATCGCGGGCGATGCCCGGCGCCTGGACCGGCGCCCAGATCTCCAGCAGATCTCCGCTGAGACGTACGGTCGCCGTCAGCGTCTCGAGCGGTGCATTGGCCGCGGGACCCACGAAATAATGGCCGCGAACCACGTCGCCGCCGGCGAAGGCGGCAGCGAGGTCGCCGCGTTCGAACAGGCGCTCGCCGTCATCTTCTTCCAGGGCCTGGGAGAAGGCCGCCTCGATCCCGGCGACACTCGGCTCGGCGGCGACGCGCCACGCCGGGTTCATCGCCCGCAAAGCCCGATCGGCCGCCCACCAGTCCGTCGCCAGCGCGGCCACCCATTGCGGGCTGTCGAACAGCCGGGCAACGCCGGGAACGCGCTTCGCGGCGTCGCGATCGACACGCAGCAGACTGCCCCCAGGCGGCGCCGAACGGACCGAAGCGAAGAGCATGTCCGCCAGACGGACGTCGCCGGCGAAGCGCGCCGATCCATCCACCTTGGACGGCAGATCGAGGCGCGTCAGCGCCTGGCCGGCTAGCCGATTGTCGACGCCGCCGCGCATCAGCAAGACGTCGGGAAGCTCCTCCGCGGCCGCGGCTTCGGCGAGCTCGCCGAAGCGCAGCTTGCCGGCGTCTCCGACGACGAAGCCGCCTGCCGTGTCGAGGCTCTCCCAAGGGACATTCCATCGCGCCGCCGCAGCCTTCATCAGCAGCGCGCGCGCGCCTGCGCCTGCTTCGCGCATCACTTGCTCGAACGCCCGCACCGAGGTCGAGCCGCCGGTGACCATCGCGGCATCGCGCGCCGCGACCTCCCGCGCGCGCCAACGCCGTACGCCATCGAGGAAGCCGGACTCCGGTCCCACTGCCCGCTCCTCCGCGATCAGCTGGTTCGCGCAGAAGGGGCCGGGCGGCGCCGGCTCGACGGCGATCGTCTCCCACGCCGCTCCCAACTCGTCGGCCAGGATCTGCGGCAGCGTCGTCCACACCCCCTGGCCGAGCTCGACCTGCGGCACGGCGACGATCACGCGGCCGTCGCTGGCGATCTTCAGGAAGGCGTTGAACAGATGCTCGCCGGGTCCGGTGCGCAGGTTCGGCGCATAGCGGCGCGGCCAGAGCGACCAGGCCAGAAGCAGCCCCGCTCCCGCGCCGCCGCCGATCAGCAGCGTCCGGCGCGATATCCGTGGAGCATATTCAGCCATCGCCCGCCTGATAGAGGCCGTGTGCGCGTCTCGCTAGACGGAACAATGGCAGGCGCGACCGGCGCGTGCTAGCCGGCTTGCGCCTGATAGCGCTCGCGCAGAACCTTCTTGTCGATCTTGCCGGTGCCCAGCTTGGGAAGCGGCTCGTGATGGACCCAGACCCGCGCCGGCAGCTTGAACGCCGACAAGCGGTCCTTCAGGAACTCGGTGACGCCCTCCTGATCGAGGCAGCGATCGTCCTCGCAATAGATGACCGCGGCGGGCACCTCGCCGAGGCGCTCGTCCGGCATTCCGAACACCGAGGCTTCCGAGATCGACGGGTGGCTGTAGATCGCCGCCTCCACTTCCTGGCAGCTGATGTTCTCGCCGCCGCGGATGATGATGTCCTTCTTGCGATCGACGATGAACAGATAATCGTCTTCGTCGAGATAACCGACGTCGCCCGTCTTCAGATAGCCGTCCGCGGTGAAGGCGGCGGCGGTCGATTCCGGATCACGCCAATAGCCGCGGATGTTCGCCGCGGAGCGAATCGCGATCTCGCCGGTCTCGCCGCGCGGCAAGTGGCGATTGCCCTCACCGAGGATCGCCATCTCCACCATCGGGCGGTGCGGGCGACCGGTCGATGCCGGCTTGTCCGCATAATTCTGCCAGAAGTTCCCGCAGCCCACCGCATTGGTCTCGGTGAGCCCGTAGCCGAGCGCGGGCTGGGCGGTGCGGAATGCCTCCTGCAGCCGCTTGACGTGGGCGACCGGCCTGGCCGCGCCGCCGGCGGCGATGTCGGTGAGGGTCGAGAGATCGTATTTGTCGCGGTCCGGATGCTGCATCAGCTCCAGGCTCATCGTCGGAACTCCGACGAAATAGGTCACCTTCTCGTCCTGGATCAGGCGCAGCGCCTCGCCCGGATCCCATTTCGACATCAGCACCATGCCCCGCCCGATCACGAAGCTGTTGAGCAGCACCGGGACTTCGCCGGTGACGTGGAACAGCGGCACGTTGACCAGCGTCCGCGGCGGGTTGGCAGGAGGACGTCCCTCGCTCTCCATAATCCCGAGCAGCGTCATCAGGCTCATGCCGTAGGTGTAGACGCCGGTGGTGACCGCCCGGTGGGTCGAGAGGGCGCCCTTGGCGAGCCCGGTGGAACCGGAGGTGAAGAGGATCGTCGCGTCGTCCTCCTCGCTGACCACTGGCAGCTCCGCCTCGTCGCCGCCGCGGGCGAGAAGAGGGGCGATCGCCTCCCCCACCGGCCGCTCGATCGGCAGGGTCACCGTCTCGACCGAGAGGCCGGTCGCCTGCAGCCGCTGCGCGCGCGGCGCGTCGGCGAGCACCAGCCGCGGCTCGGCGAGCGCGATTCCGTGGCGCAGCTCGTCCGGCTGCCACCAGCCGTTGACGAGGGTCGCGATACCGCCCGCCTTCACCACGGCGATATAGCTGACGATCCAGGCCGGGCAGTTGCGCATCGCGATTGCCACCCGGTCGCCCTTGGCGATGCCCCAGCCGCCGACCAGCGCCTTCGCGAGGCGAGTGGCCTCGGCATTCACCTCGGCGAAGGTCAGCCGCTCGCCGTCCGCGATCACGGCCGTGGTCGCGCCGTGGAGCATGCAGAAGATGTCGAAGAGACCGGGGAGGGTCGGCGGAAGATTGGTGACGATCGTCCGTCCTTCCGCGTCCTTGCCGAGCGTGACCCGGCCCCCGGGACCGGTGACCGCCGCAAGGACCGCGTCGAACTTGCGATCGAGCTCACTCGGCATCCGGACTCTCCTTGCTCTTTTCGTTTCCTCTCGCCCACCCTAATAGGGACGACGGACGAGGGGGAAGCCTTGATAGAAACGTTACTGACATCTTTGGCAACAGCGTCGTCGGACCCGATCACCTGGAACAGCCTTGGGCTCGATCCGGAGACGTCGCCGATCGCGCTGGACCTCGGCTTCTTCCAGCTGCGCTGGTATTCGCTCGCCTATCTCGCCGGCATCCTCATCGGCTGGTGGTACCTGCTGAAGATGCTCGCGCGGCCGGGCGCGCCGATGGCGCGTCGCCATGCCGACGACATGGTCTTCTACGGCACGCTGGGCGTGATCCTGGGCGGGCGGATCGGCTACGTGCTCTTCTACCGGCCCGAATTCTATCTCGCGAATCCCGGCGAGATCGTGCAGATCTGGGACGGCGGCATGTCGTTTCACGGCGGCGCCGCCGGGACCAGCCTTGCGATGTTCTACCTCGCCTGGCGCAACAAGCTGAGCGCCCTCAGGGTGCACGATTATATCGCGTGCGTGGCGCCGATCGGCCTGTTCTTTGGAAGGCTGGCCAATTTCGTCAACGGCGAGCTCTGGGGGCGCCCGACCGACGTTCCCTGGGCCATCGTCTTCCCGCACGGCGGCCCGATCCCGCGCCACCCGAGCCAGCTTTACGAGGCCGGTCTCGAGGGCCTGCTCCTGTTCGCGATCCTCAGCGTCATGTTCTGGAAGACGGACGCGCGCTACCAGCCGGGCAAGCTCGTCGGTACGTTCGTGCTCGGCTACGGCCTCTGCCGCTTCTTCGTCGAGTTCTTCCGCCAGCCCGATCAGGGCCTGGAGCATCTTTCCTGGGGGCTGACGATGGGCCAGACGCTGACCGTGCCGATGATCGTCGCCGGCCTCTATCTCGTCGTCACCGCCAAGGGACGCCGGGAGCGGGTCGAGCCGGTCGCGGGCACCGAAAGCATCGCCTGACGTTCCCACCCGGCCACCGCCGGAGCGCGCCATGTCTCGAACGCCCCTTGCCGATCGGCTCCGCGGCCTGATCGCGAGCGCCGGTCCTATCCCCGTCTCGCATTATATGGCCGAGGCGAACGCGCATTATTACGCCACCCGCGATCCACTCGGCCGCGACTTCGTCACCGCGCCGGAAATCAGCCAGATGTTCGGCGAGCTGGTCGGCCTGTGGCTCGCTGACCTCTGGTCTCGCGCCGGCGGACCGGAGGCCGCTTATGCCGAGCTCGGCCCCGGCCGCGGCACGCTGGCCGCGGACGCGCTGCGGGCGATGCGCGCCGCCGCGCTCGCGCCGCCGGTGCATTTCGTCGAGACCAGCCCGAGCCTCAGGGGCGAGCAGGCCAAAAGAGTGCCCGCGGCCGTCTGGCACGACAGCGTCGCCTCTCTCCCGCTCGAGGCCCCTCTGCTGATCGTCGCCAATGAGTTTTTCGACGCGCTGCCGATCCGTCAGTTCGTCCGCGGCCGATCGGGATGGCACGAGCTGTACGTCAGCATCGAAGGCGGCCGCTTCGTCCCTGCCGCCGGGCCTGCGGTTCCGGAGAACGCCATTCCCGCGCACCTGCGCGCCGGACCGGAGGGAACGATCGTCGAGACCTCGCCGGCGTCCGCCGCGATCGTGCGCGACATCGCGCGGGCCCTTGGACGCCAGGGCGGAGCGGCGCTGATCGTCGACTATGGCCACGCACGAACCAGCGCCGGCGACACGCTGCAGGCCGTTGCCGCCCATAGCTATGCCGATCCCTGGACCGACCCGGGGGAGCACGACCTTACCGCCCATGTCGACTTCGAAGCGCTGGGCGCCGCCGCGCGTGCCGAGGGCGTCAACGTCTTCGGCCCCGCCGGTCAGGGCGACTGGCTGACGGCGATGGGAATCGACCTGCGTACCGAGGCGCTTTCGACAGCGGCGCCCGAGCGGGCACCGGAGATCGGCGGGGCGCGCGATCGCCTGGTCTCGCCACGCCAGATGGGCACCCTGTTCAAGGTGATGGCCCTCGTGGCAGAGGGCTGGCCCGAACCCTCCGGATTCGCACCGTGACCGATCTGACCTTCCGTACCGCCGCACCCACGGACGCGCCGCTGCTCTCCCAGCTCGGCCGGAACACGTTCGTCGAGACCTTCGGCCACCTCTATCGGCCCGAGGATCTCGCCGCCTTCCTCGAGACTCATGAAGAGGCCAGATGGGCCGCCGAGCTTGCCGATCCGGCGGTGTCGGTCCGGCTCGTCGAGGACAAGGGCGTGCCCGCCGCTTATGCCAAGGTCGGGCCGGTCAGCCTGCCGGTGGAGCCGGACGCGCCTGCCGCGGAGCTCAGGCAATTCTACATCCTCAGGCCCTGGCACGGGAGCGGCATCGCGCCGATGCTGATGAACTGGGTGATGGACGAATCCCGCCGCCGCGGCGCCCAGGAGCTCTATCTCTCGGTCTATGTCGACAATCTCCGCGCGCGGCGCTTCTATGACCGCTACGGCTTCGAGTTCGTCGCGCCTTACGCCTTCATGGTCGGCGAGCAGGCCGATGAGGATCTGATCATGCGATTGACGCTGAGGGACGGACGATGACGATCGAGAGGCTTGGCGCCGAGGCGCTGGAGCGCGTGCCCCATGGCTTCCTCGGTCGCCGGGGCGGGGTCTCGCAAGGGATTACCGCCGGCCTCAACGTCGGCCTCGGCTCGGCCGACGATCCGGAGGCGGTGCGCGCCAATCGCCGCCTTGCGGCCGACGCGATCTCGCCGGGCGCCGCGCTGGTTACCGTTCACCAGATCCACTCGCCCGAAGTCAGGTTCGCCACTGAAGCCTGGCCGGACCACGCACGCCCGCAGGCCGACGGGATCGTCACCGATCGTCCGGGACTGGTGCTCGGAATCCTGACCGCGGATTGCGCACCGGTTCTGTTCGCCGACGCGGAGGCCGGCGTGGTCGGCGCTGCCCATGCCGGCTGGAAGGGGGCGTTCGGCGGCGTGGTCGAAGCTACCGTCGCCGAGATGGAGCGGCACGGCGCCAAGCGCAGCCGCATCGCCGCCGCGGTCGGGCCGTGCATCGCCCGCCGCTCCTACGAGGTCGACGACGATTTCCTGCGCCGTTTCGTCGAGGCGGAGCCCGAGAACGAGCGGTTCTTCGGCCTCGGCCGGGACGGTCATCACCAGTTCGACCTGGAGGGTTTCGTAGTCGCCCGCCTCGCCGCCGCCGGCATCGGTCGCGTCGAGGCGCTCGGCGAGGACACTTATTCGCAGCCCGACCGCTTCTACAGCTACCGGCGCTCGACGCACCGGAGCGAACCGACCTACGGCCGCCAGATCAGCCTGATCGCCGTTCCCGCCTGACCTCGGCGGGGCACTGGGGCGGAGCACTGGCGGGCGGCGTCGTTTTTCGGCTAGGGCCCTGCCAATCAAATTGGAGAGGCTCAATGCAAGAAGACGAATCCGAGCTGACCGGCACGACGCCGCGCCGCCGGCCGAAGAACTCGGTGCGCGAGGTCGGCGGACGCCGCCTCCAGCCGGCGACCCTGATGATGGGGCACGGCTTCGACCCGGCCCTGTCGGAAGGCTCGCTGAAGCCGCCCATCTTCCTCACCTCGACATTCGTCTTCGAGAACGCCGCCGCCGGAAAGCGCTTCTTCGAGGGCGTGACCGGCAAGCGCCCGGGCGGCGCCGAGGGTCTGGTCTATTCGCGCTTCAACGGCCCGAACCAGGAGATCCTGGAGGATCGGCTGAGCCTTTGGGAGGACGCCGAGGACGCGCTCACCTTCTCGTCCGGCATGTCGGCGATTGCCACCCTGCTGCTCACCTTCGTCCAGCCGGGCGACGTGATCGTGCACTCCGGGCCGCTCTATGCGGCGACCGAGACCCTGATCGGCCGCATCCTGGGCCGGTTCGGCGTGCAGTGGCTCGATTTCCCCGCAGGCGCCGAGCAGGCGGAGATCGAGGAGGTGCTCGGCCGCGCCAAGGCGATGGGACGCGTGCCGCTGATCTACCTCGAGAGCCCGGCCAACCCGACCAACGCGCTGGTCGACGTCGAGGCCGTCGCCGCGGCGCGGGCGAAGATCTTCGGCGACGAGCGGCCGCCGATCGCGATCGACAACACCTTTCTCGGTCCGCTGTGGGCGAAGCCGCTCGACCACGGTGCCGATCTGTCGATCTACTCGCTGACCAAATATGCCGGCGGCCATTCCGACCTCGTCGCCGGCGGCGTCGTCGGGGCCAAGGCGCTGCTCGACCCGATCCGGATGATGCGCAACACGATCGGCACGATCACCGATCCGAACACCGCCTGGATGCTGCTGCGCAGCCTCGAGACGCTGGAGCTGCGCATGACCAAGGCGGGTGAGAACGCCGCCAAGGTGTGCGCCTTCCTGCGTGATCATCCCAAGGTCGAGAGCGTCGGCTACCTCGGCTTCCTCGAGGACGGCGGCGACGCTCGTCAGGCGGACATCTACCGCCGCCATTGCACCGGCGCCGGATCGACCTTCTCGCTCTATCTGAAGGGCGGCGAAAAGGAGGCGTTCGCCTTCCTCGACGCGCTGAAGATCGCTCACCTGGCGGTGAGCCTCGGGGGCACCGAGACGCTGGCGAGCGCCCCAGCGGCGATGACCCACCTCTCGGTCCCCGAGGAGCGCAAGAAGGCGCTCGGCATCTCGGACAACCTCGTCCGTATCTCGATCGGCGTCGAGGATCCGGACGACCTGATCGCCGACTTCGCCCAGGCGCTCGACGCCGTGGGTTGATCCGGAGCCCCTCCGCCGCACCAGGCGGCGGAGGGCATCGGATCAGACGTCCCTGCTCCAGTCCACCACCTGCCAGCCTTCCAGCTTCGCCAGCTTGACCAGCCGCGCGTGCGCGTTGGCGGCGACCGGCTCGTCGCTCCAGCGATGGACGTGGTGATCGGAGACGTGGTCGGAATAGAAGCGGATGTGGACTGCGTCGCGGCTGAGCCCTTCCCGCACCATCCACGCCTCGATCATGTCGAGCTTGGCCGGGCCGTAGCAGTTGCGCCCCTCGATGCGGGCGACGACCCGCCCCTCGGTGTCGAGGCCCGTCTCGGTGGCGATGACGTCGTCGAAACCGAGCCGGCGCGCGATCGCCGCAGCATAGAGGCGATAGGAAGCGGTCGCCAGGACCAGTCGGCGGCCCTCGGCGCGATCTTCCGCCAGCCGCCGCCGCGCGCCCGGCATGATGTTCGAGGCGATCTGGCGGTCGGCGAAGCTCTCGATCACCGGCTCGAGCGCGGCCGCCGTCCGGCCGCGGCCGACGAGCAGATCGTAATTCCATTCCTTGAGCGTGCCGCGATCGATCAGCCGCGCCACATAAGCGAGCATCGTCAGGCCGACGACCGGCAGCAGGACCAGCCGCCATGGCGCGAGGCGCAGCGCCGCGTGAACGAGGAACGGCGTATAGGTCGCACGCCGGGTGATCGTGCGATCCATGTCGTAAATGGCGAGCTGTGCCTTCATGTCGACGGGGCAAGCACAGAAGTCGGCTTTTTGTCCAGCTTGCCCATCGCCGAGAATTGAAGCATGTCGCTGCCATGAGCACGGTCGCCCGCTGCACCGACACGATTGAAGACGGCCGGCGGGTGCTTCGCTTTGCCGGCGACCTGACGCTCGCTCGTCTCGGCGTCCTGCCGACCAAGCTCGATCGCATGAAGGGGCGCGACTTCGTCCTCGATCTCTCCGGGGTCGGACGGATGGACACGATCGGCGCCTGGACGATCCACCGCGTGGTTCGCGATCGCGGCGGCACCGTCGTCGGCGCCAGCCCCGGCAACGAGAGCCTGCTCCGGCAGATGGCGCAGGTCGATCAGCCGGTGAAGGTTCGGCCCGATCCGCCGCCCGCCTTCACCCGCGTGCTCGACCAGCTGGGCAGCGCCACCGTGGAGGCCGGGCGCACCCTGCTTGGCCTGCTCGCCTTTTTTGGTGCGATGCTGATCGGTGTCGCCCGGGTGTTCCGCGAGCCGCGCCGCTTCCGGATCAACGCCGTCGTGCAGCGGTTCGAAGTGGTCGGAGTCCACGCCTTCGGCATCATCGGCCTGATGAGCTTCCTGGTCGGCATCGTCATCGCTCAGCAGGGCGCCGTGCAGCTGCGCCAGTTCGGCGCGGAAGTGTTCACCGTCAACCTGATCGGCCGCAGCTCGATCAAGGAGCTGGGCGTGCTGATGACGGCGATCATGGTCGCCGGCCGCTCCGGATCGGCCTTTGCGGCGCAATTGGGCTCGATGAAGCTCGCCGAGGAGGTCGACGCGATGCGCACGATCGGCGTCTCGCCGATGGAGGCCCTGGTCCTGCCGCGCGTCTTCGCGACCGTGATGATGATGCCGCTCCTCTCCTTCTACGCGGCGATCGTCGCGATCGTCGGCGGCGGCATCTTCTGCTGGATCGGCCTCGACATTCCCCCGGTCACCTTCGTGCAGCGCATCCGCGAGGTCGTCCCGGTGACCGATCTCTGGCAGCTGCTGGTCAAGGCGCCGGTGTTCGGGCTGATCATCGCCCTGGCGGGCTGCTTCCAGGGCATGCAGGTCGAGGCCAGCGCGGAGGAGGTCGGCCTCCGGACGACCACGGCGGTGGTCCAGGGCATCTTCCTGGTGATCGTGCTCGACGCCTTCTTCGCCGTCTTCTTCACCGAGGTCGGCTGGCTGTGAGCGATCCGCAGAGCGACAACATCATCGAGGTCCACGGCCTCAGCAACGTCTTCGGCGAGCAGGTCATACACGAGGGTCTCGACCTCGAGGTGCGGCGCGGCGAGATCCTCGGCGTCGTCGGCGGATCGGGCACCGGCAAATCGGTGCTGATGCGGTCGATCATCGGCCTCCAGACTCCCGATGCCGGCGACGTGCGCGTGTTCGACGTGCCGGTCCGCAGCGCCAAGGAGGCCCAGATGCAGGCCATCCGCAAGCGCTGGGGCATCCTCTTCCAGGGCGCGGCGCTGTTCTCGACGCTGACCGTGGCCGAGAACGTGCAGGTTCCGCTGCGCGAATTCTATCCGCGGCTCTCGGACCGCATGCTGGACGAGATCGCGGCCTACAAGATCGTGATGGTCGGCCTCCCCGGGGATGCCGGCCCGAAATATCCGGCCGAGCTCTCCGGCGGCATGAAGAAGCGCGCCGGCATCGCCCGCGCGCTGGCGCTCGATCCGGAGCTGCTGTTCCTGGACGAGCCGACCGCCGGGCTCGATCCGATCGGCGCGGCGGCCTTCGACCAGCTGATCCTCGACCTTCGCGAGCGGCTCGGCCTCACCGTCTTCCTGATCACGCACGATCTGGACACGCTTCACGCGATCTGCGACCGCGTGGCGGTGCTCGCCGACCGCAAGGTGGTGGCGGTCGGAACGATTCCGGAACTGTTGGCTTTGGATCACGCGTGGATCCAGGAATATTTCAGAGGGCCGCGGGGGCGAGCGGCCGAAGAGGCGGTCGAGGCCGAGGAGGCCCGCAACGAACTCGCCGCGCAGGGGAGCGCTGACGACTGATGGAAACGCGTTCCAACCATATTCTTGTCGGCGCCGTCGTGCTCGCGATGATCCTCGCGGTGCTCGGCTTCATCGTCTGGCTGAGCGGATCCTCGGGCAATACCGACAAGCAATACGACATCTTCTTCAGCCAGGCCGTGGACGGCCTCGCCGAGGGATCGGCGGTGACCTTCTCGGGCGTGCCGGTGGGCCAGGTCCGATCGATCAGCCTCGAGCCCAAGACCCCGCAGTTCGTCCGCGTGCGCATCGCGGTGCGTGACAGCACGCCGATCCTGGTCGGCACGACGGCGACGCTGAACGGCGTCGGCTTCACCGGAGTCTCGCAGGTCCAGCTCGATCCGCCCGATCGCGATTCCAAGCGGCGCGGGCCGGCGCGGGAGATCACCTGCGAAGTCACCCAATGTCCCTATGACGCGCCGATCATCCCGACCAAGCCGGGCGCCATCGGCCAGCTGCTGAGCAGCGCGCCGGAGCTGCTCGATCGCGTCTCGACGCTGACCGCGCGGCTCACCGAATTGCTGTCCGACAGGAACCAGGCCTCGATCGCGGCGATCCTCGAGAACGTGCAGGTGATCAGCCGCAACCTCGCCGCCCGCTCGGACGAGATCGCCGCGACCATGGCGGAGGCGCGGACCGCAATCCGCCAGACCGGCGCGGCCGTCGAGCAGCTCGGCCAGCTCGCCAGCACCAGCGACGCCTTGCTGCAGCAGGACGCGCGGCCGCTGATCGCCGACTTGCGCAAGACGGTGCAGGCGGCGGAAGGCAGCATGCAGAATCTGGACGCCGTCCTCGCCGATGCGCGCCCCGGCGTGCAGGCCTTCTCCAAGCAGACGGTGCCCGAAATCGGTCAGCTGATCCGCGACCTGCGCGAGATGTCCGCCAGCCTCTCGGCCGTGTCCCAGCGGCTGGAGACCCAGGGAGTCGGCGGAATCGTCGGCGGCCAGACCCTCCCCGACTACAAGCCGAGGAAGAAATGACGACACGCCCGATCCTCGTTCTCGCCGCGGCGCTCGCCCTCTCGGGCTGCCTCAGCTTCGGCTCGAAGCCGCCGCCCGTGCTGATGCGCCTTACCGCCAGCGAGCCGCGGCCGGCCGGCGCCAGCCGCACCGCCGGCGCCGGCGACGCCATCACGGTCGTCGTCCCGACGGTGCCGCAGGAGCTGCGCACCGCCCGAGTGCCGGTGCGCACCGGCGGCACGGGCGTCGCCTATCTCAAGGACGCTCAGTGGGTCGGCAATCCCGACGCGCTGTTCGCGCGCCTGCTCAGCGAGACGATCGCCGCCCGCACCGGCCGCGTCGTGCTCGATCCTCTGCAGACCACGTTCGATCCGGGCACACGGCTGAGCGGCACGCTGGCGACGTTCGGCCTCGATGCCGATACCTCGGAGGCCGTCGTGGTCTACGACGCGGTTCTCGCCCGTGGTCCCAATGCGGTCGAATCGCGCCGCTTCGAGGCCCGCGCGCCGGTGGCGGCGGTCGACGCGGCTTCGGCGCCGGACGCGCTCAACCAGGCCGCGAACCAGATCGCCTCCGAAGTCGCCGCCTGGGTCGGCTGAGAGCCGGCCCCCTCTAAAGAGCGACGGGAGGGGAGACGCTCAGCCGAGGCTCTTCGAGGCCTGCTCGAACACGTCCTTCGAAAGCCCGGGCGCCGCGACGATGCGCTCGAGCTCGGCGCGCATCAGCGCAGCGCGGCCCTCGTCGAAGCGCCGCCAGCGGCCGAGCGGCGGGACCAGCCGGGCGGCGGTCTGCGGGTTGAGCCGGTCGACCGCAAGGATCATGTCGGCGAGGAAGCGGTAGCCGCGGCCGGAGACGTCGTGAAAGGCGCGCTGGTTGGCGGCGAAGGCACCGACCAGGGCGCGCATCCGGTTCGGATTGGAAAGCGTGAAATCGGGGTGTCGGGCGAGCGCCTCGACTGCCTCCAGGGCGTCGTCGCGGGTCGAGAGCGCCTGGACGGTGAACCATTTGTCGAGGACGAGTGGATCGCGGCGGTAGCGATCGTAGAAGCCGGCGAGGGCCGTGTTCCGCTCGGCGGCGCCCGAGTTGACCAGAGCGGTCAGCGCGCCCTGGCGATCGGTCATGTTGTCGGCATCCTCGAACTGACGCATCGCGAGCTTGGCGGCATCCTCCGCGCCGGCGCCGAGCAGATAGCCGAGCGCGACGCTGCGCAGGCGGCGGGCGCCCTTGGCCGCGGGCGAGTATTCGAAGCGGTTTGCCGCGGTCGCGGAATAAGCGGCGCGCCACTGCCCCTCGAGCGCGCTCCCGAGAGCGACACGCAGCGCCTCCCGAGCGGCGCGGATCGCGTCGGGATCGACCACAGCGAGGTGATCTCCGACGAATGATTCGCTGGGGAGCAGCACCGCCTCGGCAATGAAGGCGTGATCCAGGGCAGGATTGGCGAGCGTCTCCCGTACTGCGGCGATGACCGGTTCGTGATCGGCCGGGCCGCCGGAGACAGCGCGCAACAGGGTGTCGAGCATCAGCTGCTGCATCGCCTCGTAGCGCGCAAAGGCGTTGTCGTCGTGCGCCGAGAGGAAGGCGAGATCGGCAAGGTCGCGGCCGGCCTCGACAACGACGGGTGCAGAGAAGTCGCGGTTGATCGAGAGAACCGGCCGCTCGAGCAGGCCCGAAAAGGCAATCTCGGCCCGCTCCTCCTCGAGCATCACCAGCCGCTCTTCGAGCTTGGTGCCCGAGTCCGCGCCGAACAGGGCAACCTTGAGCGGGATCGGCATCGGCTGCTTCTCGGTCTGGCCCGGCGTCGCCGGCACCTGCTGGGAGAGGGTCAGCGTCGCCGCGCCGTTGTCGTCCGAGGCGAGCGCGGCGCGGATGCGGGGCGTACCGGCCTGGCTGTACCACAAGCGGAAGCGGGAGAGATCGATGCCCCCGCCCTCCTCCATCGCGCGGACGAAATCCTCGCAGGTCGCCGCCTCGCCGTCGTGGCGGCTGAAGTAGAGATCGGTGCCCGCGCGGAAGCGCTCCGGCCCGAGGATCGTGTGCATCATCCGGATCAGCTCGGCGCCCTTGTTGTAGACGGTCGCCGTGTAGAAGTTCGAGATCTCGATATAGCTTTCGGGCCGCACCGGATGGGCCAGCGGGCCGCCATCCTCGGGGAACTGAGCGGCGCGCAACACGCGCACGTCCTCGATCCTCTTGACCGCGCGCGAGCCCATGTCGGCGGAGAATTGCTGGTCGCGGAAGACGGTGAAGCCTTCCTTGAGCGAGAGCTGGAACCAGTCGCGGCAAGTGATTCGGTTACCCGACCAATTATGGAAATATTCGTGCGCGACCACGCCTGCGACGGCGTCGAAATCGGCGTCCGTGGCCGTCTCGGCATCCGCGAGAATGTAGCGCGAGTTGAAGATGTTGAGGCCCTTGTTCTCCATCGCACCGAAGTTGAAATCGGAGACGGCGACGATGTTGAACACGGCGAGATCGTATTCGCGTCCGTAGGTTTCCTCGTCCCATTTCATCGACGCCTTGAGCGCCGCCATGGCGTGCGCGGTCTTCGACAGATCGGGCTCGCGCACCCAGATGCCGAGATCGACCGTCCGGCCGGAGGCGGTGACGAAGCTGTCGCGATTGGCGACGAGGTCCCCGGCAACAAGCGCGAAGAGATAGCAGGGCTTCGGAAAGGGATCGCGCCACTCCGCCCAGTGGCGGCCGCCGTCGAGATCGCCCGCGCCGACCGGATCGCCGTTGGACAGGAGCACGGGATAAACAGCCTTGTCCGCCGCCATGCAGACGGTGAAGCGGCTCAGCACGTCCGGACGATCGGGAAAGGGCGTGATGCGGCGAAAGCCTTCGGCCTCGCATTGCGTGCAGAGGATCCCGCCCGATTCATAGAGCCCCATGAGCTGCGTGTTGGCGCGCGGGCCGATCTCGACCAGCGTCTCGACCACGGCCGCGGCCGTGGAAACGGTGATCGTCAGGCGCTCATCCTCGAGCCGATGTTCGGCGGCCTCGCCATCGACGGTGACCTCGACCAGGGTCAGACCCTCGGCATCGAGGACGAGCGGACGGTCGTGGGCGCCGTTGCGAGCGACCTTGAGACGCGCTCGGACCCGGGTCCTCTCCGCACCGAGATCGAAATCGAGAGCGATCTCCGGGACCAGCCAGTCCGGCGGACGATAATCCTCACGTCGAACGATGACGGGCGCGGCGGGTGCGTTCTGGGCGTCGAGCATCCTCGGGACTTAGGAGCGCGCCGGGGTGGGCGCAATGGACCCGCGTGGTGCGGGCTCGTCCGTTCCGGTGGTTCGTCGGACGGTGGAGCCCGGCTAGAACCGGGCGTTCAGCGGCCATGCGCCTCGACCAGCAGAACCGCGGTTCGTGCCTGTTCCTCCTGACCGTGCTCGCCGCGCTGATCGGTCTCGTCGTCTGGATGAGCCTTGGCGGCGTCGGCAGCCAGAGCCCGGCCAACGACATGAAGGCTGGCGTCGCGCCCCCGGCATCGCCGACCACGCCCGCTCCTGCCCCGGTCCGCTGAGCCTGCGCCAAGGCTGCCGCAGCGCAAAAAAGGCCGAGAATGCCGCTAAATTCCTTGGGTTCCGGGGTTCGCCTCGCTATATCCTGGGCATGGCAACTTCCCCCAGTGAAAACAGCTACGGCGCCGATTCCATCAAGGTGCTGAAGGGTCTCGACGCGGTCCGCAAGCGGCCCGGCATGTATATCGGCGACACCGACGACGGCTCCGGCCTCCACCACATGGTGTTCGAGGTCTCCGACAATGCGATCGACGAGGCGCTCGCCGGCCATTGCGACCTGATCCGCGTGACGCTGAACCCGGACGGCTCCGTCTCGGTCGAGGATAACGGCCGCGGCATCCCGACCGGCATCCACCCGGAAGAGGGGGTGTCCGCCGCCGAAGTGATCATGACCCAGCTCCACGCGGGCGGGAAGTTCGAGAACACGTCCGACGACAATGCCTACAAGGTATCGGGCGGCCTGCACGGCGTCGGCGTCTCGGTGGTGAACGCGCTCTCCGAGTGGCTCGAGCTCACCATCTGGCGCGATGGCGAGGAGCATTGGATGCGCTTCCGCCACGGCGACGCCGAAGCGCCGCTCAAGGTCAACGGCCCGGCGCCGGAGGGCAAGAAGGGCACCAAGGTGACCTTCCTCGCCTCGCCCGAGACGTTCAAGATCACCGAGTTCGACTGGGACAAGCTCGAGCACCGTTTTCGCGAGCTCGCCTTCCTCAACTCCGGCGTGCGGCTGATCCTCACCGACGCACGGCACGAGGAAGAGAAAGCGGTGGAGCTGTTCTACGAGGGCGGCATCGCGGCCTTCGTGCGCTATCTCGACCGCGCCAAGACGGCGCTGATCCCGGATCCGATCTCGGTGACCGGCCAGCGCGACGACATCGGCATCGACGTCGCGCTCGAGTGGAACGACAGCTATTATGAGCAGGTCCTCTGCTTCACCAACAATATCCCGCAGCGCGACGGCGGCACCCACCTTGCCGCCTTCCGCGCGGCGCTGACCCGCACCCTCAATGCCTATGCCGACAAGTCCGGCGCGCTGAAGAAGGAGAAGGTTTCGCTGACCGGCGACGACATGCGCGAGGGCCTGACCGCGATCGTCTCGGTGAAGCTGCCGGATCCCAAGTTCAGCTCGCAGACCAAGGACAAGCTCGTCTCGTCCGAGGTGCGCCAGCCACTCGAGAGCCTGATGGCCGACAAGATGGCCGAGTGGCTGGAGGAAAATCCGGCCCACGCCCGCACGATCATCCAGAAGATCATCGACGCGGCGGCGGCGCGTGAGGCCGCCCGCAAGGCCCGCGAGCTGACGCGGCGCAAGGGCGTGATGGACATCGCCTCTCTGCCCGGCAAGCTTGCCGATTGCCAGGAGCGCGATCCGGCCAAATCCGAGCTCTTCCTGGTGGAGGGTGACTCGGCCGGCGGCTCGGCCAAGCAGGGCCGCGATCGTAACACCCAGGCGATTCTGCCGCTGAAGGGCAAGATCCTGAACGTCGAGCGCGCCCGCTTCGACCGCATGCTGTCGTCCAAAGAGGTCGGCACGCTGATCCAGGCAATGGGCACCGGCATCGGCCGCGACGATTTCAACATCGAGAAGCTGCGCTACCACAAGATCGTGATCATGACGGACGCGGACGTCGACGGCGCCCACATCCGCACGCTTTTGCTCACCTTCTTCTACCGGCAGATGCCGGAGATCATTGAGCGCGGGCACCTCTTCATCGCTCAGCCGCCGCTCTACAAGATCACCAAGGGCCGGTCCGAGGTCTATGTGAAGGACGACGCGAAGCTAGACGATTATCTCGTCGACGCGGGCATCGGCACCATGCTGCTCGAGACAAGGGAGGGGCCGCGCTCCGGCGACGACCTGCGCTCGCTCGCCGAGCATGCGCGACGGGTCCGCACGCTGATGCGTTACGTGCCGCGTCGCTACGATCCCGCGATCATCGAGGCGCTGGCGCTGGTCGGCGCGCTCGACCCGATGCTCTCCGCCGAGCAGCGGACGCAGGCAGTGGCGCGCGCCGCGGCCTGGCTGCAGCGCGGCGACGAGGAATCGACCTGGACCGGGGAGATGGGCGCCGACGGCGACTTCGTGCTGCGCCGGCTGTGGCGCGGGGTGACCGACCACCATGTCGTCGACCACAAGTTCATCGCCTCGGCCGAGGCGCGCAAGCTCCACGGCCTCGCCGCCGAGCAGGCCGCGACCTATGAGGAGAGCTCGCGGCTGGTGTCGCTCAAGGCGGCGGCTGCGGCCGAGAGCCAGGAAGAGAACACGCCGGGCGCCGAGCTCGACAATGTGCCCTCCGCCGATCGCGCGCCGGACACACGCGGCGTGCTGGTCCGCCGGCCGACCGAGCTGCTCGAGGCGATCCTCGCCGCCGGCCGCAAGGGCATGGCGATCCAGCGCTACAAGGGTCTCGGCGAGATGAACGCGGACCAGCTGTGGGAGACCACGCTGGATCCGGCAAACCGCAGCTTGCTCAAGGTCGAGGTGGCCCAGGCCGACGTCGCCGACGAGATCTTCACCCGGCTGATGGGCGATGTGGTCGAGCCGCGCCGCGACTTCATCCAGGAGAATGCGCTGAACGTCGCCAATCTCGACGTCTGACCCGAACGCCTCCCGCTGCGGCGGGAGGCGTTCGCCGCCGGCTGGCCGGGGGCTCTCCGGTCAGCTTTGAGCGCCTACCTGATCAAGCACCCAGTTCGAAAAGGCCGAGGTTCGCGGGTTTTCGGGCCCATGCGGGACGACGAGCCAAAGCTTGTAGTTGGTTGGCCTTTCTTCATCCAGCAGACGGACGAGCCGCCCCTCCCGGATCAGATCGGCGGCGAGTGAGCGACGCGTGAGCGCTACGCCCTGCCCAAGCAGGGCCGCCTGCAGGCTCATCATCCCGTCGGGCATGTTCACGAAGCGGTGCCGTGCTTCCTGCTCCCCGATCCAGGTCCGCCATTGCAAGGCGCTCTCGTCCGCAATCAACCCTGCATCGCGGATGAGCGGCAGTCCGGCGAGATCATCGGGCCTTCGGGCGATGGCGCGGCCCGCCAGCAAGGAAGGGCTGCAAACCGCCACCGCGCTTTCCTCCATGAGGATGGCCGCACGGCCATCCTCGTAGACGCCGCTCCCGAAGCGGATCGCGACGTCGGTCGCTCCGTCGCTCAAGGAGGCGAGCTGCAGGCTGAGCGAGAGACGAAGGTCTATCTCCGGGAAGCTGTTTCGAAACGCTGCCAGCCTCGGCAACAGCCAGAAGGTAGCGAAGGACGCGAAGGTCGCGACCTGCAGGATCCCGGCACGGTCGCTGCTGCCCAGCGCGCGGGTCGCAGCCTCGATCTGTGCCAGCGCGCCGGCGACCTTGGCTGCATAGTCCCGTCCCGCCGAGGTCACGGTGAGCCCGCGTGCGCGACGCGAGAAGAGCTTCACTCCAAGGCGCTGCTCCAACAGGCGCATCTGCTGACTTACCGCCGCCGGCGTGACGTTCAGCTCGGAAGCAGCGCGGGCGAAGCTGCCGTGACGGGCAGCAGCCTCGAACGTGCGCAGGATCGGGAGAGGAGGAGAAATCATGAAGGAAGGCTAAGCCTGCCTTGGCCTGAGAACAAGAAACTATCGTTTTTCGACAACTGCCGCTGATCGTACTGGTGCTCGATCTCAAGCAGAGCAGGACCCTCCGATGAATGCCCTCCTTCCCTCCCTCCTCGCAGCATTCTCGACGCCGAGCCCGGAAGCACCGACCGTGGCGCCCGTCGAGGTCGTTCGCGGCTTCGTGCGCGATGTCCGGTCCGGCGCGCATCCCGAACTTGCGGACCGCTACATGGCCGCGGCCGTCGCAGCCCACCAGATCGTCTCGGAAAGTGAAGTCACGGTCGTGCGCACGCCCGCTGACTATTCCGAGCACGTGCGCGATTTCCGCCGGATGTTCGGGCATTTCGAGCTTCGGATCGAGGAGATGATCGCGGATGGTGATCGAGTCTACGTACGCTGGCATCAGACCGGCCACCACCTCGCCTCTCTCGATGGCGAGCAGCCGACCGGCAAGACGCTGATCGAGGTCAGCTCGGCGGTCTATCGGGTCAGCGCCGGCCGGATCGTCGAATATTGGATCCAGACCGACCGCAAGGGCCTGGAGCTACAGCTCGCCCGTAGCGCGACAAGGTGATGGAGGGCCTCATGCATTCCATGTTCGAGCCGCTCCGGCTGGCGAGCGGGCACGTGCTGCGCAACCGCCTGATGTTCGCACCGCTGACGACCCAGCAGAGCCTGGCGGACGGCCGCGTGTCACGCGAAGATCGGCATTGGCTCGCCATGCGCGCCCAAGGGGGCTTCGGGCTCGTCCTCACCGCGGCCGCCGCGGTGACGGCGGACAGCCGCGCCTTTCGGGGCCAGTACGGCACCTACTCCGACGCCTTTCTGCCGGGCATGACCGGTCTTGCTCATGCCGTGAAACGGCATGGAGCGATCGCCCTCGTCCAGCTCCAGCACGGCGGAGGCAGGTCTCTCCGCACTGCTGGCGGCGCGCTTGCGCCGTCGCCGACGCCGGCCGCGCGCGCCGCAAATCGTGGCGACCTCGCAGAAGTGATCGATGCGTTCGCTTCCGGCGCCGAGCGCAGCGTCCGGGCAGGATTCCATGGCGTTCAGGTGCATGCCGCCTATGGCTTCCTGCTCGCCCAGTTCCTCGATCCTCAGGCAAACCGCCGGACCGATGCTTATGGCGGATCGCTGGACAACCGAGCCCGTCTCCTTCGCGAAGTGCTTGCGGCGATCCGCACCAGAACACCGTCCGCGGCGCTGAGCGTACGCCTCAACTTTCGCGATCGTGGGCTGCGGCCGGACGAGATGCTGGCGCTTGCCGGTGAGCTTCTCGTCGACGGAGCCGTGGACCATCTCGACCTCGTGGTGGAGCATCCTGCCGTCTTCGAGGAGATGGAGGCGGCTCGCCCTACGTGGCTCAGGACCCTGAATCGCCGCCGAGGCGTGCTTGGCCTGACCGGCGGCTTCTCGAGCGCCCGGTCGATCGAGGCGGCGCTGGAGAGCGGCGCCGATCTGGTCGGAATCGGCACGGCCGCCGTGCTCCACCCGGATTTGCCCAAGCAGCTCCTCGCCCATCCCGGCTTCCGTTCCCGCACTCTCCCGGCCACGGCAGACTATCTGGCCGAGCGCGGCGTCAGCCCGCCGTTTCTCGACTACCTCGCCGATTGGCCCGGCTTCGTCACCGAAGCCGACCGCGCCGCCGCCTGAAAGGAAAGCCATGCTCAAGCTCGTGAGTCACCCGCTTTGCCCCTATGTCCAGCGCGCCGCGATTGTCGCCGCGGAGAAGTCGATTCCGCTCGAGCGCGTGACGATAGATTTGGCCAACCGCCCAGACTGGTTCCTGCGCGCGTCGCCGAACGGCAAGGTGCCGCTCTTGCTGGTCGACGGCGCGGTGCTGTTCGAGAGCGCGGTGATCGCCGAGTATCTGGACGACATTTCGGAAGGGTCGCTGCTGCCCGCAGATCCGCTCCGCCGAGCCGGGCACCGCGCCTGGATCGAGTTCGCTTCGGCGACCCTTGCCGATATCGGCGCCCTCTATTCGGCGGTCGACGAGGCGAGCTTCGAGGCAGTGCGGCTCGCCCTGATCGCCCGGTTCCAAAGGGTGGATCGGATCGTGGCAGGACCGTGGTTCTCCGGCGGGACGTTCAGCCTGGTCGACGCGGCCTTCGCGCCGGTATTTCGCTACCTCGATGCGTTCGAGACCTTGGCGGCTCTGCGCCTGGCCGACGCACTCACTCGCGTCTCCTCATGGCGATGCGGGCTGCGCGCGCGACAATCCGTCCGCCAGGCGGTTGCCCCCGAATTTCCTGCGCTGCTGGCCGACTTTCTTGCCCGCCGGAATTCCTACCTTTCCGGCCTGATCGGCCGCACAGCACGAGCAGCGTGAGGCACGGCCCCATGGAAAAGATCGACACGAATGCCGTCGACGGGCCGGTCGCCTGGCGCGGCCCGAACTTCCCCGGTTTCGGCGGCGCCGCGGTGAAGCTCCGCTGGATCGACACGCCCTATCGATGGCATCGCAACGATGACCGCGAGTTCTTCCTGGTACTGTCCGGTTGCGTGGAGATGCGTACGCGGAAGAATGGCCGCACGTCCTCGCTGCTTCTCGAAGCGGGGCAGGCAGCCATCATCGAGGCGGGTGAAGAGCATGTCGCCTGCCCGCGCGGCGCCGCGCGGGTGCTGGTCGTGGAGACATGACCATCCTCGCCGCGAGCAGACGGGCCGCTGCCCCGAAGCCAGTTCCAGGCTGCGACGATCGCTTCTTCATCGAAGTGAACGTTTCCGATCAGACCGATAGGGTCACCGTCTGGGACCTGGACGAGGAATCGGCTCGGCACGTCTGGGCTCGCCGAGCTGCGCCCAGGAAACGCGCCGTCAGCCGCATCCGCCCGGTTCCTCATGCCGCCGATGTCGTGATACGCTCCGCATCCGGGGGAATTGCTCATGCGCCGATTATCTGTCCTGCTGCTGCTCACACTCGGGTCGCCCGCCGCCGCGCAGCACACCGCCGCCGCGCCGTCGCCCGCGTCGAAGGCGGAGGCGTCCCACGACGGCATGACTCATGCGGATACGGCCGCGCCGAAGACCCCGCAGATCCTGCCGGGCTACGGCAGCGGCGGATTCCCGATCACCACCCGAGTGCCCGAGGCTCAGGCATTCTTCGACAACGGGATGCAGCTCGCCCATGCCTTCGCGCACAAGGCGGCGATTGCCGCAATGGCGGAGGCGGTGCGGCTGGATCCCGCCTGCGCGATGTGCCTGTGGGGACTGGCCTGGACCTCGGGGCCGACGATCAACTACGGCAAGAGCGCTGCGGAGCTGGCGCCGCTCGCCGCAATGGCAAACGAGGCGGCGACGCTCGCCAAGGCTGAAGGTACCGACCGCGAGCGAGCGCTGATCGCGGCGCTGCAGCGGCGCTACAAGAAGGGTGGCGGCGGCAAGCCCGGCGACACTGCCTTCGCCAAGGCGATGGCGAAGCTCGCATCGGCTCATCCGGCCGACGATTCCATCGCGGTGATCACCGCCGATGCGTGGCTGATGACCAAGGCGAAGACCCCGAACGACTGGAAACGAAATGCCGAGCTGGCGATGCCGCTGCTCGAACGGGTGCTGAATCGCCGACCCGACGACACGCCAGCCATCCATTTCTACATCCACGCCAGCGAGATCGCCGGCGTTCCCGCACGGGCCGAGCCTTATGCCGATCGGCTCGGCGCGCTCGCGCCCAAGGCGAGCCACCTCGTCCACATGCCGAGCCATACCTATTATTGGGTGGGGCGCTATCAGGACGCGGCGGACGCCAATGTGCGGGCGGTTGAGATCGGGATCGACAACGCGCGGGCCCTGGGCCTGCCGCCGCCCGACGGCGTCTGGGGGCTACCCTATCATGTCCATAACGTCACATTCGGCCTCGGTGGCGCGCTGCAGGCGGGTGACGCCAAGACCGCGCTGGCGCTCGGCCGCCCGCTGGTCGAGCGCTCGCAGAGCCGCGACGACGCCAGCAGTTTCAGCCAGGTCATAGCAGCGAGCGGCTATTTCGCCCTGGCGCGTTTCGCGGACCCCGAGGAGGTGCTGAAGCTGCCCAAGCCAAGGCTGCCCGTGCTCGCCGCCGCCTGGCATTATGCGCGCGGCGAGGCGCTGGCTCGGCGGGGCGACGCGGCCGGCGTGAAAGTCGAGGCGGAGGCTATCGTCGGCCCCGCGGGCGCGTACGACGAGGGAGCGAAGCAGGGACAGCAGCTCGCCTTCATCGCCCGCCGGGTGCTCGACGGCCGGGCAGCGATGCTCGAAAATCGGCCTGCAGACGCGGCCACGGCGTTCCGCCAAGCCGCGGAGATCCAGGAAAGCGAGGGTTTCTCGCTGATCACCGATCCCCCTGCCTGGTATTATCCGGTCCGCAGCGATCTCGCCGCGGCATTGCTTGCGGCCGGCGAACGCAGCGCCGCGAGGAAGGAGGCCGAGGCCGCCCTCGCCTACCGGATCAAGGACCCGGCCACGCTCGCCCTGCTGAAGCGGATCGACGAGTAACCGGCGTCCGGACAACGCGGCGGCATGGATCCTGCAGCGGCAGGCTACCCGCACAAGCCGCTTGTCCGTCGCTGCCCTTCAGCCCCAACGCGATCGCAACCCGCATATCGACCCGCGGCTCAGCCCGGCACGTAGATCCAGATGTGCCGCGGTCCGCCGGACAGGGCGCGGAGGCTTCGCGCCGCTTCCGGCTGGGGCGGCGCGCCCGCGCAGGGCTCGTCGTAGAGCGCGGCCATTGCGCGCAGCTGCGCCGGCGCAGCCGTGTGCAGCTCGACCACGCCGGTGATGAGGTTGCGGTACATCGTGCCGACGGTCCCCCAATGCTCGCGCAGCATCTGATCCTTCTCGCAACGGGACGCGTCCTGGAGCAACTGGCGCAAGGCGGTGACGGCGCGCGGGTCGCCGCCGATTGCCGCTCCAGTGAGGAGGATCTCGGCCTTGTCGAGATCCTTCCCGACACCGTTGCCGTCGCGATAGGCGAGGCCGAGCGGGTAGCGCGCGGTGACTTCGCCCGCGGCAACCTCGCGCTCGAGCAGCGGGATCGCCGCCGCGACGTCGCCGTTGCTGTAGAGCTTCATGCCTGGCGTGCGCTTCACGCCGACCGAGCATCCGCCGAGCAGCAAGGCCGCGGCCAGCCCGAGGAGCAACGGCGTCGCGGGTCCCGCGATCCTGCGGCCGCTCACTTGGCCTTCTCCGCTCCGACAGGGGTGATGGCGACATGAAGCAGCGACTCGGTCCGGTCGAGATCAACCATCGAGTAGGAGACGCGCGCCGCCCCGCCGGTCCCTTTCACCTGCCAATGGCCATCGGCCCATTGGCGCTTGACGACCGACTTGGACGGCTCTGCGCCCAGAATTCTGTTCATCGCCGCGACGAACGGCTCCACGCCGTCAAAGCCGGTCGACATCACGGTGACGTTGCAGGACGGCAGCTGCGTCCGGCCCGGCGAGAACGGGCCGGAGGTCGCACCGTTGCGCCAGCGGCTGAGGGTCTGGCGGTTCTTGAGCGCCGAGGCCTCGACGCCCCAGATCTGCACGCGCGCCTCGGGCGAATGCCAGACACTCGCGACGAGGGCGGGGCCGTCCTTGCGGCCCGCAATCGTGACCTGCCGGTTCTGGAGCCTGAAGCTCGATCCGGCTGCGGCGCCGGCGAGCCGCGCCTGATCGAAGCCGGTGTCGATGCACAGGCGCTTGAACTCGTTCGCGAGACGCTCGGCCGTCATCGCCGCGGGCGCGAACGTCGGCGCGACGGTGTCGTCGACCTGGACGAACAGCGCCTGACCGTAATCGTTGGTCGCGACGAGGGTGTCGGTCCCCTCGAGCAGAGTTCCTCGCCAGTCCGACGGCTTCCTGATGATATCGGTGCCGATCGTCTGCGCGAGCACCGGCGAGCCGGCCAGCGCGCAGGCCGTCGCGGCCGCAATGATCCCGAGAGTCTTCATCCCACGTCCCCCTTGTCCCGAAGCTAACATGCGGCTCGGCCGGGGCAAAGCATCTCCTCCCGTCGCGCGCGCATGTCCGCTCGAAGGCAGCCGCTCAGGGGGCTGGACCGGCGTGGGTCAGGAGGTAAGAACGAGGGCGGGCCGCGCCGCTGCGGTCCCCGGGGCTGCACAGGGAGGGACAATGATCGATCGCCGCCTCTTCGTACGCAATGCGCTGGCGGCGCCGCTCGCCGCGGGCGCGCTGGCCGGGAGCGCCGCTTCGGCCGGTGCCGAGACGTGGGAGGAGAAATGGGCGCGCACACTGCGCGAGGACTTCGCCATGCTCGGTCGCTACCGCGCCGAGAATGAGGCACTGATCGCGAGCAAGGCGCCGGTGGATATCGTGTTCCTGGGCGATTCGATCACGGAGGGATGGCGCGACAAGAGGCCGGGCTTCTTCGTCGCGGGCCGGATCGGCCGCGGCATCGGCGGGCAGACGACCTCGCAGATGGTGCTGCGGATGATGGCGGACGTGGTCGCGCTGCGGCCGAAGGCCGTCCACATCATGGCCGGCACCAACGATGTCGCCGGCAACACCGGGCCGATGACGCGGGGCATGACGCAGGACAATGTTCGGGCGATGGTCGCGATCGCGCGCCAGTTCGGCATCCGCCCGATCCTCGCCTCGATCCCGCCGGCGGCGAGCTTCCCGTGGCGCCCCGGCCTGGAGACGCGCGCGCCGATCCGGACGCTGAACGCCTGGCTGCGCGACTACGCGCGCGCCGAGCGTCTGATCTACATCGACTATCACAGAGTGCTGGCGACGGCGGACGAGGCGATGCGCCCCGGGCTCGCCTACGACGGGGTCCACCCGACGGAGGCCGGCTATGACGCCATGGCATCGGTGGCCGAGCCGGTCCTGCGCACCATCCTTCCGGCACGAAAGATCAGAATGTGAAGCTGAAGACCCATCAGGTCGAGAAGCCCTGGGGCAGGACCGAGCTCCCGCCGATCTTCGGGGAGACGGGCGGGCGACGGATCGGCGAGATCTGGTTCGACGCGCCGGACCACGATCCTCTGCCGCTGCTGGTGAAATACATCTTCACCAGCGAGAACTTGTCGATCCAGGTTCATCCCGACGACGAGCAGGCGCGGACGCGCGGCCTTGTCCAGGGCAAGAGCGAATGCTGGTACATCCTCGATGCGGAGCCTGGCGCCACGCTGGGCATCGGCCTGCGCGCCGAGACTTCCCCCGAGGCGCTGCGCGCGGCAGCGCTCGACGGATCGATCGAGTCCATGATCGATTGGAAGCCGGTCCAGGCCGGTGACTTCTTCTTCGTACCCGCCGGCACCGTTCATGCAATCGGCGCCGGTATCTCGCTGCTCGAGTTCCAGCAGAATGCGGACGTGACCTATCGCCTCTACGACTACGGGCGGCCGCGCGAGCTGCACCTTGCCGACGGCATCGCCGTCTCCATGCCCGCGCCTTATCCGGAGCATCTCGCCCGCCGCTCGGCTTTGGGCGACGCGGTGCTGGTCGACGGACCGCATTTCATCCTCTGCCGAGCAACGTCGACACAGGCAGTGCCGGAGAGACTTGCCGGGCGCGAGCGCTGGGTGATGCCGCTCGAAGGCTCCGCGCGGTCCGCGAGCGAAGAAGCTGGACCGGGCGAATGCCTGTTGCTGGCACCCGGCGCTCCGCTCGCCCTGGAAGCCGGAGCAATCGCCCTCGTCGGCGCAGCCGGCCGGCTCTGACAATCAGAACGTAATCGGGAGAGTAAAATGAACAGGCGCCTGATCCTCGCCGCACTGCTCGCTGCCGGCGCTTCGTCCGCGGCGGCGGCCGACCTGAGGCTCGCCTCGCCAGGCAAGCGCGTCGAGATCGTCGTCGGCACCAGTTCGGAGCGCCAACCGACCTATTCGGTGACGTTCGACGGAAAGCCGGTGCTGGCGCCGTCGCCCCTCGGGCTCGATCTCGACAAGGGCGGGAGGCTCTCGTACGGCCTCGCGGTGACCGGCTCGGAACGCCGATCCGGTACCGATCGATACACGCTGACCGCGGGCAAGGCCCGCGCGGTCGACGATCGCTACGAAGAACTCGCGGTCGACCTGCAGGAGGGCGGCGATGCCGGCCGCAAGCTCCGGATCATCTTCCGCGCTTATGATGACGGCGCCGCCTTTCGCTACGTCGTTCCGGTCCAGTCCGCCCTCGCCGCCGCCAATGTGATGGGCGAGATGACGCGATTCGATTTCGCGCGCGATTATGCCTGCTGGGGCCTCAATCTCGGCAAGTTCGGTACCAGTCACGAGGGCGAGTTCGACCCGGTCCGCGCCTCGTCGCTGCGCGAGCACAATCTCTACGACGCGCCGTTCATGTGCAGCACCGGCGAAGGTGGCGCGACGCTGGCGCTCGCCGAGGCGGATCTCGAGAACTGGGCGGGCATGTACCTGCAGGGCCGGGGCGACGGCGGGCTCGGCGCGCAGCTCAAGCTCTCGCCCCGGCTCGAGGATCCGTTCGTCGCGGTCCGCACCAGGATCGGCTCCGAGATCGTCTCGCCCTGGCGGGTGGTGATGCTCGCCGACAGTCCGGCGGAACTGCTCGAATCGACGCTGATCACCAACCTCAACCCCGATCCGGAATTCGACACCTCATGGGTGAAGCCGGGCAAGTCCGCCTGGGACTGGTGGAACGGCCCGACCATCGCCGGGGTCAAGACCGCGGGCACCAACGACGAAACGGTCAAGCGCTTCATCGACTTCGCCGCCGAGTCCGGCTTGCAATACATGCTGATCGACGAGGGCTGGTACATGGGTGCGGGCGGCGGCGGCGTCGTTCGGCCGGGCGTCGACGTCACCCGCTCCATCCCCGAGATCGATCTGCCGGAGCTGGTCGAATACGGCGGCAAGCGCGGCGTCGGCCTTTGGCTGTGGCTCAACTGGAAGGCGCTCGATGCGCAGATGGACGAGGCGCTGGCGCTCTACGAGCGGCTCGGCATCAAGGGCATCAAGGTCGATTTTATGGACCGCGACGATCAGCAGATGGTCGACTGGTACCACCGGCTGCTGAAGAAGGCGGCCGAGCACAAGTTGATGGTGAACCTCCACGGCGCCTACCACCCGACCGGCCTCGCCCGCACCTACCCCCATTACCTGACCCAGGAGGGCGTGATGGGCGCAGAGTACAACAAGTGGAGCCGGCGCGTGACGGCGCGGCACAACGTCACCCTGGCCTTCACCCGCCAGCTGCTGGGGCCGATGGACTATACGCCGGGCGGTTTCCGCAACCAGGCGCCGGAGGCGTTCCAGGTCAGGAGCGCGCCGCCGTTCGTCCAAACGACCCGCGGTCATGGCCTGGCCATGTACGTCGTCTACGAAAGCCCCTTCTCGGTGGTCGCGGACACGCCGAACGCCTATCGAACCAACTCCGGCGCCGCCGAGCCGGGGCTCGATTTCCTGTCGGATGTTCCGGTCAGCTGGGACGAAACCCGGGCAATCGCCGGCGAGATCGGCGAGCATGTCGCGATCGCCCGGCGCAAGGGGAAGGACTGGTACGTGGGTGCGATGACCAACGAGTCCGGCCGAACCCTCACCCTCCCGCTGGACTTCCTCGGCAGCGGGCGGTTCGAGATGACGGCGTGGACCGACGGCAACACGCCGACGGCGCTGGATGTGCAGCGATCGAGCCTCGGCAAGGGCCCGAAGGCGCCGGTCACGCTACGGCTCGCTCCTTCCGGCGGGGCAGCGCTGCGCTTCAAGGCGCAATGATCGCTCGAGCGAAGGCCGGCGCGCTGGCCGCGGCGATGCTCGCGCTCACCGCCTGCGCGACCGCGCCAGGCCCGCGCGGCGGCGCCGCCGCGGTCCAGCTCGCAGATCGCAAAGCGACGCCGGAGACGCGGGCTCTCTTCGCCAATCTGCAGCGCATCAGCCGTGACTGCGTGCTGTTCGGCCACCATGACGACCTCGCCTACGGCATGGGCTGGACCGGCGAGGCGGGCCGGTCGGACGTGAAGGACGTGGCCGGCGCGTATCCGGCGGTCTACGGTTGGGACGTCGGGCGGCTGTTCAGGAACGGCCAGCCGGACCTTGCCGACCCCCAGCGTGCGGAGGAGCTGCGGCGCTGGATTCTGGAAGGCTTCGGCCGTGGGGGCGTGATCAGCCTGGCGTGGCACATGCCGAACCCGGTCAACGACACCGACAGCTGGAACACGGCGCGAGCTGTCGACGCGATCATCCCTGGCGGACGGTTGCACGGCGATTACAAGGCGAAGCTGGACGTCGTGGCGGCGTTCCTGAACGGCCTCAGGACCGAGGATGGAAGACGTGTGCCGGTGATCTTCCGGCCGTTCCACGAACACACCGGCAGCTGGTTCTGGTGGGGCCGCGATCATGCCAGTGTCGACGCTTTCAAGCAGCTCTGGCGCTTCACTGTCGCCTATTTGCGGGACGAGAAAGGCGTTCGCAACGCGCTCTATGCCTATTCGACCGACGTGTTCGACAGCGAGGCCGAGTATCTCGAGCGCTACCCCGGGGACGACGTGATCGATCTCCTCGGCTTCGACGATTATCACAGCGTCAAGACTGCCGAGACAAGGGCGGTGTTCGTCAACCGGCTGCGGCTGCTCGCCAAGATGGCCAGAGAGCGGGGCAAGCTCGCGGCGCTTACCGAGACCGGAGTCGAGACCATACCCGATCCCGAATGGTGGACCGCAGTGCTGCTCCCGGCCCTGAAGGATCCCTCTATCGGCGGCGGCATCGCTTACGCTTTGGTGTGGCGCAACGCCAACCCTGCCAATGATCGCAAGGACCATTTCTACGCGCCGTATCCCGGACATCCGAGTGCGGCGGACTTCGCCCGGTTCAAGCAGGACCCGGCGATCCTGTTCGAGGACGAGCTGCCTGACCTCTATCGATAGCGAAGCGCGACGGAGCTCCCCGTCCAGCGGTCGCTGGAGGAGAGCCGGCCGTCAGATCGGCGAGGCGGCGGGGCTGACCTCTTCCTCTTCGGTCTCGGGCAGCCCACTGGCCTCGGCCCAGCGATCGGAGAGGCAGCGGGCGAGCGCGGACATCGCGCCGCGGCCGCCGGCGAGCGACAGCGTATCGACACTGCGGCCGCCCTCGTTGATCCGCATGCCTTCCGCGCTTGCGAAGGCATCGAGGAAGCTCGCGCCGGCGCCGGGCTCGACCGTGAAGAAGAACCCCGGGCCGTCCTGATCGATGTTTTCGCGCGCCGTCGCCTCGACCGGCAGCGAGCGGACGCCGAGGAAATCGAGCTTCAGATCGTAATTGTCGCCGTCTCGCAGCGTGCGCCAGTCTCTATTCTGGAGCAGAAAAGCGAGCTTCTCCTCGCCCGCGAAGCCCCAGATCGACAGCATCGTACCCTTTGGGGAGGTGGCCTGGACCATGCAGCCGTTGGGCATCGCCGCGAGCGCCCAATCGCCCGCCTCATCGCTCTGCGCCAGGGCGGCGCCGCTCGGAGCCGCAAGAAGAAATGCCGCAATCAAACGCCGGAACATGCTGGGCTCCTTTCAAGCCCCACCCGCATCCATTCCCTTTGAATCGGAGAACAGACCCGCGGCGCTTTTGTTGCAGCGCATAGCGGCGATTTGTTCGCCGCCAGGACCTTAGGCGGTAGCCGAGCGAACCCGGTCGCGACGGGAGTCAGTCCGCCGCAATCGCCGCGCTGGAGGCGGCGGCGCTGCCGCCATTGCCGCAATCCGGATTGAACACGTAGCCGGCGCCGCGCACCGTCTTCAGGCAGTCCGGCTTCGCCGGATCGAGCTCGATCTTGCGGCGGATCCGGGTGATGCGCGTGTCGATCGAGCGATCGAACGCCTCCATCTCCCGGTTGTGGGCGAGATCGAGCAGTTGATCGCGGGTGAGCACACGGCGCGGATGCTCCGCGAAACATTTGAGCAGATCGAATTCCATCGCCGTCAGCGGCACCTCGGTGCCGTCCGCCTCGTAGAGCTTGCGACTGTCGAGGTTCAGCCGGCATTTGCCCATCTGGATCTCGCGGCCCATGGTGGCGGGCGCCTCGCCGCCGCGGTTCGCCCTGCGCAGCACCGAACGAACGCGGGCGAGCAGCTCGCGTGGGTTGAACGGCTTGGTGACGTAATCGTCGGCGCCGATCTCAAGGCCGACGATTCGATCGATGTCGTCGCTTTTCGCGGTCAGCATGATGATCCCCGCCTCGCCCGAGGCGCGGATCTCCCGCGCCAGAGTCAGGCCGTCGTCACCCGGCATGTTGATGTCGAGCAAGGCGAGATCGATCGGTCGCGCGCCCATGATCTCGCGCAGCGCCGCGCCGCCGTCCGCCTCGCTTACCGAAAGGCCGTTGCGCCGCAGATATTCGGCGACGGTCGAGCGGACGTCCTCGTCATCGTCGACCACGACGATGTGCGCCGCGCCGCTCATGCGTCGATCATCCCTGCGACGAGGCAGCGCACGCCGGCGCGCGTGAACGGCTTCTCGAGCACCGGCCGGCCGCTCTCACGGAGGAACTCGTCCATCGATGCGCCGAGCGTGTCGCCAGTCACGAAGGCAACGCGGGAGAGGAGGTGCGGACGAATCTCGCGCAGCCGCTCGTACATTTCCGGACCGTTCACGCCGGGCATTCGCAGATCGGAGAGCACGACATCGAAGTCGCGATGATCGAGCGCCCTGAGAGCGGCGGCGCCGTCCGAGGCAACGGTGACGTCGAAGCCCTCGCGCTCGAGCAATTCGCCGATCGTCTCGGCGATGTCGGCCTCATCGTCGACGACGAGGGCGCTGCGGCGAGCGCCCGGCAGCGGCTCGAAATCGTCGTGCGCTTCGGCGACGATCTCCGCAACAACCGGTCCTGCGGACGGCAATTCGATCCGGAAGGTAGCGCCACCCCCCTCGCTCTGCAGCACCCGCAGGGTGCCGCCATGCGCCTCGACGATGCCATGCGAGAAGGAGAGGCCGACGCCGGTGCCGGACCCCTGCGGCTTGGTGGTGAAGAATGGCTCGAAGATGCGGCAGGCGAGGTCCGTCGGGACACCCGGGCCGTTGTCGGTGACGTCGATCACAACGTTGCCGACCTCGTTGCGCGCGGTACGGATCATGAGCCGCTTGTCGAGCCCCTCTCCCTCCTCGAGCGCCTGCTGCGCATTGATGATGAGATTGACCAGCACCTGGTGCAATTGATCCTTGTCGCCCTGGATCGGCGGCACACCCGGCTCACATTCGACCGTGGCTGTGACGCCGCTGGTGCGCAATGCATACTCCGCAAGCTGCAAGGCCGCCGAGACGAGCTCGTTGGGATCGATCGGGTTCCTCTGCGGCTCGCGGCGACGCGCCATGGCGAGGAAGGTCTGGACGATCCGGGCGCAGCGATCGGCAGCGGCGCTGATCTTCTTGGCGCGCGCCTCGAAGATCGTGCCGCGGCTGTCCTCCTCCAGCATCTCCGCCTGGCCGACGATCGCGGCGAGGGGGTTGTTGAGCTCGTGGCTGACGCCGGCGAGAAGCGAGCCCAGCGCGGCAAGCTTCTCCGACTGGTGCAGCGCGTCGCGGGAGCGGGCGAGCTCGGCCTCCGCCTGCTTGCGCTCTGTGATGTCGAGATGGATGCCGCTCAGCGTGTGGACGACGCCGTCCTCGCCGCGGATCGCGGTTCCGATCGACTGCACCCACTTGATCTCGCCGTTCGGCCAGACCAGGCGGTGCTCGAAATTGACCTGATCGTTGGGGAAGTCCTTGCGCCAGGGCTCCAGCACCTTCTCCCAATCATCCGGGTGGATGTATTGCTTCATCATGCGGGCGTTGAGGTTCAGCTCGCGGCCGACGCCCCAGAGATCGCGTGACCGATCCGAATACCAGGTCGCGCCGGTGCGCGGGTCGACCGTCCAGATGCCGAGCTCCGCGCCCTCGATC